>NZ_LSIC01000018.1 GCF_001556045.1 Bradyrhizobium sp. CCH5-F6
CCTCAATCGTGGTGAATACCAGGCGGCCGAATACAAGCGCATCGGCAAGGGCGGCCGCGAGGTGTGGATTCTCGCGTCCTACAATCCGTTGCTCGACGAGAACGGCAAGCCGTTCGGCGTCGCCAAGTTCGCAACCGACGTCACCGCGGAGAAGCTGAAGAATGCCGATCTCGCCGGCCAGATCGCGGCGATCGACAAGGCCCAGGCGGTGATCGAGTTCAACATGGACGGCACGATCATCACGGCCAACGCCAATTTCCTCGGCGCGCTCGGCTATACGCTGGCCGAGATCAAGGGCAAGCATCACAGCATGTTCGTCGATCCCAGTGAGCGCGACGGTGCCGCCTATCGCGAGTTCTGGGCCGCGCTCAACCGCGGCCAGTATCAGGCGGCGGAATACAAGCGCATCGGCAAGGGCGGCAAGGAGGTCTACATCCAGGCGTCCTACAATCCGATCCTCGATCTCAACGGCAAGCCGTTCAAGGTGGTGAAATATGCCACCGACACGACCCGGCAGGTGCTGGTCCGCATGGGCAACGAGCGCGTCCGCGGCATGATGGAATCGGTCGCCGCCGGCTCGGAGGAGCTCAACGCCTCGGTGCGGGAGATCTCCGAGGCCATGACCAAGTCGCGCGAGACCGCGATGGGCGCGGTGGAGCAGGTCGCAGCCGCCGACGCGCAGGCCCAGCGCCTCACCGAAGCCGCACAGGCGATGAGCGGCATCGTCGAGATGATCAACAACATCACGGGGCAGATCAACCTGCTCGCGCTCAACGCCACGATCGAATCCGCGCGAGCCGGCGAGGCGGGCCGCGGCTTCGCGGTGGTCGCGTCCGAGGTCAAGAGCCTCGCCAACCAGGCCAAGCAGGCGACCGACAAGATCGGCCAGGAGATCGGCAGCCTCAACGGCATCTCCGGCGACGTCGTCAGCGCGCTCGGTTCGATCAAGCAGGCGATCACCAGCGTCAGCGAATACGTGACTTCCACCGCCGCCGCCGTCGAGGAGCAAAGCACCGTCACGAACGAGATGTCGAACAGCATGCAGCGCGCCGCGGCGGAAGCGGCGGCGATCGCGGCGAGGGCGTAAGGCGCCACCTCTCTCTCGGCGCTAAAAGTATCGTAGCCCGCATGAGCGGAGCGATATGCGGGAACAGGTGTCCCGGATATCGCTCCGCTCATCCGGGCTACGGCGCGCTCACTGCTTCGGCAGCTTCGCCTTCAACGCATATAACGCATCGAGCGCTTCGCGCGGGGACATCTCGTCCGGATGCAGCGCCTTCACGGCTTGCATCAGCAGCTCGGCTTCGCTCGGTGGTGCGGCTTCCGCTGCGGCGCGTGAGGGCACGGCGAACAGCGGCAGATCGTCGGCCAGCGCCCGTGCGGTCTGGCCGCGGTCCTGCGCCTCCAGCTTGGCCAGCACCGACTTGGCGCGCGTGATCACGGCGGGTGGCAGGCCGGCGAGCTTGGCGACCTGGATGCCGTAGGAGCGGTCGGCCGAGCCCGGCAGCACCTCGTGCAGGAACACGACATTGCCCTGCCATTCCTTCACCCGCACCGTCGCATTGAACATCCGCGGCAGCTTGGCGGAGAGCGCGGTCAGCTCGTGATAATGCGTGGCGAACAGCGTGCGGCAGCGGTTGCTCTCGTGCAGATGCTCGATGGCGGCCCAGGCGATCGACAGGCCATCGAAGGTGGCCGTGCCGCGCCCGATCTCATCCAGAATCACCAGCGAGCGCTCGCCGGCCTGGTTCAGGATCGCCGCGGTCTCGACCATCTCGACCATGAAGGTGGAGCGGCCGCGCGCGAGGTCGTCGGCGGCGCCGACGCGCGAGAACAGGCGGTCGACGATGCCGATCCGCGCGCGCGTGGCCGGCACGAAGCTGCCGATCTGCGCCAAGAGGGCAATCAGCGCGTTCTGGCGCAGGAAGGTCGATTTACCGGCCATGTTCGGGCCGGTCAGTAGCCAGAGCTGGCCGGACTTCTGTCCGGGCGCCGGCGACAAGTCGCAGGCATTGGCGATGAACGGCTCGCCGTTGCGCTTGAGGGCCTGCTCGACCACGGGATGGCGGCCGGCCTCGATCGCAAAGCCCAGCGATCCGTCGACTTCCGGCCGCACATAGTTCTCGTCGACCGCGAGCTTGGCGAGCGACGTCGCGACGTCCAGCAGCGCAAAACCTTGCGCCGCAGCGCGCAGATCGTCGCTGATCGCGAGCGCCTTGGCGCAGAGCCGCTCGAAGATCTCGAGCTCGAGCCCGAGCGCGCGATCGCCGGCATTGGCGATCTTGGCCTCGATCTCGCCGAGCTCGGAGGTGGTGAAGCGCACCTGGCCGGCCAGCGTCTGGCGATGGATGAAGGTGGCGTTCAGCGGCGGCGACATCAGCTTGTCGCCGTGCTGCGCCGTGACCTCGACGAAATAGCCAAGCACGTTGTTGTGCCGGATCTTCAGGCCCTTCACGCCGGTATTGTCGGCGTAGCGCGCCTGCATCGAGGCCACGACCAGGCGCGAGGCGTCGCGCAAATTGCGCGCTTCGTCCAATGCAGGCTCATAGCCCTGTCGAACGAAGCCGCCGTCGCGCTTGATCAGGGGCAATTGTTCGTCGAGCGCTCTGGCAAACTCGGATGCGAGCGCGCGCGACGGGCGCTGCAGCGCCGCCATCACCGCGGCGATCTCCTGCGGCGGCTGGTCCAATTCGCCAAGCCGCGCGAGCGCCTGGTCGGCGGCCATGATGCCGTCGCGGATGCCGGCGAGGTCGCGCGGTCCGCCGCGGCCGACCGAGAGACGGGCGAGCGCGCGCGACATGTCGGGTGCGCCGCGCAGGATGCTTCGGATGTCTTCGCGCGCGGCGGAATCCGCCACGAAGGCGCTGACCGCGTCGAGCCGCCGGGCGATCGCCGCGGCATCGGTCAGCGGCGCCGCCAGCCGCTGCGCCAGCAGGCGCGAGCCGGCGGAGGTCACCGTGCAGTCGATGGCGTCGAGCAGCGAGCCGCGGCGTTCCCCTGCCAATGTCCGCGTCAGCTCGAGATTGGCGCGGGTGGCCGGATCGATCGCCATGGTCGCGCCCGAGGCTTCGCGCGCAGGCGGCGACAGCGGCGGGTGCTTGCCGACCTGGGTGCGGTCGACATAGGTGACGGCAGCCGCCGCGGCGGTGGCCTCCAGGCGCGTGAGCTGGGAGAGCCCGTCCATGGTTGCGACGGCAAAGTAGTCGCACAGCCGCTTCTCGGCGGTCGCGCCGTCGAAGACGTCGCGGGTCAGCGGCGTCACCGCCGGCAGTTCGCGCAGGGTCTGTCCGAGCTCGCTGTCGTTGTAGAGCGCGTCGGTGACGATCGCCTCGTTCGGATTGATGCGCGCCAGCGTCGCGGCGAGCTCGCCTCCGGCGCATTCCGTCACCATGAACTCGGCGGTCGAGATGTCGATCCAGGCGAGACCGAAGCGGTCGCCGCCAGCGGAGGAGCGGGCACGCGCGATCGCCAGCAGGTAGTTGTTGGCACGCGCATCCAGCAGCGTGTCCTCGGTCAGTGTGCCCGGCGTGACCAGCCGCACCACGCCGCGGCGCACCACGCTCTTGTTGCCGCGCGCCTTGGCCGCGGCGGGATCCTCGGTCTGCTCGCACACCGCGACCCGGTGGCCGGCGCCGATGAGGCGATGCAGATAATCCTCGGAGCGCTCGACCGGCACGCCGCACATCGGGATATCCGCGCCCTGGTGCTTGCCGCGCTTGGTCAAGACGATGCCGAGCGTCCTGGAGGCGATCTCGGCGTCCTCGAAGAACAGCTCGTAAAAGTCGCCCATCCGGTAGAACAGCAGCAGGCCCTGATGCGCCGCCTTGATCTCGAGGTACTGTTCCATCATCGGCGTGACGCGCGCGGCGGCTTCGGCCTGCGGCGCGGGCGCCTCGTCGGGGGGCGGGACAGGTATCGGCTGTTGCATCGTCATGGGCGGCGCAACCTACAAAATTTCGCCTGAGCATCCTATCGGTTTGGCTTAGTAGGGCGGGTTTTCCACGTTGTCCGCAGTGGGGTGCGAGGTGCTGCCACATTCCCGGTCGTCATTCCGGGATGCGCCGACAGGCGCAGGCCCGGAATCCATCGGGCGGCAAATCGCGCGGCGGGATGGATTCCGGGCTCGCGACTTCGTCGCGCCCCGGAATGACGGAGAGTTCTGAATATGCCACCCGCGAAACCGTCAATTGACCTGCCGCGGGCGCCCTCCTAAAACTCCGCCGACATTGAAGAATTTGGCCGGACCGCGGCATTCAGGGAGAACAACGATGCGTGACGTCTTTATCTGCGATGCCGTGCGGACCCCGATCGGCCGCTTCGGCGGCTCGCTCGCCAAGGTGCGCGCCGATGATCTCGCCGCCGCCCCGATCAAGGCGCTGATGGCCAAGCATCCCAATCTCGACTGGGCGCAGGTGGACGAAGTCTTCTTCGGCTGCGCCAACCAGGCCGGCGAGGACAACCGCAACGTGGCGCGCATGGCGCTGCTGCTGGCGGGCCTGCCGGATTCGGTTCCCGGCCAGACCCTGAACCGGCTCTGCGCCTCGGGCCTGGATGCAGTCGGCGCGGCGGGCCGCGCCATCCGTTCCGGCGAGATCGAACTCGCCATCGCAGGCGGCGTCGAGTCGATGACGCGTGCGCCGTTCGTGATGGGCAAGGCGCAGGAGGCCTTCTCGCGCTCGGCCGAAATCTTCGACACCACCATCGGCTGGCGCTTCATCAATCCGCTGCTGAAGGCGCAGTACGGCGTCGATGCCATGCCCGAGACCGGCGAGAACGTCGCCGAGGAATTCCAGGTTTCGCGCGCCGATCAGGACGCCTTCGCCATCCGTTCGCAGCAGCGCGCAGGCGCCGCGATCGCAGCCGGCTATTTCGCCGAGGAGATCACGCCGATCACCATCCCCGGCGGCAAGGCCGGTCCCATCACCATCGACAAGGACGAGCATCCGCGCCCCGAGACCACGCTGGAAGGTCTCGCCAAGCTGAAGCCGATCGTGCGCAATCCCGGCACGGTGACGGCCGGCAATGCCTCCGGCGTCAATGACGGCGCCGCCGCCATGATCCTGGCCTCGGAAGCCGCGGTGAAGAAGCACGGCCTGACGCCCCGTGCGCGCATCCTCGGCCTTGCCTCGGCCGGCGTGCCGCCGCGGATCATGGGCATTGGTCCCGTGCCGGCCACTCGCAAGCTGATGGAGCGCCTCGGCAAGAAGATCAGCGATTTCGACCTGATCGAGCTGAACGAAGCCTTCGCCTCGCAGGGCATCGCCTGCCTGCGCCAGCTCGGGGTCAAGGACGATGCGGATTTCGTCAACCCGCATGGCGGCGCGATCGCACTCGGCCATCCGCTCGGCATGAGCGGCGCGCGCCTCGCGCTCACCGCCGTGCACGGCATGGAAAAGCGCGGCGGCAAGCTCGCGCTCGCCACCATGTGCGTCGGCGTCGGTCAGGGCGTCGCGGTCGCGATCGAGAAGCTGAACTGATCGTGGTTTCTCTCGCCTCTCCCCGCAAGCGGGGAGAGGCGAAGGAAACCCGCTTCCCCAAATTAGTTATATCCTATAATGATCGGCGGAAGCGTTGACCGGCCGGACTCCAATGGCCGGGGAGGAGTTCGCCGATGACATTCATCTATCCCACTGACAGCAACAAGGCACATCCGCTGCCGCTGTCGCCCGAGTACAAGAGCTCGATCAAGCGCGCGCCGAACAAGCCGCTGATCCCCATGCGCCACACGCTGTCGGAACTGACCGGCCCGGTCTACGGCCACGAAACCGTGCGCGAGGGCGACAATGATCTCACCACCCAGCACAGCGGCGAGCCGATCGGCGAGCGCATCATCGTGCACGGCCATGTGCGCGACGAGGACGGCCGCGGCGTGCCGAACTCGCTGGTCGAGATCTGGCAGGCCAATTCCTGCGGCCGCTACGTGCATGTCCGCGACCAGCACCCGGCGCCGCTCGATCCGAACTTCACCGGCGCGGGCCGCACCGTGAGCGATGCTTCCGGATACTATCGGTTCGTCACCATCAAGCCCGGCGCCTACCCCTGGGGCAATCATCATAACGCCTGGCGCCCCGCGCACATTCATCTCTCGGTGTTCGGCTATTCCTTCGTCACGCGCCTCGTGACGCAGATGTACTTCCCGAACGATCCCTTGTTCCCGTTCGACCCGATCTTCAACTCGGTGCCGGACGAGAAGGCGAGGGCGCGGATGGTCTCGTCGTTCGATCTCGAGAACACAAAACCCGAATGGGCGCTGTGCTATCGCTTCGACATCGTGCTGCGCGGCAAGAACGCCACCCCCATGGAGAACCATTAAGTGCAAGAGTCCAACGGGATCACCCCATCGCAGACGGTCGGTCCGTTCTTCAAATACGGCCTGACGCCGAACGGCGAATACGCCTGGAACGACGCTTTCACCAACTCGACACTGACCCCCGACGTCTCGGGCGACCGCATCCGCATCGAGGGCCGCGTGTTCGACGGCGACGGCGTTGCCGTGCCGGACTGCATGCTGGAGATCTGGCAGGCGGATGGGCAAGGCCGCTTCTCCGACCCGCAGGACAAGCGTGCGCTGCCGAATGCGAGCTTCCGCGGCTTTGCCCGCTGCGGTACCGACAAGGACGGCAACTACGCCTTCGAGACCATCAAGCCGGGCGCGGTGCCGGATCCCGACGGGAAGCCGCAGGCGCCTCACATCCTGCTTGCCGTGTTCGGCCGCGGCATGCTGCGGCATCTCTACACCCGGATCTATTTCAGTGACGAGGCTGGCAACGCGGCCGATCCGGTGCTGGCCTTGGTGCCGGCGGATCGCCGCGCCACGCTGACCGCGGTGCGCGAGGCCGGCAAGCCGGTGTATCGGCTCGACCTGCGGCTCCAGGGCGACGACGAGACGGTGTTCTTCGAGGTCTGAGCGAGCGTGCCGGCGAAGCCAGGTCGTCGGCACCACGTTCCTTATTCAGCGCAGTCGCGGTGGGCGTTGCCGTGCATCCGGCCCGATCGTCTCTTGCGCGCCTGTGCGTCAGTCCCGTTGACCTAAATCCGATAGAACGACGTCCAACTCCCGTAGTTTTGCGGAGCCTTTCTTCCGGGACGTTCCTGCGGGGCAATTCCGCATTTACCATATTGATCTAGGCTGCTCGCGGCTTCAGCGCGCGCCGTGGATCACTTCATGAAAATCCGTCTGTCATTGTCCTCCGCGATCGTCGCTTTCGGGATCGTTCTTGCCATCGGCTTTACGGCGGTCGTTTCCACCAGCCTCTATGCGCTGCGCGAGCTCAAGGTCGGCGGCCCGCTCTATTCCGACATCAAGCTCGGCAACGACCTGATCGCCGATATCCTGCCGCCGCCGGAATATGTCATCGAGGCCTATCTCGAGGCCACCCTCGCCATGCGCGAGCCGGACCAGCTGGCGGCCCATGCTGAGCGCCTGGTCCAGCTCCGCAAGGACTACGACGAGCGCAAGGCGTTCTGGGTGTCCTCCAGCCTCTCGCCCGACCTCAAGACCGCGCTGGTGTCGAAATCCGATGCGGAGGTGCAGAAATTCTGGAAGGCGTCCGACCAGCTCCTGCCGGCCCTCAAGGCCAAGGACGCGGCTGCTTCCGAGCGCGCCTATGCGCAGCTCAAGGACGCTTATACTGCGCATCGCGCCGTCATCGACAGCATCGTCGAGAACGCGAACAAGCAGAATGCCGCCATGGAGAAGCTGGCCGCGGACCGCGACAGCTCCATCCTCTATATCCTCCTCGGCGTCTCCGCGGCCGTTCTGGCCTTCATTGCCGCCGGTCTGCTTGGTGTTGCCCTCGGGGTGGTCCGTCCGATCGTGCGCATGACGGAGACGATGCAGAAGCTCGCGACCGGCGATCTCGCCGCCGACATTCCGTTCGCGCACCGCCAGGACGAGGTCGGCTCGATGGCGGGTGCGCTCCTGGTGTTCAAGCAGGCGGCGGTCGAGAATTCCCGCCTGCGCGAGGAGCAACTGCGGCAGGAGCAGGAGGCGACGCTTGCCAAGCGCTCCGCCCTGCATCAGATGGCCGAGACGGTCGAGCGCGAGACGGGCCGCTCGGTCGATACCGCGACCGCGGCTACTCAAGGCGTCGAGCGGGCCGCTTCCGGTCTGTCGGAGATCGCAAAGTCGCTCTCTGCGCAGTCGCAGGCCGTCGCGGCGGCCTCTACGCAGGCCCTCGGCAGCTCGCAGGCCGTCTCGGCTGCGGCCGAAGAATTGAGCGCCTCGATCCGTGATATCGCAAGCCAGGTCGCACGGACCAGCAACGTCACCAAATCGGCGGTCGCCGGCCGCGAGCAGGCGCGTTCGACCATCCAGGCGCTGGCCGGGTCGGTGAAGAAGATCGCCGAAGTCTCCGATCTCATCGGCGGCATCGCCGGCCAGACCAATCTCCTCGCGCTCAACGCGACCATCGAGGCGGCGCGCGCCGGCGAAGCCGGCCGCGGCTTCGCGGTAGTTGCCGCCGAGGTGAAATCCCTGTCCGACCAGACCGCCAAATCCACCGAAGAGATCGGACGGCTGATTGCCGAAATCCAGACTTCGACGCAGGCGGCGGTCGATGCGGTCGAGGCCATGGGGGGCCACATCGTCGAGATCGACGGCGTGGCGACCTCGGTCGCCGCTGCGATGGAAGAGCAGGATGCCGCGACGCGCGAGATCACGCGCTCGATTTCCGAATCCGCATCCGCAGCGAAGGAGGTCTCGGCCAAGATCGGCGATGTCAGCCGCGACGCCGCCTCCGTGAACGAACGCGCCGCGGAGGTCAGGCAGGCGATCGCCGGGATGGCGGCCAATCTCGAACAGCTACGGACGGTCGTCGTGCGGACCGTGCACGATTCGACCGCGGCAGCCTGAACCTGACGGCAGCTCGGCCGCTGGTGCCCGGCAGTGAGATCGTGCAGTATGGCGCGGGACAGGGGCATCGTGGTTCATGACATCTCCACAATTGCCGGCGGTCGTTGAGCCCGCCCGACTGACGGCCGCGCTGCGCCGGGGCGGCGTGCTGGACGCCGGCGCGGTGCGCGAAGTGAAGGTGCTGCACCAGCGCGACACCGTCGTGTCACATATCATCCGTCTCGGCCTGCGCTATGTCGGCGAATCCGCCGGCGCCCCGCAGTCGTTGATCCTGAAGACTCCCAATGCCGCGTTCGCGCAGACGCTGGCAAATGGCGGCCGGCGCGAGATCGCATACTACACGCAGCTGACGCCGAGCATGCCGCCGGGACTCGTGCCCCGCTGCTTCGACGGACATTTCGATGAGGACAGCCTCGCCTGGCATCTTCTGCTCGAAGACCTCACGGACAGCCACGACATCGCGACGGCCTGGCCGCTGCCGCCATCGCGCGATCAGGCAATTGCGATCGTTACAACGCTCGCACGCTGGCACGCAGCCTGGTGGGACCATCCCGGACTTGGCGACCCCGTCGGCACCTGGGCAAGCACGGAGGACAGCGCGCAACGCATGGAGACGTTTGCGGGCCATTATGACCGGTTCGCCGATCTGCTCGGGGATCGTCTCAGCGAGGAACGGCGGATCCTCTATCGTCGCCTCATCGATCGGTCGGAACGGCTCTCCGGGCGTTATCATTCACGGCGCAACATGAGCATCACCCATGGCGATGCTCATACCTGGAATTTCCTGCTGCCGCGCGCGGGCGTTGCCGATACCGTGCGCATCTTCGACTTCGATCTTTGGAGCGTCAACGTTCCGACCAACGACCTCGCCTTCATGATGGCCTTGCATTGGTATCCGGAACGCCGGCAGGCGCTCGAACGCCCGCTGCTCGGTCTCTACCACGACACGCTGATCGAAAGCGGCATCACCGGCTACACGCGCGGCGCGCTCGATCGTGACTACCGCTGGGCGGTGCTCTGGCACATCACGAGGCCGGTCTGGCAGTGGAGCATCAACATCCCGCCGCTGATCTGGTGGAATAATCTGGAACGGGTGTTCGCGGCAGTGGATGATCTCGGCTGCGAGGAACTGTTGGGATGATCTCTCGTGCCCCGGACGCATCGCATCGCTACGTGCTGCACCGCGACCGGGACACGAGATCGCGCGAAGTCGACCCTACTCCATCACCGCATGTTCCGGTCCCGCCGCCTGCTTGCGCAGCGTAGCCTTGGTCGAGCCGATCAGGAAGGCGAGCGGGATGGTGCAGAGGATGAAGACCATCACCAGCTGGTAGTCGTGCGCGAAGGCGATGATCTGCGCCTGTATGCTGACCATTCTGTCGGCCATGGCGCGGCCGGTGTCGGTGGATAGATTGATCATGCCGCTGACGTCGGGCATCTGCAGCGCATGATTGAACGGGTTGATGTGCTCGGACAGGATCGCATAGGTCCGTCTCGTTCCCTGCGTCAGCTCGGCGATGACGACGGAGATGCCGACCGAGCTCGCGACGTTGCGCACCAGGGTCAGCATCGCGGAGCCATCGGTGCGCAAATCGTTCGACAGCGTCAGGAACGCCACTGTCGAGAGCGGCACGAAGACGAGGCCGAAGCCGAAGCCCTGGATGACGCTGACGGTGACGATCTCCGGTACCTGGGTCAAATCGGTCCAGGAGGTCATCTGGAAAAGCGAGCCGGCGGTCAGCGTCAGGCCGGCGATGATCAGCGTGCGCGCCTCAAAATAACGCATCATGCGACCGACCAGCATCATGGCGAAGAAAGTGCCGATGCCGCGGGTCGCAAGCAGCAGGCCGGCGGTGATGATGGGATAGCCGATCACGTTCTGCATGTAGGGCGAGGCCAGCGCCATGGTCGAGAACAGCACGAGCCCCATGACGATCATGAAAACGCAGCCGGTGACGAAGTTGCGATCCCGAAACAGCGCGAAGCGGATGAACGGCGTCGACGTCGTGAAGGAGTGCGAGAGGAAGAAATAGAAGGCAACTGCCGAGATGATGAATTCCGCGAGAATCTCACTGGATTCGAGCCAGCCCAATTGCTCGCCGCGATCGAGCGCGAGCTGCAGGGCGCCGATCGCGACGGCCAGCGCGGCGAAGCCGAACCAGTCGAATTTGAGGCTGATATCCTTTCGGGTCTCGTCCATGAAGACAATCAGTCCGATGACCGTGATCGCGCCGAACGGCAGGTTGACGAAAAACACCCAGTGCCAGGAATAGGTCTCGGTGAGCCAAGCGCCGAGCGAGGGGCCCATGATCGGACCCATCATCACGCCCATGCCCCAGATCGACATCGCCTTGGCGCGTTCCTGGAGCGTGTAGTAGTCGAGCATCACCGACTGGGATAGCGGGACCAGAGCCGCTCCGAACACGCCCTGGAGCAGACGGAACAGCACCATCTGATTGATGTCCTGCGCCAGCCCGCACAATACAGACGCCATCGTGAAGCCGGCCGAACAGATGATGAAGATGCGCTTGCGGCCGAAGCGGTTGGAGATCCAGCCCACCGGCGCCGTCATGATCGCGGCGGCGACGATGTAGGAGGTCAGCACCCAGTTGATCTGGTCCTGCGATGCCGACAGCGTGCCCTGCATGTATGGCAGGGCGACGTTGGCGATGGTGGTGTCCAGCGCCTGCATGATGGTCGCGGTCATGGCGCAGATCGTCACCATGTTCCGGCGCAGGCCGGGGACCGTCAGGCTGGCGTTGATATCGGACATCGGATCGGCCCGGTTGCAGTCTCTGGCTTAGTCTTTGTCGTTGTCCTGGCTCGCGGTTGCCGACAGGCCGAACAGGCCGGCGAGCGAGCGCTGGTGGCCGGTATCGATGGTGGCATAGACGCTCATGCCAGCCTTCAGCTTCCGCACATGTTCGTCGGTCTCGTCGAAATAGATGCGGATCGGCACGCGCTGGACCACCTTGACGAAATTGCCCATGGCGTTCTGCGGCGGCAGGATGGCGAACTGCGCGCCGGTGCCGGGCGAGAGCGAACCGATCTTGCCTTTGAAGACGTGGTTCGGGAACGCGTCGACGACGAGCGTCACGGGCTGTCCTTCGGTCACGTAAGTGAGATCGCTCTCCTTCGGATTGGCGTCGACCCAGGGATGGGCGACGTCGATGATGGAAAACACCGGCGTACCTGCGGCGACATAGCGGCCGAGCTGGATCTGCTCGACCTGCGTCGCCACACCATCCATCGGCGCGCGCAGCATGGTATGATTGAGGTTGCGCTCGGCGTCATCCAGCTTGGCTTTCGCCTGAGCGTAAAGCGGGAATTGCTCGAGCGGCAGGTCAGGGTTGCCGAGCAATTGCGTCTTGGCATTGGAGAGCTGCTGCTTGATGTATTGCGCCTGCGCCCCGGCGGTGACCAGTGCGTTCGACGCGTTGTCGAGATCGAGCTGCGAGCCGAAATTGTTCTTCACCAGCGCCTGCTTGCGCTCGACGTCGCGCTGCCTCAAGTCGATGCCCTGCTGCGCCAGATTGAGCATATCGCCGTAGATCTTGATGTTGGCGACCAAGTTGTCGTAGGTCGTGCGGGCCTGCGCGAGTTGCGCCTTGGCTTCCTCGACGGCATGGCGGAACGGCACGGGGTCGATCTCGAACAGCTCGTCGCCCCGCTTGACCGTCTGGCCTTCTTTCACGATCACCTTCTGGATTTTGCCGGAGATGTCGGGCGTCACCAGCACCTTTTGTGCGCCGACATAGGCATTGTCGGTGCCGACGTAGCGGCCGCCATGGAGATAGAAGGTGAGGCCGCCGATGGCGACGACGACCGGCAGCACGACCAGGAGCAGGAAGCGGCGGTAGCGACGCAGGCCCGCCACCAGGCGGCGGCGGGGATCGGTGCCGGCTTTCTTGGTCGGCTTGCGGCCGTCGGTCTTTTGCTCGGGTTGGAACTTGAGGATCTGGTCAGCCATAGCGCTGCTCCTTCCGTGCTTGTTCCGCGCCGCTGGTCTGGATCGCCGTCCGCACGTTTTCCTTGATCGTCTCGAGCTGGCTGAGGAGACGATGGGCGTCCGCCGGGTTGATGCCTTCGAGGGCGTTGGCCGTGAGCTCGGACTTCAGCCCGCTCATCTTGCCGAGCAATTGCCGCCCGGCCTTCTTGAGGTGCAGACGCTTGACGCGGCGATCCGAAGCATCGCTGCGGCGTTCGATCCAGTCATTGTCGCAGAGCTTATCGATCAGGCGCGTCAGCGTGATCGGCTGCATCTCCAGAAGCTCGGCGAGCTCGGATTGCTTCATGCCCTCGCTGCGCTCGACCTTGGCCAGCACCGCCCATTGCGCGCGGGTGATGCCGAATCGCGAGGCCTCCTTGTCGGCATAGACGCGCAACAGACGGTAGAGCTCGCCGAGCGTAAAAAGGAAGTTCTGGTCGACCGACCCGCGGCTCATGAGCTTCGTCTCCAATAAGCTTGTTTATAATAAGCAAGCTTATGATTATTTCACGCGGGGTCGGCGGGACGCTGTCCCGCGGCGAGAGCATGGCTGGCAACCCCCTCGCCCCTGGTGCTTTGGGTTCCCCCGCCGAAATGCTAGAAGGCACCCGCATGACCCTCGCAAAGCCGGCATTTCCCGCGCCCGACCACGATCACGGCCGCTGCACCGCGGACGCGCTGGCGCATGCCGAGGAGGTTTGCGAGCAGCGCGCGCAGAAATTCACGCCGATCCGCCGCCAGGTGCTGAGTGCGCTGCTCTCCAGCCACCGGCCGCTCGGCGCCTATGAGGTGATCGACGAGCTCGCCAAGTCGATGGCGCGGCCGGCGCCGATCACGGTCTATCGTGCGCTCGATTTCCTGATGGCCAACGGCCTCGTGCACCGCATCGAGAGCCGCAATGCCTATCTCGCCTGCGCCGCCCATGATCACGACTCGACCTCGGCCGTGGCGTTCCTGATCTGCGAGCGCTGCGGCCTGGTCGGCGAGATCCCGTCGGCGTCCTTCGCCAAGGACCTCAACGCGGCCGCGCGCGCCTCAGGCTTCGCCCCCAAATTGTCCGTGGTGGAGATCACGGGCGTCTGCACCCATTGTCAGAAAACTGCATAGACCAACAACGGCGCAAAGCCGGTATTCGGGAAGAGATGTCCTCAGCTCAAATCGTTCCTTCCGCCGCGCGCCCCCTCAGTGCCGGCGCCATCGCCCTGATGCTCATGCTGTGCCTGACCTGGGGATTCAACCAGATCGCGGTGAAGCTGGTGCTGCCGGACATTCCGCCGATGCTCCAGGCCACGATCCGCTCGATGGGCGCGCTGCCGGTGCTGTTCATCATCGGCACCTTTCGTGGCGTCAATTTCTTCGAGCGTGACGGCACCTGGAAGCCCGGCCTGATCGCCGGGCTGATGTTCGGCATCGAATTCGTGCTGATCTTCCAGGGCTTGCGCTTCACCTCGGCTTCGCGTGCGGTGGTGTTCCTCTACACGGCACCGTTCTTCGTGGCGCTCGGCTCTTATCAAGTCCTTGGCGAGCGGCTTGGCGGCTTGCAATGGCTGGGACTGGCCATCAGCTTTGCCGGCGTTGCCCTCGCGATCGGCGTCCCGCAGCCCAATGTCGATTCGCAAGTTCTGCTCGGCGACCTCATGATCGTCGGCGGCGCCGGGTTGTGGGCGGCGACCACCCTGGTCGCCAAGGGAACCCGGCTGCGCTTCGCCGCGCCCGAGAAGGCCTTGGGCTATCAGGTCGCCACATCGATCCCGATCCTGGGGAGCGCGGCCTGGCTGTTCGGCGAATCAATCACGCACACGCCGACGCCGCTATCGATCGGTCTGATGGCCTTCCAGGCGATCTGGGTGGTGGGAACCACGTTCACGCTCTGGTTCGCGCTGGTGAAGGCCTATTCGGCCAGCAAATTGTCGGCTTTTACCTTCATCACCCCTTTGTTTGGCGTGGTCGGTAGCTATTTCATCATGCACGACACCCTGAGCCTGACATTCGGGGCCGCCGCGGTCCTTGTAATTGCTGGGCTTTTTCTGGTTAACCGTCCGAGCCAAGCGGCCGCGGCGCCGCGCGATGCATTGCTGAACGTCACCAAAACCTGATATTTGGACCTCATGAACAAGCTCGAAAATCCCCTCGATTCCGACGTCGCGGGTCCGGCGCCCCGGCACCGGACCACCCAGGTCAAGGTTGGCAATGTCGCCGTTGGTGGCGGTGCGCCGATCGTCGTGCAGTCGATGACCAACACCGACACCGCCGACATCGACGGCACCATCGCCCAGGTCGCAGCGCTCGCGCGCGCCGGCTCCGAAATGGTCCGCATCACCGTGGACCGCGAGGAGGCCGCAGCCGCCGTTCCGCACATCCGCGACGGCCTCGCCAAGCGCGGCATCACCACGCCCTTGATCGGCGACTTCCACTATATCGGTCACAAGCTGCTCGCGGCCTATCCGGCCTGCGCAGAGGCACTGGCCAAGTACCGCATCAATCCCGGTAATGTCGGCTTCAAGGACAAGCGCGACACCCAGTTCGCCGACATCATCGAGATCGCGAACAAGAACAACAAGCCGGTCCGCATCGGTGCCAATTGGGGCTCGCTCGATCAGGAGCTTCTGACCAAGCTGATGGACGAGAACGCCGCGTCCGCCAATCCGCGCGACGTGCGGGCTGTGACACGCGAGGCCATGGTGCAATCGGCACTGCTCTCGGCCGCGCGCGCCGAAGAGCTCGGCATGCCCAAGGACCGCATCATTCTCTCCGCCAAGGTCTCGGCCGTGCAGGATCTGATCGCGGTCTACCAGGATCTCGCCAGGCGCTCCGACTACGCCATCCATCTCGGCCTGACCGAGGCTGGCATGGGCTCGAAGGGCATCGTGGCGTCCTCGGCCGCGCTCGGCATTCTGCTGCAGCAGGGCATCGGCGACACCATCCGCATCTCGCTCACGCCCGAGCCCGGCGGCGACCGTACCCGCGAGGTGCAGGTCGGCCAGGAGCTCTTGCAGACCATGGGCTTCCGCACCTTCGTGCCGCTGGTTGCGGCCTGCCCGGGCTGCGGCCGCACCACCTCGACCACGTTCCAGGAGCTGGCACGATCGATCCAGGATTTCATCCGCGACGAGATGCCGAACTGGAAGACGAAATATCCCGGCGTGGAAGAGCTCAACGTCGCGGTGATGGGCTGCATCGTCAACGGCCCCGGCGAATCCAAGCATGCCAATATCGGCATCTCGCTGCCGGGCACGGGCGAAGCGCCGGCCGCGCCGGTTTTCGTCGACGGCAAGAAGTTCCGCACGCTGCGCGGTCCGACCATCTCAGCTGACTTCAAGGCGCTGGTGATCGACTACATCGACCAGCGTTACGGCCAGGGCACCAAGGTGCCGGCGCCTGCGGCGGAGTGATTTCACTCCGCTAGCACCCCATGCTCCGCTGTCGTCCCGGCCTTCGCCGGAACGACCGGTTGTGTTTGCAGTGCAGATTGCACATCCATCGCCGCGCGCTACCATGCTCCCAATCGACAACGATCGGGAGAACCGCCATGAGTTCGCTCGCCGGCAAGCAGGGGCCGCGCTATCGCCATACGGCGGACGATGGCGCGCCTGACGAAGCCATTGCGGTCGAAAAGCTCACCCCGATCATCGCCGCGGAAATCTCCGGCGTCGATATCGGCAAGCTCGTCGAGGGCGATAGCCGGGACCGCTATGCGGTGCGCGCCGGCGCCTGCGTCACCAGCAAAGCCAAGGACTTGCCGGCCGCGATGCTCGAATGGTTCGGTGACGTTGCCGGCTTCGTCGGCCGTCACGGGATCGCAGCAGCGGAGTAGCGCTTGGGTCGGTCGCGGAGCGTCATTGTCGGGCTGGTCGCCTCGATCCTGCTGTCGTCGCTCGCAACTCTTGGCAGCAGCGAGGCCGTTGCCGCGCGAAAGACGGGAGGACCCAACGGCAAGCAGCTGTCACCGGCCAGATGCGAGATGCCCAAGTTCCGGATCGTCGTGGATGTCGGGCACACGCCGGACTCCTACGGCGCGTTGAGCGCGCGCAACGATCCGGAGTTCGGCTTCAACTTCCGACTCGCCAGGCTGATCACGGCGAAGCTCAGGTCTGAAGGCTTTGCCGAAGCCCGCCTGCTCGTCACGGACGGCAAGGCACGGCCGAGCCTGTTGAAGCGCGTCGGCGCCGCGAACGAAGGCCGGGCCGATCTGTTCCTGTCGATCCATCATGATTCGGTGCCTGACAAGCTGCTCGAGATCTGGGAGTTCGACGGCGCGAAGAGTCATTTCAGTGATCGCTTTTCGGGGCACTCGCTTTTCGTGTCGCAGCAGAATCCGCGCTTCGCCACCAGCCTGATGCTGGCGCGGATGATCGGCAGGCAGTTGAAGGAGCAGGGGCTGCGCTATGCCAGCCAGTACACCTTGCCCGTGATGGGCCGCTACCGGCGTCAGCTGCTCGACAAGGATGTCGGCGTCTATCGCTATGACGGGCTCGTCGTGCTGTCGCGGACGCGGAGCGCCGCCGTGCTGCTCGAGGCCGGCTCGATCGTCAATCGCGACGAGGAAATGGAGATGAACTCGGCGGAGCGGCAGGAGGCCGTCGCGGGAGCCGTCGCGGCCGCCATGAGGGAGTTTTGCGACAGGCGGATTTAACCTGCCCGTTCAACAATGAAGACGAGAAGCTACAGCGGCGTTCCCCGATACTCCCGGTTTGCCAGACTTGCTTCCTCCAGATCCAGATCACGCTCGATCCGCCGCCGCGTCTCGTCGGTGATCTGGCCGTCGCGCAGGAGGTCGTGGATGAATTTGCGCTCGGCGGCGATCAGCTCGCGGGTCAGCGCGGTTCCGGCGGCGGAGACGTCGTGGTGGTTGGGGTCGAGCGAATCCGGGAGCTGGTTGAGGCGGATATCGTGTCGTGCGCGCAGCAGCCGCATCACCTCTTCGGACACGTCCTTCTGCGCGGTCAGGGCGTCCAGCGATGCCAGCGCGGCATCGAGCGCCTGGCGGCGGGCGGCGATCTCGGCCTCGTGCTCGGCGGCGTGCTCGTGGCGGCCGGCTTCCGCGACGCCGAGCCAGCGCACGATTGGCGGCAGCGTCAGGCCGACGCCGATGAGCGTGACGAAGATGACGCCGAAGGCGACGAACAGGATCAGGTCGCGATACGGAAAGGCTCCGCCATCAGGCAGCGTGAACGGCAGCGCCAGCGCCGCCGCCAGCGATACCGCGCCGCGCACGCCAGTGAAGGCGAGCACGAACGGCCATTGCCATGGCGGCGACGGGTCGCGCGCGCGCAGCGACTTGCTGAGCATCCGCGGCAGATAGGTCGCTGGATAGAGCCAGGCGAAGCGCGCGATCACGACGATGACCAGGACCACGGCTGTCGCGATGAGAATGTCGTCGAGCGGGAAGGACTTCGACTTCTCGTAGAGCGCGCGCATCTGGAAGCCGGTGAGCAGGAACAGCATGCCCTCGATCAGGTAGATCACCAGATCCCAGAAGAAGATGCCTTGCAGGCGCGTGGCCGACGAGATCAGCAACGGGCCGTTCCAGCTCACATAGAGGCCGCAGGCGACGGTCGCGATCACGCCGGAGCCGCCGACATGTTCGGGCAACCAGTAGGAGACGTAGGGTGTGATCAGCGACAGCGTCAGCTCGACCTGCGGATCGCCGGACCATTTGCGGAAGCGAAGGGAGAGCCAGCCGACGCCGATGCCGAAGGCGATCTCGCTGGCGACGATGAGGAGGAACTCGCCGGCCGCGAGCGGCAGCGAGAAATGTCCGACCATGATCGCGGCAAGGGCAAAGCGGTAGAGGATCAGCGCGGTGGCGTCATTGGCCAGCCCCTCACCCTCGAGGATGACCAGGAGCCGGCGCGGCATGTTGAGCCGGCGCGCGATCGCGAGCGGCGCCACCACGTCGGGCGGCGCGACGATGGCTCCGAGCAGGAAGGCGATCGTCCAGGGAAGGCCGATCAGATAATGCGTGGCGGTTGCCACCATGGCCGCCGTGAAGATCACGGCGCCGACCGCGAGCAGCACGATCGGGCGCAGATTTTTCCTGAACTCGCGCCAGCTCATCGCGACGCTTGCCGAGTAGATCAGCGGCGGCAGCACGAGCAGCAGCACCAGCTCCGGCGGCAGTTCCACCGACGGCATGCCCGGCACGAAGGCGAGGCCGACGCCGGCGAGCATCAGGAGAATGGCAGGCGCGATGTTGAAGCGGCGCGCAGCAAGTGCGGTGCCTGCCAGCACGGCGAGCAGGATGAGAAAAGTCTGAAATTTCGCTTCCATGACGGTTTGTCTTGACCCGGAAGCGGCCGCAACGTCAATGCGCGCGGCTCACGCCAGCCGCTCGGCCACCATCCGCCCAGTTTGCGCGAACACGGACGCGATCTGCGCCGCGGTCGGCGTGCCGCCCTGGACGTAGGCCGTGATCAGGATCGGCGTGTCTGGCTTCGGCCAGGCCACCGCGATGTCGCCCGCTGCGTCCTTGCCGTTGTAGCCGGTCTTGTCGCCGATCTTCCAGTCTGCGGGCAGGCCGCCGCGCAGCCGGTTCGCACCGGTCCTACAGTTCACCATCCACTCGGTGAGCTGCACGCGCGAGGCCGGCGACAATGCTTCGCCCAAGACAAGCCGACGCAGATTCCCGGCCATCGCGGCCGGCGTCGTGGTGTCCCGGGAATCGCCGGGCCGTGAGCGGTTGAGCTCGGGCTCGTTGTGATCGAGCCGCGAGGTGGTATCGCCGAGCGACCGCCAGAATGCAGTCAGCGCGGCGGGGCCGCCGATCCGCGCCAGCAGCAGATTGGCGCAGGTGTTGTCGCTGAGCTCCACGATGGCCTTGCACATCTCGCCGACCGACATCGCGCTGGCCGCGAGATTTTGCCTCGCCACCGGTGCGTACTCCA
The DNA here is from genome assembly GCF_001556045.1 of Bradyrhizobium sp. CCH5-F6. GTDB lineage: Bacteria > Pseudomonadota > Alphaproteobacteria > Rhizobiales > Xanthobacteraceae > Bradyrhizobium. Next base: position 19,727 of record NZ_LSIC01000018.1, read on the forward strand.
AGAGATCGGCCTGGCCGTAAGGGATCATGGCCGCAAGCTGCTCCTCGCCGCGATCGACCCGCGCCAGCACGCAGGCCGCCAGCGAGGCCTTGAATGTCGAGCACATGACGAACCGATCGTCGGCGCGCCAGGCGAGCTTTGCGCCGGTGGCCAGGTTCTCCGCATGGACCCCGATCCGCCCGCCGCTCTCGCGTTCATAGGCCGCGAATTCCGGCGGCGCATCCGCTGCCAGCACGGGAGTGGCGGCCATCCAGCAGAGTGAGGCGAGTAGGGAGCGACGGTCGAGAGGCATGGGAGGATTTTCTGGCAAGTGGCAGGAAGATGTGGCCGTTACTTCACCCACGGCGTCATTGCGAGCGCAGCGAAGCAATCCAGCGTCTCTCTGCAGAGGGATTCTGGATTGCTTCGTCGCAAGGCTCTCGCAATGACGTGTGGCGAGAGTTGGGCTCGCAGTGATGAGAAGAGAGCGCCTCCCAATTCGGGGCCGAAGGCTTTGCCCCTCACTCCCTCAGGTCGTACCTGTACGATTTCGACACGATCTGCCAGCCGTCGGCGAGCTTCATCGCGACCAGATAATCGGTGAAGTAGCGCGGCGGCAGCTGGCAGCGCACCTTGATGAAGGCGGTCTTGTCGTCCGAACGGTCGATCGTGACGATGAAATCTTCGCGCGGCTTGCCTTCGGCTTTGGCCGAGGCGCGCTTGCGCACGCGATCGAGCCAGTCGGGCACGGTCAGAACCTGAAGCTCGCCCTTCTCGACCCAGCGCAGATCGGCGGAGGGGTGGAAGATGGCGCCGAGCTTTTCAGCGTCGCCCTCATAAAGTCCGTCAAAATAGGATTGCACGACGGCTTCGACGCTCGACCGGTCCTGGCTCATGAGTCATTCCTTTGCATGATGGCTTCGGGCGAACTTAGTCGTACGCATCAAAATGCGCTATGGGTGTCTCTCGTAAATTGCGCAAGGACGCTGGAATGGTCGGATCAGAGAATTCGAACGCTCGCATCCTCACCGGCGAATGCTATTGCCGCGCTGTGCGCTTTGAAGTGTGGGATGCGTTCTCTTATGCGATGAACTGCCACTGCTCGAACTGCCGTCGCACCACGGGCGCAGCGTTCAAGCCCTTCGCCGGCATCCCGCAAGACAGGCTCCGCATCGTCCATGGAGAGAACCAGCGGATGATTGTCGGCGACGATACCACCCATGATGCGCATTGCGCCTGCTGCGGCTCGCTGCTCTATTCCCGGGTGCGCGAAGGACAATGGGTCCACGTCGCCATGGGAACCCTGCTCGATACCCCCTCGATCCGGCCGAGCGCCCATATTTTTGTGGGCTCGAAGGCCCCCTGGCACGAAATTACGGACAATCTGCCGCAATATCGAGGGCACATCGGGGTTGTCTGAGGGAACCCGGTCCAGCCGTACGTGTCGGCGAACCGCGCCCTCGTTGGCGCGACAAACAAAAGGGTCTTTCAGGCTGTCGTGGGCGTCCCCTTCGTGACCTCCATCACAAGCGCCGGCGATGGATGCTGCTAAAGCGGTCCCAAAGGGCCCGACGGCCCGGAATCATCGGAAGTCGTGTCATGCGCAATGTGCTCAGACTTTGTCCGCTTCTCCTGGCCCTCGTCCTAGCCCTCGCAGTGCTGCTCGGCGCCGGGCCCGCCTTTGCCGGCAAGCGTGTCGCGCTGGTGATCGCCAATTCGGCCTATCAGCACGCGCCCTCGCTCGCCAATCCCGTCAATGACGGGGCGGTGATGGCGAAGACGCTGAAGGAGGCCGGCTTCGACGTCGTCGAGTCCCGGCACGACCTGCCGGCGCTGGACACGCGGCGGGTGCTGCGCGACTTCGCGGATGCGACCCGTGATGCCGATATCGCCGTGGTCTACTATGCCGGTCACGGCATCGAGGTCGAAGGCTCCAACTATCTGATCCCTGTCGACGCCAAGCTCGAGCGCGACACCGATGTCTACGACGAGGCGCTCTCGCTCGACCGTGTCCTGGTTGCTGTGGAGCCTGCAAAGCAGCTTCGCCTGGTGATCCTGGATGCCTGCCGCGACAATCCGTTCGGCAAGAGGATGAAGCGCACCGTTGCCTCGCGCGGCATCGGCCGTGGTCTCGCTCAGGTCGAGCCGACCAGCCCCAACACGCTGATCGCCTATTCGGCCAAGGCCGGCTTCACCGCGCAGGACGGCGACGGCGCCAACAGCCCGTTCACGGTCGCGCTGTCGAAGCATCTGACGACGCCGGGCCTCGACGTCCGCCGGGCCTTCGGCTTCGTGCGTGACGAAGTGCTCAAGTCGACGGGCAACAAGCAGGAGCCGTTCGTCTACGGGTCGCTCGGCGGCGAGGACATGCCGCTGGTGCCGGTCAGGGTGGCGGCCGCGCCAGCGGCTGCGACCAACCCGCAAGCGGATATCCGCCGCGACTACGAGCTCGCGCTCCAGGTCGGCAACAGGCCGGCGTGGGAAGCCTTTCTTGCCCAGCATCCCGACGGTTTCTATGCGAGCCTTGCCAAGCTCCAGCTGGATAAAATCGGCGCCGAGCGGGCTCACGCGGCGGCCATCGAGAAAGCGAAGCAGGCCGAGGCCGAGCGCGATCGTCTTGCTGCGCTCGGCGCGCAGAAGGATGCGCAGGCAAGGGCAGCGGCCGATGCGAAGGCCGCCGAGCAGGCACAGCTCGCCGCGCAGAAGGCCAAGGAGCAGGCGCAGCAGCAGGCGGCCGCCGCCGAGCAGCAGCGCGTCAATCTGGCCGCCTCGGCGCCCAGCACCGCGCCGGCCAGCACGGCGAGCCCCGCCGGCACCAACGTCGCCTCGCTGACCCCGGCGACCACGCCGGCCGATCTCAGCCGCTCGGTGCAGACCGAGCTCGGCCGCGTCGGGTGTTTCTCCGGGCAGGCGGACGGCAACTGGAATACGTCCTCGCAGCGATCGCTGTCGCAGTTCAACCGCTATGCCGGCACCAAGCTCGACGTGAAGGTTGCAAGCACCGACGCGCTCGATACGGTCAAGGCCAAGCCGTCGCGCGTTTGTCCGCTGGTGTGCGAGAACGGCTTCAAGGCCGATGGCGACAAATGCACCAGGATCGTCTGCCGCGAGGGTTACGCGGTCAATAGTGATAATGAATGCGAGAAGCAGCGTGCCGCCAAGCCGGCCAAGCCTGCGACCGCGAAGCGCGACGACGGCGACGAGCGTCCCGCACGGCAGCGTCGTCAGTCCGGCGGCGCGGCTGCGGGCGGCTACGGTGCCGCTGCGGGCATCGCTGGTGCAGGCCGCGCCGCTGGTGGCGGGCAGATCCTCTGCAACAGCGCCGGCTGTCGTCCGGTCCATCGCGGTTGCCGCCTCGAATATCGCGGCGGTGGCGGCCCCGGCAACGACGCCAATACAGAGGTATGTTACTGATCGTGCGCTCTGGATCGTCCCGGCGAAGCCTGGGACGACGGCTAAGCCGAGATCGCGCTCGCTGCGATGTTGACCGTCAGCGCCAGCAAGGCCGTGTTGTAGATGAACGATATGATCCCGTGCGCCGTGGCCGTGCGGCGGATCGTCCTGTCGGTAATGCCGACGTCGGAGACCTGCGCGGTCATGCCGATCACGAATGAGAAATAGACGAAGTCCCAATAGTCGACGTGGTCTTCGTTGCCGCCGCTCGGAAACTGAAGGCCGCCCGGCTTGACGTTTCGATAATAATCATGCGCGTAATGCAGCGCGAAGGTCGTGTGCACGGCGGCCCATGACAGCACGATGGTGGTGATCGCGATCGTGAGCTCCAGCACTCCCCGATGCGGCGTGCCGAGCTCGGAGACGATCGCAGCGATGCTGGCGAAGGCGCCGATCGCCGTCACCAGCAGGATCACGAAGCGGCCATCGTCCTGCATCGCGGCGGCACGGCGGATGTGCTGATGGTCGTTGCACAGCATCATCACATAGACCAGCACGAGATAGACCGCGATCAGCGCGTCCCAGCCGAGCAGGAGCCGTGTCACCAGCCGGTAGGTCCCAGGCAGCAGCAGGCAGACGAGGACGCCGGCCGCGAGTGCGATGAAGGTTCGCGGCCGCGCATAGATCAGCCGCACCGGCCGCGACATCTGGCGGAAGCGGACGAGGGCGGGATCCTCTTTGCCGCCGGCCGCCATCGACGCGCTTCAGTTCTTCCGCTCGGCGACGAAGCGCGCGGCGGCTTGCAGCACGGCGGCGCGGTCGCCGAAGATTGAGACCGCGCTGTCGGCCCGCGCGAGCAAATCGCGTACGCGCTGCTTGGCGCCGTCGATGCCGAGCTGGGTAACGAAGGTGGTCTTGCCAAGCGCGGCATCGGCGCCAGCGGGCTTGCCGAGCGCGGCCGCATCGCCTTCGACATCGAGCAGATCGTCGGCGATCTGGAAGGCTTCGCCGAGCGCGCGCCCGTAATCGTCGAGCGCCTGGTATTCCTTATCCGAGGCCTGGCCGAGGATTGCGCCGGCGATGCAGCCGTAACGCAGCAGCGCGCCGGTCTTCATCTGCTGGATCCGAGCGACATCGATCGGCTCGTTGCCGCCAAAACGGCCTTCGCCGGCGAGGTCGAGGATCTGGCCGCCGACCATGCCGCCGATGCCGGCACAGCGCGCCAGCGCGCGCGTCAGCAGCAGCCGCACATTGGCGTCGCGATGGATCTCGTCGCGGGTGATGATGTCGAAGGCGAGCGTCAGAAGGCCGTCGCCGGCGAGGATCGCGGTGGCGTCGTCGGTCTTCTTGTGCAGGGTGGGACGGCCGCGGCGCAGGTCCGAATTGTCCATCGCCGGCAGATCGTCATGGATCAGCGAATAGCAGTGGATGCATTCGAGCGCCGCGCCGGCGAGCAGGGCCGCCTCGCGCGGCACGCCGAACACGGCGGCGCTCTCCACCACCAGGAACGGCCGGAGGCGCTTGCCGCCATTCAGGCTCGAATAGCGCATTGCGTCCATCAGTCGCTTGGGCCGGGCGATTTCGTCGTGCAGGATGTCGTCCGACAGCAGGCGTCCGAGCAGGGCCTCGGTGTCATCAGCGGTCTTGTCCAGACGTTTGGCGAAATCGGACGGGGACGTGCCGGTCATCAAGAAGGGCTCCAGAACTAAAATTCGGCGGGACAATCCTTTATGAGCCCGCCTCAGTCAATCGTTTGGAAGGCCTAAAAAGTGCTGGAAAAGGCCCGAATTATCACAGACTTAATGGCTCAGCCCGCGGCCGCGGTTCAGTTTGCGCCGGAAAGGTCGATTTGCGCATCGTCAAGATCCTTCTCCTGGTGCTCCTGATCGCGGCTCTCGCGCCCTATGTGATCGCGCCGTTCTACCGCACCGGCCATCCGGTTTCGACGCTGATGGCATGGCGCTCGCTCACGGGCGCGCCGATGCACCGGGAGTGGATCGATCTGTCTGATATGTCGCCCCATCTCCCGCGCGCGGTGGTGGCGGCCGAGGATGCCCATTTCTGCAGGCATCACGGCATCGATTGGGGCGCGCTGCGCGAGGCGATCGACGATGCGAAGGAGGATGGCACCCCCTTCCGCGGCGCCTCCACCATCACCCAGCAGGTGGCGAAAAACCTGTTTCTCTGGCAGGGGCGCGATTTCGTCCGCAAGGCGCTGGAATTCCCGTTGGCGCTATGGATCGACCTCGTGCTGCCCAAGCCCCGGATTCTCGAAATTTACCTCAATATCGCCGAGCTCGGCCCGCAGGGGCAGTTTGGGGTGGAGGCGGCCAGCGCCTATGCCTTCGGCAAATCGGCCGAGAACCTCACCGCCCGGGAGGCGGCGCTTCTGGCCTCGATCCTGCCGAATCCGGTGAAGCGCAGCGCCCGAACCCCGGGACCGGGTGTCCGGAGGCTGGCAGCCACCTATATGGCGCGGGGGCAGGCGAGCTCACTTGCGACCTGCTGGCGTGAAAATCGCTGATTTCGGGCCCGTTCCGGGCGCATTTTCCGCCCCAAGAGCCTAGCTTTACGGCCGGCCTTCCTCTATAAGCCCGGCCTTGATCGGCATTCAGCTCGCCTCGTATTGCGGGTGCTGAGCCGTCCTTCGCGGACGATGCCCTGATGACACCAATCCCTAGAGGATATTGAAATGGCCGTTCCGAGAAGAAAAACCTCGCCGTCGCGCCGTGGCATGCGCCGCTCGGCTGACGCCATCAAGAAGCCGACCTATGTGGAAGACAAGGACTCCGGCGAGCTCCGTCGTCCGCACCATCTCGACCTCAAGACCGGCATGTACAAGGGCCGTCAGGTCCTGAAGAAGAAAGAGTCCTGAAGGCAGGACCTTTCCTCAGGCGGGACGATTGGCTCTGCCTGATTTCGGCCAACCCATGAGCTAGACGGTGACGGCGGCGGAGCAAATGCTTCGCCGCTGCATTGTTCTGTCCGGATATCTTGATCGAGAAGGCATTTCGCCGATGGTCGGTTTCCCGCTGCTTCTGATTCCGCTCGCGGTCTACAACATCATCGTCTTCCTGATGCCCGGCGTGTCCTTCTCGGACGTGCTGTTCAATGTGCCGATGATCACGGGCGAGAGCTGGCCGGTCACGCTCGCCGATCTCCTGCTCGCGCTCGGCGTGGTGCTCCTGCTGCTCGAAGTGGTCAAGGGCGCGCGGCCAGGCGCGAAATTCCTGATGGATCATTTGCTGTCGCTGATCGTCTTCGGAGCGGCCGCAGCCGAATTCGTGATGTGGCCCAAATTCGGCAACTCCACCTTTTTCCTGCTGGTCTTGATGGCGATGGCCGACTTCTTCGCCGGCATTGCCCAGCGCACGCGTCGGCGCGTCACCTATGTTGCCGAGACGACGGTGCCGGCGCCACGCAGGGCCAAGCGCAAGGGCGAAGTGCCGGCGGATGATGCGGACGCCGCCTCCAGGTTCGAGCCGGTGATTGCGCCGCAGCCGGCGCCGGCGGTGCCGCCCGCACCCTCGGCGCAATCCGTCGCCGAATCGGTGCTGATGGATCATCCTGCGCCAAAGCCGGTGCAGGGCTCACCCTCGCCGGAAATTCCCTCGCCGCATCTTCAGCCGGGCAACGGCACGCCGTCGTCCCCCGAGGCGCCGCCACGCTGACCAAGGGCGCTCTTGGGCGCGCCGACCCTTCCGCAAGCGGCAGCGTGCTGCGAGCGTGAGGCAACAATTATCCAATAAGCTGGGGCTTACGCCACCTGCCGCGTTCGCGCGGTGACGCTTCCCAGTGGTCGCTTGCTGCCATAGGCCGTTCGCGCATCTTCGGAAGAGGCGCGGCGGAGCCGGCTGGTCTGGGGCAGAAATTCGGCACTGGCGATGAGCTGGGTGACGAAGCTCGGATCGGGACGCGGCAGCGGCGCCTTGTGAACCCACTGCAACGTCGGCAACAGCGGCACCAGGGCCGTGCCTGCGCCGTTGTTCGCTACGTCTGACCGATCGGTACTCAACATCGCAATCACCGTTGATCCGGCGAGATTGTCGCGTTTCGGGACGCAGGCGCCGGTGCGAGTCCTGTACTCGCAAGGCCTATGCCGGCCGGGCCGGTTTGGTTCCCCGCGCCGGGGAAACGTGGTTTCCAAATTGTTTATCAACTTTGCCTAGGGTTGGGGGCGAATCTGGCTCTATCCTGTGCCGGCGCAGGACTTCTCCACTGTCCCAGAACGAGGCGATTTTGACCCCCGCATTGCCGCAAGCCTCCGACATCCTGGCCGCGCTCGGCCAAGCCGTGTTCGCCTGGGACATCGCCAGCGATGTCATCGTCTGGGGCGAGCAGGTCGGCAGCATCTTTCCCGATATCCCCGCCGAGCGGCTCGCGACCGGGGCCGAGTTCGCCAAGCTGATCGAGCCCGCGCAAACGCTGCGGACCGCGGCCCTGGCGCAGACCTCGGCCGTGCACGGCGCCGACGGCACCCCTTACCGGGTCGAGTACGGCGTCCGCATGAGCGCCGCCGATCCCGTGATCTGGGTCGAGGAGACCGGCCGCTGGTTCGCGGGCCCCGATGGCCGCCCCACGCGCGCGATCGGCTCCGTTCGCATCAACAATGAACGTCATGCCCGCGACGAGGAATTGGCCAAGCTGGCCCGGCTCGATCCCCTGACCGGCGAGCTCAACCGCTCCCATCTGCTGGCGGCGCTGGCCGAGGCGATCGAGGAGACGACCCGCTTCCGTTCGAGCGCGGCCTTCATGCTGGTCGGCATCGACCATCTCGCCCGCGTCAACGACGCCTTCGGCTTCGACGTTGCCGACGCCGTGATCCTCGATGTCGCCAAGCGCATTCGCTCGCGCCTGCGGGGCGGCGACGTGCTCGGACGCTTCTCCGGCAACAAGTTCGGCCTGATCCTGAAGAACTGTACCGTCGATGACATGAACGTCGCCGCCGAGCGCTTCCTCACGGGGATCCGCGACGAGGTGGTGCCAACCAAATCCGGCCCGGTCTCGATCACCGCCTCGATCGGCGCGGTCAGCCTGCCGCGCTACGCCCGCAACACGGACGAGGCGGTCAACCGCGCCCATGAGACGCTGGATGCCGCCAAGCGCCGCCGCGCCGGCTCGTTCGCGGCATGGCGTCCGGATGCCGCGCGCGACGCCCAGCGCCGGGTCAACATCCGCGTCACCGACGAGATCGTCACCGCGCTGAACGAGCGCCGTATCAGGCTTGCCTATGAGCCGGTGGTCTCGGCCAGCTCGCGCGAACGCGCCTTCCACGAATGCCTGGTGCGGATGGACCAGGGCGATGGCCAGGTGCTGCTCGCGCCCGACATCGTGCCGGTCGCCGAACGGCTCGGCCTGATCCGCCTCGTCGATCACCGCGTGCTCGAGCTCGTGGTCGCCGAGCTCGCCGCTGCGCCCGACATCTGCCTCAGCCTCAACATCTCGCCGGACACGACCATGGATCCGGACTGGTGGGCGGGGATCGAGTCGCTGATGCTGGCCCATCCCGGTGTGGCCGAGCGGCTGATCGTCGAGATCACGGAGACGGTGGCGATCCAGGACCTCGACGACGTCCGCGGCTTCGTCACGCGCCTGAAGAATTTCGGCAGCCGCATCGCCATCGACGATTTCGGTGCCGGCTACACCTCGTTCCGAAACCTGCGCAAGCTCGGCGTGGATATCGTGAAGATCGACGGCGCATTCGTGCAGAACATCACCCATTCCGCGGACGACCGCGCCTTCGTGCAGACCCTGATCGATCTTGCCCGCCGCCTCGACATCAAGACGGTGGCGGAATGGGTGCAGGATGAAGAGGCAGCAAACATGCTGCGCGAGTGGGGCTGCGACTATATCCAGGGCCGCCTGATCGGCTTGGCATCGGCCGAGCGGCCGTGGGGCGCTTTAACGGACGGCGCGCTGCCTGCGGCAAGCTGAGATGCCGTAGGGTGGCAAAGGCGCACTTGCGCCGTGCCCACCCTACCTCCGTGATGGATACAGATCGTGGGCACGCTTCCGCCTTCGCTCTTCGAGCTACGGCGGACAAGTCGCTTTGCCCGAGATTCTCACGCCCCCTCGTCCAGCGCCACCAGCTCGCGCTTCTTGCGCAGTGACGGCAATAGCGGCGCGATCAGCAGCACCAGGGCAAACACGAGACACACTGCCGAGATCGGCCGCTGCACGAATGTCCAGAGATCGCCCTGCGACAGGATCAGCGACTTCCGCAGATTGTTCTCCATCATCGGCCCCAGCACGAAGGCGAGCACCAGTGGCGCGGGCTCATAGCCGAGCTTGCGCATGAAATAGCCGATGATCCCGAACGCGATCATCACGTAGACGTCGAACACGTTGTTGCTCGAGCAATAGACGCCCAGGATCGTGAACAGGATGATCAGCGGGAATAGGATGTTGTAGGGCAGCTTGAGCAGCTGCACCCACATGCCGATCATCGGCAGGTTCAGGATCAGCAGCATGACGTTGCCGATATACATGCTGGCGACGATGCCCCAGAACAGCCCGGGGTTTTGCGTGATCAGCAGCGGTCCCGGCTGCAGGCCGTGAATGACGAAGGCCCCTAACAGCAGCGCCATCACGACATTCGGCGGGATGCCGAGCGTCATCAGCGGAATGAAGGCCCCGCCCGCGGCGGCATTGTTCGCCGATTCCGGTCCTGCGACGCCTTCGATCGCACCATGGCCGAAACGCTCGGGCGTCTTCGACAGCCGCTTCTCCAGCGCATAGGAGGCGAAGGACGCCACCACCGCCCCGCCACCCGGCAGGATGCCGAGAAAGAAGCCGAGGATGGTGCCGCGGCCGACCGGGCCTGCGCTCGCCTTCAAGTCTTCTTTGCTGGGCAGGAGATGGGTGATCCTGGTGTTGATGATGTCCCGCTTGATGACCTGCTCGGTGTTGAGCAGAACCTCGGCAATGCCGAACAGGCCCATCACGACCGGCACGAGGCCGATGCCGTCGATCAGCTCCATACGGCCGAATGTCAGCCGCGGCTGCGCGGTGATGCTATCGAGCCCGACCAGCCCGAGCACGACACCGATGCACGCCATCAGCAGCGCCTTCGGCATCGATCCCTGGGTGAGGAAGGTGAGCACGACGAGGCCGAGCACCATCAGGCTGAAATACTCGGCCGGGCCGAACGCGATCGCGACACTGGCGAGCTTCGGCGCCACCAGCATCAAGGCGATCAGCGCAAATGTGCCGGCGGCAAAGGAGCCGAAAGCGGCGATGCCGAGCGCGGGCCCGGCGCGGCCCTGTTTCGCCATCTGGTGGCCGTCGATGCAGGTGACGACGGAGGCGGCTTCGCCGGGGATGTTGACCAGGATCGAGGTGGTCGAGCCGCCATACATCGAGCCGTAATAGATGCCGGCCATCATGATGATGCCGGATTCCGGCGTGCCCGACAGCGTCACCGGCAACAGCAGCGACATCGCCGAGATCGGCCCGATGCCCGGCAATACGCCGACCAGCGTGCCGATGAAGACGCCGATGAAGCAGTAGAGCAGGTTGATCGGCAGCAGCGCGACGCCGAACCCGTGCGCGACATTGGCAAGCGTATCCATGGCGTCAGCCGATCCCGAACAGACCTGAGGGCAACTGGATCAACAGCAGCCGCTTGAGCACCCACCACATGCCTGACGGCACCAGCACCGCGATCGGTATCGCGAGCGTCCAGCGCACGGGATCGATCAGCCGCAACAGCAACAGCATCAGCGGGATCGACGACAACAGGAATCCCAGCGGCTCCAGCGCGAAGGAGAATGCGGTGAGGCAGGCGATGATGAGAAGCGGCTTGCTCCAGCGCACATTCTCCCAGCGCGAGGCCAGCGTCGGACCGCCCTCGGTGACCGCCGAGACGATGATGGCGCCTGCGAACACGCACATCAGGATGCCTGTATAGAAAAGCACGTAACCGGAGCCGGGATCGTTGATGGTGCCGAGCCTGAGCTTCAGGCCCGACCAGATCACGAAGCCGCCAAGCGCAAGCCCGATCAATCCGCCCCAGAGTTCGGAATTCGCGAGGCGGAGCCTGACGTTGGTTGGGTTGTTCATATGAGACACCTCTCGACCTCCGTCACCCCGAGGTGGCCGCTTCTTCAGCGGCCCTCGAAGGGCGACGGCGTCCCGATCCATCCTTCGAGGCGAGCCGCAAGCGCGGCTCGCACCTCAGGATGACGCCAGCATGATTGGCGACACGACCCTACTTCTTCACTTCTTCGCCAGCCCGAGCGTGTCGATCACCTTGCGCTCGGATTCCGTGACCTCGACGACGAATTTCTTGTAGTCGTCGGTGTTCTTGTAGTTCGGCACCATGTCGAATTTGGCGAGCGTCGCGATCACCGCCGGGTCCTCGAGCGCCTTCTTGAAGGCATCATGCAGCTTGGCGACGATCTTGGGATCCATCCCCTTTGGCCCGGCAATGCCGAACGGGGAGTCGTAGACCATGGGATAGCCCAGCTCCTTCAGCGTCGGCACGTCAGGGTAATTCGGCGAGCGGGCGCCGGTCCACACCATCAGCAGCCGCAGCTTGCCGGCGTCGACCAGCGGCCGCCAACCCGTGGAATCAGCCTGAAGCATGGTGTGCTGACCGAGCACGGCGGCGTTGGTCTCTGCACCTCCCTTGAACGGCACCTGCGTCAGCTTGATACCGGCCATCCCCGCGATCTGCTCCATGCCGATATGGAGCGAAGTGCCGGCGCCCGGCGTTGCGTAGGTCACCTTGCCCGGGTTCGCCTTGGCGAACTCCACCACGTCCTTCCAGCTCTTGAACTGCGACTCGGCGCTGGTGGTGACGCCGAAAGTGTAGCCGGTGAGATGGACGATGTAGCTGAAATCCTTCGCCGGATCCCACGACACCTCCTGCATCAGCGGAAGGCGGAACACCGTGATCGGGATCTGCGAGATGGTGTAGCCGTCCGGTTTCGCCGCCGCAGCCATCGTCGCCGGTCCGACCGTGCCGCCGCCGCCAGCCTTGTTGTCGATCACGATCGGCTGCCCCAGGACCTTCGAGGCGCTCTCGGCGATCGCCCGCATCGAGATATCGGTCGAGCCGCCGGCCGGCCATGGCACGATCAGCGTGATCGGCTTGCTGGGATAGTCCTGCGCGTTGACGGCAGTCGAGAGCATTGCTCCCAAGACAGCGTGCACCGCGGCAAATGCGATCGTCTTCAGCCCGTATCCCGACATCGAAGCGCCTCCCTCGCAGCGGCCTCTTTGGACCGCCGCCTCCCGTTCTTGTGAGGTGATTGTTTCCGAAATCGAGGGAGAAGAAAAGCGCATTGCGCAGCCTGGATGCGGCTGTCGGGCAACAATTGCGGCGGAGGTGGCGCGTGCGACAATTCGTCGTTTGGTCGCGTGCCGAGAGGCGGAATTTGAGGGCCCGAAGCCGTCAGGCCACGCGCCGGACCATGTTCAGCCTTTCGATGGTGCGGCCGACCTCCGATGCGAGACACGGCTTGCCGAAATAGTAGCCTTGGACCGCGGTGCAGCCGCATTCGCGGACAAAATCGAGCTGCTCTTCGGTCTCCACGCCCTCAGCCGTGGTCTCGACGCCGAGCACGGAACCGAGGCTTGCGATGGTGCGGACGATGGCAACGCTCTCCGGGCTTTCGCCGAGCGTGCCGACGAAGGAGCGGTCGATCTTGATACGGTCGAACGGAAACTTGCGCAGATAGCTGAGCGATGAATAGCCGACGCCGAAATCGTCGAGGCTGACGCGTACCCCGAGCGCGCGAAGCTGGTGCAGGATCTCGATCGTCGCCTCGCTGTCGTCCAGCAGCGCCGTCTCGGTGACCTCGAGTTCGAGCCGTTGCGGGGGCAGGCCGGCTTCCGCAAGTGCGCTCGTGACCATCGCCACCAGCCCGCGCGCGCGGAATTGCACTGGCGACAGGTTCACCGCGACGGTGACATCGGGCCAGGATGCCGCGGATGCGCAGGCCGTGCGCAGCACCCATTCGCCGATCGGAACGATCAGCCCGTTCTCCTCCGCAATCGGAATGAACTCGGCAGGAGAGACCAAGCCGCGCGAGGGATGATTCCAGCGGAGCAGCGCCTCGAAGCCGGTGAGCTCGGAGGGATCGAGCCGCATCTGCGGCTGGAACACCAGGTGGAATTCGCGTCCTTCCAGCGCGCCGCCCAGATCCTGCTCCAGCGCGTGGCGGCTGCGCGCCGCTTCCTCCATCTCGGGCTCGAACAGCTGATGGGCTCCGCGCCCCCTGGCCTTGGCCTGGTACAGCGCGAGGTCGGCGCATTTCATCAGCTCATCGGCATCCAGGCCGTGGTCGGGTGCGATCGCGATGCCGACGGAGACGCCGACATGGATCGACTGGCTTTCCAGCGGCGGCGGGTGGCCGATGATCTCGACGAGGCGGCGGGCGAGCTGTTCGGCCGATTGCGGCTGAGGTCCGCGCTGAAGTATGGCGAACTCGTCGCCGCCGAGGCGGGCGACGGTGTCGTGCTCGCCGACATTCTCCTTCAGCCGCGCCGCGACCCAGCGCAGCAGGCGATCGCCCGCGGCATGGCCGAGGCGGTCGTTGACGGTCTTGAAGTTGTCGAGGTCGAAGCAAAGCACGGCCATGGCGCCGCCGGCGGTCGCGACCTGGTTCAGTCCCTCGCTCATCTTCTCGCGGAACAAAGTGCGGTTGGGCAGGTCGGTGAGCGAATCGTGCCGCGCCATGTGCGCGACCCGGGCCTGGGCCTTGTGGCGCTCGGTGACGTCCTCGTAGGTGACGACCCAGCCGCCATGCTCCATCCGCTTGTGATTGAGCTTGATGATGCGGCCGTCGCTCAAGTGCCGGTGCAACGTGTGCTCGCCCTCGCGCAACCTCTCGACGTAGTCGGCATAGAGCTTGGCGCCGGTCGTGTCCGGATGGTTGCCGAGCTCGCAACTGTGCTCCATGATCTCGCGCATCGAAACGCCGGGTTTCACGATCTCCGGCGACAGTCCGTACATCTCGATATAGCGGCGATTGCAGACGATCACGCGCAGGCTCGAATCGAGCATGCACAGGCCCTGGCTCATGTTGTTCAGCGCGGCGTCGAAGCGGCGGTACTGCTCGCTCAGCTGCTCGATCGCACGCTCACGCTCCGTGATGTCCTCATAGGTGGCGACGAAGCCGCCCTCGGAGAGCGCACAATAGCGTACCGAAACCACGGTGCCATTCGACATGCGCCGGCGCATCGGCGAGGAGTCGCGAATCGCGATCATCTTGCGCGCGGCTTCGATGAGCTGCTGCGGACTGTGTTCGGAGGAGAACGCACCATTCGCCATCGATCGCTCGATCAGCTCGGCGAGATGCGTGCCGGGCCTGGTCTCCTCCGGCGACAGCCGGTAGATCTTGCGGTAGGTGGTGTTGCAAACCCGAAGGCGCATGTCGCTGTCGTAGAAGGCGAGCCCGTGCGCCATGTTCTCCAGCGCCGCGTCGAGCATGAAGTTCTGCTGCCTCAGCGTTTCCTCATATTGCAGCCGCTCCGTGACGTCCTCGTGCAGCGTCACCCAGCCGCCGTCGGGGAGGAAGCGGGAGACCGCCTGCACCATCCGTCCGTCATAACGCATCACCAGCAGGGTTTTCGCCTTCCTGCGGCGGACATCGTCCAGTCGGCTCTCGTGAAATTCGTCGCCTGACATGCCCGGCATGTTGCCGCGCGACATCCAGTGCTCGATCACCGTACAATGCGGGACGCCCGGCTTCACGATCTCGGGATCGAGGTCGTAGAGCTTCAGGAACCGTTCGTTGCAGACGACGACGCGGCTGTCGACGTCGTACATAATGAGGCCGTGAGACATGTTGGCGAGGGCATGCTGGCTCCGCTCGGTCTGCACGCGCAATTCCGCTTCGAGCCGGGCGAGGCGGCTGACATCGTCGCAGATCGTCATCCAGCCGCCGCCGGGGAGCGGCTTCAGCTCGAGCGACATCACGAGGCCGCTTGCCAGCCGCTGCTCGGTTCGGAACGGCTTGCCCGCGGCGATCTTCGCGATCCGCGCCGAATACAACGCGTCGAGCTGGTCTTGCGGAAAGTTGCCGCACCTCGCGCTGTGCGCGAGCACCTCGCGGTAGGTCGTCCCGACCCGCACGACTTTGGACGACATGTTGAAGAAGGAGAGGTAGCGCTGATTGACCAGCACGATCCGGTTGTGGGCATCGTAGACGCAGACACCCTGTTCCATATGGTCGAGCGCGAGCTGGCTGAGCGCAACCAGGGCCTCCGGGCCCTGCTCGCGGCTTGCACCAAGCTCGTTCTCGGGGGTCGACGTCATGGAATCGGCGGGATCTCGGCGGGCAACAGACTTGACGCAACGTAGTTCAGCTACCGAGGGTAGCGAAGAGGGCGGAAAATTCCCTTAAGTGCTGTAGTTTACGGAGGGTGACTGGCGATGCAGAGATCTGTGTGTCGCGATCTGCATGATGAGGTCCAACTCCAGGCACCGACCTTTCACCGTCATCCCTGAGGTGCCGGAGCGCAGCGGAGGCCTCGGAGGACGACGGCCCGGCTGCATCCCGCCCGTTCATCCTTCGCGGCTCACCGCGCGGCGCGCGGCGAGCACCTCAGGATGATGGAGTTAGAGCGCAGTCCGCGGTTCTACTTAAGGTCCGTACAGCACGAGTTCAGTATCGGTGAGATCGCCGAGCTGTGGCCGGTGCGGGCCCCTGAAGTATTTGCGGCCGCGCCGCTCGGTATAGATGCCGACGAGGCCGGGAATCGGGCCATTGGAATCGACGGCCACCGAGATCTTGCCGAGCCGCAGCAGCAGCCGGCCGATGCGGCCGGCGCATTCGACATATTCCTCGGCACTTCGGCAATAGATCAGCTTCATGGCGGGCGGTGCGATGAAGCCGCGGCGGATGCGCACCGGTTGCAGGATGAAGGGAAACGCTCCCTTCGGCGTGCGGCAGACGAGGCTGAGGCAATTGTAGCGCGCGTGCCGGGTCAGGAGCTCGGTCTCGGCTTCGGAAAGCCCCTTGATCTCCTTGGCATGCGGCGGGATCACCTCGATCTCGCTCCAGCGCGAAACCCGCGCCAGCGCAGGGATCGAGAAGAATATGCCGCAGCAATAGGCGCGAAAGCCCTGCGTCTCGATGATCGGCCAGGTCCACGGCGCCGGGCTGATGTTGAAATAGGTGACGTCCTTGTGCCGCTGGGCGATCTTGGTCAAAAGCGGGGCGTAGTTGCGGTAGGCCGGGTCGACATACCAGCTCGACAGGTTGCACCGGATGACGGTCTCTTCGCCGTCCTTGCGTGCCGTGTAGATCAAGAGCAGCACACCGACCGGTGTGCCGTCATCGTCGAGCATGTAGCCGAAGCGCGGATAGCCCTCCGGCACGGGGCGGAAGGCCTGCCGGCGCAGGCCCTGAATCCAGTATTCGCGCGAACGGCCGACGAAGCCGCGCGTCAGCAAGTCCGCGATCTTGTCGACGTCGGACTCGGTGATTTCGCGGCATCGAACCTTGGTGTGGATCACACTCGTCTTGCCCGTGGAAATGGTCGGCCTCGTGAGTTGGGTTAGCGCCAGCCTTCGCCGTGGGCATCGGCCGCGACATGCGGCTGCAGGCCCAGGACGTCCCGCACCTTGGCGGGCCAGGCGGAAAGATCGGTGCCGTGGGTGTGGAACATGGCGACGGCCAGACGGTCCATGCCGAAGGCAACGCAGCCGGTGTGGGCCGGCTCGCCATCGGCGTCCTGAATTCCCCAGGTCGTGCCGAAATGCTCGCGGTGATAGTTGAAGCTCATGCAGGCGGTCGGCTGCTCTTCCGAGCGCAGCGGAATCAGGAGCTCGAACTTGAGCTGCTGCTGCTTCTGGCTCACCGCCTTCATCTGGCCGACCCGGCCGAAGAAAGGATCGCTGGCGTAGTCGACGCGGAAGGTGAGGCCGAGATCGCGGGCGATCGCCTGCGCACGCACCATCCAGCGCTCGCGAAAATCGGCAACGTCCTCGGGGCTGCCGATGCAGACATATTCGCGCATGCGGAACGATTGCAGCCGGTCGAGATGCTTCGACGGCTCGCGGCGGAAGCAATCCGCGGCGACGTCAAAGCGCAGGCCACCCTTCGGCAATTGGCCGCGGCTCGCCGCGATCGGGTAGACCGGATAGCAGGCAGCCGGTGACAGCACGAGATCGGCGGGGGACAGCGAGGTCGTCCAGTCGCCGCCGGCGTCGAAGCGGCTCACCGCGGCGTTGATCTCGCGTTCGGTGCCGTGCAGGCCGCAGACGCAGCCGAGCAGGTTGGGAAAGCTCTTCAGATAGCCCGATTTCTCCAGCTGGGCCCGGCTCATGACCGGCGGGAAGCGCATCACCTCGGTGCCGGATTCGCGATGGCTGGTGATCAGTGCGGCGAGCTTCTCGACGATGCCCTCGTAGAGCGCGGTTCGGGCGTAGACGCCGTCGGCGCCCATGCGATGGAACAGCTTGTCGGCGAGATGATCGAGCGGATCGATCATCTGCGGGGCGGTGGCGGGCGAGTCGGGGAGGACGGCAACGTTCATGGTTCGATGTCCTGCTATCTCAAAATTGTTCTTGTTGATTCAGTCGCGAGGGCTATTCAATCGCGAAGGCTTGTCGGTACCCCGCTCATCAGCGTCGATGTCGCGGCGTTGGCCAGGATGCGGTCGTTGTTGATCATGATCGGCGACGACAGCACGTCGCGCAGATGACGGCCCATGGTGAACTCGCCGTCGTTGCGGTAGCCGGAAAGGCCCGCGGTGCGCATCGCATGCATCACGGTCTCGACCGCGAGCTCGGAGGCTTGCACTTTCAGCAGCGTGATGGAGGACTGGAAGTCGAGCGAGGACAGCGCGCGCTCGTCATGCTCGGCGCGGGCGAAAGCATCGATATTGGCGGCAATCAGCGCGCGCAGCTTGGCCAGCGACATCTTGGCGGCGGTGAAATGTGCCGCAGCCGGTGGCATCTGGCCGCCGGAAGAGCGCGCCGCCTTGCGGATGAACGCCTGCGCACGGGTCACCGCGGCGGCGGCAATGCCGGCCCAGGCCGACGACCAGCACAGATGCGCGAACGGCGTCATGGTCTGGGCGTGGATCTTGTCATAGGCTTCCGGGAAGACGCGGTCTGCGGGGCAGTCGACCTTCAGCTCGAACCCGGTCGAGCATGTGCCGCGCATGCCGAGCGTTTCCCAGCCCAGCGTCCGCTTCAGCGAATAGTCGTCCTTGGCGAGCGCCAGCAGGACCTGGTCGGAGGCAGCCGCATCGGTGGCGCGGCGGGCGATGGTGACGAGGCCGTCGGCCTCGGCGCCGTAGGAAATCACGGTGGCGTCGCGCACCAGCGAGACGGTGTCGCCGGCATGGTCGACCGCGGCGGCGCTGGCGCGGATGTTGCCGCCATTCTGGCCCTCGGTGGTGGAGGAGGCGAGCAGCCACTGGTCACGCGCGACCCGGCGCATCATGGTCTCCATCCAGGGAATCCCATGGCCGTGCCGGATGACGCAGGCGACCTTGGTCTGGTGCATCGCGTAGATCATCGCCGTGGAAGCGCAGGCGCGTCCGAGCGTGTAGCAGATGTCGGTGACGTCATAGATAGAGGCACCGAATCCGCCGAATTCGACCGGAATCATCACGCCGAGCAGCTTCTGCTCACGCGCGACCTCGAAAGCCTTGTGCGGGAAACGCGCGTCGCGATCGACCCCGTCTGCGTCGGACGCCGCAGCGGCGGCCGTCCGGGCGGCTCGCTCGATCAGGGAGGGACCCTGCTCGAGGAAGCCTGTCTGCATCTCGTCGACAGTAAGGACCGCTTCACGCACGTTCATACTCGTCCGCCTCCGGTTTGCCGTTCGAGATCGCCGGCACCATTCGCGATGCCGCTTGAAGCGATCCTCCAGCCATCTTTGCTTGTGAGAAGGAGGCTACGGATTTAATTCAAATTCGTCGATGAAATAGAGGGTAAACAAAATCGAATTCCGGACGAACAGTTAAGGGCCGGTTGTTCGCACTGCCCGATTTTCCAGCACCGCATTAGGACTTCCGGAAGAAGCCTGAATTCCAGACAATCTGAGTCATCGTTTACTAAGAAACGCGAAGTAATGGTGACGCCCATTGCAGGACCGGCAAGCCGTGCCCACGTAGCCGGCAGTTGGGTCCGACCTCGATAGACAGATGGGAATTTGCCGATGCAGGCGTTCAATAACGACGTGCGAGATCGCATCATCAAGCTGGTGAAGGGCATCCTCGAACAGAATTCACTCGCAGCAGACGTCACACCGTCGGCCAAGCTCGTCGATGCCGGCCTGACCTCGATGGACATGGTCAATCTCATGCTCGGCGTCGAGGCCGAGTTCGATTTCACCATCCCGCAATCCGAGATTACGCCGGAGAATTTCCAGTCCGTCGAGACGCTGGAGCGGATGGTCGCAACCCAGCTGCGGCCGGCGACCGCGGCATAAATCAGGCGTCATTGCCTGTCTTCGCCGCCGTCGCTGCATTCGCACGGACAACGCTGGGCGTGAGGTCGCGTTATCGCTCCTCACGGCGCCTCCGCTCCAACACAGCCGTTCCAAATCCGCCGCAAAACTGGCATAGCTTAACCATGTCACAGGTGGCGGACGGGTTGGAGCAGGCATGGCGCAGGCGGTATTGGGTATCATCGGCGGCTCGGGCATCTATGACCTTCCGGGTCTCGAGGGTGCGCGCGAAGAGGTGATCAAGAGCCCCTGGGGCGAGCCGTCCGCGCCCTTGCGGCGGGGCTCCATCGCCGGTTTGCCGATCGTGTTCCTGCCGCGGCATGACAAGGGCCACCGGCTGTCCCCCTCCGACATCAACTATCGCGCCAATATCGACGTGCTGAAGCGGGCAGGTGTCACCGACCTGATCTCGCTGTCGGCCTGCGGCTCCTTCAGGGAGGAGCTGCCGCCCGGCACCTTCGTGCTGGTCGACCAGTTCGTCGATCGGACTCACAAGCGCGAGAGTTCATTCTTCGGCAAAGGTTGCGTCGCGCATGTGTCGATGGCGCATCCGGTGTCGCCGCGGCTACGCATCCATCTCGCGGCGGCGGCTGAAGCCGAGGGCATCGCCATCGCGCGCGGCGGCACCTATGTCTGCATGGAAGGGCCGCAGTTCTCCACCTATGCGGAAAGCATGACCTACAAGACCTTTGGCTATTCCGTGATCGGCATGACCAACATGCCCGAGGCCAAGCTCGCGCGCGAAGCGGAGATTTGCTATGCCACCGTCGCAATGGTGACGGATTTCGACTGCTGGCATCCCGACCACGATGCGGTCACCGTGCAGGACATCATCCGTGTGCTGAGCTCGAATGCCGACAAGGCAAAGGCGCTGGTGGCACGGCTGGCAAGGGACTTTCCGCGCGAGCACGAGGCGTGCCCGATTGGCTCGGACCGTGCGCTCGACACCGCACTGATCACGGCGCCCGAGGCGCGCGATCCGGAGCTTCTGAAGAAGCTCGATGCGGTGGCCGGACGCATCCTGCGGGCGTGAGGTGAAAGGCAGAATGCCATGAAAGTCGACGGCAAGCATTTTCGCAGCATCTGGCGCGAGCGTGACGGCTGGTCGGTCGGCGCGATCGACCAGCGCAGGCTGCCGCATGAATTCGTCATCGCGCGTCTGACCTCGTGCGAGGAGGCGGCAATCGCCATCCGTGACATGCTGGTGCGCGGTGCGCCGCTGATCGGGGCGACCGCGGCCTACGGCATGGCGCTGGCGATGCGCGAGGACGCGTCCGACGCCGGGCTGAAACGGGCCTATGACACGCTCGTCGTGGCACGGCCGACCGCGATCAATCTGAAATGGGCGCTGGACGAGATGCGTACAACGCTCACGCCGATCGACCCGCTTGAGCGCGCGGAAGCCGCCTATGCGCGCGCGGACGAGATCGTCGAGCAGGACGTCGAGATCAACCGGGGCATCGCCGGCAACGGTCTGAAGCTGATCGAGGCAATCGCCGCGAAGAAGCCGGGCGAGACGGTCAACGTGCTGACCCATTGCAACGCCGGCTGGCTCGCCACCGTCGACTGGGGCACGGCGACGGCGCCGATCTATCTCGCGCATGAGCGCGGTCTCAAGATCCACGTCTGGGTCGACGAGACCCGTCCGCGCAATCAGGGCGCCTCGCTCACGGCGTGGGAGCTCGGCCATCACGGCGTTCCGCACACCGTGATCCCCGACAATACCGGCGGCCACCTGATGCAGCACGGCATGGTGGATCTCGCCATCGTGGGCACCGACCGCGTCGCAGCCAATGGCGACGTCTGCAACAAGATCGGCACCTATCTGAAGGCGCTGGCCGCCCATGACAATCGCGTGCCGTTCTACGTCGCGCTGCCGTCGCCGACGATCGATTTCGCCGTCCATGACGGCATCCGCGACATCCCGATCGAGCAGCGCAGCGGCACGGAAGTCACCGACATGACCGGCCGCACCGCCGACGGAAGGCTGGAGACGGTGCGCATCGTGCCGGAGAACTCGCCGGTCGCGAACTACGCGTTCGACGTGACGCCGGCGCGGCTCGTCACTGGCCTCATCACCGAACGCGGCGTGCTGAAGGCGGATCGTGACTCGCTGGCGGCGGCGTTTCCGGAGCGGATCGCTGCCGTGGCGGAGTAATGAGTAGGGTGGGTTAGGCGAAGCCGTAACCCACCAATGCGTTGGGCGATCGTTGCACCATGGTGGGTTACGCTGCGCTAACCCACCCTACTTCTTTTACCCCAGCTTCAGTCCCGTCGCCGCTTCCAGCTCGGCGATCGCCTGCGCGCCGCTCGTGACCTTGATCGTGGTCATGCCCATCTGACGCGCCGGCTTCAGATTGACGCCGAGATCGTCGAGATAGACGCAATTGTTCGGATCTACCCTCAGCGTCTCGACCATCATCTGGTAGATGCGCGGGTCGGGCTTGCGCAGGCCGATCTTGGCGGATTCGATGACGTGATCGAACAGCACCATCACCTCGGCAATGTATAGGGAGCGTCCCGTCATGCTGCCGATGGCGTTCGCCGGCAAATTGTTGGTGATGCAGCCGGTCTTGAATTGCGCCTTGATCCGCTTCAAGGCCTCGACCATCTCGGGCCGCAGATCGCCCTGGAGCAGCGGCAGCACGTCGCGTCCGCGGACCTCGGCGCCAAGCGCCAGTGATTCCGCAGCGAACAGGCGGTCGAAAGTGTCGATATCGACCTCGGCCCGCTCGAATCTGGCCCAGGCGTTTTCCAGATGGTTGGCGGCATTGGTCCGCCGGATGATGTCGTTGGGCAACCCGCGCTCGGTCTCGAACCGCGCGAACGCCTCGAACGGGGAACTCGTCAGCACGCCGCCGAAATCGAAAATAATAGCTTCAATAGCCAATGGTCTGCCCTCGTCAGTTCTTTGCCAAGACGGCTAGCATGCGGTATCGGCAGGGGCCAGTCCGAAGCAGTCCCGAATCTTCGCCAACGCGAGCGCCACGACGTTTCCCATGAAGAAGCTTGCCTCGTTCATCGCAGCTGCGCTGCTGCTCGCCACGCCTGCCCACGCCATCGTCGGCGGTGGCACGCCGCAGGCCGATGGTGTCGCGCGGGCCGTCGTCACCATCGTCGGTTCGCGAGGCAATTTCTGCACGGGCAGCCTGATCTCCCCTGGAGTGGTGTTGACGGTCGCTCATTGCGTGCAGCCCGGCGCCGACTACAAGATCGTCGATCGTGGTGCCGACGGCCAACCGCAATTGCTGAACGTCCGCACCGTCGCGGTCCATCCGAACTTCAACATGCAGGCGATGCAGGCGCACCGCGCCACCGCCGACGTGGCGCTGCTGCAACTGGAAATTCCACTCAAGGGAAAATCCACGGTAAGGGTCGGCATGCCGACCATTCCAATTCAGGTCGGCAGCCGTTTCGTCATTGCCGGCATCGGCGTCACCGTGCGCGGTGACGGCAAGAGCGGCGGCACGACGCGTGTTGCCGGACTCGTTGCCACCGGGCAGCCCGGCACCCTCCAGATCCGCCTGGTCGATCCCGTAACCAACGGTGTTCGCGACGGAATTGGCGCCTGCACCGGCGATTCCGGTGGCCCCGTATTCGAGGACAAGCCGAATGGTCCCGTGCTCGTCGGCCTCATCAGCTGGTCGACAGGGCCGAACGGCGCCGCCGGTTGTGGCGGATTGACCGGCGTCACGCCGCTCACGCTCTATCGCGACTGGATTTTACAGACCGCGCGGAGCTGGGGTGCGGCGCTGTGATTTGACCGCGGCTTGATCTATGTCATTTTGTAGCGGAAGCGCGGCGGGCGAAACTGCCCGTCGCGGAGGAAACGCGCCGTCCGGTCAAGGGCGGCCACAAAAACAAGCAAGGCATAGAAACAACAATGAATGTCGCTGTTCGCAGTCACGCCACGGCCAAACAGGCCTCTGAACATTTCGACGTGTTGATCGTCGGTGCCGGCATCTCCGGCATCGGCAGCGCCTATCATCTCACGAAGCAGCTGCCGGGCACGAGCTTCGTCATTCTGGAGACTCAGGCGACTTTCGGCGGCACCTGGACCACGCATCGTTATCCCGGCATTCGCTCGGATAGCGACCTCCACACTTTCGGCTATCGCTTCAAGCCCTGGGTCGGACCGCCGATCGCGACCGCCGAGGAGATCCTCGCCTACATGAACGAGGTGATCGAAGAGAACGATCTCGCGAAGCACATTCGCTACAAGCACAAGATCAGCTCCGCGAGCTGGTCGAGCGAGCAGAATCTGTGGACCATCGAAGCGGTAACGACCGACACCGGCGAGTCCAGGACGTTCACCGCGAACTTCCTCTGGATGTGCCAGGGCTATTATCGCCACTCCGAGGGCTACACGCCGCAATGGAAGGGCATGGACAACTTCAAGGGCCGCATCGTCCATCCGCAGACATGGCCCGATGACATCGACCTCACGGACAAGAAGGTCGTCGTGATCGGCTCGGGCGCGACGGCGGCGACGCTGGTGCCGAACATCGCGGACAAGTGCGCGCATGTCACCATGCTCCAGCGCTCGCCGACCTACTTCCGCCTCGGCCGCAACGCCATCGAGATCGCGGAAGAACTGCGCCGGCTTCAGGTTGACGAGACCTGGATCCACGAGATCGTGCGGCGTAAGATCCTGTTCGAACAGGACGCGTTCACGAAACTCTGCGTGTCCAAGCCCGAGCAGGTCAAGAAGGACCTGATCGGCCAGATCAGCGCAGTCCTGGGTCCCGACTACGACGTCGAGACTCACTTCACGCCGAACTACCGCCCGTGGCGGCAGCGCATCGCCTTCGTGCCGGATGCCGATCTGTTCAAGGGCATTGCCAGCGGCAAGGCCTCCGTCGTGACCGACGAGATCGAATGCTTCGTCGAGAACGGCATCCAGCTCAAATCCGGCAAGCTGCTGGAGGCCGATGTCATCGTCACCGCGACCGGGTTTAATCTCGCCGCGCTCGGCGACATCGAATTCGAGATCGACGGCAAGCCGCTCGCCTTCGGCAACACGGTCACCTATCGCGGCATGATGTTCACGGGCGTTCCGAACATGGTCTGGGTGTTCGGCTACTTCCGCGCCAGCTGGACGCTGCGCGTCGACCTCGTCGCCGATTTCGTCTGCCGGCTGCTCGGACACATGAAGGCAAAGGGCGCGAAGAAGGTCGAGGTGAAACTGCGCCCCGAGGATCACAACATGCCGATCCTGCCCTGGATCGATCCGGAAAACTTCAACCCCGGCTACATGATGCGCAACATGAACCTCTTGCCCAAGCGCGGCGACAAGCCGGAGTGGCAGCACAGCCAGGATTACTGGACCGAGAAGGACGAGATCCCCAAAACGGACCTGGACGACAAGGCGTTCGTTTACGGGTGAGTGGGGAGGAGGCGGCAGTTGCGGCGGACGCGCTCGCCACACACTCCATTGTCGTCCCGGGGCGCGACGCGAACCCGGGACCCATAATCACAGGGAGCGGTGGTTACGGGGATTCGGAGTTACCAACTCGCGCCAAAACTATTCCCTGTGGCTATGGATCCCGGATCTGCGCTACGCTTGTCCGGGACGACACCGGTTGTTGGGTCGGTGGCGTGTCAACTCACGCTCACGAATTCCGCCTTGTCGCATTCGCCGCAATGGCCGCGGCGGCCGTCCGGTTCTCGACGCCGAGCTTGGCGTAGATCTGCTCCAGATGCTTGTCGACCGTGCGCGGGCTGAGACCCAGGATTTGCGCGATGTCGCGGTTGGTCTTGCCCTTGCTGAGCCAGGCCAGCACCTCTCCCTCGCGGGTGGTGAGGCCGAGTTCGCTGGTGAATTCGGGCGGCAGCGCGGTGCCGGATTCCCTGGAGAGCCGAAGCAGGAACTCGTTCGGCGCGGTCTCACCCATGTAGAACAGCCGGAGCTGAGGATTGTCCGGCAAGGAAGCGCCTTGCGACTTCGAACTGCCCTTGGCCTTGGCCTGTTCCAGCCATTGCAGCAGCGGCGGCGGCAGGACGAAATCGTCGGCCTGGGCGCCGTGATGGTCGGACAGCAGTTTCTGCGCCTGCGGCGTCGCCCAGAGCACGTTGCCCTCGCGATTGACCGCGAACAGGAAGCGGCCTGAGACGTCGAGTGCCGCGCGCGCGCTCTGAGTCAGGCGGGCATTGCCGAGATGGACGCGGATGCGCGCCAGCATCTCCTCGATCACGATCGGCTTGGTCACGTAATCGACGCCGCCGGCCTCCAGCCCGCGCACGATGTGCTCGGTCTCGGCAAGTCCCGTCATGAAGATCACGGGAACATTGGCAAGACCGGCATCGCGCTTGAGCCGACGGCAGGTCTCGAAGCCGTCGATGCCGGGCATCACGGCATCGAGCAGAATGATGTCGGGGGTGATCTGGTCGACGATGCGCATCGCCGCGGCGCCGTCGAGTGCGACCATCACCGTCATGCCGGCACCGTCGAGCGCGTCGGTGAGCAGCCGCAGCGTTTCGGGAGAGTCATCGACAACGAGCGCGACGTCGCGCTTCTTCGACTCAATGCTCATGCGCATGCAACGTCTTCAGTGTGGCCATGTACTGGTCGAAGTCGAAGCGATCGACCAGCGACCGCATTTGCGCGACGAAGTCGGCATGCTCGGGATGCTCGCTGCCGATCTCGTCCAGCTTCAACTGGATGCCCTTGACGTAGCCGATCTGGCCGAGCCCGATCAGCGCCTCGATGTGGCGAACCGGCGGCTTCGATCCGGTCTCCGGATGCCAGAACGGCACCGCGACCTCTTCCGAACCGTATTGCCATTCGATCTTGAGCAGCTGACGGATCGTTTCCAGCAGCCGCGGGATGTCGATCGGCTTCATCAGATAGCCGTCGTGGAATGGTTGCGCCAGCGGCGCGCCGTGGGCCTCGAGCGCGCTTGCGGACACCATCAGGATGCGCGCCTGATGGTGGCCGCTCGCGCGCAAGGCTTCGGCCACGGCCCAGCCGTCCATCGTAGGCATCGAGATATCGAGCAGGAACAGGTCGGGCCGGCAATGCTGTGCCAGCGCGAGGCATCCGGCACCGTCGGGCGCGCTGAGCAGGATGAAACCGAGCGGCGTCAGCACCTCGCGCAGGAGGTCGCGATGAACAGGGTCGTCGTCGGTGACGAGGATGGTCTTGCGGGCGCCGTGATAGCCGGAGACCGGAGCCTCCACCGGGGCAATGCGCTGGGGATTGGTGACTTCCGACAGCAGGATCTTGACCTTGAACGTCGAGCCGGTGCCGACGGTGCTCGTGACCTTGATATCGCCGCCCATCACGCCGGCGAGCAGGCGGCTGATGGTCAGGCCGAGTCCGGTGCCGGTCTGCGGCTGCGAGACGCCGAGCGCGCCGCGCTCGAAGGGTGCGAAGATGCGTTCGAGATCGTCGCTCCGGATGCCCGGGCCGGTGTCGATCACCTCGAACTCTGCAACGGGGCTGCGATAGTGCACCACGAACTGCACGCTGCCCGTCTGGGTGAACTTGATGGCGTTCGAGAGCAGGTTGATCAGCACCTGACGCAGCCGCTTCTCGTCGGCATAAACCACGCGCGGCAACGACGCCGGTCGCCTGAACACGAAATCGATGCCCTTGGCTGCGGCCTGAAGGCGGAACATGCCGACGAGCTGATCGAGGAATTCGCCGAGGCGTACCTCGTCACGCGATAGATACAGCCGGCCCGCCTCGATCTTGGAGATGTCCAGGATGCCGTCGATCAGGCCGGAGAGGTGGTCGGCGCTGCGGCGCACGACGCGAACCTGGTCGCGCGGCTTCGGGCCCAGCGTCGTATCCTGCTCGAGCAGCTGTGCATAGCCGCTGATCGCATTCAGAGGCGAGCGCAGCTCGTGGCTCAGGCCCACGACGTAGCGGCTCTTGGCCAAATTGGCGGACTCGGCGACCTCCTTGGCGCGTTGGAGCTCGGCGTCGGTGCGCTTGTGCGCATCGATCTCCTGGATCAGAAGCGTCGTCTGGCGCCGTGTTTCGGCCTCGGCGGCGCGGCGGCTCTGCTGCGCCAGCACGAACAGCCAGGCAACCACGCCGATGATGATGCTGAGCGAGAAGAAGACCTTCCACAGCACGTCGGACACGAGCTCGTTCTCGCCATGCACGTTCGCCGACGTCTGCAGATAGATCAGTCCCAGCACCAGCGCGACCAGGCCGGCAGAGACCACGAACACGCCGACATAGTGGCCGAGCTGCGAGTTGATCCGGGCATAGATCGGTCGCGGCATCAGCCTGCCCAGCGTCTCCGACACCTGCGCCTGGATGCGTGCATGCGGCTTGCAGAGGTCGTGGCAGCGCGCGTCCAGCGAACAGCACAGCGAGCAGATGGGCCCCGCGTAAGCGGGACAGGAGGCCATGTCTTCCGGCTCGAACGAGTGCTCGCAGATACAGCACTGGATCGCTTCGATGTTCTGCCAGCTCCGCTTCGGCTTGCGTGCGATGTAGTACTTGCCGCCCGTGGCCCAGGCAATCGCCGGCGCGGTGAGGAAGGCCGCCGCGAGCGCGATGAAGGCTGACAGCGCCTTCGCGGTAGGCCCGAACAGGCCGTAAAAGGCGCTGATGGAGACGATGGTTGCGATCGTCATCGCACCGACGCCGACCGGATTGACGTCGTAGAGATGCGCGCGCTTGAATTCGATCTGCTGCGGCCGTAGTCCAAGCGGCTTGTTGACGACGAGGTCGGCGACCAGGGCGCCGACCCAGGCGATCGCGACGTTCGAATAGAGTGCCAGCGTCTGCTCGAGAGCCTTGTAGACGCCGATCTCCATCAACAGCAGCGCCACGATGACGTTGAAGACCAGCCAGACCACGCGCCCGGGATGGCTGTGGGTCAAACGCGAAAAGAAGTTCGACCAGGCGATCGAGCCGGCATAGGCGTTGGTGACGTTGATCTTGACTTGCGACAGGATCACGAAGGTGCCGGTCAAGGCCAGCGCGAGCTCGGGCTGCGACAGCACATAACGGAACGCTTCGAGATACATGTGCGCCGGCTCGGCGGCCTCCTCGGGCGGCACGCCGTGGCTGAGCGCGAAGAAGGCGAGAAACGAGCCGGCCAGGAGCTTCAGCGCCCCCAGCACGATCCAGCCGGGCCCTGCGCTCATCAGCGCCATCCACCAGGAGACCCGCGAGCCACGGCGGTCGCGCGGAAGAAACCGCAGGAAGTCGACCTGCTCGCCGATCTGCGCCACCAGCGAAAACACGACCGAGGCGGCAACGCCGAACAGCAACAGATCGAAATGTCCGTTGAGGTCTCCGTGCTCGCCCGAGAATTTGCGCCACTCCGTGAAGGAGTGCGGGTTGTGCCAGGCGATCGCCGCGAACGGAATGATGTGGAGGATCACCCATAGGGGCTGCGTCCACAACTGGAAGCGGCTGATCAGCGTGATGCCGTAGGCCACCAGCGGGATGATGACGACGGCGCTGATGAGATAGCCGACCGGCCGCGGAATCCCGAAGCACATTTCGAGCGCCGACGCGAGGATCACGGCTTCGATCGCAAAGAAGATGAAGGTGAAGGACGCGTAGATCAGCGAGGTGACGGTCGAGCCGATGTAACCGAAGCCGGCGCCCCGCGTGAGCAGGTCGATGTCGATGCCGCATTTGGCGGCATAGTACGCAATGGGCATGCCGCAGCAGAAGATGATGACCGAGACCACGAGGATGGCGGCAGTCGCGTTGGTGACGCCATAGTTCAGGGTGATGGTTCCGCCGATCGCCTCCATTGCCAGGAACGAGATCGCGCCGAGCGCCGTGTTGGCGACACGGGCGGCGGACCAGCGGCGCGCGCTCTTCGCGGTGAAGCGAAGGGCGTAGTCTTCCAGCGTCTGGTTGGCGACCCATTGATTGTACTGGCGCCTGACGCGGTCTATTCGCTGCCGCCCTGCCACTTGACCCCACTCCCGATACGGCCCGAGCCCTCGCAAGTTCCGTACCAAAAGCCTACGTCGGCATTTTGCGGTGCAGTATACGCGATCTTGCGTATGCTTCGGCTGCATAAATCCGAGCCATCCTCACGGCACCAATCGCGTGTTCTCGAACAAAAGTGGGGTGCTCATGTCAGACGAAGCGAACAAGGGCCTGTTGTCGCCGCTGCGGCGCAAATTATTGATGGGGATGGCGGCCGTGCCGGCCATCACCATGCTGCCGCGGGCGTCCTTTGCGCAGGCTCCGGCGACCTCGGCGGTCAACACCACGGGTCTTGCGGTCACCGACACCGAGGTGACGGTCGGCATTCTGCATTCGGCGACCGGCACCATGGCGATCTCCGAAACCGGCTCGATCGAGGCCGAAAAGCTCGCGATCGAACAGATCAACGCCGCCGGCGGCGTGCTCGGGCGCAAGATCAAGTTCATCCAGGAGGACGGCGCGAGCGACTGGCCGACCTTCGCCGAAAAGGCCAAGAAGCTGCTGGTCAACGACAAGGTCGCGGCGATCATGGGCTGCTGGACGTCGGCCTCGCGCAAGGCCGTGCTGCCTGTCATGGAGCAGTATAACGGCATGCTCTACTACCCGACCTTCTACGAGGGCCTCGAGCAGTCCAAGAACGTCATCTACACGGGCCAGGAGGCGACCCAGCAGATTCTCGCCGGCCTGAACTGGATCGCCAAGGAGAAGGGCGCGAAGACCTTCTTCTTCATCGGCTCCGACTACATCTGGCCGCGCACCTCGAACAAGATCGCGCGCAAGCACGTCGAGAACGTTCTGAAGGGCAAGGTGGTCGGCGAGGAGTACTATGCGCTCGGCTCGACCCAGTTCAACTCGGTCATCAACAAGATCAAGTTGACCAAGCCCGACGTGATCTTCACCGACGTCGTCGGCGGCTCCAACGTCGCCTTCTACAAGCAGCTCAAGGCCGCCGGCATCGACCTCGCCAAGCAGCCGCTGCTGACGATCTCGGTGACCGAGGACGAAATCGACGGCATCGGCGGTGAGAACATTGCGGGTGCGTATGCCTGCATGAAGTACTTCCAGTCGCTCGACAATCCCAACAACAAGGCCTTCGTGTCCGCGTTCAAGAAGATGTGGGGCGAGAAGACCGTGATCGGAGACGTCACCCAGGCTGCCTATCTCGGCCCGTGGCTGTGGAAGCTGACGGTGGAGAAGGCCGGTTCCTTCGACATCGACAAGATCGCCGCCGCCTCGCCGGGCGTCGAGTTCAAGGGTGCTCCGGAAGGTTACGTGCGCATTCACGAGAACCATCATCTCTGGTCGAAGACCCGGGTCGGACGCGCCAAGCTCGATGGCCAGTTCGAGCTGATCTACGAGACCGCTGATCTCGTCGAGCCCGATCCGTTCCCGAAGGGTTACCAGTAAGCGGCATCCGTCGCGCTTTCTCCCGGGACACCAAGCCGCTCCCTGGCGTGGATCGCAAGTCCATGCCCAAGCCCCCGCGTCGCGAAACTGCTCGCGACGCGGGACCCCATCTCGACGGAGGACATAGATGTTCGGCGACTATTCGATTGGCGACCTTGGCTCGATCTTCGTCATGCAGGGGTTCGCCGGACTGATCTTGTTCTCCGTCTATGTCCTCATGGCCCTTGGGCTTGCCATCATCTTCGGCCAGATGGGCGTCATCAACATGGCCCATGGCGAGTTCATGATCCTCGGGGCCTACGTCACCTGGATGACCTCGAACGTCTTCCAGGCCTACATGCCGAGCCTGTTCGGCGGCTACTTCTTCCTCGCGATGATCCTGGCCTTCATCGCATCCGGCGCGCTTGGCATGCTGGTGGAGTGGGTGCTGATACGGCACCTCTACAAGCGTCCGCTCGACACGCTGCTTGCCACCTGGGGCCTCAGCCTGATGCTCCAGCAGGCCTATCGCTCCGTGTTCGGCGCGCGTGAGGTCGGCGTCGAGCTGCCGCAATGGATGCTGGGCTCGCTGCACGTCACCGACAGCATCGAAGTGCCGATCAACGGCGTCTTCGTGATGGGTCTCACGGTATTGATCACCGTCTCCGTCGCCTACGTCCTCTATCTTTCGCGCTGGGGCCGTCAGGTGCGTGCGGTTGTGCAGAACCGCATCATGGCCGGCGCGGTCGGCATCAACACCGAGAAGGTCGACCGCTACACTTTCGGTCTCGGCTGCGGCATCGCAGGCGTCGCGGGCAGTGCCTTCACCATGATCGGCTCGACCGGGCCGACGTCGGGACAGCTCTACATCGTCGACACGTTCCTGGTCGTCGTGTTCGGCGGCGCCGCGAGCCTGCTCGGCACCATCGCCTCCGCCTTCTCGATCTCGCAGACGCAGTCGACCCTCGAGTTCTTCATGTCGGGCTCGATGGCCAAGGTGCTCACGCTGCTCGCCGTCGTCGGCATCCTGATGCTGCGGCCGCAGGGTCTCTTCGCCCTCAAGGTCCGCAAATAACGAGAAGCAGGCAAGTCATGATCATCAACTCACGCTTCTTCAACCGATCCGAACTCATGGGATTCATCGTCCTGGCCGCAGTGCTGTTCGTGATCCTGCCGCTGTCGCTGGACGTGTTCCGCCTCAATCTCGTCGCGAAATACCTGACCTACGCCTTCGTCGCGGTCGGTCTCGTGCTGTGCTGGGGGTATGGCGGCATCCTGAGCCTGGGGCAGGGCGTGTTCTTCGGCCTCGGCGGCTACTGCATGGCGATGTTCCTCAAGCTCGAGGCCTCCAGCGTCGAGAACACCAAGATCCAGTCGACGCCCGGCATCCCCGACTTCATGGACTGGAATCAGATCACCTCGCTGCCGTTGTTCTGGCAGCCGTTTCACAGCCTGACCTTCACCATCCTCGCCATCATCCTGGTCCCCGGCCTGTTTGCCCTGATCATCGGCACCGCGATGTTCAAGCGCCGCGTCGGCGGCACCTACTTCGCGATCATCACCCAGGCGGTCGCCGCCATCCTGACGATCCTGATCGTCGGGCAGCAGGGCTACACCGGCGGCATCAACGGCATGACCGACCTCCGCACGCTCAAGGGATGGGACATCCGGCCCGACCACGCCAAGATCATCCTGTACTTCGTCGAGGTGGTGCTGCTGTTCGCCTGCATCGGCATCGCGCAGTTCATCCGGCTGACCAAGCTCGGCCGCATCCTGGTGGCGATGCGCGAGCAGGAGGACCGCGTCCGCTTCTCCGGCTACAGCGTCGCCAATTTCAAGATCTTCGCCTTCTGCATGGCCGCGATCTTCGCCGCGATCGGCGGCGCCATGTTCGCGCTCAACGTCGGCTTCATGTCGCCCTCCTTCGTCGGCATCGTGCCGTCGATCGAGATGGTGATCTACACCGCGGTCGGCGGGCGGATGTCGATCTTCGGTGCGGTATGGGGCGCCATTCTCGTGAACTTCGCCAAGACCAGCCTCTCCGAATCCTTCCCGCAGCTCTGGCTGTTCGGCCTCGGCGCGCTGTTCATCGCGGTCGTCCTTGCCTTCCCGAACGGTCTGTCCGGGCTCTGGGCAGACTACGTGCAGCCCCGCATCGACCGGTTGTTCGCCTCGCGCAAGGCGAAGGCGGGCTGGAACGACAACTCCGTTGCCGACGGCGCGCCGGCAGAGTGAGGAGACCACCATGCTTGTCGGACATCAGCCCAAGGAATTCCTGCTCGCCGTCTCCGGACTGACCGTCTCGTTCGACGGGTTCAAGGCGGTCAATGATCTCTCCTTCTACGTCGAGGAGAACGAGATCCGCGTCATCATCGGTCCCAACGGTGCGGGCAAGACCACGGTGCTCGACCTGATCTGCGGCAAGACCAAGGCGACGTCGGGCTCCATCCAGTTTCGTGGCAAGGAGCTCACGAAGATGAAGGAGAACGAGATCGTGCGGACCGGCGTCGGGCGCAAATTTCAGACGCCGTCGGTGTTCGAGGACCTCACCGTGTTCGAGAACCTCGAGATCTCGTTTCCGCGCGGTCGAACCGTGTTCGGCTCGCTGACCTTTCAGCGCGACCAGCTGGTGAAGGACCGGGTCGAGGAGGTCGCGGAGATGATCTTCCTCAAGGACAAGCTCAACACCTATGCCGACGAGCTCAGCCACGGCCAGAAGCAGTGGCTCGAGATCGGCATGCTGCTGATCCAGGACCCGGACTTGCTGATGCTGGACGAGCCCGTCGCTGGCATGAGCGTCTCCGAGCGCGCCAAGACCGCCGAACTGCTCAACCGCATCATCAAGAACCGCTCGGTGCTGGTGATCGAGCACGACATGAAGTTCGTCGAGGACATCGCGCACAAGGTCACCGTGCTTCACCAGGGCCAGATCCTCTCGGAGGGGACGATGGAGAAGGTGAAGAACGATCCCAAGGTCGTCGAAGTCTATCTGGGCCACTGAGACATGACGAAGGTGAGTGAAACAGTTGCGGCTCGGGCGGTGCACCTCTCCCCTTGTGGGAGAGGTCGGATCGCATCGCCAGATGCGATCCGGGTGAGGGGTGTCTCTCCGCGCGTCAAACTGCCTAGTGCATCCGCGGATGCAAACCCCTCATCCGTCGCGGACTGCGTCCGCGCCACCTTCTCCCACAAGGGGAGAAGGAAGGCGTTCGTGCCTCACCATTCACTCTGAACCAGGAAGACGCTGATGCTGGCTATCTCCGATCTCCACGTCGCCTACGGCCAGAGCGAGGTGCTGCACGGGCTCAACGTCAAGGTCGCGCCGAAGGAAATCGTGGCGATCATGGGCCGCAACGGCATGGGCAAGACCACGCTGATGAAGTCGCTGATGGGTATCCTGCCGGCAAAGAGCGGATCCGTCAGCATGGACGGTGCCGAGCTCGGCAGCTTGCCGAGCTACGCGCGTGTCGCCAAAGGCCTCGCCTATGTGCCGCAGGGCCGCATGATCTTCTCGACCATGACGGTGAAGGAGAACATCGAGACCGGCCTCGTCGTCTCCGGCGGGTCGGAGGTTCCGGCTGACATCTACGAATTGTTCCCGGTCCTGCTCGAGATGAAGGGGCGCCGCGGCGGCAATCTCTCCGGCGGCCAGCAGCAACAGCTCGCAATCGCGCGCGCACTCGCCACGAAGCCGAAAGTGTTGCTGCTGGACGAGCCGACCGAAGGCATCCAGCCCTCGATCATCAAGGAGATGGCGCGCACCCTGAAGCGCATCCGCGACGAGAAGGGCCTCTCGATCGTCGTGTCCGAACAGGTCCTGAGCTTCGCGCTCGACATTGCCGACCGCGTGCTGGTGATCGAGAACGGCGAGATCGTGCGCGACGACCCGCGTGACGCCGTCGATGCCGCGCAGGTCTCCAAATATCTGTCCGTCTAACCAACCGTGTAAAAGGGGAGCCTCTCGATGCCAGAGACACTGATCAAGGTCGATCTCACCAAATCGGCCTATGAAAACGACATGGTGCACAACCGCTGGCACCCCGACATCCCGATCGTGGCCTGGGTCAATCCCGGCGACGATTTCATCATCGAGACCTATGACTGGACCGGCGGATTCATCAAGAACAACGATTCCGCCGACGACGTGCGCGACATCGACCTGTCGATCGTGCACTTCCTTTCGGGTCCGATCGGCGTCAAGGGCGCCGAACCCGGCGACCTCCTCGTCGTCGATCTGCTCGATGTCGGTCCGCTCAAGGAGAGCCTGTGGGGCTTCAACGGCTTCTTCTCCAAGCAGAACGGCGGCGGCTTCCTCACCGATCATTTTCCGCTGGCGCAGAAATCGATCTGGGACATCAAGGGCCTCTACACTTCGTCCCGCCACGTGCCCGGCGTCAACTTCGCCGGCCTGATCCATCCCGGCCTGATCGGCTGTCTGCCCGATCCGAAGATGCTGGAGATGTGGAACAAGCGCGAGGCCGAGCTGATCTCGACCAATCCGACCCGCGTGCCCGGTCTTGCCAATCCGCCGTTCGCGCCGACCGCCCATGGCGGCCGCGCCAAGGGCGATGCCAAGGCCAAGATCGGTGCGGAGGGCGCGCGCACGGTGCCGCCGCGCGAGCACGGCGGCAATTGCGACATCAAGGATCTCTCGCGCGGCTCCAAGATCTACTTCCCGGTCTACGTGCCCGGTGCGGGTCTCTCGATGGGCGATCTGCATTTCAGCCAGGGCGATGGCGAGATCACCTTCTGCGGCGCGATCGAGATGGCCGGCTGGCTGCATCTGAAGGTCGAGGTGATCAAGGACGGCATGTCGAAATACGGAATCAAGAACCCGATCTTCAAGCCGTCGCCGATTACGCCGAACTACAAGGACTATCTGATCTTCGAAGGCATCTCGGTGGACGAGGCCGGCAAGCAGCACTATCTCGACGTCCACATCGCCTACCGCCAGGCCTGCTTGAACGCGATCGAGTACCTGAAGAAGTTCGGCTATTCCGGCGCCCAGGCCTACTCGATCCTCGGCACAGCGCCGTGCCAGGGCCACATCTCCGGCGTGGTCGACGTACCCAATGCCTGCGCCACGCTGTGGCTGCCGACGGAGATCTTCGACTTCGACGTGATGCCGTCTTCGGCAGGCCCGATCAAGCACATCAAGGGCGACATTCAGATGCCGATCTCGCCGGACAAATAGTCCCTGCGCGACCGGGTGCGGGACGGCGCGTCTTGTGCCGCCCCGCACCCGCCGCCGGATGGTTTGAACAGACAAGAGCGTGGGGATGATGCGATGCCGGTCTATGAATATCTCTGTGACGACTGCGGTCCCTTCAAGGACCTGCGCCCGATGGCGGAATGCGACGATCCGCAAAGCTGTCCGCACTGCGAGGCGCTTGCGCCGCGGGTGATCCTGACCGCGCCGAATTTCTTCTGCATGCCGGCGGAGAAGCGCAAGGCGCACGCCGTCAACGAGCGCAGCACGCACGCGCCGCAGACGCTGGCGCAATACAAGGCCTCGCATGGTCCGGGCTGCGGCTGTTGCTCCCCCGGCAAGACCGTCAAGGACAAGAGCTCGCCGGACCGAAAGAAGCCGGCGCGGTTGATGACGAAGACCAGGAGCGGAGCCAAAGGCTTTCCGACGGCGCGGCCCTGGATGATCAGTCACTAACCCACGCGACCGCCCGATCGGCGGCGACCCAGAACAACGAGTCAAGTACAGGAGCGGTCAACATGCTTCACGGCGATATTTCCAGCAGCAACGACACGGTCGGCGTTGCGGTGGTCAATTACAAGAT
Organism: Bradyrhizobium sp. CCH5-F6; assembly: GCF_001556045.1. Classification (GTDB taxonomy): domain Bacteria; phylum Pseudomonadota; class Alphaproteobacteria; order Rhizobiales; family Xanthobacteraceae; genus Bradyrhizobium. The sequence continues at coordinate 56,605 of NZ_LSIC01000018.1, forward strand.
GCCCCGGCTGCATACCAAGGCCGAGGTGCTCGATAACGCCCGCAAGATCGCCGACATGATCGTTGGCATGAAGCTCGGCCTGCCCGGCATGGACCTCGTGATCTTCCCGGAATATTCCACGCAAGGCATCATGTACGACTCCAAGGAGATGTACGAGACGGCATCCATGGTGCCGGGCGAGGAAACCGCGATCTTCGCCGAGGCCTGCCGCAAGGCCAAGGTCTGGGGCGTGTTCTCGCTGACCGGCGAGCGCCACGAGGAGCATCCGCACAAGGCGCCCTACAACACCTTGATCCTGATGAACGACAAGGGCGAGATCGTGCAGAAGTACCGCAAGATCATGCCGTGGGTGCCGATCGAGGGCTGGTATCCCGGCAATTGCACCTACGTCTCCGAGGGGCCGAAAGGGCTCAAGGTCAGCCTGATCATCTGCGACGACGGCAATTATCCGGAGATCTGGCGCGACTGCGCCATGAAGGGCGCCGAGCTGATCGTGCGTTGCCAGGGCTATATGTATCCGGCCAAGGAGCAGCAGGTCATGATCTCCAAGGCCATGGCGTGGGCCAACAACGTGTATGTGGCAGTCGCCAACGCCGCCGGCTTCGACGGCGTCTATTCCTATTTCGGCCATTCAGCGATCATCGGTTTCGACGGCCGCACCCTCGGCGAGTGCGGCGAGGAGGATTACGGCATCCAGTACGCCCAGCTCTCGAAACATCTGATCCGCGATGCGCGCCGCAACGGCCAGTCACAGAATCATCTCTACAAGCTGGTCCATCGCGGCTACACGGGCATGATCAATTCCGGCGACAGCCCGCGCGGCGTCGCGGCGTGCCCGTATGATTTCTACAAGAACTGGATCAAGGATCCCGAAGGCACCCGCGACATGGTCGAGGCGATGACCCGCGCGACGCCGGGCACCGACGAGTGCCCGATCGACGGCATCCCGAACGGATCATCGCCAAGCAACTACTGAGCAATGCTGGGATACGTTACCCGCTCGTACGCCGGATGTCGGGTGCCATGTAGCGGGTACTAGCGCTTCTGTTCCGTGGGTCTGCGCGGGGGGCGCGGTGCGACCGGCGTTCCCGCCATCTTGTTGGCGGTCTCGCTGACGTCGAGCAGCGAGCGGCGGATATCCTCGATGTAGCCAGCCGACTTCTTCTTCATGGTGGCGGCGAGCTCGTGCAGTTCCTGTATCTTTTCGAACAGCTCGTCGGCCTTGCCGTCGACGAAGCCGGGTACCGCGCCCTCGATCTTGCTGACCGCCTTGTCGAAGCCCGCGAAGGCGCTGTCGACCTTGGCCATCACGGAATCGATCTCCCCGCCCTTGCTCCTGAGATCGCCGGTGGAGGCCTCGAATGTACGAAGCCCCTCCTTGATCGCGGGGGCGTTGCTCACGATGGTGCGGTCGACGCTGTGCAAGGTGTCGACGATCGATTCGGCGTCGCTGAGATCGGCGGTCAGGATGGGGATGCCGTCCAAGTCCAGAGGCACCGGCGGCGCGGAAGGCGCGCCCCCGATCAGCGAGATCGCGGCGATGCCGGTGAGGCCCTGAAACTCGATGCCCGCGACGGTGTCCTTGCGGATCGGCGCGCTGTTGTCGACCATCACCAGCGCCACGATCCTGCGCGGACTGTCCAGCTTGATCGACAGAATCTGCCCCGCGGGGACACCGTCGAAATTGACCGGGCCGCCACGGCGCAGGCCGCTGGCGGAACCGCCCTCGAACACGACGCGCAACTGGCTGCGGCTCTGGATGCTGCGCCATTTCTGCGCGCCGAGGACGCCGCCGAACGCTACGGCGATCGCCGCCAGCGTCGCCGTGCCGATCACAAGATTGCTCGCGCGTGCCATGGGGCTGAGTCTACGGCCAAAGCGGGATGGTTGGAAGGTGCTCGAATGGCCGCGATTCTAGGTAGGGCGGGTTAGGGAAGCGTAACCCAGCCAATGCGTCGCGCTTGGATGGACCGAATTGGCGGGCTGCGCTGCCGCCAATCCGCCCTGCGACATCCTCAATGCCCGGCCGCGCGCTTGGCCGCGGCATTGTTCAACACGATCAGCGCATCGACGGCCACGCCTGTCCTGGTGTTGATCAGGAAGGGGTTGATGTCGATCGAGGCGATCCGGTTGCCGGCATCCGCGATCAAATTGGACAGGCCGACCAGCGCTTTCACCGCCGAGGCCTCGTGCAGGGCCGGCTTGCCGCGATAGCCGCGCATCTTGATGCCGGCCTTGGTGCGGCCGATCAAAAGGCGAGCCTCGCCCTCGTCCAGCGGCGCGCCGGCGAGTGCGACGTCCTTCATCAGCTCGATGTCGATGCCGCCGGTGCCGAACAGCACGACCGGCCCCATCTCGGCGTCGAGCGAGGCGCCGACCACGAGCTCGAGATCGGCCTTGACCTGCTGTGCGATCAGGATGCCGTCGAGCTTCGGCTTGCCCTTCAGCTTCTTGACGCGTGCGGTGATGTCGGTGAATGCCTTCTTCACCTCGGCCGCGCTGTTGAGATTCAGCACCACGCCGCCGATGTCGGACTTGTGCAGGATCTCCGCACTGACGACCTTCGCCACGACCGGGAAGCCGATCTGCTTCGCAATCTTCACCGCCTCCGCCGCGGTCTGCGCGATCGCTTCCTTCGAGATCGGGATGCCGTAGGCCTTGAGCAGTTTCTTCGAGGCGACCTCGTCGAGCGCGGCGCCAGTTGCTGATCTCAACGTCTTCTCCAGCAAGGCGCGCGCGGTGGGTTTCGAACTCGGGACGACGTCGGGAACCTCCTTGCGCAGCTTCGCATAGTCGAGCAGCGATTTGATCGCGGTCACCGCGCGGTCCATGCCCTGCATGACCGCGAGGTACGGCAGCGACTTGCGCAAGTCCTTGGTGAATTCGGTGAAGCCGATCGAGATCGCGCTGATATAGATCACCGGCTTGCCGGCCTCGCTCGCCATCTCGTTGACGATGCGCAAATTGCGCTCGCGCAGCTCGTGCGGCGCTTTCGGCAGCTCGGCATCGACGATGACGATGTCGATATCGGGGTCGTCGATCATCAGCTTGATCGACTTCATGTAGACCGATGGATCGACCACCGCGGCGAAGCCGGCGTCGAGCGGATTGCCGACGATCGAGCCGGGCCCGAGCATCTTCGCCAGCTCCGAGCTGACATGCGGACTCAGTGGCGCGAAGCTCAGGCCTGCGGCATGGAAGGCGTCGATCAGCATGCCGCGCTTGCCGCCGGACAGCGTGACGGCGGCGAGACGATCGCCCTTGGGCACGGCTGCATGGACGAAGCACTCGGTGGTCTCGATCAGTTCGTCGAGCCCGCCGACCCGAATGACACCTTCGCGCGTTGCAATGGCGTCGAATGTCTCGATCGAACCTGCCAGCGCGCCGGTATGCGCCATCGCCGCGGCGCGGCCGCCTTCGGACGTGCCGAGCTTGAGCGCGATCACGGGCTTGCTCGCGGCGCGCGCCGCCTTGCAGGCATCGCGAAACGCCTTGGTGTTGCGCACGCCTTCGAGGTAGACGACGATCACCTTGATGCTGGGATCCTCGGCGAAATAGCGCATCAGGTCCGGCGTCTCGAGGCCAGCCTCGTTGCCTGTGGTCACCATGTAGCCAACGCCGACACCCCGATCCTCCAGCGCCTGGCGAATCGCCATGACGATGGCGCCGGATTGGCCGGCGATCGCCACCGCGCCTTGTTCCATGGTGACGATTCGATCGTCGATGTTGGTGAAGAGCTTCTCGCCGGCGCTCAAATTGCCGAGGCAGTTCGGACCGGTGACGGCAAGCCCCGTCTCGCGCACGGCCGCCTGCAGTTCGGCGGCGAGCTTCTGGCTCTCCTCGTCCTGCAGCTCGCTGAAGCCCGAAGTGACGATGGTGGCCGAACGTGCGCCGGCCGCGGCGGCATCGCGGATCACCTGCACAACGAAGCGAGCAGGCACCAGCACGAGGACGTGATCGGGCTTCTCGGGAAGGCTCGCAAAATCCTTGTAGCAGGGCACGCCCCAGATCGCGTCGCGCTTGGCGTTGACCGGATAGAGCCCGCCCTCGTAGCCGTACTTGGTCAGGTTGTTCCAGATGCGTTCGGCGTAATTGCCTGGCTTGTCGGTCGCGCCCACCAGCACGATGTTGCGCGGGTGCAGCATGGCGTGGATGCCCTTGACGATGTCGCTTGCGTCGGGCGGCGGAGACCATGGGCGGGACGCGGACGCTGTAGACACATGGGCTTCCATGGCGTGACCTCACCGCTTGTTCTTGTTTGGTGGCGCGTCGCTCTGTTCTATGGCGAGTCCTTCGGGGTGGCAACCATGTGGGCGTCATGCCGTGTGGTGGAATGAAGCGTGCATGAGCGCGAATCGCGCGTCCGGTGGGCGCTCTATCCGTCGGCTCCGATCAATGTCGCATGCAGGATGTAGCGCCCAGGGCCGGGCGTGACGGCGTCGAATGGCCAGCAGGTCGCGAGAATGAGCTCGAAGCCCCGCGCCGTGGGATCGATGCCGGATGCATCGAAACGGACCACGGCCGAGGAATCTGCGCGGTAACGAAAATGTCGACCATCGATGCGTGTGACATCGATGACGTCACCAATGGCAATGTTCCGCAGGAAGCGGAAATGAGTGTCGCGATGGGCGGCATACACGGCAGTCCCGCGTTCTCCCGCATCGGCCGTATGCTGGATATGGCCGGGCCCGAAAGCCAGCGCCTGTCCGCTCGCGCCTTCCAGCACGATGGCGCTGGCGCCGATCCGCTTCACCTCGATCCGCGCGACCGGCCAGGTGTCGGCCCACGACCATGGCTTGACCGCCTGTCCCGTCGCAATGCTCCTGTCGAACGCGCGCTCCAGCAGCATTTGCGCGAGCCATGCCTTGGCGTGGATGTAGGCGCCGTCGCCGAATAGGAAGAGGCCGACAAGCGTGAGAATCAGCGGAGAGATGAGGCGGGGCATCGTTCCACACGCTCTGAGTCTGAGGAAAAAGGCGCGCGCGGCCGTTGTGCAGGGGACGGGCAGCCGCGCGCGCTGAAGCAGAGGAGTTCGGGGGGCTGCTCTCTCAAGCGACGTCGGTGAGCAAGGGCCGACGTCGGTTGAACACGAACAGGATCAGGGCGAGCACGATCAGGACCAGGCCTGCGATCATCTTCAGCTCGGCCGAGGTTGCAGTCTTTGGCAGGCGGATCGCATCGGGCGCGGCAGGCGCAGGCCGCCTCAGCTCCGGCTGGCTGCGCGCATCGGCATGGCGTTCACGCAGCTGCGTCGGGACCTGGGGTCGCTCGCCGAACACCTTCTCGAAGTCCCAGCCGGCGGGCAGGTTGATGGGCAGCTCGCTGAGCTTGAGCGGCGCGCCCTCGGGGCGGCTCGGCGTCTTGTCGACCGCGACGAGGCTGGTCAGTCGCGTGACGATCTGGTGGTCGAGCGCCAGCGCCAGGATCGCCTTGTCTGCTTCCTCAGTGGTCAACTCGCGCAGGGTGCGCGCGACTTCCGCATCGGCGATCTTGCGCCTGGCCCAGAGCTTTGACAGGCCCTTGCCTTCGGCGGCGCTTTGCAGAGGTATCGTCACCGTCCACGGGCGGTCGCCGACGCGTCCCTTGATCTCGAGTGAGCCTGCGAGCTTGTCCAGCCTCGCCGCCAGCACCAGGGGCTCGTCGCGGTAAACGTCGGGAATGATCGCCGGGGTGACATCTGCCGTGCTCTCCGAGAAGTTTGCGGTGAGGCCTGTCACGGCCGGGTTCTCGAGCTTGGCGAACAGGCCGCGCATGCGCTCCTCCACCTGCTCGACGGAGCCGATATGGGTGAAGGCGCCGCGGCCCAGCTCGGCGGCGCGCGTCATCAGATAGGTATTGGGTGCGGATCCGATGCCGACCATGAACACGCGCGAACGGCCGCGCATCGCGGTGATCGTTTCGAACAATTGCTGCTCATTGCCGATCGCGCCGTCGGTCAGGAACACGACCTGGCGGACCATGCCGTTGTCGCCGAGCTTGTCGGCCAACGCAGCGCGCATCGCCGGTACCATCTCTGTTCCGCCGCGCGCCTGCAAGGCGCTGACGAACGAGGTCGCCTCGCCGACGTGCGCCGTGTCCGCCGGCACGGAGGCCGGAAACAGCGTGTCCATGGTGTCGTCGAAACGGATCACGTTGAATCGGTCAGTCGGCTGGAGACGAGAGAGCGCGTAAGTGAGGCTGGCCTTGGCCTGGACAATCGACGTGCCGCCCATCGATCCTGAATTGTCGATCACGAACACGACCTCGCGTGATTGCGGCTTCTGCGTCGCCTGCTCGACGGTGGGTGGGGTGACGAAGGCGAGCAGGTAATCGGCACCGCCGATGCGCTCGCGGAACAGGCCGACCGACGGCGCCTTCTCCGCAGCCGGCTTCCAGGTCAGCTCGAAATCGCGGTCGGCGGGGACGGTCCCGTCGGCGAGCGTGACGAGGCGCGTCGCATCGTCCGGGCTTTCGACCTTGACGTCGTGGTGATGGCTCGTGACCTCGCCGAGCGAAAAGCCGGCTTTCAGGCGCACGGTGATGCTGGTCGGATTGACCGGCGCATTCCTGGCGGGATCCAGCACGGAAGGCGAGATGCGGTCGCGGTCCGGAACCGAATCTGACGTCGCTGCGCCCCAGCCCGAGCCGTCCTTGCGGAAGTCGACGCTCTGCACGATTGGCGCCGGATTGTAGCGCGGTCCGACCACGAGCGGCAGGCGCAAGGAATATTCGCTTCCGGCCTGATGCACCGGCTCCTGGTACTCGATCTGGACCAGAACGGTCTCGCCGGGGCCGATATTGGCCACCGAATTGGTGAAGATGTTCGGCCGCTCCTGCTCGGTGAGCGCAGCCTTCTGGCCGGTGCGACGCGCCTGCTCGTAGATCACGCGAGCCTGCTGCCGTTCCTTGATGTCGCCGACGATGACGCGGTCGCCGACCACCATCTTCAGGGTATCGACGGCGCCACCGCTCGCGAGCGGGTAGACGTAAGTCGCCTCGACCCAATCCTTGGTCGGATTGCGGAAGATCTGCGTAACCCGGGCGCGCAACGTCGGACCCGAGACCGTGACCTCAACGTCGATGCCGAGGCGGATCGCTTCGGTGTAGGCGCCGTCCTCCTTCAAGAGCAGGGTGCCGGACCTTGTATCGCCGGGCTGGAGCAGGCTTGCCTGTTCGGTCGTTGCCGACCAACTTGCTCCCAGGCTCACCAGAAGGGCCAGGAAGGCGACCAGCATCACTGCGATGCCCTGCGCCAGAAGGAACAGCCCGACCTTGATGACGCGGCTCAACAGGGGATGTTCGTCGATCTCGGCCGTGTCGTAGGTGTCCATTTTCTTGCTCCCGAAGCATGTTTGCTGGCCTCAACATCCGTCGGCAGGGCAGCTTTTCGCGAGCAGAATGATCGGCAATGTTCTGCCGTGGCCGGCCCGGGCAGGATGCGGACGCGGCGGCCATGTGCGGTTTTGTGCTGGTTTGTCCGGCCTGCTAGAGTGACGGCGCTGGAGCAGGGCTAACGATGCATACGCAGGATAAACTCACCGACAAGCAGCTCTCGGAAGAGCAGAGTCGCGAGATCGCCGAAACCATCCGCGAGGAGCTCGCCAGACGCCGGATCTCCCGGCAGGCGTTGGCCGAGCAGGCCAAGCTCAGCCTGTCGACGCTGGAGAAGGTGCTCGGCGGTCGCCGGCCGTTCACGCTGGCGACGACGGTCCGGCTGGAGCAGGCGCTGGGCGTCTCCTTGCGCAAAAGTACCGTCGCCGTGACGCCTCCGGCGGCAAACGACGTCGCGCCCGACAGTCTCGGCTCCTATGCCCATCGCGCGGTGACTTGGCTCGAGGACGTCTACATCACCCTGCGGCCGTCTTTCGGCGACAAGGATGCAATCTTCGCCTATCGCACCGAGATCGCCTGGGAGCCGAAAGTCTCTTCGCTGGTCTTCCGCGAGGGCGATCGGACTGATGCCGCTTACGAGCACACCGGTGAGGTCGCCGTTCCCCACCAGTCCGGCTTCATCTACCTCGTCATCATCAAGCACGGTCAGCATCGCGTGATCACGGTGTCGCGGCCGACGGTTGCCGGCGAGATGTACGGCATCATCTCGACGCTCCGCGCCGGGCCCGGCTCGCAGCTCACGCCGATCGCCGCGCCCATCGCCTACGTGCCGCTCAGGAATATTCCGAAGCCGTCCTTGGGGCGGGTTGCGCCCGACGACGGCAACTACGTCCTGTATCGAAAGCATCTGCGCCGCACGGTGGATGAGGCCTTCGCGCTGTTCTTGCCGGCGTAGCCTCGCTTCGACCTCGTTTGCAGACAAAAAGATAGCGGCCTTTTCGGCCGCTATCTGGGCTGGGCAATGCTCAGCTGATGCGAGCTAACCCCCGGTCTCGGCGCTGATGATGTCGCCGAAGAGCTCCCACTGACCGGCCTTGAAGCGGATCATCTTGAGTTGCTCGATCGGCGCGAAGTCGTTGGCGCCAGTGTTGATCTTGATGCCGGGGATCAGCGTGTCGGGCGCAAAATCCTTCAGGCTCGCGGCCTGCTTCATCACGTTCTCCCGCGTCAGGTTGTCCCCACACTGCTTCAAGGTCTGAACCAGGGTCTGCGCGGCGGCATAGCCATAGACGATGTTGGTGTCGGAGACGTTGGCGCCCGGCATGTACTTGTCGATGAAGGCGAGAAACTTCTTCATGCCTTCGTCGTCCTTCCATTGCGGGTCCGATGCGTCCTTCAGATAGCTCGCCGACAGCACGCCTTCCGACGCATCGAGCCCGGCCGGCTTCATCACGGCGCCGATCGAGATCGACACGTCGGTCATCACGTGCATCGGCCTCCATTCGAGCTCGGCGATCTTCTTGATCGCCTGTGCCGCGAATTTCGGCGTCGAGATGTTGACGAAGACGTTGGCGCCGGTGCCCTTCAGCTTGACGATGTGGGAATCGATCGACGGCTCGGTGGTCTCGTAGCTCTCCTCCGCCACGATCAGCGAGGAGGCCTTGTCGCCGAAGATCTCCTTGATGCCGGCGACGTAGTCCTTGCCGAAATCGTCATTGGCATAGAAGATCGCGACCTTCGCGTCCGGCTTCGCCTGCAGGATATATTTGGCGAAGATCCGCGCCTCGACCCGATAGCTCGGCTGGAAGCCCATGGTCCAGGGAAAACCCTTGGGGTCATTCCACTTGCTGGCGCCGGTTGCGAGGAAGAGCTGCGGGACCTTCTTGGCGTTGTGGTACTTCTGCACGGCGGTCTGGGTCGGCGTGCCCAGCGCGTTGAAGACGAGGAACACCTCGTCGCTTTCGATCAGCTTGCGGACCTGCTCCACCGTCTTGGGCGGCGAATAGCCGTCATCATAGGAGATCCAGTTGATCTTGCGGCCGTTGATGCCGCCCTGGTCGTTGATCATCTTGAAATAGGCTTCTTCGGTCTTGCCGATGATCCCGTAGGCGGAAGCGGGACCCGAATAGGCCTCGACATTGCCGATCTTGATCTCGGTGTCGCTGGCGCCGGTGTCGTATTTCTTCTGTGCGAAGGCGCCCTGAACAGAGAGCAAGGTCAGGGTTGTTGCCGCGGCGAGCAGGGCGAGTTTCTTCTTGTTCATGGAAATTCCTTGAGGTTTCTTATGGTTTGGATAGGCACTTCAAAAAAAAGCGCCCGCAAGGGGCGCTTTGGTCAGGCATTCGCGACCTTCTTGTCGACCTCGGAGGCGACCGAGAACTCCTTGCGTAGGGTCGGCTTGTGGATCTTGCCGGTGGCGTTGCGCGGCAGTGCCTCGACGAAGCTGATCTGACGCGGGCATTTGAAACGCGCGAGATTGGCCGCGCAATGGGCGAGGACCTCAGCCTCCGTCAGCTTTTGTCCCGGCTTGACCGCGATGATGGCAAGGCCCACCTCGCCCCATTGCGGATCGGGAATGCCGATCACGGCAGCCTCCGCGATGGCCGTGAGCTGGTGCAGGACGTTCTCGACCTCGGCCGGGTAGACGTTCTCGCCGCCGGAGATGTACATGTCCTTCCAGCGATCGACGATGTAGTAGAAGCCTTCCTCGTCGACCCGGGTCGCATCGCCGGTGTGCAGCCAGCCGTCGGTGAAAGACGTCTTGTTCGCTTCCGGCCTGTTCCAGTAGCCCGGCGTGATGTTGGGGCCCTTGACCCAGAGCTCGCCGAGCTCGCCGACATCGGCATCGCTGCCATCGGGGCGGACGATGCGCACTTCCGTGTGCAGCACCGGTTTCCCGGCCGACCCGGCCTTGCGCACGGCGTCTTCGCGGTCGAGCACCAGCACGGCTGGCGACGTCTCGGTCATGCCGTAGCCCTGCTGAAGCGCAACGCCGCGTGCTTCCCAGACCTTGAGCAGCGGCACCGGCATCGGCGCGCCGCCGACACCGCCGACGATCAGCCGGCTGAGATCGGTCGTCGCGAAGGCCGGGTGCTGCGCCATGAACTGGTAGATCGCGGGTACGCCGAAGAACACGTTGATCCCCTGCGCGGGATCGTTGATCAGGCCGAGCGCGGTGCCGGGATCGAAGGCGCGCATGATCATCACGGTGCCGCCGGCGTGCAGCACCGGATTGGTGTAGCAATTGAGTCCGCCGGTGTGGAACAGCGGCAGCACCGTGAGCAGCACCGAGGCCGGTCCGATGCAGGCGGGGCCGCCGAGATTGACGCAATTCCAGAAGGTCATGCCGTGGGTGATGGTCGCACCCTTCGGATGGCCCGTCGTGCCCGAGGTGTACATTACGGTGGAGACGTCATCGAGCGTGACTTCTTCGGCGCGGTCGAGCGGCTTCGCGGCAGCGATGCCGGCTTCGTAGGTGCCGCTCGGGCCGAGCAGCAGGCTGGTGGCAACGTTGCAGAGCTTTGCGACGGCGAGCGCCGTCTCGGCCAGATCTGTGTCGTGGATCATCACCTTCGGCGCACAGTCGGCAGTGATGAACTGGAGCTCGGGAACGGTGAGGCGCGTGTTCAGCGGCACGAAGATGGCGCCGAGCCGGCCGCAGGCGAACTGCACCTCCAGCGTATCGGTCGTGTTCAGCGCCAGCACCGCGACACGATCGCCGCGCGAAACGTTGAGCGTGTGGCGCAGGAACGAGGCAAGGCGCGAGACGCGGGCGTCGAGCTGCGAGTAGCTGAAGCGGCGCTCGCTCGCGAGGTCGATCACCGCAACCTTGTTCGGCGTGCGGCGGCCATGATGGGCGATCCAATCGTAGTAACGAACGGCCAAGAATTCCTCCCTCGGCGGTCGGTGCCGCCCTCCGTCTTGCTACCTGTGCGCGATGCCCGGCGTGGCGCTGGCGCCGGCCAGAGTCTGTGCAGCAACGTTTCTTTTGAGCCAGAGTTAGCCTGTGCGGGACGAAAATCGTCTTGCGTGGAGTTGCTAGGCCATAGGCTGCGGTGGAGCGGCTTCTGCGGGCAGCCACTCTGCGCAAGTGAATGGCAAATGTTCCAGCCATGGTGGACGAGCGAATCCGCCAACAGGGCGAGACTGCAATGAAGAGCCCTTTCTATACCGCCGAGCACGACGCCTTCCGCGACGTCATGCGCCGTTTCGTCGAGAAGGAGATCACCCCGTTCGCCCATGAGTGGGACGAGGCCGGTGAATTCCCGCGCGTGCTCTATCGCAAGGCGGCCGAGATCGGCCTTCTGGGGCTCGACTTTCCCGAGGAATATGGCGGGATCGCCGCCGACCAGTTCATGAAGATCGTCGCCAGCCAGGAGCTGGCGCGCGCCGGCGCCGGCGGCGTCAGTGCCAGCCTGATGAGCCACACCATCGGTTCGCCGCCGATCGCGCGCGCGGCTCGACCGGAGGTGAAGGCGCGCGTGCTGCCGCAAGTGCTGTCCGGCGAGAAGATCTCCGCGCTCGCGATCACAGAGCCGGGCGGCGGCTCCGACGTCGCAAACCTGAGCACCCGGGCGCGGCGTGACGGCGATCACTACGTCGTGAGCGGCGAGAAGACCTTCATCACCTCGGGCATGCGCGCCGATTATCTGACCGTGGCGGTGCGCACCGGTGGCGAGGGCGCCGGCGGCGTCAGCCTGCTGCTGATCGAAGGCGACACGCCCGGCCTGTCGCGGACGAAGCTGAAGAAGATGGGCTGGTGGGCCTCCGACACCGCGACGCTGCATTTCGACGAATGCCGCGTCCCGGCCGAAAACCTGATCGGCGAGGAAGGCCAGGGTTTCAAGATCATCATGCAGAACTTCAACAGCGAGCGCATGGGCATGGCGGCGAGCTGTACCGCCTTTGCGCGAGTCTGCCTCGACGAGGCGATTGCTTACGCGAAAGAGCGCAAGACCTTCGGCAAGCCACTGGCCCAGCATCAGGTGATTCGCCACAAGATCGTCGATATGGCACAGAAGGTCGCGGCCTCGCAGGCGATGCTGGAGATGCTGGCCTGGCGGCTCGAGCAGGGCGAAAGCCCGGTGGCGGAAATCTGCATGATGAAGAACCAGGCGACGCAGACCATGGCCTTCTGCGCCTCGGAAGCCGTGCAGATCTTCGGCGGCGCCGGATTCATGCGCGGCATCAAGGCCGAGCGCATCTACCGCGAGGTCAAGGTCAACGCCATCGGCGGCGGCACCGAGGAGATCATGAAGGATCTGGCGTCGAGGCAGATGGGGTTGTGACGGACACCGTCATTCCGGGGCGGCGCGTAGCGCCGAACCCGGAATCCATCGAGCCGCAGATGTCGTAGAAGAATGGATTCCGTGTTTGCGCCTCGCGCCCCGGAATGACGAGAGGATAAAATGCTGTTTACCACCGACCACGACGATATCCGCCGATCCCTGCAGAAATTCATCGCCAACGAGATCAATCCTCATGTCGATGAATGGGAGAAGGCCGACATCTTTCCGGCGCACGAGCTGTTCAAGAAGATGGGCAATCTCGGCTTCCTCGGGCTGAACAAGCCGGTCGAGTTCGGCGGCTCCGGCCTCGACTACTCTTACGCGCTGATGATGGCGGAGGAGCTGGGCGCGATCACCTGCGGCGGCGTGCCGATGGCGATCGGGGTGCAGACCGACATGGCAACGCCCGCGCTGGCACGATTCGGCTCGGACGAGGTGCGGCGCGAGTTTCTGGCGCCCTCGATTGCCGGAGATTACGTCGCCTGCATCGGCGTCTCCGAGCCCGGCGCCGGCTCTGACGTCGCCTCGATCAAGACCCAGGCGCGCTCTGACGGCGACGACTACGTCATCAACGGCGGCAAGATGTGGATCACCAACGGCACGCAGGCCGACTGGATCTGCCTGCTCGCCAACACCGGCGACGGGCCGGTTCATCGCAACAAGTCGCTGATCTGCGTGCCCATGAAGAGCAAGGGCGTCACCGTCGCCCGCAAGCTCGACAAGATGGGCATGCGCTCGTCCGACACCGCGCAGATCTTCTTCGACAATGTCCGCGTGCCCAAGCGCAACCGCATCGGCGAGGAGGGCAAGGGCTTCACCTACCAGATGATCCAGTTCCAGGAGGAGCGGCTGTGGGGCGCGGCCGCCTGCCTCAAGTCGCACGAATACATCATCAACGAGACCATCACATACACCCGCAACCGCAAGGCCTTTGGCCAGAGCATCCTCGACAATCAGGTCGTGCACTTCAAGCTGGCGGAGATGCAGACCGAGGTCGAGCTGCTGCGCGCGCTGATCTATCGTGCCGCCGAGCAGCTGGTGGCGGGCGAGGACGTGACCAGGCTGGCGACCATGGCCAAGCTGAAGGCCGGCCGCCTCGGCCGCGAACTCACCGACGCCTGCTTGCAATATTGGGGCGGAATGGGCTTTACCAACGAGACGCCGGTCAGCCGTGCCTATCGCGACAGCCGCCTGACCTCGATCGGTGGCGGTGCCGACGAGGTCATGCTGATGGTCCTGTGCAAGATGATGGGCACGTTGCCCGGCAGCAAAGGGAGTGCTTGATGATCACGCTCTATCACTGCGACGCCGCGCGCTCGTTTCGTCCGCTCTGGATGCTGGAAGAGATGGGGCTGCCCTACGAGCTGAAGATGCTGCCGTTCCCGCCGCGCGTCTTCGCCAAAGAGTATCTCGCGATCAATCCGCTGGGCACGATTCCCTTCATGGTCGACGGCGAGACGAAGATGACCGAATCCTCCGGCATCTGCCACTATCTCGGCGTCAAATACGGCCCGACGCCGTTGATGGTCGGACCGGAGGATCCAGCCTATGGCGCCTTCCTGAACTGGATGTATTTCAGCGACGCCACGTTAACCTTCCCACAGACGCTGGTTCTCCGATACACCCAGCTCGAACCGGAGGAGCGCCGCAACCCGCAGGTAGCTACCGACTACGCAAAATGGTTCTTGGGAAGACTGCGCGCCGTCGAGGCAGCCACGGCGAATGCCGAAACTTTGTGCGCGGGCCGCTTCACCGCCGCTGACATTGTCATCGGATATGCGCTTCGTCTGGCCAGCAACATCGGGCTCGCCAAGGATTTCGGGCCAAATGTCGCAGCCTATTGGGCTCGCCTGCAGCAGCGCGACGGTTTCAAGCGTGCAGTTGCTGCGGAACAGAAGGCCGGTGCCGAGCAGAATGTTGCGCCGAGGGCGAGGGCGTAAGTTTCCGCCTTCCGGGGCGATGCGCAGCATCGAGCCCGGAATCTCGAAGTTCCGGGCTCGGTCCTGCGGACCGCCACGGAACGACGATGCATGTTTCCATGACAGCGCTATCCTGTCGTGACAGCGGCCAAATTTCCGCTAAGGTGACCTCCGTCCGCAGCGGCCAGAGAGCCGCGCGAGGAGGACCCCAATGGAAGATAAAGGTCGCGAATCCGACCATCTGATGCTGATCACGCCGGAGCGGGTATTTTATGCGGGCCTGCTGGGCCGGCCCCGCAAGCGGACCCCCGGTTGCTGCCATGTCTATGTCGCGGTGAAGGGCAGCCTGCATCTGACGATCGACGACGTCCAGACGTCGGACGAATTGATCGTCACCCTGCCGAACCAGCGGCACACCATCGCCAGCGACTATCGCACTGTGATCAGCGTGACGCTGGAGCCGGAAAGCATGCCGGATGGCGTGATCGAAGCACTGGCCGAGCGGCTCCGGGGGCCGGACAAGGCCGCCTACGCCCGCAAGATCCTTGCCGCCTACGCGCTGCTGCGCCAGCGCCGCTACGGCGACATCACCACCGCCGAATTCGACGAGATGTGTTTTGGCGAGGCCCTGCCGCGCCGCGTGCTCGATCCGCGCGTGATGCGTGCGGTTGCGCGCATTGAGCGCTTCTCCGGCGAGCCGGTGACCGCCGATACCTGCGCCGCCGAGGCTGGACTCTCGGCCTCGCGCTTCCTGCACCTCTTCAAGGAGGAGACCGGCATCTCGTTCCGCTCGTTCCGTGCCTGGAAGCGTGCGCGGCACCTGCTGCACTTCGCCAACCAGGATCTCAATCTCGCCCATCTCGCGCAAGACATCGGCTATCCCGACTCGACCCATTTCAGCCATTCGATCCGGCGCTTTTACGGCTTGAAGCCGCGCGCGATCTTCGTCGGCTCGCGCGATCTGGCGATCTATCGCAGCACCGAGACGGTGCGGCTCGCAGAGGCGAGTTGATCGGTTTGTAGGGTGGATTAGCCGAAGGCGTAATCCACCTCTTTGGTTTTCGCGGCGACAGAAGTGGTGGGTTACGCCTTCGGCTAACCCACCCTACGAATTCGTCGTTTTTTCCAGCTTCTCCGCGCAAGAAGCCGCATGCCACCCACCCCATGATCGCAAGCGTTGAATTCTCAACGTGCGAGACATTATTGGCATGAGCGACAAGGCCGTCATCACCTGCGCGCTGAACGGCGTGCTCACCGACCCGAAGCAGCACAACGTGCCTGTGACGCCCGAGCAGATGGCGCGCGAGGCCAAGGCTGCATTCGACGCCGGCGCGTCCATCATGCACATCCATCTGCGCCAGCAGGCGCCGGGCAAGGGGCATCTGCCGTCCTGGGAGGTCGCTGTCAGCAAGGAAATTCAGCAAGCGATCCGCGAGGCGTGCCCGGGCGTGATCATCAACCATACTTCGGGGGTCTCCGGCCCGAACTACAGTGGCGCGCTCGATTGCATCCGCGAGACCAGGCCGGAGATCGCCGCCTGCAATGCCGGCTCACTGAATTACCTGAAAGTGAAGGCCGACAACACCTGGGCCTGGCCGCCGATGATGTTCGACAATGCGGTCGAGAAGGTGAATGACTATCTCGACGTCATGAACGCGGTCGGCACCATCCCCGAGTTCGAATGCTTCGATGTCGGCATCGTCCGCTGCGTCGGCATGTATCGCCAGGTCGGCATGTACAACGGCCCGCTCGAGTATAATTTCGTGATGGGCGTCGCCTCCGGCATGCCTGCTGATCCCGAGCTGTTGCCGATCCTGATCAAGCTGAAGCGCCCCGAGGCGCATTTCCAGGTCACCGCGATCGGCCGCGAGGAGATCTGGCCGCTGCACCAGCGCTGCGCCGAACTCGGCGGCCATTTGCGCACCGGCCTCGAGGACACCTTCTATCTCGCCGACGGCACGAAGGTGACCTCGAACGGCCAGTTGATCGAAGCCATCGCCGCCTGCGCGCGGCGTGCCGGCCGCGACATCGCGAGCCCCGCCGAGGCGCGGAAGATCTTTGGGACGAACAGGTAAGGTATCGCCTCACCCGTCATTGCGAGCGAAGCGAAGCAATCCTGAATCTCTCCTCGGATGCAGTCTGGATTGCTTCGTCGCTTCGCTCCGGGCAATGACGAGCAGGGTCAAGTCATGTCTCTCATCGAAAACACCGTTTCCCCCGGCAGCGCCGCCTACCAGGCCAACCGCGATGGCATGCTCGCGCTGATCGACCGCATGCGCGCGCTGGAAGAGCGCACACGGGCAGCGTCGGCCGCAGCCAAGGACCGCTTCCACAAGCGCGGACAGTTGCTGCCGCGTGAGCGCGTCGCGCTGGTGCTCGATCCCGGTGCGCCCTTCATCGAGCTGTCGACGCTCGCGGGCTACATGTTCGACGTGCCCGATGCGGCCAAGAGCGTGCCGGGCGGCGGCGTCATCGCCGGCATCGGTTTCGTCTCGGGCGTGCGCTGCATGGTCAGCGCCAACGACGCCGGCATCGATGCCGGCGCGCTCCAGCCTTATGGCCTCGACAAGACGCTGCGGGTGCAGGAGCTCGCACTGGAGAACAAGCTGCCTTACGTCCAGCTGGTCGAAAGCGCCGGAGCCAATCTGCTGCGCTACCGTGTCGAGGATTTTGTTCGCGGCGGCAACATCTTCCGCAACCTCGCGCGATTGTCAGCAGCGGGCCTGCCGGTCGTCACGGTCACGCACGGCTCGTCCACCGCAGGCGGTGCCTATCAGACCGGTCTCTCCGACTACATCGTCATGGTCCGTGGCCGCACCCGCGCCTTCCTCGCCGGGCCGCCGCTGCTGAAGGCCGCGACCGGCGAGATCGCGACCGAGGAGGAGCTCGGCGGCGCCGAGATGCACACGCAGGTCTCCGGCCTCGGCGACTATCTCGCCGAGGACGATCGTGACGCGCTGCGCATCGCCCGCGAGATCATGGCCGCGCTGGAATGGGAGCGGCCGGGCCGGGCGGCTCCCGAGTTCAAGCCGCCGCGCTACGACCAGGACGAGCTGCTCGGCATCATGCCGATGGACCACAAGCGCCCGGTCGACATGAAGCAGGTGATCGCGCGCATCATCGACGATTCCGATTTCACCGAAATGGCGCCGAACTACGGGCCCGCCACCGTCTGCGGCCATGCCCGCATCGAAGGGCAGGCCATCGGCATCATCACCAACAACGGGCCGCTCGATCCCGCCGGCGCCAACAAGGCGACGCATTTCATCCAGGCCTGCTGCCAGACCCGCACGCCGTTGCTCTACCTGAACAACACCACCGGCTACATGGTCGGCAAATCCTACGAAGAGGCCGGCATGATCAAGCACGGCTCGAAGATGATCCAGGCGGTCACTTCGGCCACGGTGCCGCAGATCACGATCTATTGCGGCGCCTCCTTCGGCGCCGGCAATTACGGCATGTGCGGGCGCGGCTTCCATCCGCGCTTCTGCTTCTCCTGGCCCAATGCCAGGACCGCGGTGATGGGCGGCGAGCAGGCGGCCGAGACCATGGCGATCGTGACGGAAGCCGCCGCTGCGCGCCGCGGCAAGCCGATCGAGAAGGACAAGCTCGAGGCCATGAAGGCGCAGATCGTCGGCGTGTTCGACGGCCAGATGGACGTGTTCTCGACCAGCGCGCGCGTGCTCGACGATGGCGTGATCGACCCACGTGACACCCGCGCGGTGCTGTCCGAGGTGCTCGCGATCTGCCGCGAGGGCGATGCGCGCGCACCCCAGCGCATGCAGTTCTCGGTGGCCCGGCCATGAGGAACGGATCAGTGCAGCACCGGCCGTTCTTCAAGGTCCTGATCGCCAACCGCGGCGAGATCGCATTGCGCGTGATGCGCAGCGCGCGGCGCTTGGGCCTAGGCGTCGTCGCGGTCTATTCGGATGCCGATCGCGACGCGCTCCATGTACGGCAGGCCGACCAGGCCGTGCGCATCGGCGAAGCTTTGCCGGCGCAGTCCTATCTCAACATCCCCGCGATCATCGCCGCCGCCAAGGCCAGCGGCGCGGACGCTGTCCATCCCGGCTACGGCTTCCTGGCCGAGAACGAGGAGTTCGCGCAGGCCTGCAAGGATGCAGGTCTCGTCTTCATCGGGCCGTCGCCGCAGGCGATCGCGGCGATGGGCAACAAGGCCGGCGCCAAGGAAATCATGAAGAAGGCCGGCGTGCCCATCGTGCCCGGCTATCAAGGCGCCGAGCAGGGCGACGAGGTCATGCTGGCGGAAGCCAGAAAGATCGGCTTTCCCGTGATGATCAAGGCGGTTGCCGGCGGCGGCGGGCGCGGCATGCGGCTCGTTGCCGATGCTGCGTCATTTCCTGATGCCCTGCGTAGCGCGCGGTCGGAGGCCAAGGCGGCGTTCGGTGATCCCACGGTGATTCTCGAACGCGCCATCCAGAACCCGCGCCATATCGAAATCCAGGTGTTTGGCGACAGCCACGGCAACGCCATACATCTCGGCGAGCGCGATTGCTCGGTGCAGCGGCGGCACCAGAAGCTGATCGAGGAGGCGCCGTCGCCCGCCGTGACGCCGGAGCTGCGGGCAAGGATGGGAGAGGTCGCCGTCGCCGCAGTGAAGGCGCTGCGTTATGAGGGCGCCGGCACGCTGGAATTCCTGCTCGATGCGAGCGGCGAGTTCTACTTCATGGAGATGAACACGCGCCTCCAGGTCGAGCATCCCGTGACCGAGGCGATCACCGGGCTCGATCTCGTCGAGCTTCAGCTGCGCGTCGCGCGTGGCGAGCCATTGCCGGTGAAGCAGCAGGACATCCGCTTCACAGGCCACGCCATCGAGGTGCGGCTGTGCTCGGAAGACGCCGGACAGGACTTCATGCCGCAGTCCGGGCGCATGGCGTGCTGGCAGGTGCCCGACGGCATCCGCGTCGAGCATGCGCTGCAATCGGGCTCGGAGATTCCGCCGTTCTATGATTCCATGATCGCCAAGGTGATCAGCCACGGCGTCAATCGCGAGGAGGCGAGGGGACGGCTGATCGTCGGCCTCGAGCAGCTCACCGCGTTTGGCGTGACCACAAATCAGGCGTTCCTGATGTCCTGCCTGCGCCATCCCGGGTTTGCCAGGGGCGAGGCGACGACGGCATTCATCGGCGCACATCGCGAGGAGCTGCTGGCGCCCTCTGCGAACGCCGCATTCGATACTGCACTGGCCGGGCTCCTGCTCTACGTCACCAACCCGCGTGCGCCGTCATGGCAGGGTGGGCGGAGCCTCGCCGCCTCCTTTCCGCTGCCGGCGAAGATCGAAATCGCCGGCCACGCGCACGAGCTCGAAGTCACGCGCGAGCGCGATGGCAGCTACACCGTCGCCGGCGACGGCCGTCAGGACAGATTCGAGATCGAACAGCTCGATGGCGATGCGGTTCGTTTCCGCCATGACGGAGTGATGGACAGCGCCAAATTCCTGCGCGATGGCGACCGGCTCTACCTTCAGCATCGCGGCATCCCCCTTGCGGTGAATGATCTCACGCTGGCCGCGCCGAAGGCGGCCGCGAGCAATGGCGGCGACGGCAAGGTGCGCGCCGCCATGAACGGCCGCGTCGTCGCGGTGCTGGTCAAGCCGGGCGACCGCGTCACCGCGGGCCAGCCGGTCATGACGTTGGAAGCGATGAAGATGGAGCACGTCCACAAGGCCGGCATCGACGGTGTCGTCGCAGCGATCGACGTTGCCGAAGGCGAGCAGGTGACCACGGGCAGGATCGTGGCGGAGATCGGGGCCTAGTCTCGCGTCCCGGATGCGTCGGGCGCGCCGGGATCCAGTTCACCCAGGATGCGCGCGCTTCTGGGGCGCGCTTTCGCGGTCAGCGAGACCTGCGCCGGCCGCGCGCCCCCAATTTGGGCGAACGTGCTACCGGTGTGACTCATAATCAAATGATTCCAAAGGCATAACCGCGAAGGTAGAGCCGTAGCAGCCTCCATTGAACATTGTTCATTGTGTTGATACTAATATGAACATTGTTCAATTAAATCGGAGGCCTGCATGTTGCGCGTCAATGAGTCTGCCCGAGCGACCGGCGCCAAGCTTCCCCCGGCGTCCGGCGGACTCGCAGCACCGAACGTTCGGGAAAAGTATCTGATCGCCGCGCTGGTCGTGCTGACGATGGTGGCGCTGCTGGCACCCCCGCTGCCGGCCTCCGCCTGGCACATTCCGCATTACGTCGACACCCGCAATTGGCTCGGCTTGCCCAATGCCGGCGACGTGCTGAGCAATCTCGCCTTCCTGGCGACGGGCGTCTGGGGCTTCGCGCGGCTGCGCAACTGCCGCGATGTGCCCGCGGGTGCAGGCTGCCTCTTCCTGGGATTGATCCTCACTTGCATAGGGTCGGCCTTCTATCACCTGGACCCCGACGCCCCGCAGCGGCTCGTGGCCGATCGGCTTGGCATGGCGGTGGCGTTCGCGGGCTTTCTGGGCATCGCTGCAGGCGAGCGCATCAGCGTGCGCGCCGGTCAGGCGATGGTGGTGCTGGTGATGGCTGCGGGCCTGCTCGCCGCCTGGGTCGCACGCGAGAACCTCACGCCATGGGTGGTGGTGCAGTTCGGCGGCATCGCGCTCGCGGTGGCTCTCGCGTTGACGCCGACCCGGCCTGGCGCGCTCGGCATTCCGCTCGGCGGCGTGCTATTCTTCTACGTGCTGGCCAAGCTCTTCGAGCTCGGCGATGTCACCGTGTTCGAAGCGACCGGACATATCGTCTCGGGCCATACGCTCAAGCACCTGGCCGCCGCGCTCGCGGCGTGGCCAGTGATACGGACGTTGAGGCCTATTGCCCCCGCCCGGTCCCCTCGTTGAGCAAACACGCCACCTGATGCCCGTCGCCCGCATCCACCAGCGCCGGCCGCTCCGTCCTGCAACGCTCCATCGCAAACCGGCAGCGGGTGTGAAACGCGCAGCCGGAGGGCGGGTCGACCGGGCTAGGGACATCGCCGTCGACCAGCGGCGCGAGCTTCTTCGCCAACGGATTGGCGATCGGCACGGACGCGAGCAGGGCCTGCGTATAGGGGTGACGCGGGTTGCGGAATAGCTCGTCCTTGTCGGCGATCTCGACGATACGTCCGAGATACATCACGGCGACGCGGTGGCTGATATGGGCGACCACGGCGAGATCGTGGGCGATGAACAGGTAGGAAAAGCCGTGCTGGCGCTGGAGATCGATCAGCAGATTGATCACCTGCGCCTGGATCGAGACGTCGAGCGCGGAGACCGGCTCGTCGCACACTATCAGGCGCGGCCCGAGGGCGAGCGCGCGTGCGATGCAGATGCGCTGGCGCTGGCCGCCCGAAAACTGATGCGGAAAATTGCGCGTCTGGTCGGGCCGCAGTCCCACTTGCTCGAACAGTGTCGCGACCCGCGCCTCGAGCGCCTTGCCTGTGGCGAGCCCATGCACGATCAGCGGCTCGCCGACGATGTCGCCCGCGGTCATGCGCGGATTGAGTGAGGCAAACGGATCCTGGAACACGATCTGCATCGAACGGCGGTGCGGGCGCAGGGCCGTCTTGGACAGATCGGTGATGTCCTCGCCATCGAGACGGATCCGGCCCGAGGTCGGCTCCACCAGCCGGAGCACGCTGCGCGCCACCGTGGACTTGCCGCAGCCGGACTCGCCGACGAGGCCGAGCGTCTCGCCGGCCGCAAGCGCGAACGAAACGCCGTCGACCGCATGGACGGTGCCGACTTGCCGGCGCAACACGCCGGCGCGCACCGGATAGTGCTTCTTGAGGTCGGTGACTTCGAGCAGCGCTTCGGTCATGCCACCTCCGCGACTTCTTCCGCGCGCCAGCACGCCGCGAGATGGCCGCCGCCCCAGTCCGCCAGCGGCGGATACTCGGCCTCGCAGCGCTTGATGGCGAGCTTGCAGCGCGGCGCGAAGGCGCAGCCCTGCGGCAGCCCCACCAATGATGGCACCGTGCCGGGGATTTCGTTCAGCCGGGCCTGCACAGGGACGCCGGAGGCCGGCACCGCCGGGATCGAGGCCATCAGCCCGCGCGTATAGGGATGCTTGGGTGCGGCGAACAGCGCCTCCACGCTGGCTTCCTCGACCTTCCGGCCCGCATACATCACGATCACGCGCTGGGCCGTCTGCGCAACGACGCCGAGATCGTGCGTGATCAGAACGAGGCCGGTGCCGAGCTCCTTTTGGAGATCGAGGATCAGCGCCAGGATCTGCGCCTGGATGGTGACGTCGAGCGCGGTGGTCGGCTCGTCCGCGATCAGCAGCGCCGGCCGGCACGCGAGCGCCATCGCGATCATCGCACGCTGGCGCATGCCGCCGGAAAGCTGGTGCGGATATTCCCGCGCGCGCCGCGCCGGCTCGGGGATACGTACCAGCCGCAGCATCTCGACCGCGATACCTCGCGCATCCTTCGACGAGATGCTTCGGTGCAGCCGCACCGCCTCGGCGATCTGATCGCCGATCCGCATCACCGGATTGAGCGAGGTCATCGGCTCCTGGAAGATCATGGAGATGCGGTTGCCCCTGACCGCGCGCATCTGCACTTCATCCAGCGATAGCAGATCGGTGCCTTCCAACGCGACCGAGCCGCCGACGATGCGGCCGGGCGGATCGGGCACCAAACGCATCAAGGACAGCGCGGTGACGCTCTTCCCGCAGCCGGATTCGCCCACGATCGCCAGCGTCTCGCCGCGCTTCACGGTGAAGGACACGTCGTCGACAGCCTTGAACAGACCGGAATTGGTGAAGAACACCGTCTTCAGGTTCCTCACGTCTAGCACGAGATCGGATTTGTCCGCCATCAGCCGCGCTGCCTCGGATCCAGGATGTCACGCAAGGCGTCGCCGAACAGATTGGCTCCGAAGACGGCGAGGCTGATTGCGATGCCCGGGAAGATCACCAGCCACGGCGCGGTGCGGACATACTCGGCGGCGGACTCCGACAGCATGCGTCCCCATGACGGATAAGGCTCGGGAATGCCGAGGCCGAGGAAGGAGAGGGAGGCCTCCGTGAGGATGGTCGAGCCGAGCTGCGCGGTCGCCAGCACGATCAGCGGCGCCAGCGTGTTCGGCAGCACGTGGCGCAGCGCGATCCGCATCTCGCTCATGCCGATCGATTTCGCTGCTTCCACGAACGGCTGCTCGCGTAGCGCCAGGGTGTTGGCGCGGATGACGCGGGCAACCGTCGGGATCAGTGGAATGGCGATGGCGAGGATGACGTTCGGCAGCGACGGGCCAAGCGCGGCCGTCATCACCAGGGCCAGCACCAGGAGTGGCAGCGCCTGGAGGACGTCGGAGACGCGCTGGAAGATGAGATCGACCCAGCCGGAGAGATAACCGGAGGTAAGGCCAACGATCACGCCGATCGTGCCGCCGAGCGCCGTCGAGCCGATGCCGACCGCGAGCGAGATCCGCGCGCCGTGAATGATACGGCTGAACACGTCGCGGCCGAACGAATCCGTGCCCATCCAATGTGCCAGGCTGGGCCGCATCAGTGCGCGGGTGGAATCGACGGTCAACGGATCGTAGCGCGCGATGAAGTCGGCGAAGATCGCGGTGAGAACGAAGGCCGCCATGATGACGAGCCCGGCCGCGCCCAGCACATGCCGCTGCGCCATGAACAGCACGCGGCGCCAGCCGCCGGTCGCATGCGCCCCGGCGCGTCTCAGTTCAACGTCGAAGTCGATCGCAGCCAAGCTGGTCTCCTAATCCGTATACCTGATCCGGGGATCGAACACCGCATAGAGCATGTCGACGGTGAAATTCGCGAACACCACCACGACGGCGATGAACATCACGAGGTTCTGCACGATCGGATAGTCACGCCAGCGGATCGCCTCGACCAGGTAGCGGGCGACGCCGGGAATGTTGAACACCGTCTCGGTCACGATCAGGCCGCCGATCAGGAATGCGGCCTCGATGCCGATCACGGTGATGACGGGCAGGATCGCATTCTTTAGCGCGTGGTGATAATTGACGGCTGCCTCGGATGCGCCCTTGGCGCGAGCGGTGCGGATATAGTCCTGCCGCAGCACCTCCAGCATCGAGGAGCGGGTGATGCGCATGGTCAGCGCCGCGCTGCGGAAGCCGACGGCGGCCGCCGGCACGGCGTAGGTCGCAAACGCCTCGAGCCAGGTCTGCGGATTCGGATTGAAGATCGGCATCTGGCCGAACATCGCGACCGATGCGGTGAGGATGAGCAAGCCCAGCCAGAATGAGGGCAGCGACAATCCACTGAGGCTGACGACACGCAGAGCATAGTCGAGCCGTGTGCCCTGCTTCACCGCGCTGATGACGCCAAGCGGGATGCCGATCGACGCCGAGAACAGGAGCGCGAGGCCGGCGAGCCGCGCCGTAATCGGAATCCGCGGCAGGATCTCCTGCAGCGCCGGCTTTTCCGAGACGTAGGAATAACCAAAATCGCCGCGCAGGAATCCACTGATCCAGTGCCAATATTGCACGATCAGCGGCCGGTCGATGCCGAGTTCCTTCTCCAGATTGGCCTTGTCGGCCGGGTCGACATAGCCGGCGGCGGCGAACAGGATGTCGACGATGTTGCCGGGGACGATGCGCAGCAGGAAGAAGATGACGATCGATATCCCGAACAGGGTCACGAGCATCAGGAACAGGCGCCGCACCAGATAGGCAAACATCCACCGCCTCCTGTCGAGCCCGTCAGTCGTCCGCGGCCTGCGCTACTTGTCCAGCCACACGTCCTCGTAGCGATAGCCGTTATAGGAGCTGTTCGTCATGATGGTGATGCCCTTGACGTAGGGCTGCCAGCAGCTGCCCATGCGGCTGTGGAAGATGATGGGCCGTGCGACGTCCTCCTGCAATTTCTTGTCGATGTCCCAGACCAGCTTCTTGCGCTTCTCGACATTGGTCTCCTGCGATTGCACGTCGAACAGCTTTTCGATCTCTCTGTTGCAGTAGTTGGTGTAGTTGCGCTCCGAGCCGCAGGAATAGTTCTCGTAGAACGACTGGTCGGGATCATCCACGGCGTTGCCGGTCAGATTGAGCCCGATCATGTAGTCCTTGCGCGCAACCTTCGGGAACCAGTTCGCGGTCTCGACGACGTCGATCTCGCCGTCGATATAGATGTTCTTGAGCTGGTCGATCAGGATCACCGCGGGATCGCGATAGATCGGGATGTTGCGCGTGGAGACCTTCACGGCGAGATGCTTGTCCGGTCCGTAGCCGGCCTTCTGCATCAGTTTCTTCGCCTCCTCGCGGTTGGCCTTCACGTCGGGGCCATAGCCCGGAATGGTCTCCAGCATCTCCTTCGGCATGCCCCACAGACCGTTCGGCGGCGGCAGCATGGTGCCGCCGATGTCGCCCTGGCCCTCGAACATGATCGAGATGAAGGCCTTGCGGTCGAGCGCCATCGCCATGGCGCGGCGGATGTCGACATTGTCGAAGGGGGGCGACGACGAGTTGACGATGATGTTGGTCGTGACATTGGTCGGCGCGATCTCGCAGATCGCGTTCGGCGCCTGCGACTTGACGTCCTTCACCAGCGGGATCGTCACCTCCGTCGGAAAGGTCATGTCGAACTTGCCGGCCACGAAGGCGAGGATCGCGGTCGAGCGGTTCGGGATGATGGTGAACTCGATGCCGTCGAGATAGGGCCGGCCCTTGCGCCAATAGTCGGGATTGCGGGTCAGCTTGATGGACTCATTGGCCTTGAACTCGACGAACTTGAACGGGCCGGTGCCGATCGGGTGGGTGCGCATCTCCGCCGGCGAGACGTGGCAGGGATAAACCGGCGTGTAGCCCGAGGCGAGCAGCGCGAGCAGCGAGGGCTGCGGCCGCTTCAGATTGAAGGAGACCTCGGAGTCGCCGTTGACCGAGATGTCGACGACCTGATCGTACCAGGACTTGCGCGGGTTCTGCCGGAACTTCTGCTGCGCCTTGCCCATCAGCATGTCGAAGGTGCATTTGACGTCGGCCGAGGTGAACGGCTTGCCGTCGTGCCATTTCACGCCTTGGCGCAGCTTGAAGGTCAGCGTCTTGTTGTCGTTCACCCAGGCCCAGCTCTCGGCGAGCTCGGGGACGATGCTGTCCATGCTGTTCTGGGCCACGTCCTGCTTGTAGATGACGAGGTTGTTGAACACGGGCATGAAGGGAACGTTGAGCGAGTAGGTCGCGCCTTCATGAATCGAGGCACTGCCGGGGCTGTCGCGGTGATACATCCGCAGAATGCCGCCCTGCTTGGGCTCGCCGGCCAGCGTGGCGGTTGAGGTCGTCAGCACAGATAGCGCCGCCATTGCGGCGAGCGCCCGCACGCTCCGCATTCTCATCCTCCCTGGACAACGGCCTTTGCGGCCTGTTTGTCAGACGATAGCGACGCGGGCGCGGCGAGGCAACCGGCAAGGCCGCAGGACGCCTCGACAATTCGGATGACGGATGGCGGAGTGTTTTCTCAAGACGTGAGAGTGCAGGTGCGAAGAGATGGCTCCTGCGCCTTGTGCCGATGTTGTGCGTAGCCGCATCCACAAGCTCCGTCGTCGTGCGACGTGAGTGCCAAGGCCGCCTGTAGAGCTCACACGATCCGCGACGCCTTGTTCCCCCAATACCGGTCCCTGAGCAGCCGTTTGTACAGCTTGCCGGTCGGCAGCCGCGGCAATTCCTTCTCGAAGTCGACCGAGCGTGGCACCTTCTGCCGCGACAGCGATTTTGCGCAGAAGGCGATCAGCTCTTCGGCGAGAGCCGGCCCCGGCACGACACCCGGAATCGGCTGTACCACGGCCTTCACCTCTTCGCCGAGATCGGCATTCGGCACGCCGAATACTGCGGCATCGGCGACCTTCGGATGGGTGATCAGCAGATTCTCGCATTCCTGCGGATAGATGTTCACGCCACCGGAGATGATCATGAACGTCGCGCGATCGGTCAGGTACAGGAAACGGTCGGCGTCGACATAGCCGACGTCGCCGACCGTGCTCATGCTGCCGTCGGCCGAACGCGCCTCTTTGGTCTTCTCCGGATCGTTGAAATATTCGAACGGTGTAGCCGTCTTGAACCAGACCTGGCCCGGTGTGCCGGTTGGGCACTCCTGCATGTTCTCGTCCAGAATGTGCAGGTCGCCGAGCAGCACCTTGCCGACGGTTCCGCGATGGGCCAGCCATTCATCGCTGTTGCAGGCGGTGAAGCCGAGGCCCTCGGTCGCGCCGTAATATTCGTGGATGATCGGCCCCCACCATTTGATCATGTCGTCCTTGACCAGGGCCGGGCAGGGCGCGGCGGCGTGGATCGCAATCTCCAGCGAGGAAAGGTCGTAGCGGCCACGCACCTCCTCCGGCAGCTTCAGCATGCGCGAGAACATCGTCGGCACCAGCTGGGTGTGGGTGATGCCCCATTGCTCGACGAGCTGGAGGTAACGTTCGGGATCGAAACTCTCCATGATGATCACGGTGCCGCCCATGCGGATCGTGAGGTTCACGGCTGCTTGTGGCGCCGAGTGGTAGAGCGGGGCGGGCGACAGGTAGATCATGCCCTCGCGGTAGTGCCAAAGCTTGGTCAGAAAATCGAACAGCGGCAGATTGTGCTTCGGCGGCTCTTCCGGCAGCGGCCGCAAGATGCCCTTCGGCCGTCCCGTCGTGCCGGACGAATAGAGCATGGCGGTACCGAGCCACTCATCCGCGATCGGCGTTTTCGGCAGATCGGCGGTGATCTCGGCAAGGCCGACGATGCGCTCGCTCTCGCCGGGGCCATCGGCGACGATGCACAGCCTGACGTCGGGGCAGGCCTTGATCGCCTCGCGCGCGATGTCGAGCTTGGCCACTGACGTAATCAGGATCTTCGACTGGCTGTTGACGAGGAGATAGGCGAGTTCGTCCGGCGTCAGGAAGGAGTTGATGCAGGTGTAGTAAAGCCCGGAGCGTTCACCCGCGCCACAGGCCTCCAGATAGCGCGCATTGTTCTCCATGAAGATCGAGTAGTGATCGAGCCGCTTCAAGCCTTGCTTGCGGAACAGATGCGCCAGCCGGTTGCTGCGTGCATCGAGCTCGCGATAGGTGACGGTCTCGCCCGTCGCCGCCATGATGAAGGCGGGCTGGAGCGGGCGCAGGCGGGCATGCGTACCAGTATACATCGATCCTCCGGCTTTCGATCAGGCGGCTAGAAGCAGGATTTCGCGCACGTCGGCGGGGCCATCGATCTTGCGCGGGTTCCGCGGAATCCAGTTCGTTCGCATCGCCTGTTCGGCGATGGCGTCGAAATGCTGTGGCGACACACGCACGTCAGCGAGGCTGCGCGGCATGCCGAGCGAGCGGATGAAGGCATCGAGCACGTCGGCGGCGTCATGGCCGGGATAGCCCATGGCGGCCGCGACGATCATTTGCCGTTCGGCGTTGTCGCGCGCGTTCCAGCGCATCACCGCCGGCAGCATGATGCAGGACGTGTAGCCGTGCGGCACGTCGAAGGCAGCGCCCAGCACATAGCCGATACCGTGACTCGCACCCATCGGCACGCCGGCTGCGAGTGCGCCCATCGACAGCCAGGTGCCGATCTGCGCGTCCATCCGCGCGTCGAGATCGGCAGGATTCGCCTTCACCCTCGGCAGCGCGTCGGCGAGCATGGCAAGGCCCTTCACCGATTGCGCATCGGCATAGGGGTGCGTCTCGCGCGAGCAGATTGCCTCGACGCAATGGTCGACGGCGCGGATGCCGGTCGACAGGAACAGCCATTCCGGCGTGTGCACGGTGATGGCGGGATCGAGGATGGTTGCGCGCGGCACCGCAAGCGGATGCCGCAGCATCTGCTTCACATCCGTGCTGCGGTCGGTGACGCCCGCGATCGCGCTGAACTCGCCGCCGGCGATGGTGGTCGGCACGCTGATCTGACGCACGGTCGGCGCATTCATCTCGGGCGCGACACCCTTGTGCACACGGATGCGCTCGATGCCGTCGACATCGTCGATGCCGTTGGCGAGACAAAGCTGCACCGCCTTGGCGCCGTCGGTGATGGAGCCTCCGCCGACGGTGACGATCAGATCGGCGTCCGCCTCGCGCGCCGCTTGGGTCGCTGCGATCACCGCCTCACGGGGCGTATGTGCCGGCATGGCATCGAACAGGCCGGCGCAGCGCGGGCCAAGCGCGTCCTTGATCTTCGTGATCTCGTCGGTCTGCCGGTTGAGCGTGCCCGAAACCATCAGGAACGCGCGGCGCGTTCCCAGCCGATCCATCTGCGCGACGACGGCACCGGCCGCAGGATGGCCGAATACGACCTCATCGATCGCGCCGAAAACGACACGTCCCTGGTGCACGCCTGTCCTCCCCGGACAATTCGTCTTGATTTTGTTGGGAATAATCTAGCCCAGCCGACGCCACGCGTCATGTGCGAAGACGCTGGCCCCGGCCTTCTCCTCGCCCCGCGGTTACGGTGCTCTTGCGGCGAGAGGCAAAGAAGCCTTGTCAACCCGCCATCCGGTCAGGGCCTCTTGCCCAGCATTGCGTCCGACGTCGTCTTGATAAGTTCATTCTTGGCACCCATCTTGCGTGGCCCGCGGGTAGGCGAGTACCCTGTTGTTTCTGCGGGCTTGATGCGAGGACCTGGGATGAGCGGACCGGACGGAAGCGAGCAGTTTGTCAAGAAGCACGATTTCGTTCAGCTCCGGCTCGGCGCAATCGGAGGGCTTCTCGCCGCGGCGTTTGTCCTCGCCGGCTGCGACAAGCCGGCGTCACAGGCCGCCGCCCCGCCGCCTGCGCCGGTGACGGTCGCCCAGCCGGTCAAGCGCACCGTCACCGATTGGGACGAGTTCACCGGCCGCTTCGAGGCGGTTGAGGAAGTGCAGGTGCGCCCGCGCGTCGGCGGCTTCGTCAACTCGGTCGAATTCCAGGACGGCGCGATCGTGCGCCAGGGCGATCTGCTTTACGTGATCGACCCGCGACCCTTCGAGGCGGTGGCCACGCAGGCGGAGGGCCAGCTGTCGGATGCACGGGCCAAAGTGGAGCTCGCCAAGCGCGAGCTCGATCGCGGCCTCAGCCTGGTGCAGACCAGCGCCGTTTCCGAACAGGTCGTCGATCAGCGCCGCCAGGCCTTGCAGGCCGCGCATGCAGCCGAGATGCAGGCCGAAGGAGCGCTGAAGGCCGCAAAGCTCAACATCGAGTTCACCCACGTGACCGCTCCGATCACGGGCCGCGCCAGCCGCCATCTCGTCAGCCCCGGCAATCTCGTGCAGGGCAGTGACAACGGCACGTCGACGCTGCTGACCTCCATCGTCACGCTTGACCCGATCTACATCTATTTCGACATGGATGAGGCGACCTTCATCAAATACAGCAAGCTGTGGTTCGAAGGTCGGCGTCCAAGCTCGCGCGATACCGCCAATCCGGTGCAGGTGACGCTCGCCGGTGAAACCAACCGGTCCCGTGAAGGCACCGTCAATTTCCTCGACAACCGCCTCGACGTGTCGACCGGCACGCTGCGCAGCCGCGCCGTGGTCAAGAACACGGATCTCTCGATCCTGCCCGGCCAGTTCGGCCGCGTCCGCCTGATCGGCAGCGCGCCCTACGAGGCGCTGCTGATCCCCGACGTTGCTGTCGCGACCGATCAGTCCCGCAAGATCGTGTTCGTTGTGAAGCCCGACGACACCGTCGAGGCGCGTCCCGTCGTCCTCGGACCGCTCGATGACGGCCTGCGCGTGATCCGCGAGGGGCTGAAGCCGGACGACCGCGTCATCGTCAACGGCATCCAGCGCGCCCGTGTCGGCGCCAAGGTCGCCCCGCAGACCGCTCAAGCGCCGGCCGGTGGCAAGTCATGAATCTAGGCCGCCTCTCCATCAACCAGCCCATCCTGGCGATGGTGCTGTCGATCGTGCTGCTGATCGTCGGCGCGCTCGCTTACACCACGCTGCCCGTCTCCGAATATCCGCAGGTGGTGCCGCCGACCGTCGTCGTCACCACGCAATATCCCGGCGCCTCCGCGCAGACCGTGTCGGACACGGTCGCCGCTCCCATCGAGCAGGAGATCAACGGCGTCGAGGACATGCTGTATCTCTACAGCCAGGCGACCTCGAACGGCCAGCTCACCATCACCGTTACCTTCAAGCTCGGCACCGATCTCGACAAGGCCCAGGTGCTGGTGCAGAACCGCGTCGCCATCGCGCAGCCGCGCCTGCCGGAAGAGGTGCAGCGCAACGGCGTGACCACGCGCAAGAACTCGCCCGACATCCTGATGGTCGTGTTCATGCTGTCGCCGGACGACACCTTCGACCAGCTCTACATCTCGAATTATGCGCTGCTCCAGGTTCGTGACCAGCTGCTGCGCCTCGACGGCGTCGGCGACATCCAGATCTTTGGCGCGCGCGACTACTCCATGAGGTTGTGGCTCGATCCTGACCGCATCGCCAATCTCGGCCTGACCTCCACCGAGGTGCTGGCGGCGATCCGGGCCCAGAACGTGCAGATCGCGGGCGGCCAGATCGCCGAGCCGCCGATCGCCGATCGCGCTTTCCAGCCGAACCTAACTTTCACGGGGCGTTTGAAGGACCAGAGGCAGTTCGAGGACATCCTGATCAAGGCCGGCTCCGACGGCCGCACGGTGCGCCTGCGCGACGTCGCCCGCATCGAGCTCGGGGCGCTGTCCTACACCACCAACAGCTTCCTGCTGCGCAAGTCGGCCGTCGCCATGCTGGTGACGCAGCGGCCGGGATCCAACGCGCTCGCGACCGCGAAGAACATCTCCGACACCATGACGAGGCTCAAGGAGAACCTTCCGAAAGGCCTCGACTACAACATCGGCTACAATCCGACCGAGTTCATCGCGCAGTCGGTCCACGAGCTGATCAAGACCATCTACGAGGCGATGCTGCTCGTGGTCGTCGTGGTGCTGGTTTTCCTGCAGGGATGGCGGCCGGCGATCATTCCGATCATCGCGATTCCAGTCTCCCTCGTCGGCACCTTCGCGGTGATGGCGGCGCTGGGCTTCTCGATCAACAATCTCACGCTGTTCGGCCTCGTGCTCGCCGTCGGTATCGTCGTCGACGATGCCATCGTGGTGGTCGAGAATGTCGAGCGGCATCTCGAGCACGGCATGAGCCGGCGTGATGCCGCGCTCAAGACCATGGAAGAGGTCGGCGGCGCGCTGGTCTCGATCGCGCTGGTGCTGTGCGCGGTGTTCGTGCCGACCGCGTTCCTCGGCGGCATCTCCGGTCAGTTCTTCCAGCAATTCGCCGTCACCATCGCGGTTGCGACGGCGATTTCCTGCTTCTGCTCGCTGACGCTGTCACCGGCATTGGCGTCGCTCATCCTCACGCCGCACGAAGAGAAGCGGCCGCCGGCCGCCTGGAATGTCGTCGCGCGCGGCTGGAATGCCTTCACCGGCGTGTTCAACCGCGTATTCGACCGCCTGGCGCATGGCTATGCCGGTCTCGCCAATTTCGTGATCCGGCACTCCGTCGTGATGCTCCTGATCTACGTCGTGCTGATCGGCAGCGCCGGCTGGCTGATCGTGACCACGCCGCAGGGCTTCATCCCGGCGCAGGATCGCGGTTACGTCATCATCTCGGTGCAACTGCCCGGAGCGGCCTCGCTGGCGCGCACCACCGAGGTCGTGCGCGAGATCGAGCGGATTTCGCTGGATACGCCCGGCATCGTCCGTGTCGCCGCCTTTGCCGGCTTCTCCGGTGCGACCCGCACGCAGGCCGGCAACGCCGCAGCGCTGTTCCCGGTGTTCGACGAGCCTGAGGCGCGGATCAAGAAGGGGCTGACCGCAAACGCCATCACGGTCGATTTGCGCAAGCGCCTGTCCGCGATCCAGGGCGCCTTCATCATCGTGATTCCGCCGCCGGCCGTGCCCGGCATCGGCACCGGCGGCGGATTTGCCATCCGCATCCAGGACCGCCAGGGACGTGGGCCCGAAATGCTCGCAGCCGCGACCGACGAGCTTGTGGCCGCCGCGCGCAAATCGCCCTTGCTGCTCGCTCCCTCGGTGTTCTCGCCATTCTCGGCCAACACGCCGCAGCTCTTCGTCGACATCGACCGCACCAAGGCGCAGAAGCTCGGCGTCCCCATCTCCAATATCAACGATACGATCCAGACCTATTTCGGATCGACCTATGTCAACGACTTCAACCTCTTCGGCCGCACCTATCACGTCACCGCGCAGGCCGATTTCCCGTTCCGAAAGGAGCCGAGTGACCTTTCGCGGCTGCGCACGCGCAACGCCTCCGGCGACATGGTGATGCTCGGTAGCGTGGTCGAATTCAAGGACGTCTCGGGGCCCGATCGTGTCGCGCGCTACAATCTCTACGCAGCATCCGAACTCCAGGGCGAGCCGGCGCCGGGCATAAGCTCGACCACCGCGCTCAACACCATCAAGCAGCTCGCCGACGATACCCTGCCGAGCGGCTTCACCTTCGAATGGACCGACCTGTCCTATCAGCAGGTCACCGGTGGCAATGCCGGTCTCTACGTGTTCCCGATCTGCGTGCTGTTCGTCTATCTCGTGCTCGCCGCACAATATGGCAGCTGGACCCTGCCGTTCGCGGTGATCCTGATCGTGCCGATGTGCCTGCTCGCCGCCACCATCGGCGTTCGCATCATGGGGCAGGACGTCAACATCCTCACCCAGATCGGCTTCGTCGTGCTGGTGGGACTGGCGGCGAAGAACGCGATCCTGATCGTCGAGTTCGCGCGCGACATCGAGAACGAGGGCAAGTCGCGGCTCGAGGCCGTGATCGAGGCCTGCCGCCTGCGCCTGCGGCCGATCCTGATGACCTCATTCGCCTTCATCCTCGGCGTGTTGCCGCTGGTGATCTCGAGCGGTTCCGGCTCGGAGATGCGGCAGGCCGTCGGCGTTGCCGTGTTCTTCGGAATGATCGGCGTCACCCTGTTCGGGCTTCTGTTCACGCCGATCTTCTACGTGGTGGTGCGGAACCTCGCGGAGGGGCGGCGGGACAAGAAGCCGGAGGTGGCCGCATAAAGGCTAAATATCGTACCGGCTTTATGCTTCGCTTCGTTGCGCGCGTGCGGGAATATCCGTGGCGATGCGTGTTTCATACTAACGACCAACACGCAACGGATGGGCACGCGCGGCGTTCTTCACTAGTATCCGCGCGATTTCACAACAGAACACTGCCGGGAGTTAACATATGAAATCAGCATTTTTGGTCGCCGCAGCGTCGGCCGTGTTGCTGGCCGCGCCGGCCGCCGCGCAAGGCGTCAAGATCGGCATCCTCAACGACCAGTCCGGCGTCTATGCCGATTACGGCGGCAAATGGTCGGTCGAGGCCGCAAGGATGGCGATCGAGGATTTCGGCGGCGAGGTGCTTGGCCAGAAGATCGAGCTCGTCACCGCCGACCACCAGAACAAGCCCGACCTCGCCGCCTCGATCGCGCGGCGCTGGTACGACGTCGAGAACGTCGACATGATCACGGAGCTGACGACCTCCTCGGTCGCGCTCGCGATCCACGAGCTCTCCAAGGAAAAGAAGAAGATCGACATCGTCGTCGGCGCCGCGACCTCGCGCCTCACCGGCGATGCCTGCCAGCCCTATGGCTTTCACTGGGCCTACGACACCCGCGCGCTCGGCGTCGGCACCGGCGGTGCGTTGACGAAGGCCGGCGGCGACACCTGGTTCTTCCTCACCGCGGATTACGCCTTCGGCTATGCGCTGGAAAAGGACACCAGCGAGATCGTCACGGCCAATGGCGGCAAGGTGGTCGGCTCGGTGCGTGTGCCGCTCAACTCCTCGGACTTCTCCTCCTTCCTGCTCCAGGCGCAGAGCTCGAAGGCGAAGATCGTGGGCCTCGCCAATGCCGGCCTCGACACCACCAACTCGATCAAGCAGGCCTCCGAGTTCGGCATCGTCTCCGGTGGCCAGAAGCTCGCTGGCCTTCTGATGACGCTCGCCGAGGTCAACGGCCTCGGCCTCCAGGCCGCGCAAGGCCTGGTGCTGACCGAGGGCTATTACTGGGATCTCAACGATCGCACCCGTAATCTCGGCGAACGCTTCCTCAAGCGGACCGGTCGCATGCCGAGCATGATCCACGCCGGCACCTATTCGGCGACGCTGAGCTATCTCAAGGCCGTCAAGGCCGCCGGCACCAAGGATCCGGATGCGGTCGCCAGGAAGCTGAAGGAGCTGCCGGTCGACGACGACTTCGCGCAAGGCGGCAAGGTGCTCGAGAACGGCCGCATGGTCCACGACATGTATCTGTTTGAGGTCAAGAAGCCCTCGGAGTCGAAGAAGCCGTGGGACTATTACAAGCTGCTCGCCACCGTCCCCGGCGACAAGGCGTTCTTCACCGCCAAGGAAAGCGGCTGCCCGCTGACGAAGTGAGGCGCGACGCGCTCTCCACACACTCGGTGTCGTCCCCGCGAACGCGGGGACCCATATGTGGACGGCCCCGAGTGTGTGGTCGCCGCTCGTGCTTCACTTCACCAATCGCAACACCACCGCTCCCAGTGCCCCCGCCCACAGCGCAAACGCGGCGAGAAACTGGATCGCAAAGCCCGGGCCGCGCTTGGCGGCCGCCTTGGAATAGCCGACGAAATAGACGATGCGGCCGATGATCCAGACCGCGCCGATGCCCGCCGCGATCACGTCGCCGATGTAGATCGCGAACAGCCACAGCGCCGGCAGGAAGATCGGCATCCATTCCAGCGTGTTCATCTGGATGCGGAATGCGCGTTCAAAATCCGGATGGCCCGACATCGCCGGCACCTTGACGCCGGTCGCGGTGCGCGACCGCGAGACGTTGATGCTGGTGAAGAAATAAAATGCGATCGCCAGCAGCGTGACGAGGGCGGTGAGATGATACATCGCTAGTCCCTTCCAAGAGGTCGCGCTTCAATACCCTGTCAGCTCGAGATAGCCAACGCCGTCATGCGAGCCGGCAAAGCTGATCGGTCCTTCCCAATAGGAGAAGCCGGTCCCCATCCAGGCCATGGGGTTGAGCGGTTTGCAGGCAATCGAGAACGATCGCGAGGGGATCGCGATCTGCCATTCCACCGGTACCTTGCGTCCGGCAACGTCCACCGTCTCCTTCGGAATCATCTGGATATCGCCGCCCGCAATCATCTGCGTCTCGCCGGCGGCGCTGATCCAGTTGCCGAACGGATGGTTCTGGCCGTCCTTCTGACGCAGCCGGTAAAGCATCAGCTTGTCGCCGGACGCGAGATGCAGGGACAGCCAGTCCCATCCGGTCTGGTCGGCATCGAGCGGCTGGCTGCTCCATTCGCGGTCCATCCAGGCCTGGCCCGAGACATCGACCTGCTGGTCGTCGATCGTGAGCGTGCCGCGCGCGCGGTAGAACGGCTGGCTGTAGTAATAGGACGCCTGGCCCCGCTCCGACTTGCGGCTGTAGCCGCGATCACCCTGCAACACCACCGGACGATCGGCCTCCAGGATGAGCGCATAGCTGAAGTCGGTACCGGAGGCCTTCAACGTCAATGGCGCCAGCGTGCTGTCGCTGGTGCGGTCAGATCCTTTCATCTCCCAATCGTCGATCCAGGCTGCAAACGGCTTTGCCGTGACGCCGGCTTGCCCGACGCCGCCGCGTGAAAACGTTTCGTTGAAGCGGTGGGTGTCCGCCCGTGTCACGGCGGCATGCGCCATCCAAACCTGCTGGTTGGCCCAGCCCTCGCCTTGCGGGCCCGGTTGCGTCGCCTGACGGAACAGCGTCCATTGCAGGCCGCACGCCGCGCCGCTGCCATCGACGAGGTTTGCCGTGAGATACCACCACTCGATCCGAAATTCGGGATGCGGCCCGTGATCGGCCGGAAAGCTGAACGGCTTTCCGGGCGTCACTTTCGCAAAGCCGTCGGCGGTCTCGCCGAGCCCGGCATAGCCCTGCGCGCTGGCGCGGTTCGCGAGGGCGAGCGCGGCCATGCCGCCGGCAAAGGTGCGCCGCGAGATTGCGTCAACGCTCATTGGCAAACACCTTGACGAGGCTCGCCGGCTGCATCCGCGCCAGCCGCAACATCGGCAGCAGGGCGGCCATGAGCGAAGCAAGCAGCGCGACCGCGACCAGCTCGACCAGCTGCAGCGGAAACACGTGGAACGGCAGCCGCCAGCCGAATGCCTTCACATTGACGATGGCGATCAGGCACCACGCCACCATGAGGCCGAGCGGCACCGCCAGCATCGACGTGAACAGCGCGACCGAGAGCGTCTTGGTCAGCTCGATCGCGGCAAGGCGCGGCCGCGTGATGCCGATCGCCCAGAGCGGGGCGAGTTGCGGCAGGCGAGAGTTTGCCAGCGTCAGCAGGCTGGTGAGCAGCGCGATGCCGGCGACGCCGAGCGTGAAGGCGTTCAGCGCGGAGGTCACCGCGAAGGTGCGCTTGAAGATGCGGATCGACTCCGCCTTCACCGTCGCCTGGTCGGCGACGCTGCGGTCGTCGAGCCCGAACTGCGTCTGCAAGGCCGCGATCAGGCCGGGGATGTTCTCCCTCGCGACGATCAGGCCGATCCGCGTCTGCGGCGTCTGCGGAAACTGCCGGATCAAAGCGGCGACATTTACCGTGAGCTGCCCCTTGGGGTTGCCGTAATCGGCATAGATGCCGACGATGTCGAGCTCCCAGGTTCCGCCCGGCGCCGGCACCTCGATGACGTCGCCGATCCGCACGTTCAGCCGGCGGCTCAATTGCTCGCTGATGAAGGCGGCATTGCCCGGCACGAGCCGGGTCCAGGCCTGCGGCGCGGCCTCCAGCAGCGGCCAGCGCTCGCGATAGAGCGCGTGATCGGGCAGGCCGAGCAACTCCACCGGCTGTCCCCAAACCTGCGCCTCCGCACGTCCGCCCGAGAGGATGGCCTGCACCTCGGCGCGTTCCTTGAGCCAGTTCCGGATCGCTACGCCTTTCGCATTGTCGGACGCGCTGATGTAGACGTCGGCGGCAAGCCGCCCGTCGAGCCAGCCGATGAAGGTGCGGCTGAACGTTTCCACCATGGTGGACACACCGACATTGACGGCAAGCGCGAGCAGCAGCGCCATCAGCGCCAGCGACAATCCGGAGAGCTGCTGCCGGCTGTCCGCCCAGAACCACAGCGCCAGCGGCCCCTTCGCCAAGCGCTGGCCGATGAGCAGGATGATGTCGAGGAAGGCCGGCAGGATCAGCGCCGCACCCAACATCAGCGCCGCGAGCACGCCAAAGCCCGCGATCAACGATTGACCGTACTGGAGCAGCAGCAGCGCGACGGCGAACACCATGCACGCCGCAGCACTTTGCAGCACCAGCCAGCGGCGCTGTTGCTGCTGCCAGGCTCGCGGCTGCGCGGTCGCGAGCACCGGCATCCTGATCGCCTTGATCAGGCTGGTCGCGGCCGCCACCAGCGCGCCGGCAATGCTGATGCCGATGCCGGCCAGCCACCATTCGCCCCGCAAGCCGAGCTGCCCCGGGATCTGCGCGCCGTAGAGCCCGCGCAGCGACGCCGCCACGTCGGGCAAGAGTGCGGCGGCGATGAAATAGCCGCAGACGAGTCCGATCAGCCCGGCGACCAGCGCCAGCGCCACCAGCTCGACCACCAGCGCCGTGTTGACCAACCGCGCCGACGCGCCGCAGGCGCGCAAGGTCCGCAGCATCGGCAGCCGCTGCTCGAAGGCGAGCCCGACGGCCGAGTTGACGATGAACAGCCCGACGAAGAACGAGAGCAGGCCAAACGCCGTGAGGTTGAGATGAAAGCTGTCGGTGAGCCGTTCCAGCTCCGTTTCGGTATCCGGCTCGACCCGCTGCAACCGGTCGCCAGCGACGCTGGCCAGCGGCGCCGGCTTGCCCTTCGGCTTGCCGATCAGGAGCCGCGACACCTGGTCCGGCTTGTTGAGCAGCCGCTGCGCCACGCCGATATCCACCACCAGCACATCGGGCACGAGCTGCGGCAGCACGCGCAGCGGCGGCAGCTTTGCGCCATTGCTGATTGCCGGCGCCCCGCCTTCCGCCTCTTGCAAGTCGGCCAGCGTCTCCCGCGCCACCAGCGTCTGGCCCGGCGGCGCGACGAAGCTGCTCAGATCCGAGGCGCCGAGCCGCGGCGCGTTGCCGACGTCGGCCGGCAGCGTCACCGGCTCGATGCCGAGCAGCCGCACCGAGCGCCCGTTGATCTGGACCCGCCCCTCCAGCACCGGCGAGACCGGCCAGCCCGCGCGCCGGAGCTTGACGAACAGCTCCTGGGAAAAGGTCGCCGCATCTGGCGCCACCAGCATCGCCGTGCGCACGCCGCCGAACGTCGCCGCGGCACGGTCATAGGCATTGCGGGCCTGCTGGTTGATCGCCTGCACGCCGCTCCACAGCGCGGTCGCTGCGATCAGTCCGATCAGCAGCGTGGCGAACTGCATCTTGTGCCGGCGCCAATGGCTGAGCAGTACCGCGAGGACCCAGAGCGCGCGCCTCATGCAATGCGTCCCGCATGCAGGGTCACGTGGCGGTCGAGCGTTGCGGCCAGATGCAGGCTGTGCGTCACCATCAGGAAGCCGCAGCCGGTGCGTGCGACTAGGTCGCGCGTCAGCGCCAGCACGTTCTCGGCGGTGGCTTCGTCCAGATTGCCGGTCGGCTCGTCCGCGAGCAGCAGCGAGGGTTTCGTCGCCAGCGCCCGGCCGATCGCGACCCGCTGTTGCTGCCCGCCTGATATTTGCTCTGGATAACGCTTCAGCAGTCCGCCGAGTCCGAGCCGCTCGACCAGCTCCTTGGTCCAGGCCGTATCATGCCGGCCGGCGATCCGCGCCTGGAAGACGAGATTGTCCGCGACGGAGAGGCTCGGGATCAGGTTGAATTGCTGGAAGACCAGGCCGATGCGATCGCGCCGCAACTCCGCGCGCCCCGCGTCCGACAGCTTCGTGACTTCGATGTCCGCCAGCCGGATCGTGCCGCCATCGGCGGCGTCGAGCCCGGCGATCAGGTGCAACAATGTACTCTTGCCGCTGCCGGACTCGCCTGTCAGTGCGACGCGCTCGCCGGCGCTGAGTTCGAGATCGACGCCGCGCAGCACGTGGACCGGCTCACCGGCCGAGGAGAACGTCTTGGAGAGATTCTTGATGCTCAGCACGATGAATAACGCCGGACGAAATTGACACAATTGCTGCGTAGCACACTTGCTGTGGAAATGCCCGTTGCGTTGGCTCCAAAGCCGTTGTTAGCTTCCAAGATGGCCAAATCAAAAAAGTGCCAAAAGGACATACGGGGAGATTGATGAGCGCTCAGGGAACGCCAGCGGTGGCGGGAAGGACGGCAGGGGAATCCAAGGCAACGCCGAAGGGCGCCTGGACCATTACATTTCTCCTCTTTCTCTTCATGGTGGTGAACTTCGCGGACAAGATCGTCGTCGGTCTTGCCGGCGTGCCGATCATGACCGACATGAAGCTCAGCGCCGAACAATTCGGCCTGCTCGGGTCCTCGTTCTTCTTCCTGTTCTCGATCTCGGCCATCGTGGTCGGCTTCATCGTCAACAAGGTGCCGACGCGCTGGGTGCTGCTTGCTCTGGCCGTCATCTGGGCGCTGGCGCAATTTCCGATGGTCGGCACCGTCTCCTTCACCACGCTCCTGATCTGCCGCATCGTGCTGGGCGCCGGCGAAGGCCCGGCCTTCTCGGTCGCCGCGCACGCCATCTACAAATGGTTCCCCGACGAGAAGCGTACGCTGCCGACCGCGATCCTGTCACAGGGTTCTGCTTTCGGCGTCATCCTCGCGGTGCCGGCGCTGAACTGGATCATCGTCAACCATTCCTGGCACTATGCTTTCGGCGCGCTCGGAATCGTCGGCCTGATCTGGGTTGCGGCCTGGCTCGCGCTCGGCAAGGAAGGGCCGCTGGAGGACACGCAAGTCTCCGCTGCGGCCGAGCCGAAGATCCCTTACTTGCAGCTCCTCACCTCGCGCACCTTCATCGGCTGCGTCGCCGCGACCTTCGGCGCCTATTGGGCGCTCTCGCTTGGCCTGACCTGGTTCACGCCGTTCATCGTCAAGGGGCTTGGCTTCTCCCAGAGCCAGGCCGGCTGGATTTCGATCCTGCCCTGGGTGTTCGGCGCCACCATCGTCATGCTGACCGGCTGGATCTCTCAGGTGATGATGGCGCGCGGCTACAACACCCGTGTTGCTCGCGGCGTTCTCGGCTCGGTTCCGTTGGTGATCGGCGGGCTGATCCTGGCGATGATGCCGCATGTCCAGGGCGCGGGCCTTCAGATCGCGCTGCTCGTGGTCGGATCGGGCCTGTGCGGGGCGATCTATGTCGTCTGCCCGCCCATGCTCGGCGAATTCACGCCGACCTCGCAGCGCGGTGCGATTCTCGCGATCTATGGCGCGCTGTACACACTGGCCGGCATCATCGCGCCGACCGTGATGGGCGCCACGATCCAGCGTGCCGGCAGCACGATCGATGGCTACATGACGGGCTTCACCATCAATGCCGCGATCATGGTCGGCTCCGGCCTGCTCGGTCTGCTCCTGCTCTGGCCGAACACGGAGAGGGCCAGGCTGACGCGCGGTGCCGCTCCGCAGGCGGCACTGAAGGGCGCGGTGTCGCCGACGTAAGGCGATGCTTTCTTACCCTGCCCTGGAGGGGAGGGTAAGCAAGGCGGCCGCATCGCCTAATTCACTTCCTGCGCGCCACGAATCAGCTTGCCTGGGCGACGCCCCGTCGCCTCGCCATCTCGCCGCGTCACCACGCCTGACACGATGGTCGCGTCGTAGCCGTCGACATCCTGCAGCAACCTCCGTCCGCCGACCGGCAGATCGTAATGCACCTTCGGCGGATGCAGATGCAGGCGGTCGTAGTCGATCACGTTGACGTCGGCCTTGTAGCCGGGCGCGATCAGGCCGCGGTCGGTGAGGCCGACCGAGAGCGCGGTCTTGCGCGACTGCGCCGCCACCACGAACGGGATCGTGAGCTTCTCGCCGCGCTTGCGGTCACGCGTCCAGTGCGTCAGCAGATAGGTCGGGAAGCTCGCATCGCAGATGATGCCGCAATGCGCGCCGCCGTCGGACAGGCCCGGCACCGATTGCGGATCGAGCAGCATCTCGCGTGTCGCATCGAGATTGCCGTCGGAATAGTTCAGGAATGGCACGTAGAGCATGCCGCGGCCCTCGTCCGACAGCATGGCGTCATAGGCGAGCTCTTCCGGCTGACGCCTCTGCCTGCGCGCCTGCGGCCCCAGCGCGTTCTCCGGCGGCTGCTCGTAATCGGGGGGATCGCCGAGCAGGAACATCTTGTCGTAGTTGGGGCGGAAGAACAGCGGATCGTCGGTCGCGGTCGCCGTCTCGCTCAGGATCGCCTTGCGCACCTCCGGTTGATGCAGCCTCGCCAGCCGCTCCTGCAACGGTAGATGCGCGATCGCCTTGTAGCTCGGATGGGTCTGGAACGGATTGCGCGACAGCTCGAGTCCGAGCAAGAGGCCGACGGGCCGCGCCGCGATCTGCGCCGTGATGGAGAGGCCGCGCTTGGCTGCCGCGTTGATCTCGTCGAGCGTCTGGCGCCAGCGCTGAGGTGCCTTGTCGTTCTGCGTGATCGAGAACGAGATCGGGCACTTCGTGCTATCTGCGACCCGCAGCATCATCGGCAGGTCTTCATGGATGGTGGAGAGGTCGAGCACGAATTGCAGCACGCTGCGGCCCTGCCGGTGCATCGCGCCGGCAATGGCGGTGAGCTCGTCCTCTCCTGCTTTCAGAGTCGGCGTGAAATCGCCGGTCGAGGTGCGGTGGTTGAGCGTCCGCGACGTCGAGAAGCCGAGCGCGCCCGAGCGTACCGCCTCGCCCGCGAGCCTCGCCATCGCCGCATTGTCCTCCGCGGTCGAGGGATCGCGGCGCGCGCCGCGCTCGCCCATGACGTAGACGCGCAACGCCGCATGCGGCAATTGCGCGCCGACATCGATGTCGAAATCGCGCTTCGAGAGCCAGTCCATGTAGTCCGGAAAGCTCTCCCAGGCCCACGGAATGCCGGCACTCAGCACCGGCTCCGGAATGTCCTCGACGCCCTCCATGAGCTGGATCAGGCGGGTGTGGTCATCAGGCTTGCATGGCGCAAAGCCGACGCCGCAATTGCCCATGATCGCCGTGGTGACGCCGTTCTGCGAGGACGGCGTGATGTCCTGGCTCCAGGTGACCTGGCCGTCGTAGTGCGTGTGAACGTCGACAAAACCCGGCGTCACCAGCTTGCCGCGCGCGTCGATCTCTTCGTTGCCCTTCGCGGAGACCGTCCCGACCTCGCTGATCTTGCCGCCGGTAATGGCGACATCAGCCTCGAACAGCGTGCCGCCGCTTCCATCCGCGACGGTGCCGCCGCGGATCACGAGATCAGGATTGCTCATGGTGTTTCTTCCCGTTTTGTTGTTTTGCTTTTCTCTATCCGTCGTCCCGGACAAGCGAAGCGCAGATCCGGGACCCCTGCGCGAGCGCTTGCGTTCGTCGCCATAACCACAGGCAGATGTTTTGCGAAGACCCGGAGTTACCAACTTCGCGCGACGATTGCTCCCTGTGGTTATGGGTCCCTGCGTTCGCAGGTACGACAGTTGAGTTTGTAGCTACGCCTTCGCTGGCTTCCGTTCCGTGAACGGCGACAGCACCACCGTCGCGACCATGAAGATCACGGACGCGCCGAACACCCAATGCGGCGCGCTCTGGTCCATGATCCAGCCGAACAGCAGCGGGCTGACGATGCCGCCGAGATTGAAACCGGTGGAGACGATGCCGAAAGCGCGCCCGGCCGCGCCGGGAGGCGCCGCGTTGCGCACCAGCATGTCGCGCGAGGGCGCGATCACGCCGGAGAGGAAGCCCGCGGTCGCCATCGTGGCGGTCAGCGCCCAGCCCGGCAGCGTCACCAGCGCAATCAGCAGCACGATTGCGGCGTTCGCCGCAAAGCAGGCAGCCGCGACATAGCCGTGACGCTCGGTGCGGTCGGCGAGGAAGCC
The DNA here is from genome assembly GCF_001556045.1 of Bradyrhizobium sp. CCH5-F6. Lineage (GTDB taxonomy): Bacteria > Pseudomonadota > Alphaproteobacteria > Rhizobiales > Xanthobacteraceae > Bradyrhizobium. Next base: position 100,952 of record NZ_LSIC01000018.1, read on the forward strand.
ACCTGCGAGCACGCCGATGGCGCTGGCGCCCAGGAACGCCGTCAGCGCGATGTTGGCGGCGGAGTAAGAGGCGCCGTAGCCGCTCATCAGCGCCACCACGCCGAAATTGTTGATGCCGGCGACGGACAGGCTCAGCAGCATGAACAGCGCGGTCAGCGTGATCAGCGCCGGCGTGATGACGGCCTGTCTCGGTGCGGTCGCGTTGCCGGGCTTGTTCTTATGCGCGCCGGCGTCCGGAATGTTCATGACGATCAGCAACAGCGCCACTGCTATACCAATCGCGCCGGACGCGATCAGCGCCCCAGCGCCACCGGACAAGGTGACGAGCGCTGCGACGATGGCCGGCGCCACCGCACCGCCGAGAAAGCCGGCAAAGGTGTGGATCGAGAACGCGCGACCCATCCGCGCCTCGTCCATGTGTTCGGCCAGAATCGCGTAGTCGGCGGGATGGTAGACGCTGTTGGCGAGGCCGAGCAGCACGGCGCAGGCGATCAGCGAGGCGTAGCTGAGGTGCAGCCCGAGCAGGATCAGCGCGACACCGCCGAGCGTCAGCCCGGCCAGCAAAATCCTGCGCGCACCGAAATGGTCGACCAGATAGCCCGTCGGCGCCTGCGTCAGGCCGGACACCACCGCAAACACGGTGAGCGCGAAGCCGAGCTCGATATAGCCGACGCCGAGCTGGCTCTTGAGAAACGGGAACAGCATCGGCAGCACCAGGAGATGGAAATGGCTGACCCAATGCGCGATCGAAATTCCCGTCAGCGTGCGTAGCGCGCTGTCCGCCTTGCCTTGCTGCGGTGCGGCGAGAACGTCGACCATTGCAGTTCCGTTTCACTCCCGATGGAGGCGCAAACTATCGGGGAGAGCGGTTATTTGTCCATGAACGCAGGCGCATGGCTGGTAGTGCGGGCGCGGCGTGAGGGTGCCGTGATGCCTCTACCTCGACGCATTGGAGGAGGTTGTGCCAGCCTGCATTCAATCGGCTGGCGTCGCCTCACAACGGCTCGTCATCCGGCCCGTAGCGGTCGCGCTTCGGCGTTGCGATATCGCCGTCTTCGTAATCGTCGTCATCGAGCTCGCGCGGCGGCAGAGGCTTCTTCGCCTTGTCGTCCGCCGACCTGTTCTCGGTGGTCTTGGGCGGCTCGCTCGGCTTGCCAGTCTTGGCCATGATTGGTCCCGGATGGTGATGCTGAACCCGATCCTATCCGGAAAGTGCTTGCAGCGCCTGACCTATCGCAAGCCGATGGCCGTTCAGTGCAGCACCGGCCCGCCTGCCTTCTTCCAGGCGTCGATGCCGCCGGCAATGTGCGCGGTGTTGGACAGGCCGGCCGCCTTGGCGGCGGCCACCGCCATCGCCGAGCGTTCACCGAAGGCGCAGAAGAACACCACGCGGCGGCCGGTGGCAGCCGCGACCTCGCGCAACATGCCGCCGGGCTTGAGGCTCTCCTCCACGGACTGGTAGGGCGTATGCAGCGCACCTTCGAGCGTGCCGTGCTTGGCGCGCTCGTTGCTCTCGCGCAGATCGACCAGCAGGATGTCGGGACGGCCCAGCGAACGGATCGCCTCGGTCGGGCTTAGCGCGCGGCCCTCCTTCTCGAGCTCTTCCTGGTGCAGGCCGACATGCATGTTGGCGGGCACTGCCACGTCCATCATCTTCGGATTGGGCAGCTTCAGATTGGCCATCAGCTCGATATATTCCTCGACCGAGCGTACCTGGAGCCGCGGATTGTAGCGCTTTTCCTCACCGATGGTGGAGACGGTGTCGCCCTTGTAGTCATGTGCGGGGAACACCATCGTCTCGTCCGGCAGCTTGAGCAGGCGGTTGAAGATCGAGTCGTATTGCGCGCGCGACGAGCCATTCTGGAAGTCGGTGCGCCCGGTGCCGCGGATCAGCAGCGTGTCGCCGGTGAAGACGCGGTCGCCCATCAGATAGGAATAGGAATCGTCGGTGTGTCCGGGCGTGTACATCACGTCGAGCGAGAGGCCCTCGATCGTCACCTTGTCGCCGTCCGCGACCCGCATGGCGACCACGTCGGCCTTGGTCTGGTCGCCCATCACGGTCATGCAATGGGTGCGGTCGCGCAGCTCGCCGAGGCCGGTGACGTGGTCGGCATGCAGATGCGTGTCCACCGCCTTCACCAGCTTGAGGTCGAGCTCGCGCAGCAATTGGCAGTAGCGATCGACCTTCTCCAGCACGGGATCGAGGATGAGCGCCTCGCCGCCGGGGCGGCTCGCAAGCAGATAACTGTAGGTGCCCGAAACGCTGTCGAAGAGCTGGCGAAAGATCATGGCAGGAAGTCCGGCATTGGAACTGATTTCGACGATTCTACTACGTTCCCGGCAAAAAAGAGAAGCAATTCACTGTCTGGGCAGGAAGATCTGGAAGATTCTTGTTGCGGTGCGGGTATAGGAGATGGTCGGCCATGCCATTGCCTCACGCCCAGCTGTCATCGCCCGCGAAGGCGTGCGATCCAGTATTCCAGAGGCCGAAGTGAGATACGGAGACGCTGCGGAGTACTGGATTCCCGCTTTCGCGGGGAATGACACTGAGCACGTGGGGCGCCGTGGCACGGAATAATCCTACGGCCTCACCAATGTGTACCCGTTCTCCGCCAGGAACAGGATTTGCCCAACTCCCACCTGCACCGGCGTGGCGGCCGGGATGAACTCCGGCCGCTTTCCGGTCTCCCGCTCGATCGTATCGAGGGTGTTGAGGCAGATGTCGAAGCGCACACCCTGTGCGATCAGGCTCTCGACCTGCTTGCGGCGCTCGCCGCCGGCAAGAAGCAAGTCGATGCCGGGACCGAACGCCACCACCTCGATAGCGATCTTGTCGGGGTCATAGGCCCTCAGCAGATTGTTGGCGACGCTGAGCACCAGCGCCTGCTTCTTCGGATCGCCGTCGGAGAGCTGGAGCACGACCTTGTGCTCCGCGAACGGCTTGTCCTGGAGTGGCACCTGCTGCGCACGAGCCGGCGCAATCGCTGCCCAGAGGAGCAGTGCCAGCATGATCGCGGATGAGAGTCGCAGCCACATCATCCCTGTTCCGCAATGCCTGGATTGCCCTCGACGCCTTTCAGCGTGACGCCGGAGCCGAGCCGCTCCGGCATGGTCCGGCCAGAGCGCAGATGTTTGCCGACGACCTCCCACACCGGCGCGCCCTGCTGGCCGTTGACCGAGGCCCAGCCAGCGACCTTGTAGCGGTGGCCGGCGTTGAGTGCCTTGCCGTTACTGAGCTTCAGTTCGGAGATACGTGCCCCGATCGCAGCATCCGGCGTGCAGGTATAGCTGAGCCCGCCGGTGCGCACCATGTCGCCACCCTGCTGGTAGTAGGGGTCGGCGTTGAAGAGATTATCGCAGATGTCCTCCAGCACGTCCTTGATCTGTGCGCCGGTCATCTCCTGCACATAGGTCTCGGGATAGGTGATCGCGGTTTCCGCGAGCAGATCCTCCATGGTCAGCGGCTGGCCCGGCAGCGCGGTGACGCCCCAGCGGAAGCCCGGCGATAGCGCGATTTCGGCATCGAGCTCGCTACGCAGCGCGGTGCAGATCAGTTCGTCGACGGTTCCTGTGAAATTGCCGCGCCGATAGAGCAGGCGGTCCGGCGTTGCGATCTTCTCCGACCAGTCGCTCACATGCGCCGCGCGTAGCCGCCCGATCAACTCGGCCATGGCAGCGTCCGGCTTCAGCAGTTCGGAATAGACCGGCAGCAGATGATAGTGAATGTCGCTGACCTTGCCCTTGTCGATCGCGAGATCGAGCACGGCCAGGAATTTCCCGTTTGAGCCGGCATTGGTGACGAGCGTGGTGCCGCCGGCGTTCTTCACGGCAATCGGCTGCGGCACGGCATCATGGGTGTGGCCGCCGAGGATGACGTCGATCCCGGTGACGCGGCTTGCAAGCTTGAGATCGACATCCATTCCGTTGTGCGACAGCAGAATGACGGCATCGGCCTTGTCGGCCTTGCGCAGGGAGTCGACGTGCTTCTGCAACTCTTCCTCGCGGATGCCAAAGGTCCAGTCCGGCGTGAACCGTTTGGGATGCGCGATCGGTACGTAAGGGAAGGCCTGGCCGACGATCGCGACGCGATGGCCGCCGAGGTCCCGGATCATCGAGGGCTTAAAGACGCGCCCCGTGGCCTTGTCGAAGGCAGGGGCGTCGTTGAACGCGGCTTCCTCGGTCAGAAACACGTTCTGCGCCAGAAACTCGCCCTTGAAGCGCTCGAGATTGTCGCGCAACATTTGCTCGCCATAGGTGAACTCCCAGTGCCCGGTCATCGCCTCGATGCCGAGCAGGTTGGCCACCTCGACCATGTCGCGGCCCTCCATGACGTTGGCAAGGCCGGTGCCCTGCCAGAGATCGCCGCCATCGACCAGCAGGGAGCGCTTCTCGCCGACATCGCTGCGCAAGCGGTCGACCAGGGTTTTGAGATAGGCAAAGCCGCCGAGCTTGCCGAAGCGTCCCGCGGACTTCTCGAAATCGAGGCAGGTGAAAGCGTAGGCATCAGCGCTGTCGGGACGGATGCCGAACCGCTCCAGGAATGCCTGTCCGACCAGATGCGGCGGCCGCCCCGCCATCTCGCCGACGCCGATATTGACGCTGGGCTCACGGAAATAGACCGGATTGAGCTGCGCGTGCGTGTCGGTGATGTGCAGGATCCGCGCGTTGCCGAACCGCTCGATGTCGTAGATGCTCGCGGTCTCGGTGCCGCGGGCCAGCCGCGGCAGGCCGAGCGTTGCGGCGGCAAGGCCTGCACTTTTCAGGAAATCGCGGCGGCGGATCGCCATCCAAGAATTCTCCGCGCCTCTCGTGATCGTAGGACTATTCCACTCAGGCGCAGTCTAGCGGATTTCCATCGCCTTCCAGGCTTCTTTTTCGGACGTGGCCTGGAAGATCGACGCCTTCGCCAGCGCCTCGGCCTCCTTGGCTGCTGCAACCGCACGGTCGAAATCGCCGCTGTCGGCAGCCTTCTTGGCTGCTGCCAACGCGGATACGGTCACCGTCCATTGATTGCGCATGCCGGCTGCTTCCTTGGAGGCGGCTTCGGCGGCGGCATAGGCCGCCTTGTAGTCCGCCTCGTTTGCCGCGCGCGCGGATGGCGCAAGGCTCAAGACAAGCAGCATGGCGAGAGCAAGTGACCGCTTCATGGCCGTGCTCCCGGCCCGGAGATCGGCAGGCCGTTGGCGACGTAGGACAGGAAATATTCGACGTCGCGATATTCGTCCGATTGCGGCTCCAGCGGAACCGCGCGGGTCTGGCTGTTGCAGGTGACGAAGCGGCGGCTGATGGTGCCCATGCCGCTCCATTCGGAGCGGTAGATCGGCATCGCATTGAGGATGCCGAGCGCAGGCGCCAGAACCTCGGCGCGGATGCGTTCGCCCGGGCTCTGCACGTGGCAGCTCGCGCAGGAGAAATTCATCTGTCCGCGCCGCGTGTAGAAATAGCGCTTGCCGTTCTCGAACGCTTCGAGCGCCCGCGGGTCATCGGGAATCTTGATGTCCATCGGCTTGCCGCGCGAAGTGTAGGCCATGTAGGCGGTGAGCGAGGCCATCTCGTCCTTGACGTAGGAATAGGGCGCTTCGCCATTGGCCTCGCGGCAGCGGTTGAGCGCGAGCTCGAGCGTGACGACCTTGCCTTCCCGGGTGTCGAAATACGGATAGTTCTGGCGAATGCCGATGCCGTTATTCGGGAAGCAGTCGGCATAGGTCTTGCCGTTCTTGAACGGGGTGGAGAACATCTCCTTGCCGGCGTCGAGCGCGAACTCGTAGGGCGGGAATTCTTCCTTCTCCTGCCATTGCCGCTTCATGTCCTCGTTCATGGAATAAGGACCGTTGACGAAATCCTCGTGCTTCACGTTCGGAAACTTCTGGAAGAAGAAGTTCTGGAACGCCCTGGCGTCGGCGACGGGATCGACCTTGTCCGCGGCGACCACGCGCGGAGACGCAGTTGCGAATGCGACGAGCGCGACGAACACCGAGCCGAGCAGGAGCGAGAGGCGGGCCTTCATCACGCGATCTTGGCGGTGGTCGTATCCGACGCACCCTTGTTGTCGGTCCAGGAGATCTTGAGCTCGTCGCCCTTCTTGGCACCTTTGAAGCTGAACTTGACGTAAGGGTCCTTGGAGACCGCAGTGCCCCAATTGGCGACGAAGACGTCCTTGCCGTTACATTCGAACTTCAGCTCCTGGATGAAGTGCGCCGGAATCGGCTCGCCCCTGGAATCCTTGACCAGGCCGGTGTCCATGGGGTGCTGGATCAGCGTCTGCACCTCGGTGATGTCGCCGTTGGATGTCGCGCGTACGCGAATGCTGGATGCCATGTCGAAATGCCTCGCTTAACCGCCGCAACCGCCGACGGTGACCTTGACCTCTTTGGTCGCGCTGTAGAGCTTGCCGTCGGCTTCCACGATCGCGGTCAATCTGGTGGTCTTGGCCATCTTCAGCCGGTTGGCGACAGCAGGGATCGTGCCATCGGGAATCTTGTAGCTTGCCGCGAGCGCGTTCGGGTTCTCGGCCACGAAGAACGAGATCGAGGTGACCTTGTCGAGTGACGTCGTCACCGACACCGGCACCACGCCGCCATTCTCGGCGATCTCCGGCGCATCCAGCTTCACCTTGTCCGACGGCTCCGCGGTCCTGCCATAGAGTGCCTTGATCGCGTCGGCCTCGTTCTTCTGCTTGAACGCCTCTTCCGGATATTTGTCGTTGGCTGCGGCGCGGGCGGGAGCGGCCCCGAACGGCAGATTGCCGAGACCGAGCAGCGCGACACTGGCCGCGCCTTGAAGGATCAGGCGCCGCGTCGGATGAGGGCCGGTGGTCGTGGTCATCTGGGTTCTCCTGGCGGCCGTTACAGGGTCTGCAGAAAATCAACGATCGCGTTGATCTCCTGGTCGGTCAAAATCCGGTTTCGGCCGAACGGCGGCATCATGGTCTGCGGATTGCGCTTGGTTTCGTCGAAGATGACGGCGAACAGCTCGTTGCGGTCGGGATATTTTTCCTTGATGTCCTTCAGTTCAGGCCCGATCGTTCCGGGCAGGTCGCCGCCCTTGATGACGTGGCAGGTCAGGCAATTGCCCTTGCCGCGGTCGAAAGCGAGCTTCCGGCCTTCAGTCGCGGCGGACTGCGCCACCGCCGGAGCCACGGCCGCGCCGGCGAGGAGGGCCAACGCGACAAGCAGGGCGGGCTTGCAAGGAAAGACGGTCAAGGCATCGTCCTGAAGCGTTATGTCGATGATCTCATTTATGGAATTGTTCAAAAGCACAAAGGGCATCGCCTGACAATCAAGACTATGCACGGGGCAAAATGGGGTTAATATCCCGCGCATTGCAACCGATGAGATAGTTTCGTTCAGCAGATGGGCTGCAGCTAGCAGATTATTCTCGAGCGTTCGGCCGTCATGGCCGTCTTTTCTGATTCACATTTTTGGGGACGTCACTTGGCTGAATATGTCGTCGAATTTGGCAGGGACGGCGGACGAGTCGAGCCGGATGGCCGGCTCGACGCACCGGCCTTCCATCGCAATCACGAATCGATCTGGGCGGCGCTGGAGAAGCATCTCGCCGGCGCGACCGGCAACGTGGTGGAACTCGGCAGTGGAACCGGCCAGCACGTGGTTCATTTCGCCCGCTACACGCCTGGCCTGGTCTGGTGGCCAAGCGACCTCAACCAGCGTCACCTCAAGAGCATCGAGGCCTGGCGCGTGCATGCGGGCCAGCCGAACATCCGCTCGCCCCTGCGGATCGACCTCACCGATCCCGACTGGTGTCCGGAGATGAAAGGCGGGCAGGGGCCGACGAGCCTTGCGGCCGTGTTCTGCGCCAACGTCATCCACATCGCGCCCTGGGCCGTGGCCGAAGGCCTGTTCGCCGGCGCCGGTCGCTATCTCCGCGCCGACGGCAAGCTGTTCCTCTACGGCCCCTTCAAGCGCGACGGCAAGCACACCGCGCTCAGCAATGCTGTGTTCGACACCTCCTTGCGCGAAGGCAATCCCGAATGGGGCGTGCGCGACATCGCCGATGTCGAGGCGCTGGCGAAAGGCGCAAGCCTTCGTCTCGTCGACACCACCGAAATGCCCGCGAACAATCTCACGCTGGTGTTTTCGCGCTGAGGCCTTGCTGGCTTAGGCCTCAAGTGGCGCGCCACGAAGGCGGTCCGCTCCCTCCCCCGCTTGCGGGCAGGGCTATCGCATATGAGAGCTTTTCCCTGCGGCCATCCTTCGAGACGCCCGCTTTGGCGGGCTCCTCAGGATGAGGACAGAGTGCTTGGCTGCAGTTTCAACGGGCACCGACGTTGATGAGCCTCATCCTGAGGAGGCGCGTGAGCGCCGTCTCGAAGAACGAGGCGTGCGCGCAGGCCGCCGCAACGAGCCATATGCGATGGCCCTGCGCTTGCGGGAGAGGCAAGGGCCGCCCGTGGCTATCACCTTTCACAAGGCGCCTCACGCCTCCACATCCTTCCACCCGATCTTCTCCTTCAAGAACCGGAAGCCCAGCACTTCGAAGCCGGCGCGCTCCTTGTTGTCCTTGCCGTAGCCGTGGCCGCCGGCTTCCGGCTCGTAGAGCCAGGCTTCAAAGCCCATCGCCTGGAGCTTGGCCGCCATCTTGCGCGCGTGGCCGGGATGGACGCGGTCGTCGCGCCGCGTTGTGGCGATCAGGATCGGTGGATAGGCCTGACCGGGCCTGACGTTGTGATAGGCCGAATAGGTCTTCAGCCACTCCCATTCCTCGGGCTTGTCGGGGTCTCCATATTCCGCGATCCAGCTCGCGCCCGCGAGCAGCTTCGTGTAGCGGCGCATGTCGATCAGCGGGATGGTGCAGAACAGCGCGCCGAAGCGCTCGGGATAGCGCACCAGCATGTTGGTGATGAGGATGCCGCCGTTCGATCCGCCCTGCGCCGCGATGCGCTTCGGCTGCGTCACGCCGCGGCGGACCAGATCGGCCGCGACCGCGGCGAAATCGTCATGCGACAGCTTCTTGCCGGCGAGACGGCCGGCATCGTGCCAGCGCGTGCCGAACTCGCCGCCGCCGCGCAAATTCGCCTGCACCGTGGTGCCGCCGCGCTCCAGCCACAGCTTGCCGAGCGAGGCGTTGTAGTACGGCTTCACGGCAAGCCCGAAGCCGCCATAGGCGCTCATATAGACCGGCGCATCGCCGGTCTCGCCGGCCGGCCCGGTCTGCACATAGGGAATGCGTTCGCCGTCGATCGAGATCGCCTCGTGCTGGGTCACTTTGAGCCCGTCGGCGGTGAACGTCTTCGGCGCCTGCTTCAGTACGGCCGGGCTGGCGACGCCGCGCTCGATCAGCAGCAGCGAGGGTGGCGTGAGCGGATCCTGCACATTGGCGAGCAGGTCGCCATTGCTCTCGGAGGGATGGCGATCGAGCGGCCAGACGTCGACGACGCCGATCTGCGGCAGGCCGGAAAGCGCCTTGCGGCTCCAGCCCGTCCCGGATGGCGTGCAGATCTCGAAATACGGCTTGAGCTCGTCGAGGATCGAGAGCACCAGCTGTCCGGCCGCCCAGAACAAACCCTGCAGCGCGCGTCGCGGTGCGGGCTCGAACAGGATCGCAAAATCGCGGCTGCCGGCAAGGAACGCCGGGAGCGAGATGCCGAGCACGGTGTCGGTGGCATAGGTCCGGCCCTGGACCGTCCAGTCCTTGCGCAGCTTCATCGCGAACCAGTCGCCGTGCGCCTGCATCCAGATTCCGGTCGGCAGATCGAGCTTCGTCGTCGCATCACTCGCATCGCGGAGCCAGACCGCATGATTGAAGAAGTCGATCTGGTCGATGATCCAGACGCGCGGTGCCGCACCGGTGTCGTCGACGCTGCCATGGATCGTCATGTGATCGGCCGCGGTCTCGATGATCACCTGCGCCTGATCGACGGGCTGGCCGCGCCGCCAGAGGCGAACGGTCCGCGCATATCCCGAGCTCGTGGCCATGCTCTCGCCGTGCGCGCTCGACAGCAGCAGCGTGTCGGCATCGAGCCAGTCGACGCCGCCCTTGGCTTCCGGCAGCGCAAAGCCGTTCGGCACGAAGCTCTTCGCGGCGAGGTCGAATTCCCGCAAGGTGACGGCGTCGCTGCCGCCGCGCGACAGGCTCAGGATAGCCCGCGAGCTTCCCGGCATCGTGGCGATACCGCTGAGCAGCCAGTCCTCGCCTTCGCTCGCCGCGAGCTGGTCGATGTCCAGCATGGTCTCCCATGCCGGATCGGGTTTGCGGAATTCCGCCAGCGTCGTCCGCCGCCACAGGCCGCGCGGGTTGCTGGCATCCTTCCAGAGATTGTGGAGATCGTTGCCGCGCCGGCTGACATAGGGAATGTTGTCCGGACGGTCATAGATCGCTGCGAGGATGTCGCGATCGCGTTCGAAGGCCGCTCCGCCGAATGCGGCGAGCGTGAGTTGACTCTGCCTCCCGACGAAATCGAGCGCCTGCGTGCCCTCGATCTCCTCCAGCCACAGCCAGGGATCGTCGTCGGGAGCGCTGAGCGTGGGCCTGTCGTCGACGGTCATGAACGAAACTCCAGCAAGTCGCGGCGGATAGGATTTGATCGAACTCAAGCCGTCAAGGGTGCAGCCCGTTATCATCTGTTCGATTGCGTCGGGGGCATGGCCTGCGCCCGTTTGCGCCGGTTGCCCGCCTTTCCGCGCCCCTCCATAGTGCCGGGAATCAATAGAGCCCTCGTGAGCCCTTGGGGCGGAAATGCCGATGCTGGACGTGACTGCTGTCAATGAGATCGCCGACGATACCCGCGCGCGTGCCAATGTGGTGCGCCTTGCCGCCGCTCAGGCGCTGACCGGCGCCAATTCGGCGGTGATCTTCGCCACCGGTGCGATCGTTGGCGCTACGCTCGCGCCGGACATCTCGTTCGCGACCGTGCCGATCTCGATGTATGTGGTGGGGCTCGCTGCCGGCACGCTGCCGACCGGCGCGATCTCGCGCCGCTTCGGTCGCCGCGTGGCTTTCGTCATCGGCACGGGTCTCGGCACGCTCACCGGCCTGCTCGGCTCGCTCGCGATCCTGCATGGCTCGTTCGCACTGTTCTGTGCCGCGACCTTCCTCGGCGGCCTCTACGGCGCCGTGGCGCAGTCCTACCGCTTCGCCGCCGCCGACGGCGCCAGCGCGGCCTACCGCCCGAAGGCGGTGTCCTGGGTGATGGCGGGCGGCGTGTTCGCCGGGGTGCTCGGTCCGCAGCTCGTGCAATGGACCATGGATGTCTGGCCGCCCTATCTGTTCGCCTTCAGCTTCCTGGTGCAGGCCGCGGTGGCGCTCGTCGCCATGGGCATCGTCGCGGGCGTCGACATGCCCAAGCCCGCGCCGGCCGATCTGCATGGCGGCCGGCCGCTGCTCACGATCGTGACGCAGCCGCGCTTCATCGCCGCGGCGCTGTGCGGCGTGATCTCCTATCCCATGATGAATCTGGTGATGACCTCGGCGCCGCTCGCCATGAAGATGTGCGGCCTCAGCGTTTCCGATTCCAATTTCGGCCTGCAATGGCACATCGTCGCGATGTACGGACCGAGCTTCTTCACGGGCGCGCTGATCGCCCGCTTCGGTGCGCCCAGAATCGTGGCCGCCGGCCTGCTGCTGGAAGCCGGCGCCGCCGGCATCGGCCTCTCCGGCCTCACCGCGATGCATTTCTGGGCAACGCTGATCGTGCTCGGCGTCGGCTGGAATTTCTCCTTCATCGGCGCCTCCGCGCTGGTGCTGGAGACGCACCGGCCGCAGGAGCGCAACAAGGTGCAGGCCTTCAACGATTTCCTGGTGTTCGGCATGATGGCGATCGGCTCGTTCTCCTCCGGCCAGTTGCTCGCCAATTACGGCTGGTCGGCGGTGAACCTGGTGGTGTTCCCGCCCGTTGTGTTGGGCCTTGCCGTGCTCTCGCTGGTCTCCTGGGCCCGCCGCCGCAAGGCGCGGCTGGACGCGGCCATGGGCGAGTTCCCGGATGCGGTCTAGGTTGGCGGGAGGCTGTCAGCATCGTTGACGCTTCGATCGCCGTCGAAGTGATTTTTGGGTGAGGGTTGGTTAGATGTCGTCATGGCCGGGCTTGTCCCGGCCATCCACGTCTTTGCTGCATCGAAGGAAGAGCGTGGATGCCTGGGCATAGGCAAGCGGAAGCGACGCCGTCCTTCAGACGGCTATGCCCGGGCACGACGGAGTAAGCGGCAATGCTCGACAATCCTCAACAGCCCGTAACCGACGAATCCTCCTCCCGCTACGAAGGCTGGCGCATCGTCGCGGTCTGCTTCCTGCTCGCCACCTTCGGCTGGGGCCTCGGCTTCTACGGCCAGAGCGTCTACGTCGCCGAGCTCCAGCGCGCGCGGGGCTGGCCGACCACGCTGATCTCCGCAGGGACGACGTTCTTCTACCTGTTCGGCGCGCTGCTCGTCGTCTTCGTCGGCGAAGCCGTGCGGAAGTACGGTCCTCGTATCTGTCTGATTGCCGGGACGCTGGCGATGGCGGCGGCCGCGGTCGCGATCGGCGCGGTGCGCGAGCCCTGGCAGCTTTATCTCGCGAATGCCGTGCTGGCCTTCGGCTGGGCCGGCACCAGCCTCGCCATGATCACCAACACGATCAGCCTGTGGTTCGACCACAAGCGCGGCATGGCGATAAGCCTCGCGCTGAACGGCGCCAGCTTCGGCGGCATCGTCGGCGTGCCGCTGCTGGTGGCGCTCATCGGCCATGTCGGCTTCGCCAGCGCGATGTATGCCGCCGCCGGCGCCATGCTGGTGCTGCTCGTGCCGGTCATCCTCCTTGTGGTCGGCCGCCCGCCCGATCGTCATGGCTGGCACGCGACGACGAAAGCCAAACCGCAATCCTCGTCCCAGATTCGCGCCTGGGCGCTGCGCGACGTCGGCTTCCTCACGGTGACGATCGCCTTCGCCCTGGTGCTGTTCGCCCAGGTCGGCTTCATCGTGCACCTGATCTCGTTCCTCGATCCCGTGATCGGCCGCGAGCGGGCGGCGGTCGCCGTCGCGGTGCTGACGGCGATGGCCGTGGTCGGCCGCGTGCTGTTCTCGTTGGTGATCGACCGCCTCGATCAGCGCCTCGCCTCCGCGCTGTCGTTCCTCAGCCAGGCGGCGGCTCTTCTCGTCGTCATCAACCTGCACAATGACTACGTGCTGATCGCGGCCTGCGCGGTGTTCGGCTTCTCGGTCGGAAATCTCATCACGCTGCCGTCGCTGATCGTGCAGCAGGAGTTCGACAGCGCCGCGTTCGGCGTTCTGATCAGCCTGAACACCGCGATCAACCAGGTGACCTATGCGTTCGGCCCCGGCGTCGTCGGGGCCTTGCGCGATTGGTCCGGCGGCTATTCGCTGCCGTTCTATCTCTGCATCGCGCTGGAGGTGATGGCCGCGGCGCTGATCATGGTGCGGGGAAGGCCACCCGCCAAGTTGAAATAGACGCGGCGGCGCCTCAACAAACTCCGTCATTGCGAGCGCAGCGAAGCAACCAGAGCCTTGCCGTGCAGGGATGGATTGCTTCGTCGCTTCGCTCCTAAAAATGACGAGGAGAGAGCGGAGATCACCCCTCCCGCTGCTTCAGCAACGCCTCCACATCCAGCCGCCTGGTGAACATCGCAAGCTTCCCGTCCGCCCCGAACGGCCATTGCTCCCTGGGCTTGTCCCAGTACAACTCCACGCCGTTCTCGTCCGGATCGCGCAAATACAGCGCCTCGCTGACGCCGTGATCGCTGGCACCATCCAGCGCAATGCCGGCCGACAGCACGCGATGAAGTGCGTCCGCCAGCGCGGGGCGCGTCGGATACAGGATCGCGGTATGAAACAGCCCGGTCGTGCCGGGCGGCGGCGGCGAGCCGCCCTTGCTTTCCCAGGTGTTGAGCCCGATGTGGTGATGATAGCCGCCGGCCGAGATGAAAGCCGCCCCGGAGCCCATGCGCTGCATCAGCTCGAAGCCGAGCACGCCGCAATAGAAGCCGAGCGCGCGATCGAGATCGGCGACCTTGAGATGAACGTGCCCGATCCTTGTGCCGGCGGCGACGGCCTGGTTCTGCGACATGTGGCTGCTCCGTTGATGACTTCCACATAAGGCGGGTCTCGGGACAGCGCTATCGCCCATCCCGAAACCCATCGTTTCCGGATGGGAAACTTAAGAGAGTTCCGGCACCTCGCCGTCGGGCAGCCCGAACTCGAAGGTGTTCAGCGTCATCGACACCAGCGTGTAATAGCCGCACAGCCCGATGACCTCGACGACGCCGCGCTCGCTGAGCACCTTCACCGCCTCGTCGTAGAGCCCCTTCTCGACGCCGTGGCCTTCATGCAGCGACTTCGCGAGATCGTAGATCATCTTCCCCTTGGGATCGTCGAATTCGGGCGTACGGCGGTCGCGGATCGCGTCGATGATCTCGGGCTTCATGCCGCCGGCAAGCGCGAGGCGCTTGTGCGCGTACCATTCGTAATGCGCGGTCCAGTGCCGCGCCGTCACCAGGATCGCGATCTCCGAGAGCTTTGCCGGGAATATCGTGTCGAAGCGCATGACCTCGCCGAGCCGCGTCGCGTGACGCGCCATCTCCGGGCTGCTCAGCCAGGCCATCATCGGCGCCGGCGGCTTGCCGCGCTTTCCGGCAATCGACTCGTCATAGGTCTGCCGCTGGCTCTCGTTCATTTCGCCAGGCGAAAGAAGTTTCAGGCGCATTGTCGTTTCCTCTTTGTTTTCAAGCACCGCCACGCTGCGACTATAGCCGAGCGCGGGTACGGAAGTGGTTGAATTCCGCGGGGGCTTGGCCCAGAGTCGCGCCCAACAAGTCGACTTTGATGATGGAAACGACCATGAGCGACACTGAGACCGCCGATCTCGAGACATTCCGCAACGAGACGCGCGCCTGGCTGGAAGCCAATTGCCCGCCGGAGATGCGCAAGCCCGCGACGTCCGACGATGACGTGTTCTGGGGCGGGCGCAACGCAAAATTCTCGTCGGAGCCGCAGCGCGTCTGGTTCGAGCGTATGCGCGACAAGGGCTGGACCGTGCCGGACTGGCCGAAGGAATATGGCGGCGGTGGCCTCAGCGCCGCCGAGCACAAAGTGCTGCGCGCCGAAATGGCGAAAATGGGCGCGCGCCCGCCGCTGTCGAGCTTCGGCATCTGGATGCTCGGGCCGGCGCTGTTGAAATACGGCAACGACGCCCAGAAGAAGGAGCATCTGCCGAAGATCGCGGCGGGCGAGATCCGCTGGTGCCAGGGTTATTCCGAGCCGAACGCCGGCTCGGATCTCGCGTCGCTCCAGACCCGCGCCGAGAGCGACGGCGATCATTTCATCATCAACGGCCAGAAGATCTGGACGTCCTATGCCAATTACGCCGACTGGATCTTCTGCCTGGTGCGCACCGATCCAGCCGCGAAGAAGCATGACGGCATCAGCTTCATCCTGTTCGACATGACCTCGAAGGGTGTCTCGACCAAGCCGATCCTGCTGATATCGGGTTACTCGCCGTTCTGCGAGACCTTCTTCGACAATGTCCGGGTGCCGAAGTCGAACGTGGTCGGCACCATCAACCGTGGCTGGGACGTGGCGAAATATCTGCTCCAGCACGAGCGCGCGATGATTTCAGGGATGGGCGAGCGCGGCGCCGGCCGACCGCTCGGCCAGATCGCGGCGGACTCCGTCGGCACCGATGCGCAGGGGCGGCTCGATGACGCCATGCTGCGCGGCCAGATCGCGCGCTTCGACGTCGATGAAGCCGCGTTAGCTGCCTGCGCCGAGCGCGCGGTCGATCTCGCCAAGGCGGGGCAGGCGCATCCGGCGTTCTCGTCGGCGATGAAATATTACGGCACCGAGCTCAACAAGCGCCGTCACGAGATTCTGATGTCGGCCGGCGGCGTCGATGCGCTGGAATGGGAGAGCGAGCGCTCCAGGCAGGGCGCCCGCCCGCGCGCCTGGCTGCGCACCAAGGCCAACTCGATCGAAGGCGGCACGTCCGAGGTCATGCTCGGCATCGTCGCCAAGCGCATCCTGGATCTGCCGGGGGCGTGAGCCTTTCTGTCATTCCGGGGCGCGACATAGTCGCGAGCCCGGAATCCATTCATCCACCAACCCTGTCGCCCGATGGATTCCGGGCCTGCGCCTGACGGCGCATCCCGGAATGACCAAGACAGTATAGATTTCGAATCGGAAACACGCACATGGCC
Source organism: Bradyrhizobium sp. CCH5-F6 (assembly GCF_001556045.1). Lineage (GTDB taxonomy): Bacteria > Pseudomonadota > Alphaproteobacteria > Rhizobiales > Xanthobacteraceae > Bradyrhizobium. The sequence continues at coordinate 117,090 of NZ_LSIC01000018.1, forward strand.
CTCGTCCTCACAGAAGAACAATCCATGCTCCGCGACTCAGCGCGCGGGCTGATCAGCGACAAGGCGCCGGTGTCGCACCTGCGACACTTGCGCGACAGCAAGGATCGCACCGGTTTCTCGAAAGAGCTCTGGCAGTCCTTCGCCGAGATGGGCTTTGCCGGCCTCCTGGTGCCGGAAGAGTTCGGCGGCAGCGGCCTCGGCCATGTCGAAGTCGGAATCGTGATGGAGGAGATCGGCCGCACGCTGATGCCCTCGCCGTTCCTCGCCACCAGCGTGGTTGCGGCCTCTGCGCTGAACCGCGGCGGCAACGCCGCGCAGAAGTCGGAATTCCTGCCGAAGATCGCGAATGGCTCATTGCTTGCGACGCTCGCAATCGACGAAGGCGCCAAGCATCGTCCGCTTCAGACCAGCCTTCAGGCCGTGCGCGCCGGCAACGGCTTCAAGCTCAGTGGTGCCAAGGCGCTGGTGCTCGACGGTCACGTCGCCGACCTCCTCATCGTCGCCGCGCGCACCGCGGGTTCCGCCGGCGAGCGCGAGGGCCTGACGCTGTTCCTGGTGAATCCCGCGGCGAAGGGCGTGACGATCGAGCGCACCATCATGGTCGATGCCCACAATGCGGCTCGGATCGACTTCGCCAATGTCGAGGTCAATGCCGACGGCGTGCTCGGCGAGGTCGATCAGGGCGCAAGTCTGCTCGAAGGCGTGCTCGATATCGGCCGCGGCGCGGTCGCGTCCGAGATGGTGGGCCTGAGCGAGGAAGTGTTCAATCGCACCGTCGAGTACCTGAAGAACCGCAAACAGTTCGGCAAGCTGATCGGCGAATTCCAGGCGCTGCAGCACCGTGCCGCCGAGCTCTATGTCGACATCGAGATCACCCGCGCCGCCACCATGAAGGCGCTGCAGGCGTTGGACGGCGACGTCGCCAAGGCGGCCTCAGCCGTGGCAGTCGCAAAAGCCCGCGCCGGCACCACCGCCACCCGTGCGGTGCAGGAAGGCGTGCAGATGCATGGCGGCATGGGCATGACCGACCAGTTCGACATCGGCTTCTTCATGAAGCGCGCAAGGGTGTGCGAAGAATTGTTCGGCGACGCCAACTACCACACCGAGCAGCTCGCAAGGGCGCGGGGGTATTGAGGCGGGGGCGCGAAGGCCGCGCCTCACATTCGGTGTCGTCGCCCGGCTTGACCGGGCGACCCAGTACGCCGCAGCTTCTCGATTGATCACGACCGTCTCTGGAATACTGGATCGCCCGCTTTCGCGGGCGATGACAGTTGAGAGTGTGGAGCGCGGTGGCCCCAAGCTGACGGGGACGACGGAGAGACGGTCTTACCGCATCGGCGGTGCGTACTGCACGCCGCCGGCATTCCACAGCTGGTTCATGCCGCGCGGAATCTTCAGCTTCGACTTCTCGCCGATGTTGCGGTCGTACATCTCTCCGTAATTGCCGACGTGGCGGATGATGCGGGCGGCCCAGTCCTTGGTGAGGCCGAGCTGCTCCCCGTAACGGCCTTCGGTGCCGACGAGGCGCATAACTTCCGGCTTCTTCGACTTCAGGGCCTCGTCGATGTTCTCGGAGGTGACGCCGAGCTCCTCGGCGTTGATCATGGCGTACAGCGTCCACTTCACGATCATCATCCAGTCGTCGTCGCGCTGCCGCACGACGGGGGCAAGCGGCTCCTTGGAGATCATGTCCGGCAGGATCATGTGGTCGCCGGGTTTCGAGAGGTTCAGCCGCAGAGCATAGAGCTGGGAGACGTCGGCGGAGAACGTGTCGCACTTGCCGCTGTCGTAGGCCTTCACGACCTCGTCGAGCTTGTCGAACTTCACCTCTTCGTACTTCATGTTGTTGACACGGAAGTAATCGGCGACGTTGAGTGTCGTCGTGGTCCCGGCCTGGACGCAGACCTTGCTGCCGGTCAGGTCCAGCGAGGTCTCCTTGTTGCGCGAACGCGGCACCATGAAGCCGACGCCGTCGTAATAGGCCACGGCCGGAAAATACAGGTCGTAGTCGAGCTCGCGCGCCATGCTCCAGGTCGTGTTGCGCGAGAGGATGTCGACCTTGCGGCTCTGCAGCTCCTTGAAACGCTCATTGGCGTCGAGCGGAATGAACTTCGCCTTGCCCGGGTCGTCGAAGATCGCGGCAGCCACCGCACGGCAGAAGTCGACGTCGAAGCCGGTCCAGTTGCCCTTGTCGTCGGGGATCGAGAAGCCCGGCAGGCCCTTGTTGACGCCGCACAGCACTTCGCCGCGGCGAACGGTGCGCTTCAGCGTGCGGGTGTCGTAGAATTCGTAGACGATGGCCGACACTGCGACCAGCACGGCGAGGGCGAGCCCGATCAGCAGGCCGCCACGAAAAGTGCGCATCATGTTGTTCTCTCGAAATATCGGGAAAAGGAATCAGGCGAGGACGGAGAGCATGATCGGGATCCGGAGGGCCGCGTCAGCGCAAAGCGCGAAGCGGCTCTCCGAAAAGATCATGCGCGAACCATAAGCTTTAGAGCTCGGGCTTCTGCCGGATGACGACCTTGGTGCCAACAGGGACGCGATCATAGAGATCTGCGACGTCGGCATTGACCAGGCGGAAGCAGCCCGAAGACACCTTGGTGCCGATCGTGTCGGGGCGGTTGGTGCCGTGGATGCGGTAGACGGTGGTGCCGAGATACATGGCGCGGGCGCCCAACGGATTGCCGGGGCCGCCGGCCATGAAGCGCGGCAGATAGGGCTGGCGCTGGATCATCTCCGGCGGCGGCGTCCAGTCCGGCCATTCCTTCTTGTTGGTGATGGTCACCAGCCCTTGCCACTGGAAACCGTCGCGGCCGACGCCGATGCCATAGCGGATCGCGCGCCCGCCGGGCTGCACCAGATAGAGATGTCGTTCGGCGGTCGAGACGATGATCGTTCCCGGCGGCTCGGTGGTGCGGAAGTAGACCACCTGCTTCTGCCATTCCGGCTCGAGCTGGTAGCCGTCATCGGCGACCAGGCCCGGCTCGTCGCCGCGGTCCGGCTGCTGGGCGAAGGCCTGCGGCGTGGACAGAAAAAGGCCGATCGCAGCCACGAACACCCCGGTCAGGCGACGAAAATCCGTCATGTAAAGCTCTCCCCGCTGCCACAGCGCAAATCAATCAGGAACCATCAAACCTGAGGGGCAAGTTCATGGCAAGTTGATGGCGCGCCGCCCTAGTATCTCACGAGAATGCTTTGGCTTTTTGACACGCGCCTGGCAACGCCACAAACGGGGGATGGCGCGAAAAGCATAGATTGGTGCCGAGGCACCGGTGCGCTCACTCTCTCGGCTGCGGAATCGCCTGGGCCGCCCGGTGGCGGCCCTCGTCCTTCGAGACGCGCGCAAGGGCGCGCTCCTCGGGTGAGGCTGAGAGGCATCGGCCTCCGTCGAAGCTGCTGCGCCGAACTCGGCCTTCATCCCAAGGGCCTAGATCTTGTTGCTCTCCGGCGCGATGGCGAGCCGGCGGACGATCTCGGTGGCAACGGCGCGGGCTTCGGGTCGGGAGCCGATGCGGGGGCTGCGAAACCGCTTTCCGGTGTGCAGCCGGATCACGACGATGCAGTGCTCGTCCTCGGATCGGCCGCGGCGCTCGACCGTGATCGACTTCACGTCGGGCCCTTCGATATGGTCCGCGCGCGGTGTGCCGTCGCCCCACAGGCGCTCGACGCGGATATCGTTCTGGCCGATGATCCAGAAGGCGCCGGTCACCAGGTTGGCGTATCTGTAGACAGCGAACGCGGCGAGCGCACCGACCGGCAGCAGCAGGATGTCGACATGGCTGGGCGGCCATCCGCGCCAGAGCTTGTAGGCGTAGGGTAGCGCTGACAAGGCGACGGCGATCAGCGCAACCACGTGAATGTCGCGCGCGGGAAACGGCTCCAGCGGCTCGCCGAGATGCATCTCGGGATTGCTGGCATCAAGCGGATTGACCGGCTCCTCGACATTCGGAACCTCGAACTGCGTCGCGATCCGGGCCACGGTGTCGCGAACATGGGTGACGTCGGAGATCGGCGGGGACGACAGGCGTTCCCCCGAGGCCAGCGTGAAGACGAGCTGAAAGCGGGCCTTCACCCGCTTGCTGCCGGGAACCTGCAAGCGCGTGATGTCGTCCTTCGCGACGATGCGCGTGCGGAGCTTACCGAACGGACTTTGCCGCCCGATC
>NZ_LSIC01000180.1 GCF_001556045.1 Bradyrhizobium sp. CCH5-F6
GTTCGTGCTGGCAAGACTGCTCGACCTGCCGCCGATTGCGGCCGGCGTCGTCGAGCTGTTCGCGGCGATGCCAACCAGCGCGAACGCCTACATCTTCGCGGCGTAGTATCAGCGGCTGGTGTCGGTGTCAGGCGCTGGGGACGCTGCTGGCGGCGGTGACGCCGGTGGTGGTGTGGATGGTGGCGGGGTGAGGCATGCGAGGCTTTGCGGGCCCCGCACGGCCTCGCCGCGCCCAATCAACAATCAGCGCAGGCCCAGGAACGAGAGCACCGCACCAATCACGACGACAAGCCCGATGATATAGATAATTCCGTTCATAGCTCAGCTCCCTCAGCGTTGTCTGTCCTGCCGCAGCTACAAACACCTGGGGTCCTGAAAAGGTTCGCCGGCGCTCCCGCCGTTTTCTTGCAAAACCGGGGAACGAAAACGAACGATGCTGCTTCCGCGTTCGAAGCCCTTACACCTATTGAGATCATTTTTGCCTTTACACGCAAAGGTGGCTAGACTGGCCTGATACGTGTTGCAGGGAGGGTAACATGGCACAACGCGAAGACATGCTCGCATTGGTCAGGAGCGCCTATGCCGCGCGGGACGGCGGTGACACCGAAGGCTTGGTGACGGCTTTCCATCCCGACGGTCTGTTCACCCTAAAGGGCGACAAGAACGCGCTCGAGCTTACCGGGAGCATGCAGGGCCACCCGACCCTGCGCGGCGGGTTCAGCCAATTGATCAAAGACTTCGGGTTCGAAGGCCGCGAGATTCTGGCGGAGTTGGTCGATGGAGATCGGGTCGCGATCCATTCCCGCGTCAACGTCAAATACCATCCAAGCGGGAAGACGTTCAGCACCGAGATCCTGGATCTGTTCAGAATTCAGGATGGCAAGATCGTCGAGCTGGTCGAATTTGCGGATACGGCGCAGGTCAAGGCGATGATTGCGTGAAGGGGCGACGGTGGGATTCCATGCACTGTCACGGTGATCCTATTCGCAGCCCAAACAGCCGCTCGTCGTGAGGATAACGCCCAACATGAGACACGCGGATGCGCGCCGCATCCACGTGTCTCGGATTGATCAGATAATTTTGCGCGAACGGTACGATGACAGACGGCACCGACACCACGGCAGTGCGCATCTCGTCGAACCATGGCCTCAACACATCACGTGTCACCCTGGGATCGCCGGCCCAATCGGGTGTTTCCCTCTCAAGATCGCTCAAGCTCACCTTTTCGACAGCCAGGTTATCAGGCACGTCAATACCAAGCAGCTGGTAGCTGGTCGGCAAATCTTCCACATCGATTTCCAGATGCACCATTACTTCGAGCAGCGCGGAAGCCGGATGGTCAGCGGCGTAGACCACGTGCCGGCCACGATCGTGCCAGCGGCCTTCGGCCTTCAGGCCGCCAATACCGGAAAGATCGTCGAAATTGGAGATCCGCCAGATCCGCACGCCGAATCCTCAAGCGAGGATGCCATGATCGATCCGATGCAACATCTCCTCGACCACGCGAGCGCCCGCTTCCGTCGCAAGATAGGCAAGCGGCGTATCCCCGCCCAGCGCCCTCTTCGGCTTCCGAAGCCAGCGGTGCGCCTTTGCGGCATCGCCGAACACGTTTGCGGCGAGGCGGTCGACCCGCGCCAGCCGCACCGCCTTGTCGGTCTCCTCGACCGTCAGCGGCTCACCATCTGACAGCCGTCGCGCCAGCGTGCGTTTCGGCACGACGATGGCGTGAATCTCATCATCACTGTAATTGGCAAGATGCTTGAGCGCAGCGGGCTCGATGCGAAACAGGCTGTTGCCGTCGATCACGACGTCGAACATTTCGGCCGAGGAGCGCGCTTCATCCTCCGCGCGTTTGCCGAGCCCGCGTGAAGGCGCATCTGTGACGGTGGAGAGCCCGGTGACCGCATCGAAATGCCCTCGAACAACAACCGCGCCGGGCTGCGGTTGATAGGTCTGGTCTTGCTCGGCGGCGGACAGCCGCTCAAGCGTCGCCGACTTGCGGGGTTTGTCCAAAGGAGATTTGCGAGTCGCTCTCAACGACTGTTTATGGTCAGGCCGCTGAGTAAGTGCCGACGCTGCAATCGTCTTGATCTGCTTGGTGGTCAGCGAGCCGGGGGCGCGAACGCCCCGCGAAGAGGTTCGAGCAACGCCTTTGCCACTACGCTCGTTCTTACCCATGTGATTATGTCTCGGCGATCCTTGTGCCAAATGCCCGCATTATTCGGCCAGTTGGCATATAAGCACATGCAGGGATGGATTCAAGTATCGACGCGCTCGAGTTCACCGCCGCAATGCTGCCGGCGGCCGCGAAGCAGCGTGGAAGGATTTGCCGGACCCGGCGACCTTAAAGCACGACTTTTCGCCGACCATCAGCCGCGTAGGATGGGTTGAGCCCTTGCGAAACCGTTCTAGCCCTCGTCTTAACGTCACATCACGACAGCCTGCCATCGTGATGTCGTGCCGGGCGGATGCTGCTTCTTGATCACGTCGCGCCCACGAAGACCGGTCGCCAAGAAGAGATGGGTTTCGCAAGGGGCTCAACCCATCCTACGAGCTTGCTCCGCCCGAGCCGGTGCAGGGGTAGTCTCCAGCCGCGCGATAAACTACCATGTTCAAGCGATTTTCAACGATAGTACCAATCTGCGCACTGTCACCGCATTGCTGAAAATGCCACCCGGCGCGAACGCCGTCGTCGAATGAATGTTCAATCAAATCCTCTGCCAAATGTCTCTTTGAGCTTGTCATTGAATCCTTTGGTATCGCCATATTTATCAATGAACTTGGCCGCCTCGGAGGTGTAGCCGCCCTGTTTCACACAGCCGTCGTACAGCGCTTGAATCTCGTCGGCTAGTTTTCGCGCGGCTTCGGCATCTTGTGCGCTGACCCAGAGCGTAGGGAGCGCCCGACGAAGCGAGGCCCGCAGGTTGTAACCGTCAATGTCGTCATATGGACGATCAAGCTGCGCCCGCCACTCATTCACCGCGAGAATGTGTTTCTGGTGGGCGTCCTTCAAGGCCTGATCGTCTGGGTGCTGCCTAATCTGATCTGCATAATCGCGTTGGCGAACGTGCACGTAGCGATCAATCGTGTGGACGAAGGACTGGTAAAGATCGAGCCCGATAAGACGGACCAGCGGCCGCGCAATCTCCTTTCGTTCCGCCTTACTGACGTGCAGAACCTCAAGCTGTTGTTCCACCTGATCGAGAAGAGCCTTCTTCTCCTCGGCGCTCGGCGCACCCATCCTGTTGCCCCACGCTAGTGTGGTGTAGCCAACGCGTGCGTTCACTTTCGCTAGATCCCTGAGTTGCTCGATGGCCTCCTTCGCAAGGTCTACATTTTTCTTGAGCCTGACATTAACCGCAAAGGCGCTGACGCTCTCAGCTTGAGGCAGATAGGCGAGAACTACGCAAAGGAAGAAGAGACCGCTCAATGCCGCCGCTGTCTTGAGGCTTTCAAGCCAGAAGAACCAGAGCGCCATTCCGAAACAGATGAACGCGCCCAGAGCGAGCAGATACGGGGGAAGCGTATCAATAAACTTCATGGAGTCACTCAATCGGTGTTCGGGTAATCGCTTGGTACCACTTCTCGCGTGGACTTGGTGGCCTTGCGGCTTCTCGGTTTCCGCTACTCACAGGCGATTTGTCTAGGCACTACACTCTGACACCGGTGTGTAAGCGATCGGACGACACGGCTACCTGCTTTCGGATACGGATCAATCGTCTGCGACGCGGATACGCGAAGCTGCTTCAAGCTGCCGAAGATGTCGTGATTTACCCCATTGGTACAGTTGGGTGGGCTCGAACCACCGACCTCCTGTTCCACAGACACCGCACGGGCTCCGCCGATGCTACGCAACTCCCGCCTTTTGTACGAAAATCATAGTCTTATCAATTAGTAAGATCGCCGCCCCCCGCCTTACGTGCGCTGCAATTTGCGCTATGGTGGTAGCTACGTGGTAGCTACAGAGGCGATCGATGGCTGTTTCGAGTATCACGATCCGCGCAGTGCAAGCACTCAAGCCAGGCGAGACAATTTGGGACGCAGACCACCGCGAGGCGGTGCGGGGCTTTGGCGTTCGCCGCCAACGCGACCGGGCGACCTACGTTCTCAAATATCGAGTGTTCGGTCGGCAGCGCTTCGTCACCATCGGTGCTCACGGCGCCCCTTGGACGCCGGAGCTCGCACGCAAGGAGGCCAAGCGGCTTCTGGGCGTGGTTGCCAATGGCAAAGACCCGGCGGACGAGAAAGCCAAGGCGCGCCTACAGGCGGCCGACACCCTCCGAACCATTGCGGATCAATATCTGCGGACCGCCAAACAAAGGCTGAAGCCCAGGACCTATTCGGAAATAGAACGCTACCTGTTGGTCAGTTGGAAACCCCTGCATTCGGTCTCGGTCTTCCAGATCACTCGCCGCCATATCTCGGCTCGTATCGCTGACTTCGCATCAGTTCATGGAGCGGTCTCAGCAGCCCGCGCCCGTACAGCCCTGTCCTCAATGTTCAACTGGGCAATACGCGAGGGCCTTGAGATCGCTGCGAACCCGGTTCTCGGCACTAACCGACCGGCGCAGCCGGGAAGCCGCGAACGGGTCCTAACGGAGACGGAGCTATCAGCCATCTGGCACGCCTGTGAAGATGACGACTACGGACGCATCGTGCGTTTGTTGCTGCTCACAGCCCAACGCCGTGATGAAGTGGGCAGTATGCAATGGGCCGAACTTGACACCAGTTCGGGGCTATGGACGCTGCCAGGCACCCGGACCAAGAACCATCGCGAGCATTTGCTGCCATTGGTTCCCGCCGCCCTGGCCCTACTCCCACCCCGCCGAGATGGTCGAGACTTCCTCTTTGGTGACGGACCCCGACGCAGCGGTGACCCGCATCGCGGGTTTTCAGGCTGGTCAAAGTCGAAGTCGGCGCTTGATGCGCGCATTGCGGAAGCCCTGGGTGAATCCCTACCCCATTGGACCGTTCATGATCTTCGCAGATCGGCGTCCACTGTGATGGCCGACCGGCTTGGCGTGCTGCCACACATCGTGGAGGCGATCCTAAACCACGTCAGCGGCCACCGGGCTGGCGTAGCTGGTGTCTATAACCGCGCGCGGTACGCGGCCGAGATGCGCGAGGCGCTCGAACGTTGGGCAGAACACGTCGCGGCCTTACCAGCCCAAAAGCCGGGGTGTGCTGGCGCCGGCTCTCATCCTGATTTCTTCCACGAGGCAGCCTGGGTCCATTCCTAGTTCAAGCTAGCCCGCGAGGGGTCGAGGCTTCTAGTCGAGAGAGGCGCTCGCCCCCCGCCCAGTTCAAATCCGGACACCTCGGCGGCGAGTACGCTGCCTTGGTCCGAGAACCGGTTTTGGTACGTTACGCAACACATGACTTACCTACCGCTAAGTGATGATTTATGAGAATCATAAATCACAAAAAATCAAGCAAAATCAATAAATTAACGAACAAATGCAACCCGGATCTATACCGGTTCTATATAAGCGATGTCGAATAGATCGTCGTTGCACCGATCGCGATCGTGATAACCCCTACAGACCCCTGAAGACCGCGATTGGCCCAGGTCAGCCAACGCGCTGACGCCACGAGCGGCACCGCGATCACGGCTGACAACGCACCCATGCCCAGCATCGAACCTAATCCGAACAACAAAACGTAGAGAACGCCATACACTGGATCCGCGACCTGTGTAACTGCGAGCACTAGAAGCGCAGCCGACCCCGCCATTCCGTGCATCAGGCCCACGAGCAAGGATTTCCACCGAAAGCCGTGATAGTGCGCATGACTACTGCGCCGATGGGCAATGTTGTCCCCAGCATGGCCGTGGAGATGGAGGTGCTCGGAGCCGTCGTCGTGCCGATGCTGATGGAAGTGCACTCGGTCGCGCCACAATCGCCATAGCACGTGCGAGCCAAGCCCAACCAGCATGATGCCGACCGCCGTTTCCAACGGCCGCGAAAGATGTTCGGGAATCGCCTGGCCGAATAGGATCGCCGCACCGGCAAACACGAAAAGCGTGACCGTATGACCGAGCCCCCAAGTCAGGCCGTGCCTGACGATATCGCCGACGTTAGTCCGTCGCGCAGCAATGCTGGATACCGCCGCTATATGATCGGCTTCAAGAGCGTGCTGCATTCCGAGCAGAAAGCCCAACCCCACGATCCCAAACATGCTTTCCCCGGTTTCATTTACCGTCACCAAATCTCAAGCAAAAGCAGATTCGCGGGCTTTGGCGGCTTCATTTCGGAGCCAGGCATACCAGCCGGCCAGCCCCTCGCCGCTCCGCGCCGAGACCTGCAGGACGCCGATATTCGGATTGACCTCGCGCGCATTTGCAACGGCCCGCGCGACGTCGAAATCGACGTGCGGCAGCAAATCGGTCTTGTTGAGGATCATGATTTCCGCGGCGCGAAACATGTGCGGATATTTCAGCGGCTTGTCTTCCCCCTCAGTCACCGAGAGGATGACCACTTTGGCGCGCTCGCCGAGATCGAACATCGCCGGACAGACGAGGTTGCCGACATTCTCGATCATGACGACGGAGCCGGCAGCCGGCTTTAGTTCTGCAAGACCGCGCGCCACCATGTCGGCTTCGAGGTGGCATCCCGTGCCGGTGTTGACCTGTACCGCGGGCGCACCCGCCGCTCGGATACGCTCGCCGTCATTGGCCGTCGCCTGGTCACCCTCGACCACATAGAGTTTCAGTTCGCCCTTCAGGTCGCGAATGGTGCGCTCCAGCAGCGTGGTCTTGCCGGAGCCCGGCGAGCTGACGAGGTTGAGCGCCAGAATGTCTCGCCCAGCGAACCAGGCCCGGTTTTTGGCCGCCAGGGCATCGTTCTTGGCCAGGATGCGCGTTTCCAGCTCGATCACGGCGTCCGTCGTGCGCGGCCCGTGATCGTGGCCATGGCTGTGATCATGATGCCCGTCATCGTGGGCATGGCTGTGCCTGGTACCGTCGGCATGGACATGGTCATGTTCGTGGGTATGACCATGCTGGTGATCATGGCCGTGATCGTGCTCGTGGCAGTGATCGGTACCGTCGGCATGGACATGGTCATGCGAATGATGGTGCGCGGGATCGTGGCCGTGGTCGTGCGCACCGTCATCATGACCATGTCCGTGGCGATGGCGCGTTCCATCGGCGTGAACGTGCTCATGCTCGTGCGAATGGCCGTGATGATGGTCATGGCCGTGGTCATGACCGTGATTGTGACGGGTGCCGTCGGCGTGGACGTGATCATGGTCGTGGGAATGGCCGCCCATCGTCGTTTCCTTTCCGGTCTGGAGATTGAGAATGGTGGCGCCGGTTTTGTCTCCGCACCCGCAATGTCCGCACATCAGGCGACCTCCGTTTCGAGTTCCATGTTCTTGATGTTCAATTCCTCTCCCTGCAGCCGCTTGAACTGCCGCGAACCGCAGCCGCATGGCGTAAACAGGGTGTCGGCGACGAACTCGGTGCCGCATGCGTCGCAGCGAGCGCGCCCGACGATCGGCCTGATCTCCAGAGTCGCACCGTCGAGCGCCGTCCCCCGCGCGACCGTGTCGAAGCAGAAGGCGATGGCGTCCGGCATCACGCCGGACAGGTTTCCGACCTCGAGCGTGACGCGGCGGACCCTGCGCCCTTTTGCGGCATCGCCGACGATTGCGACAATATTCCTGACAATGCCGAGCTCATGCATAACAACGCCCTCAACAGATCCGGGGCAGCTGTTCGCCGACCAGCATGTCGACGATCCGCCGCCCGCCAAACACCGTGCGCATGGTCACGCGCCCGGCCTCGCCCTGATTGACGCGCCCGATGATGCCGGCGCCCCCGCCCAGCGGATGGGAACGCATTGCGCCAAGCGCCGCCTCGGCTTGCTCGGGCGGCACGATCACGACGATCTTACCTTCATTCGCCAGATAAAGCGGATCGAGCCCAAGGATCTCACAAAACGCCTTGACCTCCTCGCGGATCGGCGTGGCCCCCTCGTCGATCTCGATCGCGATCTGCGATGCATCTGCAATCTCGTTGAGTACTGTCGCAAGACCGCCGCGAGTGGCGTCGCGGATGAACCGCACCCCGGGCGCCGCCGCCAGCAGCGTTTCGATCAGCCCGTGAAGACAAGCGCAGTCGCTTTCAATCAGGGTGTCGAGCGCCATATCGCCCCGCGCGCACAGGATCGCCGCGCCGTGATCACCGAGCAGGCCATTGACAAGTACCAGGTCGCCAGGTCGCGCGGCGTCGACACCGAGCGTGCTTCCGTTGCGGATCACGCCAATGCCGGTCGTGGTAATGAACAACTTGTCGCAAGCGCCCCGCTGCACCACCTTGGTGTCGCCGGTGACAATCCGGACTCCTGCATCTCCAGCGGTTTTCGCCATCGAGCGGGCAATCCGCCGCAGCATATCGACGCTCATGCCCTCTTCGACAATCACGGCACAGGACAGATAGAGCGGGATCGCGCCGCCGACCGCAAGGTCGTTGACGGTACCGCATACCGCGAGTTCACCGATGTCACCTCCGGGGAAGAACAGCGGATCGACCACAAAGGAATCCGTAGTGAACGCCAGCCGGTCGCCATGGCGTGCCAGTTCGGCCAGATCGAAGCGCGCCTGGTCTTCCAGCGGCGCCAACACATGATTATCGAACGCGGCAACGAACACGTCGTCGATCAGGTCTTTCATCGCTTTGCCGCCGCCGCCATGAGCAAGCGTCACGGTGCCGACACTGACCTTGCCGAGCCGCCTTGTACGGATAAAGGGCGCGACGTTCATACCGCCTCCTTGTAGCGCTTGACGCCGCCATATTGATAATAGGCCGCGCATGCGCCCTCTGACGACACCATGAGTGCGCCCAGTGGAGTTTCCGGTGTGCAGGCCGACCCGAAAACCTTGCATTGCCATGGCTTGATCACGCCTTTGAGAACTTCGCCGCACTGGCACGATTTCGGATCGGCGATTTTCAGGTTCGGAATTGCGAACTTCTGCTCGGCATCGAAATGCAAGTATTCATCACGCAGCCTGACGCCGGAATGGTCGATCGAACCGAGCCCGCGCCACTCAAAGAACTCACGTAGTTCGTAGACGCGCGATACGGCCTGCAGTGCGGGCGCATTGCCACCGTCTGGGACAATGCGCGCATACTGGTTCTCGATGTCAGCGCGCCCCTCCTTGATTTGCTTCAGCACCATCCAAATCGACTGCAGAATATCGAGCGGCTCGAAACCGGCGACCACCATCGGCTTTCTGTAAAAGTTCGCGATGAACTCGTAAGGCGCGGTGCCAATCACCATCGAGACATGCCCCGGACCCAGGAAGCCATCGAGCTGCAGCCCTGGGCTATCGAGGATCGCCTTGATGGTCGGCACAATCGTGATGTGATTGCAGAACACAGAAAAATTACGGATACCTTCGGCTTCCGCCTGGAGGATAGTGAGTGCCGTCGACGGCATCGTGGTTTCAAAGCCGAGTCCGAAGAACACCACCTCGCGATCTGGGTTCTTGCGCGCCAGCGCCAGCGCATCCATCGGCGAATACACCATCCGCACGTCCGCACCTTCAGCCTTGGCCTGCAACAGGCTCTTCTTTGAGCCGGGCACACGCATTGCGTCGCCGAAGGTCGTGAATATCACGTTCGGATTCTCGGCGATCGACACGCAGTCGTCGACCCGTCCCATCGGCAGCACGCAGACCGGACAGCCCGGTCCGTGGATCAGTTCGATTTCCTTCGGCAGCATGCCTTCGAGGCCGTAGCGGAATATTGAATGGGTGTGGCCGCCACAGACCTCCATGATGTATAGCGGGCGCTCCGCCGGAATCGTCATGGTCGCGACCAGCGCCTCGATCTCCTTGATCAGGACGCGCGCCTTGTCGCCGTCGCGAAATTCGTCGAGATATTTCATGCCGCAGCTCCCTTGGTCGTTGCCGATCCACGGTCATCGGCTAGCAGCGTGTGAACGAGATCCCACAGGATGTGATAGGCGGCGACGTGACATTCCTGGGTACGGTGGATCGACGAAGTCGGCACCACCAGACAGAAATCCACCACGCCCGACGACTTCATTTTACCGCCGTCGCCACCGGCCAGGCCGATGGTGACAATGTTCATTTCCCTGGCCTTGGTGAACGCCGACATCAGATTCGCCGAATTGCCGCTGGTGGAGATACCGATCAAGGCGTCCCCCGCCCTGCCTTGCGCCAACAACTGGCGCACGAACACATGGTCGAAGCCGAGATCGTTACCGACGGCGGAAATCATCGCGAGATCCGCCACCAGATTGGTAGCGGCCAGCGCCGGACGCCCCGCGGTGATCGGATGGACGAACTCCACCGCGACGTGGGACGCATCGCAGCTCGAACCGCCATTACCCATTGAGAACAGCCGGCCGCCGCGGCGATAGACCTCAGCGAGCGATTTGGCCGCGGCGACAAGGACCGCGGCGTTTTCGCCGAAAAAGCGCGTATTGGTCTCGCGGGAATCTCGGGCCTTCTCCTCGACGGAATGCAGCAGTGCGGCGTCGAGCCGCGCCGGGGCCTGCGGTTGGCCGTGCAGGAACGGATAGAGCGCCTTGAGGTCACCATCGTTGGACATGACACGAACCTCCCTATTCGGCCGCCGATAACCGCATCGCTTCGATCTCGGCCTGGGCTTCGCCGAGTTCGGTGAGAATTTGCAGTGTCAGCGCGGCCTCTTCCTCGTTGATCCGGCTCATGGCAAATCCGACATGCACCAGCACCCAGTCGCCGACGCAAGACTCCACCAAGTGCTCGTCATTGACGATGCAGGCGATGTTGATCAGCCGCTTGACGCCGCCGACATCGACGGTCGCAAGCTTCCTGGTAACGTCGTTGATCTCTACGATCCGTCCGGGAATGCCAAGACACATGACGCGTTTCCTTCCGACTGGTTTCTTATCTGTTGGCTATTGGAATCGATGAGATGCGCGGCGGCGATCGCCGCCTGACCGAGTGCCAGGCCGCCGTCATTGGCGGGCACCAGCGCGTGCGACAGCACCGTGTAATGATCGCTTTCGAGTCGGTGGCCGACCTCCTCGAACAGGATTCGGTTCTGGAAGCAGCCGCCGGACAACGCCACAGTGTCGAACCGCCGCGGGCCGGTTTCGTCCTCGCCGCTGGCCAACTTCTTCGTCATGGCGACGATCGATTTTGCCAACCCCTTGTGAAACCGCGCCGCCATGACAGGGGCCGGCGTCTTCAGGATGAGATCGCCGAGCACCGCGTGCCACATCGCCAGCGGCTCGATATAGGGTAGTCCGGAACCCCTGAGATTGGGGATGCTGAGGGGGTAGCCGAGCGTATCGTCCTCGTGCCGCAGCGTGTCCTCGTCGACGATGGCTTCCAGCCGCGCCGCCGCTTCGCCTTCATAACCCTGCCGTTCCCGGCAGACATCCAGCGCGGCCGCAACCGCATCGAACAGCCGCCCGCATGAGGTGGCTTGCGGCGCGTTGACGCGGTTCCTGATCATGGCGTCGAGCGTGGCGCGCGGCTTTCGTTCGAAATAGCCGTGCAGTTCCAGCTCCTCGAAATTCATCGCAAACGCCGGCCAGGCCATTTCAGCCATCAGATGGGCGTAGAGATTGCGCCACGGTTCGCGTGCCGCTTGCGCGCCGCCCGGCATCGCAACCGGCTTGAAGGTGCCGAGCCGCTGATAACGGCGATAGTCGGCAAGCAGGAACTCGCCGCCCCACAGCGAATCGTCGCCGCCCCATCCCAAGCCGTCGAGCACGATACCGAGAACCGGGGGGCCGTCCAGTGGATGACCGTTCTCGGCGAGACACGAGGCAACGTGGGCGTGATGGTGCTGGACCTCCAGCAAGGGGATCGTATCGGCGGCGGCGCGCGCGCGCGCCAGTTTCGACGACAGATATTCCGGGTGCAGATCAGCGACCAGCGCGACCGGATTGTGATCGAACAGCTTTTGATACAGCGCGAGGTTCTTGCGGTAATCGTCGAAGGTCCTGAGCTCCTCGAGGTCGCCCTGATGCTGCGACAGGATCGCCGCACCATCCTTGACGAGGCAAAACGTCGATTTCAATTCGCCGCCCATCGCCAGAAGTTCCGGCGCGGTCTCGAATCCCCCAGGCAACCGGATGGAGCCGGGCGCATAACCCCGGGCGCGTCGCATCACGCGCGGGCGTCCCATCACGACACGCGCCACGGAATCATCGATCCGGTTGGCGATCTCGCGGTTGTGCATCAGCGCATAGGTCGCGATGCCGCCG
Source organism: Bradyrhizobium sp. CCH5-F6 (assembly GCF_001556045.1). Lineage (GTDB taxonomy): Bacteria > Pseudomonadota > Alphaproteobacteria > Rhizobiales > Xanthobacteraceae > Bradyrhizobium. The sequence continues at coordinate 12,231 of NZ_LSIC01000180.1, forward strand.
AGCCTCTCGCCCGCCTCTGAATCGTCGATCACCTGTGGTTCGTCGGACAGATTGCCACTCGTCATCACCACCGGCCGGCTCATCCGCCGCAGCATGATCTGATGCATCGGCGTGGTCGGTAGCATGAAGCCCAGCGTCCTAAGACCCGGCGCGATCGCATCCGGCAGCTTCTCGCCGCCATCGGCGCGCAGCAGCACGATCGGCGCAGACGGACCGGTCAGCAACGCCACCTCCTCTGGGCAGACGCTGCAATAACGCCCGATCACATCCAGGTCGCGCGCCATCAGTGCGAACGGCTTGGCGTCGCGCTTCTTCAGATGCCGTAGCCGGGCAACCACTTCGGCCTTGCTGGCATCGCACGCCAGCTGATAGCCACCGATTCCCTTGATGGCGACAATCTCGCCGTTCTTCATAAGTCCGCAGGCGGCATCGACATCGTCCATCATCGAAAACTGATCGAAGCTGAACGGAAGACGATCGAAGCGGATCAGCTTCGCTTTGGGACCGCAGACGTGACAGGCAATGGCTTCGGCGTGAAAGCGACGGTCGGCCGGATCGTCGTATTCCGCGCGGCATATCGGGCACATCGCGAACGGCGCCATCTCGGTATTGGCGCGATCATAGGGAATGCCCGTAACGATGCTCAGCCGCGGCCCGCAATGGGTGCAATTAGTGAAGGGATAACGGTATCGCCGCTCGAACGGACTGGCGATTTCCTCCGCGCAGGCCCCGCAGATCGCGGCATCCGGCGCAACCTGCGTATGCGCAGCGCCACCAAGGCTATCGACAATCGCAAACTCGGCCGGCAGATCGCCGAAATAGGGGTGCGACGCCATGGCATCAATGCGGGCGAGCGGTGGCGGCTCGCGCTCAATGCGACTGGTCAACTCGGATATGGCGGCTACGTTGCCGAAGACACGGATCAGAACACCGTTGGAATCGTTGAGCACCTCGCCAGCCAGGCCGAGCTCACGCGCGTAGCGCCAGACCGTCGGCCGGAAGCCGACCCCTTGCACGCGACCGCGCACCCGGATTTCGACCGAGACCCGCTCGTCCAGTTCGACGATGTTGCTGCGACGGCTCACGACGCGGCCTCCCAGAGCAGAACTCGGTTATTGCCGGCATCGGCAATCGCAAGCAGCTTGCCAGACGCCGCGGCGCTGTAGGGCCAGCACACGCTATCGCGGCTGGCGGCACGCCAACGGTTGTCGCCTTTGTCGGAAAACAGCGGCTGCCCGGCAAGCGCGATCGCGGGCGAATCCATTCCAAGGCCGTCGAGCTCGAAGCCGAGCAGCCGGGAATTGGCGGTGTCTGCCACGACGAGCATACCGCCTTGAACGGTCAGCCCGTAGGGCATGTTGAGCGCACTCGAGTTCGGATAATAGGAGGCGCGGTTATGATCGAGCCCGATGAAATCGGTCTGCCCGAGCACGAAGTCGCAAGCGCGGCCGGTCGATTGCGGAAAATTCCGCCACGCCATGATGCGGTTGTTCCCGGCGTCGGACACGAACAACATGCCGCGCGCCACTGCGATGCCATGAGGCCATCGCATTCCCAATGCGCCACCGGCCTGCCCCGCATTGTCGTCTCGGGTGACGAAATCGCGCTGGCCGAGAACCACATCGGCCGGCGTGCCGTTCGCGTGCGGAATCGTATTCCAGATCAGCACACGGCGATTGCCGGTGTCGGCGACAACGAGCTTGCCGTCGGCGACGGCGACGCCATAGCTCCAGTTCAAAGTGTCCGCGGTGGGCAGGCTTGCTCCGCGGTTGGCGATCCCGCCGGTGAAATCAGCCTGACCGAGTACGACGTCGGCAGGTTGGTTGGACGTCTCGGGATAGCTGTGCCAGATCAGCACGCGGTGATTCCAGGCATCGGCCACCGCGAGAATGCCGTCGCAAGCCGCGACACCGGTCGGCATGTTGAGCGTAGCGGCGCCAACCTCGCCCTTGGCGTTGCGGCCTTCGCGCGAAAAATCCGGCTGGCCGATCACGATGTCGGCCCCCACCTGATCGTCCAATGGAGGCTTGCGCCAGATCATCAGCCGGTGATGCCCGGTGTCGCAAACAAACAGCGGGCCACGCTCGCTTGCAAGGCAGGCGCCGCGCGGGCCGAACAACGTATCCGCGCCGGGTACGATCGATCGGGCCAGCCCGTTCGCGAGCGCCTCGCCGCCAAGCACCACGCGCGCGCCTGCGGCAGACAGCAGCGGCAGCGCCACATGGTTGTCGCCGGCCCGGGGTAGAGCCTTTTGCAACCGTCTGGCGGCAAACGAGACCTGCATGGCTATTTCGACATCCTGACTTCGACGCGCTGGCCGACGACGCGCACGGCATGCGACTGCAACTGAACTTCCGGCGCAGTGAGGCATTCCCCGCTGGAGAGATCGTACCTGAAGCCGTGATGCGGGCAGGTGATAATGCCATTCTCGATATCGCCGTCATGGATCGGGAAACCAAGATGCGCGCAAGCGTTCTGGAAACAGGTAACGGTGGCGCCATTACGCGACAGCAGAACCTTTTCGCCGCCCAGCTCCATTGAGCGGATCGACCCTTCGGGTATTTCTGACAGCAAGCCAGCAGCGAGCCAATTACCTTTTGCACCGAGCGCGAACGGACTAACGAAGCGGACGCCGCTATCTTCTGAGCCGGCGAGACCCTTGACCTGCACGATGTTGGTAATCTCGGGACATGCCTCCTGAACCGCCTTTTTCACGCCGGCGTGGAAAGTCAGTGCTGAAGCCGGACAGCCATCGCAGGCCCCAATAAACCGAACTTCGACGGCGGGCGGCTTCACCTTGACGAGTTCGACGTTTCCACCGTGCGAAGCCAACATGGGGCGAATGCTTTCAAGTGCAACTTCAACGCGCTCATTCAAGCTCGGCTTGACGATGTCGTGCCGCCGCAGGACGGCATAGACCACTTCGTCTGCAATAGCGCTCTTCATGGCGGCGAATGCCGCAGGATCCGTTTTCAAGGACCGGACCAGACGACGCAAGGCCTCGGCATTAAGGGCCTCAATCGAGAGCTTGTAGGCTCCAACGGCGGCCCGGTGTGTCTCCTCCCATGTCGCGAATAAGGCCTCCAGCCGCTCAATATCACCGACGAAGCCGGCAAGATCGTCACGCGTGGTCGATACCATATCCTGATCGTGAGCGTTCATTTTGTTCTCACTTGCACGATCCGCATGCCTCATCGATAGCGGAGATTCCGAAACAAATACGGCTGCAATCCGCCTCCTAGCAGCGCGGCCACGAGCGCCGCTATCCACAGCGGCGCGCCCACCTTCGCGATTGCGATCAGTAACAATGCCGTAACGGCAATACCGATCAGAATCTTCTGAAAGGCCTTGCCTGGTTCCGCGAATAACTTGCCGCGAAAAAACAAAACGATTGAATTTTGAGCCATAGCGAACATGAGATTTTCCTCAACCAGTGACCGTAAGGACGAAGAGTCCGATGACGACGCCGGCGACGCCGGCGAGCGGACCGTAAAATCCTCCCAACATTGCGGCGAGTTCATTTCCCAGTACCTTGCCGCCGACGGCAATGCCACCGACGGCTCCGCCCACAATCGACGCAACCGCGCCGAACACAAAGGAAATGGCCAGCATTTCGGGGGAATAGGGTAGATTCATCGCTCAACAAACTCCTCTTTACTTGGTTCGGGATCGCATGGATTGGCGGCCATCATGGCCGTTGGTCGGTGGTAAAGCTAACATCTCGCGCTCGATCTGGTTGAATGCTTCCGCAACGAGACGCGCCTTTTCAGGTTCGCTGTGCGCCACGAATATCTCGCGCGCTTCGGCGTAATAGGCGCGCGCCTGCGCGAGATTGATCCGATTTCCGCTCTCCGGATCCGCGGGATCATCGGGCAAATTCCATAAGCAATTTGCCTTATTCGAGATGGTGTTCGCGTATTCCAGCGGGGTCGTCTGCCGTGTACGTACTTTCAAGGCTTCGTCGTAGGCCTCGATCGCGCGAATGTTGTTCTCAAGAGTGTGACTCGATGAAACGTATTGCAGCGCATTGCCGAGATTGTTCTGCAACATCGCGTATTCGGTCGGGTTGTCGATCAGCGTGACAACCTTGAGACCTTCCTCGAAAGCCTGCACCGCAAGCGCTTCGCGCATCTTTCCACGCTCGTCGGTCATCGGTATTGAAAGAAATGCAGTCGCAAGATTATTCTGCAGGATCACGAATTCATGCGGATACTTGGCCCGGGTGAAAGTTCGAAGGGCACGCTGGTAGGCCGAAATCGCGTCGGTGATACGCGCCCGCCCAACGCCAGCCAGATTTTGCAGCGCAAGGCCAAGGTTCATTTCGGCCTCAGCTAGTTCTTCCGGTTTTCCAAAATCGATCAACGTCGGGATGGCTTGCTCGAACGTCGCGCGCGCTTGCTCAAGCGACGCCGTTCCCTCTTCGGGAATGGCCTGCAGCGCAGTGCCTTTGCGCGCCAGGATTCGCGCCGCCAGAAGCTGCATCTCTTCCGGACAGATTGAAAGCGCCTTGTCATAGAGCGTAACCGAGGCGCGCAATTGATCGGGTGATTTGGGTTGCTGCTGCAGACCCATCGCGATTTCCATGAGCATTTCAGCGCGCTCGGAAGGACTCGCGTCCGCATCCTCTGCAGCCGCGAGTGCTGCACGCACTTCATCTCCGACAAGACTTGTATTCACTCGTTTCCCCCAATCGCGCCTTTTCGGCTGCATGTTTTTATTTCGCGATCCATGCTAACCGGAACGAGTCGCAAATGTCTAGTTGTTTTTCTAATTGCAAACTTACTTTACATGTCGAATGTGTCAGCCGCGACCAGCGCGCCCTGTTCTGCCGACCAGACGACGGACAGTTGCAGCGCGATATCTTCGTTGACGCGATGTTCACGGAAGAAATCGGGGGCATGAACAACGCGATCACCAAGCTTGTTGCGGAGTTTGAGAAGATAGCCGCCCGCGGCCGCGTGCCGGACGGGCAAGACGCAAAGGTCGCGTTCGCGGCGGATTAAAATGACGGCCTCTAGCGCCGTGAAATAGCGATCGTAAATCTCGCAACTCAGGTAGAGCGCCCCGCGCCTGAGTGTGACGGTCGCAGCCGCCGTCACGACGTTGCCCGCCGCTCGAACAGGCGCGCTTGGATCAGTCCGCTGATGCGGTCAGCGACTTTCGCGACTGCGGCTGAGACGGCTGGCGACAAACCCATCCCTAGATCCACCGTCGCCGCCTCGATCAGCAGCACCATTACGTCAGAAGGAAAGTCTTCACGAAAGATCTTTTTACCCGCGAACAGCGCGTGATCCCAACGGAAGTCATGCAGGTTGAGAGACGCTTTGTAACTTTGCTCGAGTTCGTTGCCCGGCACCTCGAAGACTGCGCCCGGCTCCGAACCGGAGCGGCAAGCATCGACAACGATCAATGTGCGGCAACCACGGGCCGCAAACATTGTCGCCATTCCGTCGGTACCTGCAGCAAGCAGCCGAACATTTTGCGCGTCGCGGCAGACGCCGCGAGCTTCCAGCATCCGCAGAACCTCGATGCCCGCTCCATCGTCGAGGCGATTTGGGTTTCCGCACCCGACAACCACAATCATGAGGAGCCTCCCGGATTCGAAGCATTACCATTCTGCAGCCGGATTGCACTCACCAATCGATGTCGCATTGCATCATCCGGGATCGGTCTGAGACATCCGATACCCGATAGAGGGCACTTCGAGCCAGCCGTCCTCGCCGGCATCCTCTTCGGCCACCTGGCGGGATACACGGTCTAGAAGGCGTTAGCCATGCCGCGGGAGCCGTAGGACTTCGTGAGCAGGCCTCAGATACGCCAGAGCCTGCATGACCACTTAGGTTCAACCGGTATATCGAGTTCAGGCAACTCGCAATATTGCCGGTGAACCTTGTAATACATGCAGGTTTCGCACAACTGCTCGATCTCCGCGTGCTCAATCGGTGCGAGTGTAAACCCTCCGATTGCGAGCTTTGCCTTCAGATCAAGGCCTGCTGCCTTGAGCCGGAACACGATTGACTGAACTTCCTCATGTGTGTCGGCACGAGGAAACACTTCGGTCTTGAAGCCGCCCTCAAGGAGACATCTAATCTCATCGCGAAGCTCTTCGTCGCTCATAGACCCCATCTTCCCGGGTCACCGTCCGTCGAACTGGAACGTCAGATTCGCCACAATCGGCACCACCATTCCGGTTCGACCGGAACTGCAAGTTCAGGCAGGTCGCACCATTTTCGATGCACGAGGTAGTACATGCACTCCAGGCAACGCTGTCTTTCCGGTCCGTATGGATGATTCACAAAGCCACCGACAACGAGCTTGCCCTTAAGATCCTTCGGATCAAGCTGGCGAAGCTGGAGAAGAATGTCGGCGAACTCTTTATCGGTCTCGGGAAAAGGCTCGACTTGCGTCTCAAGCCCTTTCTCAAGCATGTCGGCGATCGTCTTGAGCAAAACCCCGTTATCGGACGCCATATGCGACCGCCTTTCGCGATGAATATTTCAGTTCAAGGCCTTGGAGTCGCAAGCCCACCTTCCCCACGATGGGCCAACGACTTTAGATTGACAATGACTGCTTAGGCCGTCCGAAAGCGAGCCAATTCCTCACCCGTCTTTGCATCGTGGGCATGGACGGTGCAAACGAGACAGGAATCATAGGAACGACAGACGTGACCGACCTCAACGGGATCGTGCGGGTCCTTGATGGGGGCTCCGATCAGGGCTTGCTCCATCGGCCCGCGAATACCGTCCGACGACCTCGGTCCGACGTTCCACGTTGTCGGGGCAATAATCTGGTAATTCTTGATCTTGCCCTCCTTAACTTCAATCCAATGACACAGCGCGCCGCGGATCGCCTCAGTCGCGCCCCAGCCGCGGCCGTCCCTCTCGGTCGGCTTGATGTACCAAGGATCGTTCAACTTGAATTCGCGCAACGCGTGTTCAGCCTGGCGATACAACTTTACGCCCTCATGCATGCGCGCAAAGTGACGCAGCATCACGCTGGCGCCGCCGAGCTTCTTGTACATATCGAGAACCAGCGGATCGTAGTGCTGCCAAGATTCGCCGTGCTTGCCGCCCGCGATCAACTGACGCGATAGTGGTCCGGCCTCAAGGCGGCCGCTTTCATCATGGCGCACGGCAGTCGACCAAGAATACTGACCGTCCATGTTCACGGTGTTTTTCTGTGTCGGCACGGTCTTGCGGTCAAACGGATGCAAGCCGCCCGGCTCGTCGTACCAGGAATGCATCGTGTCTTCGCGCGTAAACTTCTGGTCCATCAACTTGAACTGATCAGTCTTGCCGTCGTAAACGCCACTTTTCATAATCAACGCCGCATTGCGGCCTTCGATCGTCGGCTTTTGGTATTTGTCCTCGTGCGGCAAGTAACCCCACGAAACGAAACGACCATGGCCTTTGCCGAACTTGTCCATTCCGCAATCGAGGCTCATGCGCCAGAACATGCCAAGATCCGAATTCGCATGCTCCGGCTTCTCGTCCAGCCAAGCCATGAAGTCGTCGAGGGTTTTGATTTCCTCGTAACGCTCCAACGAACAACCCAGCCAGATCTTCTCCATCCAATCACGGCGGAAATATTCGAGAATCGACCATGCACGGGTGACGTCGGTCAAAGTCGGGGCGCACATCACACCGCCAGGCACCATGTAGCTCGAATGCGGCCATTGCCCCCCCAACAGCGCGTAGATCTCAACCGGCTTGCCGGAGATGGTGACGCCGATTTCGTAATTGCTGCCCGTGTACGGCGACCATCGCTTCACGGCCTCCTCATAATACTTGGACTTCGCATAATTTTTGTGGGTGTAGTCGATCATGAAGAGGCCGTAGTGATGGCGCGGCAAGCTCTGGAGACTTTCGACGAGCTGTCCGAGATTGCGCGCCAGGATCGCATTACGGGGCACTTCGGTTTGCCACGCGGTATCGAGGGCCCACGCAGCGCATGTCAGATGCGAGGCACCGCAGATGCCGCAAGCGCGCGGCGTGACGACGAGGCCGGCTTGCGGATCCTTGTCCCGTAAAATGACCTCGAAGCCGCGAAACAACTCGGCCTGGGTCCAGGCGTCAACGACGACGCCGTCCTGAATGTTAACACGAACGTCAAGGTCCCCTTCTACTCGACCGACGGGTGAGATATCGAGGGTTTGGACTGCTGATGGCATGATAATTTATCCTATTTGGCATGAAGGCGCGAAGATGCATTCGTAATTGGTCTGGCGAGTATTTCCGTCAAACGACGAACATGTCTTCTTCGGCCCAGGCCGGAGATGCAGCTTTTGCGGCCGCGGTGAGCTTGATGTAACCTGCCTTATCGACCCCCGACGGCATGTCCTTCGGAACGCCCATGACGGTCTGAGTCTTGAAGACGGTACCTGGCATAAGATCGAAGAACGGGAATTCTGGCTCCGTACATCCCATGCACGGCATGCCCGCACGCGTTTTCGACGACTGCCGATTCCACAAGATGCGGTTGCAGGGCGAGTGCGTCATAGGACCTCGGCATCCGAGATCATAGAACAAGCAACCTTTGCGCTGCCCATATTCAGTCGCCGAAACCTTGTAGGCGAAGTGCATGTTGCGGGTGCAACCCGTCTGCGTGAAACTAGTGAAGAAGGTTTTCGGCCGCTGGAATTCGTCGAGCGACAGATCGCCGCCACGCCCCGTAGCCACCGCGACCACGATTTGCGTGATCCAGTCGGGGTGTGCGGGACATCCAGGTACGTTGATGACGGGCAAGCCAGCCTTGGACTTGTACCCTGCCCCCAGGAAACCGCCATGCTTGCGCTTCAAGAACTGCAAGCCCTCGCTATCCGACGGATTGGGCGCCGTTGCTGGAATACCGCCCCATGTCGCGCAGTCCCCGATGGCCACGGTATAGCTCGCCACTTTTGCGAGGTCCGCGACCCAATCCTTCATCGGACGGCCTGCAAATCGATTCCATTCACCGGTGCCATTTGGTGCGTTGACGACAGTGCCCTCAAACACAAAGATATCGAGCGCGAGTTCGCCGGAAGTCAGCGAGTTCAACAACTTCTTCAGATTGTCTCCCAGCTCCATGCCAAGTGACGGATGCCAGAGCACATTGATGCCAAAGTCCGTCACAAGATCGCAGGCGCTCGGCTCCTCCGCATTGAGAAACGACATCGTATTTCCGGAGCACGCTCCGCCCTGGAGCCAAAGAAGATTAGCCATCAGTTTCCTCCAACATTGTTTTGTCGCCAACCAGAAGGGCGTCGCATACTGATTAGCAAATCGCGTGCCGGTTTGGTCGAGAGCTAAATGACTACGGTATCTCAGCAGCTTAACCGTCACGGGGTACTTTTGGCACCGCACACCATGGCTGAACGTGAATGCAAACGAAGTTAGCGGTGCAAAGTTGGTATTCAGAAATACGCGCGAAAGCGGCCGCATCAAAGCCCGTATTTGGCTGCGGCACGTACTAAGATATTTTTTATCAAGGCTTGATAGAAGCAAGGCATTCCATGACCGCGGGGCACTCAACAAATGATCGAAGATATTAAGCGAGTGGCGCAACTGCACACATTGAACGCAGAGACCTGGCATTGCCTCCAGCAAGCATGGCCTGCCATCGAACCCCACGCAGAACGCATACTGGTAGAATTTTTGACACACTGCGTCGACGAACCAGCGTTCGCACGGATCGGCTCTGATCAAAAGACCGCTTTGGTTGCCGAACAGCTTGCGCACTGGCAGCTCGTTTTTACCGCCAACCTTCGTGACGAGTATCTTGAAAGCACACGCAGGATGACGTTGGCGGTCATGGAGGCCGGGCTCTCGTCCCACTGGCCCATGACCGTCGCAAATTTTTGCCAACAAGGATTTGCTGCGATCCTTGCAGGCAAGCACCGGTTCGCGCATGCTCGACGGGATCGAGCCATACATGCGCTGATAAAGACGATCATCTTCGACGTGGATATTGCTATGTCCGACTACCTCGCATGTCAGCGGGAGCTCGAACAGCAACGGAAGCTCGAAATCGAGGCAGCTATCACGGACTTCGAAGACCGCGTTGCACCGGCGACGGGTGCTTTTTTGGAGGCATCGACTATGCTCAAAAACATTGCTGAAGTTCTCGACGATGAAGCAGGGATTACCATTGAGAAGGCGAGCTATGCCAACGAGGTGTCTGGATTAATCGTCAAACGGATCGAGAAGGGCGCAGAAGTCATCAAGGAGGTACTGACTTCAATGTCCGGAATCGCTCGACAAGGCGTCAGCACCCAGGACGTGGCAGCCGAAGCAGTCGAACGCAACCGGAGCACGTCGCAAACGATAGCTAATGCCGTTGGACAAATCGGATCAATCGTCGGGACGATCTCCAAGATCGCTGCGCAAACAAACTTGCTTGCCTTGAACGCCCGAATCGAAGCCAGTCGAGCTGGCGCTTTGGGCAATGGTTTCGCGGTCATTGCGACGGAGGTGAAGGCTCTAGCGGTTCAGACATCGACCGCGACCACAGAGATCGCAGCGCAAATCAACGCCGTGGAGCAAGCAACCTCACTTTCAGTCGAAGACGGAGAATTGACGTGCCGAACAATCGGCGAGATCGCAGCCGTCGGGCACGCCATAAACGCAGCGGTCGAGGAGCAAGGGGACGCTACGCGCAGAATTAACCGGAACATCTCCGACGCCGCTAGGTTCGCACAGGCGGTTACTGAATCGATTGGATCGATGGAGGCGATGAACAGCCACGCCAAAAAGAGCGCCGGCGACCTATCTGGGTTGGCGAAATCGCTCGTTTCGCATGTTGGTACGCTCCAAGCCGACATGTTGTCGTTGCGTCATCGCGTTTTAGGATAGATCGAAATGCGGTGCCGGCCGACAAACATTTCGTCGACCGGAAGGTGCAATAGTAGAAGGTATTGCTTCACCCGTTGAAGTAAACGAGGAACCTTGGAGGCGGAAAGTAAGCCTCCGGTTCTAGAAGCGATAGCTCACACCCGTCCCGACGATCCAGGGGTTAATTCTTACCTTGCCGACAATATTGCCGTTGGCAAAACTGACACTCGGCTGCATGTCGACATATTTGACGTCAACATTGAAGCCCCAGTGCTTGTCAAGCATGTAGTCAAACCCGACATTTCCAACGATGCCTGCGGAATCGCTGATGTGAACATTCAGCAGAGCGGGCTGCCTCAGGCTTTGGTCCAAAAACCAAGTGTAGTTCGCGCCAACGCCAATATAAGGCCTGAATGCGCCGAAGTTGGTAAAGTGGTACTGCAGGGTTGCGACCGGAGGCAACAGAACCGAGTGTGCCAGTTGTCCCAACGGAGCAATCGTACCCGACCCAGTCACGGTGTGCGGCGAGAAGGCTGCAACGACCTCAAGAGCAATGTTTTTCGTAAAGAAGTAGGTCACATCGACCTCCGGCACGACCGAAGTGCTCACGTCAACGGAAGCCCCAGCGATCGGCGCGCCGGCCGCGCTCAAAGTCGCCGACGCGTCAGGGACAACGGCGATGGCGCGAACGCGAAGCATCCACGGACTCTCCTCATAGAGCACGGGAGCGGGGGCCTTGACCGGATACGTAAGGTCGGCTGCAGAAGCCTCGGCAGGCAAGCCGGCAACAGCGTTGAGTACCATTGCGACTGCAAGATAGAATCTTTTCATGACGTCCCCATCCAATATCTGTTTCCTCGACGCAAGCCGAATTGGCTGCGCTGCCAAACGTCTTCTTTTTCTTTTGATCGAGCGTTGCAACTAGCGTGCCTAATCTAGAAAAGGAAAAAAATTCATTTGCTCGAGTGGCTTAGAACAATTTACGATTTTTGGTGCCGAGTACAGGAGCGCTAGATCGAGCAAACCTACCTTGTAGCAGCAAACTACGTTGTCAGCTGACGTCCTTCTGCGGTTGGAAGATTCACCACCACGCCGGGTATCGCGCAGATATTGGAGCATCAAATGACAGACTAGCGCGATCGGGGCGCGACAGGAGCGAGCAGCATCGAAGTATCGATTTCGACCGGCTTCCGAAAGGCACGTTGAGATAGCGCAGCTCGCCGCCGAGAATGGCAGCAGAAACTATTGGGCGCGTGCCTATGACGAGGTTCGCAAACCACCTGGCTCTATCCATTCCAACCCAGGCTGTCTGTTCCGGAAGGGCTGCTACGGCGGCCAAAAGATGCCAATCAGAAGGGAAAATGACTTCCACGACGGAGGGCCAAAGCCAAATTGCAACGTCGGGCCGCGCGGCACTAACCGTGACGATTTCCGCAAACCGGGCAAGATACCTCGAGCAGATATCCGAACCAGATTCCGCGACAGCGGCTACACCAATGCCCGGTCGCCTGACGCTCGGGAAAGCCGAGACTCTTCGAAAGCGTGCTCATGCCGAGTTCTCGGAACGGCTCAGAACTTCCCGCAGGTGAAACGCGCGATTGGGGAAAACGAACGACCTCCGCCGGCGAATTAGCCTCGCCAGAACCTAGGTCATCGTTTGAATCCGCATCGTCAGCCATCGCTACACCCTAGTTGGGTTCGTTAAGACTATATCGCTTGATCTTGTTGGCTAAACCAACGCGCGAAAGGCCTAATTCGTTCGCCGCACGGCTCTGGTTCCATCGATGGCGCACCAAAGCCTCATGGAGAATGTATTTCTCGAGACTCTCGACCTTGTCCTTTAAAGTCGCTCCCTGAGGCATATAGGTGTTGGCCACACCAGAATGCTGCCGGGGGGCGGCCGCGAGTATTGCGGGCGATATGTATTTTGTTGTCAGATATTCGCCGTCCTCAGCCAAGGCGACCATGCGACGGATTTCATTTTCGAGTTCACGAACGTTGCCGGGAAATTCGAATGCGGACAGCTTCTCGAGGACTCCCGCAGATATGCCGAGAATTTTCCGACCGATCGCATCACTATGCTTGGCGGCAAAAAATTCCGCGAGCGCTGGAATGTCGTCAGGACGGTCTCGAAGCGGCGGCACTTCTAGCTCGAAACCCTTGAGGCGAAAATACAGGTCCTGTCTGTATTTTCCCTCAGCAACGAGTGTCTTTAGCGGTCGATTGGACGCCGCAATGATACGAACGTTGCATGTCTGTGTCTTGTCGGAACCGAGTGGCTTGACCTCGCCTTCCTGAAGGAAACGGAGGAGACTCACCTGGAAAGACGCCGACACTTCGGAGATTTCATCAAGGAAAACTGTTCCACCATCCCCGGCGCGAAATAGACCAAGGCGGTCGGAAATTGCACCCGTGAACGCTCCGCGCTTATGCCCGAACAATTCCGATTGAAGCAATTCATCGGACATACCGCCGCAATTCTGAACCATCAAGGGGCTGGCCTTGCGGTTCGAGCTATAATGTATCGCGCGTGCTAGCAACTCCTTGCCAGTCCCGGTTTCGCCCTGGATCAGGATCGGTAGTTCCGTCCGGGCAGCCTTACGAGAGAGATCACAAAGCTCGCTTAGTTTTTCGCTGACGTAGACGAGTTTCTCGAACCGCTGGCTCTCGGGATGCAAAGATATCCCGCTGCGTACATGGAGTCTCATCGAGTCTGCTGGAATTTTGAACTCACGTGTCAGCATTCGATGGCGGCGTGCAAGTTCGCGTGATTCCAGACCGCGTTCAACGACCAAACCTATTTGCTTCGCATCGAGTGGCTTGCGCACAAATTGGTAGATAGCCGCGGGCAAAATGGCCTGCTGGGTCAGCTCGGTCTTGGCGTCAAGCGCCAGCACGCGAATGACGTCGGGATGGGTAACACGCAGATTGGCGAGAAAACTCAATCCGTCGCCACTTGGGCCATGTTCCGCCAAAACGATATCGATATGGGCATCGGACAGTGCGCTGGCCGCATCTTCAGTCGAACGAGCAGTTAGGACCCGGTAATCATACTCTCCGGACAAGACATCGGCTGTAGCGGACCATTGCGGACCACCTCGCGCCAAGATGAGGACCGTTCCGAGCGTTTCCATGCAATATTCTTTTCAAATTGAAAACCTACTTAGCAGCACCGCGGAGACCATTCAACTCCTTTTTCGCGCGCGGCCGCAGAGCTGATCGAAACGATGCCGAACGCCGTCGCGGGCCGGCATTCCCTTCCAAGACGATCGGCGCACGCGCGATGGAGCAAGACCGACGACGCCTGCTCTTTTATCTCGCGCGCCCGCGTTGTCTCGGTTCCACAGGAACATCGAAATCTACGAGCTCATCCAGCCCGTCGATGACTGCAAAAGCGCCGTCGAACTGCTCTCCCCAGAAATACGCGCTTCGGGTAATCAGGACCGGGATCCCAGCGCGAGATGCCGCCAACAATCCATTGCGCGAGTCCTCGATAGCCAGGCAGTCACAGTTCCGAAATCCGAGCAGGTTTAGGACTTTCAGATAAGCATCGGGCGCTGGCTTCTTCCTTTCGACTTCGTCACCTGCGACGATGGCGCTGAATAGCTTTATTCCGTTTTCGCCAAGCGTCGCTGAAAATAGCGCCTCCACATTGTGCCGCGATGTCGTCGTCGCGATTGCAAGACGCTGCCCACGGAGAGTGGCCGCGTGAATTGCCTCAACTACACCTGGCCGTAGCGAACACGCTCCGGAGGCCATGAGCTGTGCGTAACGTGCAGTTTTAAAGCGATGGAGTTCTGCGAGCTCGTCGGACGAGATGTCGATCCGACCTGAGGTAAGACGGGTAAAGTGGCGAATTCTCTCCTTGCCGCCCGCAACCTGCAGAAGATTCGTGTAGACCGGAACGCTCCACTCCCAATCCAAATCAAAATACGCAAAAGTCTCGTTGAAGGCACGGCGGTGCAGCTCTTCGGTTTCAGCCAGCGTGCCGTCAACATCGAAGATGAGGGCACGGAATCGTTTCATGGCAAATTCAAGCTAAGTGTCGCGCACGCCGCTCGGAATTCGGCATAACCATCGATGGTCACGTCGGGACAAAGCTCGCGCATAGGAATTTTAGAGTAGCCAAATGAAACGCCAATCACCGCGACACCAGCGGCCCGCGCGCATTGCACGTCGACAATGCTGTCGCCTACCATGATCGCATCCTCTGTGTTGATGCCCAGGTACCCGAGCGTATCAAACAGCGGAATAGGTGACGGCTTTGCAGGCCTTCCACTGCGGGCTCCGACGATCACGTCAACATATCTGTCCAACCCCAGACCCTCGACCACGCCGACAGCCTTGTCCTCCACCTTGTTCGTGCAAATACCAATAGCAGCGCCGTACGCTTTCAGCTCGGAAAGAACAGAAACGACCCCGGCGTAAGCTCTGGTCGTCTCGGTAAGCCGAGCCCCGTATATCACCTCGTAGGATTCGACGATGGCCCGCAATTCTTCTACGCCGAAGACGATTCCCCGCGCGTGAAAGGCGCGCTCGACAAGGACATCAAGACCGTCGCCTATGAATGTGCGAATTGATCCCTCCGAGAATGGCGACAGATCCCTGGCGACCAAGAGGCTGTTAATCGAGGAAGTGATGTCCCCGACGCTGTCCACGACCGTACCGTCAAGATCGAAGACAACAGCGCCGGGCCACCGCCCCTTCCCTCTCCGATAGTGCTTATCACCAGCCGTCAGCATCGCCGTCCGGCCTCAGCGGCACCCCGAATCGCTGAAATGTTTGCCCGATACGCTTCCTCCGTACCGCCGCGGAACACGGCCGACCCCGCGACAATCGTGTCGGCGCCGGCTGCCACAACCTGAGCCGCGGTCTCGACGTTGACGCCTCCATCAACCTCCAATCGGATCGACCGCTCACCAATCATTCCCCGAATGCAGCGGATCTTATCCAGTTGCGACTGAATAAACGATTGCCCGCCAAATCCAGGATTCACCGTCATTACGAGGATGAGGTCGACCCGGTCAAGGACATGCACGAGTACCTGCTCGGACGTAGCCGGGCAAATCGTGACACCCGCCTTCTTGCCCAACCCCCGGATCGCCTGGAGTGAACGGTCCAGATGCGCGCCGGCTTCCGCATGCACCGTAATGATATCAGCTCCAGCCTTAGCGAAGGCTTCCAAATACTGATCGACCGGCGCAATCATCAGATGGACGTCGAAGATCTTGGTGGTACGTGAACGTACGGCCTTGATAACGTCGGGACCAAAACTGATGTTAGGAACAAAATGTCCATCCATCACATCGCAATGGATCCAGTCCGCGCCAGCTGCGTCAATGGAATTGATTTCGCCGCCCAGGCGCGCAAAATCGGCGGAGAGGATCGACGGAGCGATAACGATAGGTTTAGGCATCGGCTCAGGATTTCCTCTCGACTTTTAGACGCTCGACGGATGCGGGGCGGGATTTCGCAAACACTCGACTCGCCAACACGTCAGACGCTTCGATCGATTTGATGTCATCGACAACGAGGACTCGATCAATATCGGCAACGAGACGGTTCGCCTGACGTAACCGCATTCGGTCGAGCGCATTGCGGATCGATCGTGCATTGGAAAACAATGGCTGCGTCTTGCGCAGCGCTATGTAGCTAATGAATGCCGCGCGCGCATCCACACTGAATTTGTAATTCATACCGTCCAGCATTAGCTCGGCGATCACGAGTAGCTCGTCCTCGGAGTAGTCCGGGAAATCGATGTGATGCGCGATGCGGGACCGGAAGCCGGGATTGCTGGCAAAGAACTTGTCCATGCGGTCGCCGTACCCTGCGAGGATCACAACAAGATCCTCACGTTGTGACTCCATGACCTGCAGCAATATCTCGATCGCCTCTTGTCCGTAGTCGCGCTCGTTGTCTGGCCGATGCAAATAGTAGGCTTCGTCGATGAACAGGACGCCACCCATCGCCTTCTTGAGAATCTCTTTGGTCTTGGGAGCCGTATGCCCGATGTACTGGCCCACCAGCTCGTCGCGCGTGACTGACACCACTTGTCCCCGGCGCACGAAACCAAGTTTGTGAAGAATTCCCGCGATCCTCAGCGCCACGGTCGTTTTGCCAGTACCGGGATTGCCGGTGAACGACATATGCAGCGTGGGCGTCTCCGAACTCAGCCCCATTCGTTTGCGGATACGCTCGATCAGCAGCAGTGACGAAATCTCTCGAATGCGGGTCTTGACGGGCTGGAGACCAATCAGCTCGCGATTGAGCTGCTCAAGAATCTCGTCGATGCCGACGACCTCAAGTTCCTCTCGAAGACTGACGCTATCTGTCATCGCTTACCGTCTAGTAGCATCGCACAAATTCCGACGCGCACGTCTCGCGTGCAGGTTTCGGCAAGAACAAGGAAGCTCCGTCACCGCTTCGGCGGTGACGGAGCAGTACACCCGGGAGAAACCGCGACCAGGGAGGTAAATGGTGCGTTCCGGTCCGGATGGTATTACGCACCATAGCGTCGGCCTTCAGGGCGATCAGCGGCGTAGGATTTGGTTGTGTAGCGGATGTTGCGGCCCTCAACCTCGTGCCGTTCAAGCCGGAAGCCGGGTTCGTCCTTCGGCCGGTTGACGATGAAGGACATCCGCACCGACTCCCAGCCATGGCTGGAATCGAACGCCGACATCCGGATGTAGCGATCACCGTAAACCTTGCGGCATTCGTTGAGCTCCATCAGCACGCCGGCAGCATCGCGCAGGTCGAACATCGGCAGGCCCCACATTTCCCAAAACGTGTTGCGAGGATGCGGATCGTCGGTGAATTCGATGTTCACCGCCCAGCCCTTGCCGAGACAATACTGCACCTGCGCCGAGATCTGCGCATCGGTGAGATCGGGCAGGAAAGAGAAACAGCCTTGGGTAACGCGCATGGTCCTGCTCCTTATATCGAGACGCTGGCGGTGGGGGCGTAGTCGGGCATGTCGGTCGATTCGTAATTGAAGGTGACGTCCTTCCAGACCTCGAGCGCGGCTTTCAGCGGCGTACAGGTCTGCGCTGCCCTGGCGAGGATATCCGGTCCCTCGTGCAGATAGTCGCGGCCTTCGTTACGGGCCAGGATCATCGCTTCCAGCGCGACGCGGTTGGCGGTGGCGCCTGCCTGGATACCCATGGGATGGCCGATGGTGCCGCCGCCGAACTGCAGCACGACGTCTTCTCCCAAATGGTCGAGCAACTGGTGCATCTGGCCGGCGTGAATGCCGCCGGACGCCACCGGCATCAACTTGTTGAGGCTCGCCCAATTCTGCTCGAAGAACACGCCGTGTTCGAGCCGCATCGGGTTATGATCCTCGCGGCAGATGTCGTAATAACCGCGCGTGGTGGCGGGGTCGCCCTCCAGCTTGCCGACCACCGTGCCGGCATGGATATGATCGACACCCGCAAGCCGCATCCATTTTGCGATCACGCGGAACGAGACGCCGTGGTTGCGCTGCCTTGTATAGGTCGAGTGCCCTGCCCGGTGCAGATGCAGGATCATGTCGTTGCGGCGCGCCCATTTCGCCATCGACTGGATCGCGGTGTAGCCGATCACGAGGTCGATCATGATGACGACGGAGCCGAGCTCCTTTGCAAATTCGGCGCGCTCGTACATGTCCTCCATGGTGCCGGCGGTTACGTTGAGATAGGTGCCCTTGATCTCGCCCGTGGCGGCCTGCGCCTTGTTGACGGCTTCCATGCAATAGAGGAAGCGCTCGCGCCAGTGCATGAAGGGTTGCGAGTTGATGTTCTCGTCGTCCTTGGTGAAGTCGAGACCGCCCTTCAGCGCCTCGTAGACCACGCGGCCGTAGTTGCGGCCGGACAATCCGAGTTTCGGCTTCACGGTGGCGCCGAGCAGCGGCCGGCCGAACTTGTCCATCCGCTCGCGTTCGACCACGATGCCGGTCGCCGGTCCCTGGAACGTCTTCACGTAGGCCACCGGCAGCCGCATGTCCTCGAGCCGCAGCGCCTTCAGCGGCTTGAACCCGAACACATTGCCGATGATCGAGGCCGAGAGGTTGGCGATTGAGCCGTTCTCGAACAAATCAAGGTCATAGGCGATATAGGCGAAGTATTGCCCCGGCGAGTTCGGCACGGGATCGACGCGGTAGCACTTGGCGCGGTATTTCTCCGCGGCTGTCAACCGGTCGGTCCACACCACGGTCCAGGTCGCGGTCGAGGATTCACCGGCGACCGCTGCCGACGCCTCGATCGGATCGACGCCATCCTGCGGCGTCACCCGGAACAGTGCGATAATGTCGGTGTCCTTGGGCTCATAGTCCGGCTCCCAATAGCCCATCTTCTTGTATTCCATCACGCCGGACTTGTAGCGATCCTTGCCGCGGACGGTCATCGAGATCTCGTTCATGCTGGTCTCCTCAGGTTCGGTTTGGCGGCGCGGCTCAAGTGATCGAAAAGGTCTCATCTCATTCGGCAGCATCGGCCATCGATCCGATCCGGGGATCGAGGCTGCCGCTACGGTAACGTTTCGCCATTTCCGCGAGCGGCAACACCTTGATCTTCGTTGCGTTTCCCGCGGTGCCGAACTGCTCGAAACGCTCGCGGCAGAGGTCGCGCATCGCATCCATCGCCGGCTTCAGGAATTTTCTCGGATCGAATTCGCTCTTCGTCTGGGTAGCTACCTTGCGAAAAGCCGCCGTCATCGCCAGCCGGCAATCGGTATCGATGTTGACCTTGCGGACACCGTGCTTGATGCCGCGGGCAATCTCCTCGACCGGCACGCCCCAGGTCTGCGGCATCTCACCGCCGAACGCGTTGAACATGTCCTGTAGCGGCTGCGGCACCGAGGACGAGCCGTGCATCACCAGATGGGTGTTCGGCAGCCGGCGATGGATTTCTTCCACCACATTCATCGCCAGGATGTCGCCATCCGGCTTGCGCGAGAATTTGTAGGCGCCGTGCGAGGTGCCCATCGCGATCGCTAGCGCATCGACCCTGGTGGCGCGGACGAAATCGACCGCCTGGTCCGGATCGGTCAGGAGCTGATCGTGGCTGACCTTGCCCTCAACACCGTGGCCGTCTTCCTGTTCGCCGCCGCCATGTTCGAGCGAGCCGAGCACGCCGAGCTCGCCTTCCACCGAGGCGCCGATCCAGTGCGCCATGTCGACCACGCGGCGGGTGATATCGACATTGTAGTCGTAATCCGCTGCCGTCTTGGCGTCGGCCTTCAGCGAACCGTCCATCATGACCGAGGTAAAACCGTGCTGGAGCGCGGTGGCGCAGGTCGACTCCTCGTTGCCGTGGTCTTGGTGCATGCAGAGCGGAATCTGCGGGTACATCTGCTCCAGCGCATCAATCATTTTCGCCAGCATGATGTCGTTGGCGTAGGAGCGCGCGCCACGCGAGGCCTGGATGATGACGGGCGCGTCGACCGACGCCGCCGCGTCCATGATCGCCAGCCCCTGCTCCATATTGTTGATGTTGAACGCCGGCACGCCGTAGCCGTGCTCGGCCGCGTGATCGAGTAGTTGTCTCAGCGTAATTCGCGCCATATCGGCTACCTCACATTTTACTGGTCTTGAGAACATTCACGCCCGGAAGCACGCGTCCTTCTAGCCATTCAAGAAACGCCCCGCCGGCCGTTGAGACGTAGGTGAAGCTGTTGCTGACGCCCGCAGCCGAAAGCGCAGCGACTGTGTCCCCGCCGCCGGCAATCGTTTGAAGCGTTCCGGACAGAGTCCATCTTGCGGCCGCCTTCGCCAGCGCGCTCGTACCGCGGTCGAATGGCTCAGTTTCGAATGCGCCGACCGGACCGTTCCACAGCAGCGTCTTTAGATCGCCGAAGAGTTCCTTGATGTCGGCGACGGTCTCTGGACCGATGTCGAGAATCATCGCGTCTTCCGGGACCTCTCTAATGTCTACGGTCTGATGCTCCGTGTTTGCCGCAAACTCGCGGGCAACAACCGCGTCGCGTGGCAGGACGATGTTGCAGCTGTGCTTTTCGGCCTGGCGAAGAATGCGTTCGGCGAGGTCGCCTAACTGGGGTTCGCAAATCGACCGACCAACCGAAATCCCCTGCGCATGCAAGAACGTATTTGCCATGCCACCGCCAATGATGAGGTCATCGACGTGTTTGACGAGATTTTCGAGCAGGGTAATCTTCGTGGAAACCTTGGCGCCTCCAACGATCGCCCCTACCGGCCGAAGTGGACTGCCGAGTGCGCGATCCAACGCCGACAGCTCGGCCTGCATTCCGCGACCGGCGAAAGACGGCAGCAAATGAGCAATACCCTCGGTGGAGGCGTGGGCACGGTGGGCGGCGGAAAACGCGTCGTTGACGAAGATGTCGCCGAGGCCTGCAAGGGTCCGGATGAACGCCGGATCATTGCTCTCCTCGCCAGGATGAAATCGCGTATTGTCCATCAGCAGTATGTCGCCCGGCTCCGCCGCAGCCACTGCGGCGCGATGCGGGCCGTTTCTCCAGTCTGTGGCCACGAACTGTACGGGCCTCTGCAAGCATCGTTCGAGAGCCGGGCGTAGCGGGGCAAGCGAGTACTCGGCAATGACCCTGCCTCGTGGCCGCTCAAAGTGGGAGAGCACGATGACAATCGCCCGCTTGTCTGCCAGCTCCGCGAGCGTCGGAGCAATGTGCCTTATACGCAGATCGTCAGTCACACGCCCGTTTTTCATCGGCACATTAAGATCGACACGAACGACGACCCGTTTTCCGGCCACGTCAATTCCATCGAGTGTTCGCAGAGATGCTGTCAAAGAAGCCTCCCCAGCGCCACCGCGGTGTCGCTCATGCGGCTAGAGAAGCCCCACTCGTTATCGTACCAACTCATCACACGCACGAAGTTGCCATCGATGACCTTGGTCTGGTCCATATGGAACACAGCCGAATTTGAATCGTGATTGAAATCAACTGAGACGTTTGGAGCGTATGTGACGCCGAGGACGCCCTTCAAGTGGCCATTCGCCGCCTCATCGATCGCTGCGTTGATCTCTGCGATCGATGTCGACCTTTTGGCAATGAACTTGAAGTCGACGACCGAAACATTCGGCGTCGGTACACGGATAGCAACCCCGTCAAGGCGGCCATTCAGCTCAGGTAGTACAAGACCGACGGCCTTCGCCGCTCCTGTGGAGGTCGGAATCATCGAAGTCGCAGCGGCGCGCGCGCGATAGAGGTCTTTGTGCAAGGTATCCAGCGTCGGCTGGTCTCCGGTGTACGAGTGGATTGTCGTCATGAACCCCCGATCGATTCCGACGGCGTCGTTCAGGACTTTGGCGACCGGCGCAAGGCAGTTCGTAGTGCAGGACGCATTCGAAACCACCAAATGTTTGTCGTTCAGATTTTGGTGATTCACCCCGTAGACGACTGTGAAATCGGCGCCATCAGCGGGTGCCGAAACGATAACGCGTTTGGCTCCTGCCCTCAAATGCGCCGCAGCTTTGTCGCGTGTTGTGAAGACACCCGTGCATTCGAGCGCTATATCGACTTCCAACGCTGTATGGGGCAGCGTCGCGGGATCCTTTACGCACGTCACCTCTATTAGCCCTCGGCCCACATCGATGGTGTTTCCAGCAACCCTCACTTCGTGCGGGAAGCGGCCATGTATGGAGTCAAAGCGCAGCAGGTGAGCGTTCGCCTCGACTGATCCAAGATCATTTATGGCGACGACTACGATATCGCGGCGCCCGGACTCCACGATTGCGCGCAGCACATTTCGACCTATACGCCCGAATCCGTTGATAGCTACTTTGACCGGCACTATCTCAGTCCTTCCATTCGAGAACGCGCGATCGAGCGCATCGCCGCCACCGCAACAGCTTCCGGTGTCACGCCGAACTCGCGGTAGAGCACGCTTGCCGGGGCGGATGCGCCGAATCCGGTCATCCCTACAAATTCACCGTTTGCATCGATCCAGCGAGCCCAACCTCCCTGAACAGCCGCTTCAACGCCGACGCGTGGGCAGCGGCCAAGAACAGTTGATCGATACTCGCTAGTCTGCTTCTCAAAAAGCTCGAAGCATGGAGCCGAAACCACTGCGGCACGGACATCGTCCTTTGCGAGCAGGCGAGCGGCATCGATCGCGATGGCGACTTCGGATCCCGTTGCTATCAAAGTCACGTCACGCGGGCCCTCGGGATCAGTCACTAGATAGGCGCCGAGAGCGACCTTGTTCACGCCTCTCGCATCGCTGCGGAAAGTCGGCAGCGCCTGGCGCGAAAGACACAAAACGGACGGACTATGTTCAGCCCGCAGGGCGCAGTCCCAGGCCTCGGCGGTTTCAACCGAATCGGCAGGGCGGAATACAAGCAAGTTCGGAATCGCTCGCAGCGACGCCAAATGCTCAACCGGCTGGTGGGTCGGACCATCTTCGCCGAGGCCGATCGAGTCATGCGTCATCACGTGAATAACGCGCAAGCCCATCAGTGCGGCCATCCTGATCGCGGGCCGGCTGTAATCTGAGAACGTCAGGAAGGTCCCGCCATAAGGAATGAAGCCACCGTGGAGGGCGATGCCATTCATTGCGGCGGCCATCCCGTGCTCGCGGATGCCGTAATGCACATAGTTGCCTTGAAAGCACCCAGGCTTGATGGGCTTCTGTGTCTTCGCTTGGGTCAGGTTGGAATGCGTCAAGTCGGCCGATCCGCCAAGCAGATTGGGCAGCGCCATAGCGAGCGCGTCGATAACCAGTTGCGAGGCCTGCCGCGTGGCAATCATAGGACGCTCGGTTCCAAAACGAGCGCGGATCGATCGGTAGGCTTCATCGTATTCGTTCGACAGTTTTCCTGCCAAGACATCCAGCAAACGACAGCGAGCGATAGCATCGGGCTGCAGAGCACGTTGGGCCCACGCCTCATAGGCCACTTGTCCCCAAGCGCCGACCGCCCGCCACGCGGACAGCACGGCTGCCGGGATTTCGAATGGCGGATGCGGCCAGTGCAGGGCAGCGCGCGTTGCTTCAAGTTCTTCAGCACCAAGTGGGGCACCATGCGCCTTCTCAGTGCCCTGCCGCTTCGGCGCGCCGAAACCGATCACGGTTCGACAGGCGATCAGGGATGGACGGTCAATTAGCCGCTCCTCTTCGATGGCCTTGGCGATAGCTTGAGGATCATGACCGTCAATGCGGCGGACTGACCAACCGGACGCGGCAAAACGCACGATCTGATCGTCGGAACACGAAAGAGACGTGGGTCCATCGATCGATATTTCATTGTCGTCATAGAGAACGATCAACCGACCGAGCTTCAGGTGGCCCGCCAGCGATATCGCCTCATGACTGAGGCCTTCCATCAAGCAGCCGTCTCCACAAATCACATAAGTGAAATGATCGACGAGGTCATTGCCAAATCGGTAATTCAGCAGTCGCTCGGAAAGCGCCATGCCAACGGCGGTCGCAACTCCCTGACCAAGCGGCCCGGTCGTTGTTTCGACCCCTGCCGTGTGACCGTATTCGGGATGGCCAGGGGTTTTCGATCCCCATTGCCGAAACGCCTTGAGCTCCTCGAGCGTGACGTCTTCATAGCCAGTCAGGAACAGGACCGCATAGAGAAGCATCGAACCGTGACCTGCGGATAAAACGAACCGGTCGCGATCGGGCCAATCCGGATTCTTCGGGTCGAACTTCAGAAAGCGCGAGAACAGAACAGTTGCGACGTCGGCCATGCCCATTGGCATACCTGGGTGCCCAGAGTTCGCCTTTTCTACCGCGTCGATTGCAAGGAAACGGATGGCATTGGCCATCTGCCGGTGCGAGACATTGAGGTCCCTCGCTTCGATACGGCTTGACATATCCAACGTTGCTCTTTGCGGAAAGGCAATAAGATCGCTCGTCATGCACGTCTCTTTCGGTCGATCAGTTGCAGGATTAATGGCGTCAAGATTAGCTGCATCGCGAGATCCAGCTTCGATCCGTGAATTACGATCGAATTCGCCCGCGACATGAAGCTATTTGGGATCATCGACAGCAGGTAAGGAAAATCGATGCCACGCGGGTTCTTGAGCCGGATCACGACCATCGACTCGTCCGGTGTTGGGATCCATCGCGCAATAAACGGGTTTGAGGTATCGACGGTCGGGACGCGTTGGAAATTGATGTCGGTCTCCGCAAATTGCGGACAGATATAATTGACGTAATCCGGCATGCGGCGAAGAATCGTGTCGGTCACCGCCTCGGTGGAATAGCCGCGCGCGCTGCGGTCACGGTGCAGCTTCTGGATCCATTCAAGATTGATGACGGGAACGACTCCGATCTTGAGATCAGCATGCTGCGCAACATTGACCTTTTCGGTCACGACAGCGCCGTGGAGTCCTTCGTAGAAAAGCAGATCGGAAGCATCCGGGAGAGGGCGCCAATCGGTGAAGGTCCCAGGAGAACTTCCGTGGAGCGCGGCTTCCTCGTCGTCGTGGACGTAGTACCGTGTCGTGCCCGATCCGGTTTCACCATAGGCCTTGAAGACGGCCTCCAGTTCCTCGAACAGATTGGTCTCGGGGCTGAAGTGACTGAAATGCTTGTTGCCGCGCTCGGTTTCTTCGGCCATGCGGTTGCGCATTTCTAGGCGGTTGTAGCGATGGAAAGCATCTCCCTCGATATAGGCGGCCGCCACATTCTCGCGGCGGAATATCTGCTCGAAGGTTCGTTTGACGGATGTCGTACCTGCCCCGGAGGAGCCGGTAATCGATATGATGGGATGCTTCCTGGACACGATAGGTCAGTCCTTCGGGTCAGCTGCGAAACAGCCCACGGTGGGCGAAGAGCGGAGCATTTTTCTCGGATTTGATATCCGGGCTCATGTGTAGGCGATCGAGGCGCCGCACCTTGTCTCGGGAGCCCATGATCAACGGCACGCGCTGATGAAGCGTGTTTGGCGAGAGATCAAGTATCCGCTTACGGCCCGTAGAGGCGGCGCCTCCGGCTTGCTCCATGATCAACGCCATTGGGTTGGCTTCGTAGACGAGGCGCAAGCGGCCTTCGCCGTAGCCTTCTCGCGCGTCTGCAGGGTAGAGGAATATCCCGCCGCGCGTCAGGATGCGGTAGGCTTCCGCCACCAGCGATCCAATCCAGCGCATGTTGAAATCCTTGCCTCGTTCTCCGTTGGCGCCAGCCAGGCAATCCTCAATAAAGGCCTGCACCGGTGGCTCCCAATGCCGCTGGTTCGACGCGTTGATCGCAAATTCCGCGGTATCCGCTGGGATCTGTACGGCCGATCTGATCAGCTTGAATTCGTTCTCACCGCGATCCAGCGTAAAGATATCGACGCCGCAGCCGAGCGTGAGAACGAGTGATGTTTGCGGACCGTAGACAAAAAAGCCTGCACCAAGCTGAGCGTCGCCACGCTGAAGGAAGGTGGAGCGAATGTCTCGCGGTGTCGGTAGAATCGAGAAAATCGTGCCGACCGACATGTTGGTGTCGATATTCGATGAACCATCCAACGGATCGATGGCAATGCTGATGGGTGCAGCCGGGTACAATATCTCTGGGTCCGTCGCTTCTTCTGATGCCAAAGCTGCGATCGGAAGCGGCTCAAGGGCTGCGCGGATGATCCGGTCAGCGCGGATATCGAGATCCTTCTGGACGTCTCCGTCGGTGTTGCGTCCCTGAGGCTGCCCAGTAATGCCGGCCAGCGCACCGCAACCCGTCAGATTGGAAATCTCGATCGAGGCCTGCGCGAGAGCATCGATAACTTCGGTCACGGCTCGGCGAAGCGGGTCCATGCCGGCGTAATCATTTAATGATCGGCGCAAACTCAGGCCCGGATTCATTAGTTCGCCTCCCCTTCCGACGCTGCAACTGAGGGAATCGGGTGCCCGTCCCTCGTTGAAGCCGTAGATCGAGGTTGACTGCGTCAGCTAAATAAGTAAAATTTCATTATGTTTGGTGTGAGCAAAGTTTTTAATATATGTCTGGGCTGCTCGACCTAACGATCAGGCAATTGCGGGCGCTTGCGGCACTATCGGCCAACGGCAGCATCACGGCGGCTGCCAACAAGCTCAATCTCACGCAGCCTGCGGTGACGCTGCAGTTGCGCAAACTTCAAGATCTGGCGGGACTGCCGTTGCTTCAACGTACCAGCGACGGAATGTTGCTCACCGGAGCAGGGCGAGAGGTCCTTGCGTTGCATGGACGCATAGAGGCTGCCATGTCGTCCTGTGCGACCTCACTGGATATGATTGCAGGCCGAACCGGTGGTCGCGTATCGATTGGCGCGGTTAGCACTGCGAAATATTTCGTCCCTTTTGCCATCGCCGCATTTTCAAAACTTCATCCCAAGATCGATATTAGCCTGTCGATCGGCAATCGTCAGGAGATCCGTCAAGCGCTGCGCGGCTACGAACTCGATTTCGCGATCATGGGCCGCCCGCCGCCGGACGTTGAGGTGGAAACTCATCTGATCGGCGATCACCCCCACATCATCGTTGCGCCGAGGGGGCACTGGCTCGCGCAGGATTTCGGTCTGGCCGCAGTAGATCTCACCCACGAAACCTTCCTCACGCGCGAACAGGGTTCGGGGACGAGGATGCTCATGGAACAACTGTTTTCTGACACGGAGCTTCAGCCGACTGTCGGTATGGAGATGAGCAGTAATGAGACAATTAAGCAGGCGGTGATCGCCGGTCTCGGGATTGCGTTCATCTCCGCGCATACCGTCGCGACTGAACTTGAAGACGGACGGTTGGTGGCTCTTGATGTCGCTGGCTTGCCCGTCGTTCGGCAATGGTTTGTGGTCAGGAGGCAAGACAAGGTGCTGCTACCTCCGGCACAAGCTATGCTTGATTTTCTGAGAGCTGAAGGCTCGCGCTTTCTTCCCGGGATGCCGGGAAAAGCGCTTTAGACTAGAAGTGCGATGGCCGAGAAGGGAACCGCAGCATAACGCCCTCAGAATTGTCCGGCGAGCGTCAGGCGAATCGCCAGCGGTTCGACCGGATGCAGCACGCGGTCCATCACCCCGGTCTGGCAAACCACAGCCGGCGCCGTCGGCGCCCCCGCGGCAGGAAAGCACATTGCAAATAACGAATCCGATTTGATCAGCGAACCATAGGCATAAGTGATCTGGTCGGATCGGCTATTGAGCAAATTGAAACCGTCGAGTTGCACGCGCCATCCGTTCTCGAAGCGGTAGCCCAGCCTTCCGTTAAGGAGCCCGGTTGCCGGAGATACAAAGGCTCGGTCCTCCGTAAGAGGTCGTGGTCCGAAATAACGATAGCGTAGGCCGGAAAACCACCCGGTTTTCTCGCCGAGCGTGATACCCGCAGAAGCGATCATGCTGGGAGCGCCGGGAATGTAGTTGCCGGGCGCGTTGCCAATCTGCGCCGCGGGGAAGCCGGCCAGCGATGCATACAGGGCGGCTTGATCCGGATCGTCGCCCCGGAAGCGCGCATGCGTCATGGCAATGTCCCCCTCCAGGCTGAGCCACGACACCGGCCGAAAATCGTTGGTCCATTCGATCCCATAGCGGCGGCTCGGCCGGCTGGCCTCAGTGTCGCCGGCGTCGCCGGAAAACAGGATTTCAGATGCCGAGTCGAGCATGAACAGGCTGACCGCGCTGGTCAGGCCTGGGATGGCCTTGGTGCGCAGGCCGACTTCCGCGCCACGGGTCTTGACCAGAAACGGCGAGGCCTGCAACGCAGAACCATCGGTGGGCGATTCCGTGATCGTCACTCCGCGGGCGTCGTTGCTGTGAAATCCCTCGCCGGCGTTGACGAAGAATTCGGTCTTGGCGAATGGGCCCAGCACGACACCGAATTTTGGGCTGCCGATCGCCGCACTGGCATTGCCGGAATTGGCCGGGGCGAAATAGGAATTGACCGAGGTCTGGTAGAAGTCGCCGCGCCAGCCGACATTGGTTCGCAGCCAGTCGGTCCAGTGCAGCGTGTTCTGCACAAACACGCCGACGCTGCCCTCGCGCACCGCATCGCTGCGAATCGGCGACAGGAATTGGCGCTGCACGGTGTTATTCAGGTCCAGCCTGATATCGTCGTAGCGGCTCTGCACGCCGAATTCAGTTTCCATCGGCAGGCCGGCAAACTGGTTCTTGAAGGTGTGCGACGCGTTGATGCCGCCCAGGATGCGGTCATCGTGCTGATGAAATTGATCGCCGTTGACGGGATCGGCGAGAAAATACGTGAAGTTGTTCCAGAGATTGAGCGAACTCTTAATGACGTAGAAATTAGCTTTCGATGCCCCCCCGGCGTCGGTTTGCGCCCAGCGCCCCGACAGCGAGAAGCGGTCGGAATTGCCGCCGTCGCTGGGATCGAACGCGCCATAGAGGCCGATCTGCCCGGATGCCACCGCGCGCGATGGTATCTGGTCGGTGGAATTCCACTTGTTCGCATAGGCCATGCCGGTCAGCGAGAAGCCGTCCTCGAAAGTGCCCTGGCTGTAGCGCATCACGCCGTTCAGCTTGCGCAGATTGTCCGGATTGTCCCACGGGCCGTTGTAGGTGTTGACCTCACCCGCGACCAGCAGGGTGCCCTCACCCACTTTGGCGGAGGTGACGCCAAGACCCCGGCGATAGCCGAAGCTGCCAATGGTCATCGACGCCATGGTCCTGATGCTGTCGAGTAGGTTGATGTGAACCGAGCCGACTGAAGAGAAATCGCCTTCGTCGGCGAAATAAGGGCCTTTCCGGATATCGACCGAGCGGATCAATTCCGGAATCAGAAAGTTGAGGTCGGCATAGCCCTGCCCGTGCGCGTGTGTACGCATGTTGACGGGCATGCCGTCGATCGAAATCGCCAGATCGGTGCCATGATCGAGGTTGAAGCCGCGCAGGAAATACTGGTTGGCCTTGCCGTCGCCGCTGTGCTGCGTGACGATCAGGCCGGGCACGACTTCAAGCGCTTCGACAGGCCGAGAAAACGGCCGCGCATTGACCTCCTCGCCGCTGACATTTTTTGCGCTCGACGATGTGATCGGCGGCGCCGCAGCCCCCAGGCCGTTCGCGACAGGAACGGCGTTGGAGACAGCGGCGACCGGGCTTTGGATCGGGTTACGCTTTGATTGCCCGCGTTTAGCGGCGTCGTTCTTTCGTTTAAGATTGGTGTCCTGGCGCCACCGAGGTGCGTTGACCTCAATGGCAGGAAGCTCAGTGGGTCTGGCGTTCTGTGCCGATGCGCTCGATACGACGTCAGCCAGACAAGCCATCAACACTGCGCCGCACCCGCATGCACACCGATGGATCACTTGAAGCGCCGTCGGCGACCGGCGCGATGAACGGATCGGCTCCCCAACCGAAGTGAACCCGCTCGAAGATGCCCGCATAGCCGTCCCCAATCGTAGCCTCCCGTAACGAGAAACACACAAGGATCGGCGTCTTATTTGCGTGACAATGGCCGACTTGATGTATGAATCCTCGATGTCAGGCCCGTGTTCTGGCCCGACACGAACCGCACGCTGACATAGCGAGTATGATATTGTCAATACTTCAGCATACTCTTTGCAACCGGCAGGAGAATCGAATTGCAGCGCATCACGATCACTCTCGACGACGACCTGATGGACGACCTTGATCGCATGATCGCCGAACACGGCTATCAGAACCGTTCCGAGGCGATCCGCGATTTCACCCGCGCCGGCATGCAGCAGGCCGCGCAAAAGATGGGAAACTCCGGAGAATGCGTCGCCGCATTGGTCTACGTCTACGACCATGCCGCGCGCGATCTGTCGCGCCGCCTGGTGGAGAATTACCACGGGCACCACGATCTCTCGATGGCGACACTTCACGTTCACCTCGACGACGACAACTGCATGGAGGTAACTGCCTTGAAGGGTATTGGCTCAGAAGTTCAGCATTTCGCCGAACACATCATCGCCGAGCGCGGTGTGCGTTACGGCCGGCTGGTGATGATACCGACCGAGGATGGCAAGAAGACCGCCTCAACTCGCAAAGCAAGTAACCATCGGCACCGCTGATGTCCGGCCAACCCTATGCCTCGGTGTTCGCGCGACGACGGGAAAACTTCCGGCTCCCGTCGCGCGATCATCCCTCGCCGCCTATATGCTTCCGGCGGATACGCCGCACCACGGACCAGATCGTCAACGCCGCAATCGGCACAAAGGTGGCGATGACAAGATTCGGCTCGACCGGAAGCTTTCCGGTGTCGTGTGCAGCCTTGGCGAGATATCCGAATAGTCCCACGACATAATATGTGATCGCAGCGACCGACAACCCCTCGACCGTGGTCTGCAAGCGCAACTGCAGGCGGGTGCGGGCGTTCATCGATTGCAGTAATTCCTGATTCTGCTGCTCAAGTTCAACATCGACGCGGGTTCGCAGAAGATTGGCGGCACGCGATAGCTTGGCCGAGAGATTGGCCTGCCGCGCCTCCAGCGTGACGCATGTACGCATGGCCGGCGCCATTCGGCGCGCCAGGAACGAGGACCATGTCGGGAATTCACCGAGCTTCCGCTCGCCGATCGTTACTAGCCGCTGTTGGACGATTTCCTCATAGGCCCGGCTGGCACCAAAACGAAACACGCTCGCCGCAGCACCTGCTTCAACTTCCGCAGCGAGTTCAGTCAATTCGTTCAGCAAATGGCGATTACTGGAAAGATCATTTGCATTGCGCATCTCATCGGTCACCTCGGCGAGCCGCCGTTCGATCATACTGATCGAAGGCGCGAGCCGTCGAGCTTCCGGCAAACCAAGAAAGGCAAGTGTGCGATAGGTTTCAATCTCGATGACGCGCTGAACGAGCGCTCCCGCGCGCTCCGGACTCATCCCGCGGTCGATGATAAGGATACGCACGAAGCCCGAAGTTTCAGTTTGAAAATCCGTGGCATAAACAGCCTTACCGTCAGAATTCTCGGCAACTGCAAGGCTTGTACGCTGAAACAATTGCTGCGGGATAGTGCGTTCGGCATTTTCGGACAGAAGGTGCAGATTGACCGCCACCAACAAGGGGCCGGGCTGAGGAACAAGCGCCATCGGCGATGCAAGCGATGCAGCACTCGGCTCGAATGGTCTCGTATCGGCTTCAGACGAGATTTCCCAGCTATAGGTCGTGAATTCGGAATGCTGCTCCCAGCGCAAGCGAAGCTCTCCGAACGACACGCGATGGTATTTTTCTTCTGGCGACGGTGCGGCGATGCCGTGCACTACGCAAAATTCAACAAAATTCGCTCTATCTGTCTGCGCACGTCCGCCCGAGGTATCGAACGCAAAGTGAAGGATTCGGCTCGGAACAGAAATCGATGTGAACGGCCGAGCGTGCAACTCACTTAAAACCGCCGCGCGCAACGGATGGGTCGTTAAGCCGACGGCATTGTTATCGCCAATAGAGACAACGTCACTCACAACGGCGTTCCGCTATACGATTTCGAATGCCATCGCATAAAACAATTCATCAAGCGTTACCGTTTCCCGCTGCTAGCGTTCGGCCACCGTTGGTAGCGCAGGCGCATGTGCCAGCCTTCAAAGGTCGAACTGCAGAATTTTCGCCCACTAGAGACTAGCGTCATAGGCGACGTTATACGAATTATCTCTAACCGAATTCAAGGTATTCACAACGGAGCGACCTGTTCAGCAAGAGCGGCACATTTGAATGCGGTCACAAGGGCTGTTAGCTGTTTGGGTAAACGTATTCGCTTTACGACTAACGCAGCCTCCGTCAGGTATGTTCGAGAGCGGGCCACGCAGATGTATTGACAACCTATCTGGCTGAACCATCAGGCAGTTACGCGAAGAGAACGAGCGCCGCAATCCAATCCCGACTTTCGCTTACGCTCTTCACAGCAAAGATAATTTACATCTGATTGGCGGCGGCTATGCGAGCGCCCTGCAAAGATCCTTTACACGTCGGCGCCGTCAGACCTGGCCATCTTTCTCCAGCGAGGGTTAGTAATCCATGCCGAAGCGTTTTGCCGTACCCATCATCAATACTTGGCGGCGTCAATCGGCAAGGGTAGAAGACAACTGAGAGCTAACTCAAACGTTGTGCACTTCCCTTCGAAGGCAGAGGTGATGGTAGAGCATGGACAATGACTCGAGACTACCAAGCACACCCTTTGTTGCGCGAGCATCGACCGTCGGTCTCCAACATCTCCGATATGCCGTAGCGGCCGCAGATCACGGCAGTTTTCGGCGAGCGGCGGATGCGTTGCTGCTCCGGCAATCAACCTTGAGTCGCTGTATTCGCCAGCTCGAAGGCTCAATTGGTATTGTGGTCTTCGACCGGTCAAGCGGTGGCGTTCGAGCCACTGAAACCGGTCGTACTTTTCTTCGAGAGGCCCGATCGATCCTGGGACAACTGGACGCATTGATCGCGGCCACACAAACCAGCGGGCGTGGCGAGGCAGGGCGACTCACGATCGGTTTCTATACATCACTCTCGGCCGGGAACCTGCGCGCGACCCTACTGGATTTCAAACAGCGGTTTCCGCAGGTCGAACTTGGAACAGTCGAGAGATCACGGATGCAACTCGTCACCTCGTTGCGGCATGGCGCATTGGATATTGCGATCGTCACCGGCGAGGCGGCTCTCGAAAGTAACAACGTCTTGCCGCTATGGAGCGAACGTGTCTTGGTCGCATTGCCGGAAAATCATTCCCTGGCAGACCGAGACACAATTTATTGGACCGACCTTCGGAGTAAGATCGTTCTGCTGAGTCAATACGATCCGGGCCGAGAACTTGAGGACCTTCTGATGTCGAAGCTCGTCTCCCCTGAGGACCGCCCTAAAATCGAACGCCATGACGTCAGCCGTGCGATCATTAAGAGCCTCGTGAGTGTGGGGTTCGGCATCAGCCTAGTGACTGAATCTGACATTGGCGCAAGCTTTTCGGGACTGATTTATCGGGACCTACGCGATGGCGCCGGAGCGAGCCGAATCGGCTATTCTGCTCATTGGAGGTCAGATAACGACAACCCGGCGCTGGCGAGTTTTCTTAGATTTCTCGGAGAGCGCTATCCTTCACCGTCCTAAGCCGTTTGATTCATGCGCCGAGCTTTTCCGAAGGCGCGGTCAACGGCCATGAGCCGCACCAGCATCGGTGCGATGAGTTTGGAGGGATCGGCGATTGGCTGCTCGCTTTCACGAGCTGGCACGGTGGCATAGGCACTCAGATCGCGATGCACGGCGGGCGAGCTCTCGCTGGGGCCGCGGCGAAGCGCCTGGATAATATCGCCGTTGTTGCCGTATCCGAGCCCGCACCCATTGCACATCCAACGCGGAGCAACGTGGAGAGAAGTGCCGCTCTGAACAAAGCGTCCCAGTGATTGTCGACCTCATCCTCGAGACCCGCATAACCGGCTGCATCAGCGCCAGGCTGACGCTCCAACACGATGAAACGACCGTTCGGCATAACCAGGCGAGTCCAAACCAGCAGTTTTCTCACGCTGCCGAGCGTGCGCTATCCGGTACCCGCCAGTTGCTGGGTCGCTCGGCGGGTCTTTGCAAACGCGCGATCGGTCGCCATAAATCGCGCGAGCATGGGCGCGATCAGTTTGCCCGGGTCAGCAATCGACCGTCCGGTTTCTCTTCCAAGGGCATCGGCGTAAGCGAGCAGGTCACGGTGCACGGCCGCCGGAAGTTCTACCGCTAACTTTACTGGTTTGTCGTCTACGATCGAGCCGAGTTTAAGTTTTGCCATCTCCCTATCCTTTATACGGCTCAAGCACCAAATCGCGGTTCACGATCACACGGACTGGGAAACCCGCCCGAATAGCGAGGGTAGGCTGGATATTGAGATTTCGCCGAACCACCTGTTGTCCCGTTTGATTTAGGGAGTCTCCTGCCCCACGACGCAGCGCCTGAATAATATTGCTGTCGTTACCGCTAGAACCGAGTTCGGTGCCAACGCTCAACAAAGTCGAGAGCGCCGCGCCTTTGAACAGTTCGAGCCAGTGATTGTCGACCTCATCCTGAAGGCCAGCGTAACCACCAGCATCGGCTCCGGGTTGGCGTTCGAGCACAATAGAGCGACCATTTGGCATTAAGAGCCGGGTCCAAACCAGGAGGACGCGTGACTGCCCGAAGGCGACTTGGCTGTCGTAGATCCCGATCAATCGGGCGCCTTGTGGGATCAACCGCGCTCGCCCGGTCGGCGTGTCATAAACATTTTCTGTAACCTGCGCGGTGATTTGGCCCGGCATATCTGAGCGGATCCCGGTGATGAGAGCGCCCGGAATGATTGTGCCGGCTTGGACCACGAAGGGGGACGCCGGCCTCGCCAAGCGATCGGGACTGGTGGTTCGGCGATCGACAGGCGCGTTGACGAATGCGAGCTTCCGATCCTGACCGTTCTGAGAGAAAACCTCGTCCGACGACGACGCTGCGTTTGCTGATGCTTCATTGGACGTAGAGTTCGCGCCCGATGGCCGAATATTCGTGGCGGCGAATACTTTGCTAGTACGAGCCGCCTCCGACTCTTGGTTCACTCGTTGCTGTTCTGAATCAACTGCGAGCGGACCGGATTGGTTTTGTGCAGCGACAATCGGACGGCCGAGATCACCCGGCAGCGGCGGTCCGAGTCGCGGAGCTTCCCGGGGCATTCCGGCGTAGTCTTTTGGCAGGCTGGAGAGTTGATCTGCTACGTTGTGGTGATCGGTCGAGTAGGAATCATCCGAGGCAGGCGCACGCCTTTGACCGGTTTGCAGGGCCCAGAAGATAGCACCAGAGATGAAGGTAAGCGCCACAGCCGTGCCTCCGACCAGAGCTTTGCGCGAGAGGCGCGAAACCCGAGCACGATCGGGCCGAAGCCGGAAGGAGTTCTCAACCTCCACCTCGGGCTGCGGCTTATCATTGGTGCGGCTTGCGACCTTGCCCTCAGCATCAGTCATTGAGGCCTCCCATCTGTTCGGATGATGCGCACCTTTTGTTGATCTTCACCGCCTAGCCGCAGTTCGGCGGCTGCAAATAGCCGATCGACGATGAGTGCATTTCCGAACGCTCGGTAATTGACGAGCGCCGTTTTGCCGTCCGAGTTGATGACGAACAGCGGCGGCATCTCGCCTTGGCCAATACCAGGCGACAATTCGATGTAGACTTTGCGTCCATCGTCATAGGCATTGACAGGGCGCCAGGGCGGGTTGTCTCCTTCGAAGCGATAGCGATAGCGCCGCTGGGCAGGACCCGGAATAAACGGCTTCAGCGAGAGAGCACGATCGCGCGCAGCTCGATCCTCAGGATAGAACCAGGAGACTGAAGGCATGTATGGCTTTTCACGGGAGCGGAGTTCGATCAGATAGGTCCGCCGATCTGTGTTGAGAATTAGGTTGGTTTCGATGGCCGCCCGGGTCGGCTTGACCATGATATGGACCCGCCGTGTGTCCCCGCTCCCACTCTCGGTATCGCCGACGACCCAACGCACTGTGTCGCCGGCAGCAACAGGTCCCGAGCCGATCAACTGCTCTCCCGGCTCCAACGCAATATCGGTAATCTGTCCTGGTGCGGCATAAACTTGATAAAGCGCGCCGGAGCTATATGGAAATACCTGAACGGCGTTGAAGTAGCCTGCCTTCCTGGGCTGAACGCGAGCCGCATCATTGGCGCTGTCAATCCGCTCAATCGGCTCCCTGGCTTCCTTTTCCTTGCCGCCGCGCGCGGGTGTCCAGGCGGGCGGCACGTGAAGTGATCGCGGACGATCGTCCGCCAACTGCGGCTGATCGGGAGGCGCCGGGATTTCGTCGTCATAACTGATTTGCGGCGGCTTGAATGTTGTGCAGCCCGAGAGAGTATAGGCGCAGATCAGAAGAGCTGAGAGCCTCTTTCCAGTTTTCTTTGGCGGTGACATGAGGGCTGTCAGTATCACTGTCCAAGCTCCTTTGACCAATTGATGGCGTTGACGTAGATGCCGAGTGGATTTTTCCGCAGTCGGTCGACATCGCGCGGCGGTTGGATGACGACGGCGAGGATCGCGCTCCAGCGATCGGTCGCGGCAAGCTGGCCGTTCTCGTAGCGACGTTCCGTCCAGGCCAGGCGAAAGCTGTCGGGTGATGCTCTGATGACGCTGGACACTTCAACCGCGACCTGGGTTTTGCCAAGCTTCGCGAACGGATCGTTGTTACGCGCGAAATCGTTCAGCGCAGCGGCGCCCCGATTCGTTGTAAAATCGTAGGCGCGGAGCCAATCTTCG
Organism: Bradyrhizobium sp. CCH5-F6; assembly: GCF_001556045.1. Classification (GTDB taxonomy): domain Bacteria; phylum Pseudomonadota; class Alphaproteobacteria; order Rhizobiales; family Xanthobacteraceae; genus Bradyrhizobium. Next base: position 49,110 of record NZ_LSIC01000180.1, read on the forward strand.
CGCAGGACGATGGCGTCCATGGGAAGGCCGCGAACGTGCTCGATAAAGCGAGCGAGGTAGAAGGCGATCTGAGAATCGGACGCCTGATAGGTTGAACTCGCCGGCTCGACCGCCCTAGCTTCCCCAAGACGATCAACCTCAACCACCCATGGAGTAATCGTCCCTTGCGACGACTCCCAGGCGAGAGCAGCGGCGAATCCTGCGGCAAGCGCCAGACACGCAAAGGCCATCAAGCGCCAGTTCTTGGCCTGGACGCGGGCAGAGCCGATCCGATCGTCCCAGACCTGAGCGGCTCTTTGATAAGGAGTAGTCGGCTCTGGTGTGCGGCCATAATGAACAGCCGATCGTTTGAACATGCTTGACCTCTTGAAAGAAAGAAGAGTGATTGCCGGCGGGCCGGTGATGCGTTTCGGGCGGCAGCTTCAAAACCTCGATTTCAATGATCAGGATTTGAGAGATCGACGGAGGCGCCGCCTCCGCCGTGATCGCCCGAGCGAACCGCTTGTGTGGCCGTTGAGACCCCATGACTGATCGTTTGTGCGCGCTTCATGCGACGTACCCAGGCAGGCGCATCGGCATTGCCGGCATCGCCCGAGGCACCGCTTTCCTTTCCAGATTGAGCCGCGGCCCCTCGCAAGGGACTGGCCGCGCTGGAGGCGCTCGCCTCACCGGATAGCCCGCCCGATCGGATTGCGGACGCGGCGCCGCCAGCCAAAGCACTCCCTCCCCGAGCCGCTCCCCCGACTGCGCCGGCGGCGAGGCCGGCCCCGCCTGCCGCGAGAGCGGCGCCGGCAGCAACCACGCCACCTGCCGCCATCGCCGTACCGACCGCAGCACCAGCGCCAAGCTGTGGTCCGCCGGACACAATGCCATTGGCAATACCGGGGCCAAAGATGCCAAGGCCCAACATAGAGAGGGCCGCCAGCACCAGCGCCATCGCATTTTCGATGGTGGGCTGATTGCCACCGAACCCAGACGTGAACTGGGAGAACAGGGTCGATCCGATGCCTACGATGATCGCGAGCACCAAGACCTTGATGCCCGACGAGATGACGTTCCCGAGAACCCGTTCAGCGGCGAAGGTGGTCTTTCCGAACAGACCGAAAGGGATCAGAACGAAGCCTGCCAGCGTCGTCAGCTTGAACTCGATCAGGGTGATGAAGAGCTGTATGGCGACGATGAAGAATGCGAGCAGCACCACGATCCAGGCAAACAGCAGCACCACGATCTGAACGAAATTTTCGAAAAAGCTGACGTAGCCCATCAGCCCGGAAATGGAGTCGAGGATCGGCCGACCAGCATCGAGGCCGACCTGAGCGATCCTCCCGGGCCTCAGGAAGTCGGCTGACGACAGACCCGTTCCCGAGGCCTTGAGCCCTAGCATTACAGTTGCCGTTTTGTTTTGAGGTGGGCGCGCCGAGCGATCGCCTGATGAGCTCTGCGCCAGAGTGACCATGCGATGATGTGGGCGGGCTTGATCCGCTTTCGCGCGAGCCTGATGGCGATGCGCCGAATTTCCTGGATTGACCATCGGATCAACGACGGGGCGGCACTGGCTTTGCTTTTGCCGTGGTCCGGCGTTGTGTTTTTTTGGGCTGCGGCGGATTGGCATGATGGCGGATCACCGCCATCATGGCGAAGGCGAGCATGGCCATGGAAACGTGGCGATGCCAGCCATGCCAGGACCGGCTCTCATTGTGGTCGAGCCCGAACTCGTTTTTGGCGGTCTCAAAGCTGTCCTCGATCGCCCAGCGATGGCCTTCGACTGCGACCAGCGTTTCGATGGTTGTCCCTGCCGGGCACCAGGTCGTGAAGAAGGCAAGATCGCCATCGGCGATGCGGCGACGGATCAGCAGGCCGCGTGTCCACAAACCGTCATTGGCGCTGTTGAACTGCCCGGCATCGAGATCGGCCAGTTCGCGATAGCACCAATCATGCAGCCGCGGTCCTTTGGTTCCGTCCCCTGCCGACAGTCGTTTCCAGTCGGACGAGCGCCGCGTCGCGGCGATGTCCGCGGCGGTGCCAGAGATTGATCGCCGCTTGCCCCAGGAATTGAATACGTGAGCGCTGTTGACTCCGAGGACATAGCCTTTTCCTGCCTGGCGTAGTTGCTGTTCGATGTCGCCAACACCGTAGACCGTATCGCCGGCAACCCACTTGAATGGGACGGACGCTGCTATCGCGCGTGCGATCATTCTCGTCGCAAGCTTCGGTTTGGTCGCAAAACCTGTGTCGGCAGGCACGTATGTGGCTTCCAGACGATCGGGATCGTCGGTCCATTGCTTCGGAAGATACAGCGCGCGATCGATGAACGCATGACCGTGGCGCGAAACGTAGCTGGCGAAGACGCCGATCTGGCAGTTCGTGATCTTGCCTGCCGAACCGGTGTATTGCCGCGCCACGCCGCATGACGCCTTGCCCTGCTTGAGAAAACCGGTCTCGTCGATGACGAGGACCGCGTCGTCGTCCGCCAAATGCTCGATGACATAGTCGCGAACAATATCCCGCAAGCCATCCGCATCCCAATCCCTGCGCCCCAGGATTGCCTGTTGCCGCCAAGGGCCGGGATCGCCAGCCGCCTCCGCCCGCATCCACCCGGTCTTGCGTTGCTCTGCGCCCAGCAGACCTTCCAGGAACAAACCCGCGTTCCTCGCAACGCGATCTTGATTGAACAACGGACGTATCCGCTTCTTGATCTCACGAAGCGACACCGCCCATAACGCAAGCGTCTCTTCAATCGACGCAGCCTGCGTCCACGATCTTCGAATCATGGTTGCCCATGGATTCAGAAATTTCCATAAAGGGCAACTGTAATGCTAGGCTGGTAAAGCTCTCGAACACGACACGGGCAAGGTTATTCCAGTTGCCGATCAGGAAGGCGAAGACTCCGACAAACAGGGTTTTTTTGACCAGCCGCGCGATAATGTCCTCATCGGTGCCCCAAGCCCAGAAAAGGCCTGCGAGCGTGATGTCGATAGCCGCGAGCGTGGTCGCAAGATAACCAACGTCCCCTCCAACCAGGCCGAACCCGGAGTCGATATAGCGGGTAAAGGTCTCCAGAAACTGGTCGATGATGCCTGTACCGCCCATCTATCGCTCGCTTTCCAATGGTGCCGGGAACAAACCTGACGGCATCCGACTCTGATCCTTTGCGGACGCAGGCGGCCGGGTCCCTGAATCGGACTGCTCGGGATTGCTTGGTGACCCTCTGTCGAACCCCAAGAATTGGCGACGTTTGTCGGCCCACAGCTTACGGCACTCGGCGAGTCTTTCTTTTTGCTCGTAGCTGATCGTGCGGCATCGCTCGAGTTCTGCCGCCACGGGATTGGAATCCCGAACGACCGATGTGGCGGACTCGGGGTGATCTTCATCGCCGCGTAGGTGGATCGTGCAGGCGGCAACGGCCAATATCCCGACACAGATTGTCGTGCACAGAGACAGCGCCTTGAATGCGTTGACTTCGCGCATTAGTGGAACATCTGCACTGTCGAGGGTTGATAGCCTTGGCTCTGCGTCAGGAAGCGCCGGAGTTGTTCCCTGCCCTGATCTTGAGCGGCCGTTCGCTGAGCCAAGTCCAAGCTCTGAGCACGTCCCTGGGCGGCGACCGTTGCCGTGAGATCGGCAAGTTGCTGTGCCTGAAGCCCGAGAAGCTGATTACCCGCCTGGCTCGCTTGCAGTGCGCCCGTCGCGCCCTGGCTCGCATTGACGAGCGCGGACATCTGGACACGATTGCTGTCGAGGTTACCGACGACGGTAGCCTGCACTCGCATGGTGTCCTGGAAGCCGGCGACCGAGTTCTGCCAGCGTGATTGTGCATTGGCGATCAGTGCCTGGTCCGAGACGTTCGATGCCGCCGGCGCGTACGTGGTCGAGAATGCGCGGTCGATCTGCTGGATGTCGTACGCAATACGCTGAGCCTGGGTGAGCAATTGCTGCGTACGCTGGAACGATTGCTCCAACTGCTGCAGCGATGAATACGGCAGGCTCGCAAGATTCTTCGCCTGATTGATCAACATTAACGCTTGATTTTGCAGCGATGTGATCTGGTTATTGATCTGCTGTAGCGCACGCGCCGCCGTCAGAACGTTCTGAGCATAGTTGTTGGGATCAAACACAATCGATTGCGCGACCGCGGCTCGAGGTGTCTGGGCCGCGGTGAGAGCAATCAGACTAGCTGCGACAAATACTGTAAGACGCCTCACGGGAGGACCTCCTGCTTTGCCAGTTGCGGGATGAGGTCACACGCCCAGGCGAGTTCCCGGGCCTTGAGCAGACCAGTCACAAAACCTAATTGTCCGTGCTCGGTCAGAACTCGGTCGATCAAGGCCTGGTCGGCCTTCGAGGAAGCCGCCGTGAAAGCGAGAGCAACCTCGCCAAGACCGAGCTCGAACAGGCGGTTGCCCCGGCGCGACTGGCAATAATAGTCTCGTTTAGGGATCGCCCTGGCCAGGATTTCGATCTGACGGTCGTTGAGCCCAAACCGCCGATAGATCGCCATGATCTGCGGCTCAATGGCGCGATCGTTGGGCAGCAAGATCCGGGTTGGGCAACTTTCGATGATGGCCGGCGCGATCGCCGAGCCATCGATATCGGCAAGCGATTGAGTCGCAAACACGACAGACGCATTCTTCTTACGCAGCGTCTTCAGCCATTCGCGGAGTTTGCCGGCAAAGTCTGCATCATCGAGAGCGAGCCAGCCCTCGTCAATGATGAGCAGCGTTGGCCGGCCATCGAAGCGGGCTTCGATCCGGTGGAAGAGATAAGACAGGACGGCCGGAGCGACCGCGGTTCCGATCAATCCGTCTGTTTCAAAGACTTGAATCGATGAGGTGCCGAGGCGCTCATTTTCGGCATCGAGCAGTCGCTCATATGGACCACCGAGGCAATAGGGTTGTAGCGCCCGCTTCAAGACGTTTGATTGGAGCAGCACAGAAAGGCCGGTGAGGGTCCGCTCCTCGACCGGTGCCGATGCCAGCGAAGTCAGCGCGGTCCAGACATGCTCCTTGGTCTCGGGGGTAACGTCGATCTTTTCGCGGGATAGAATCGAGGCGACCCATTCTGCCGCCCAGCCCCGTTCGGAAATGTCATCGATTTCTGCAAGAGGTTGCAGCGAAACGAAATCGGCAGATTCGCCCGCGATCGCACCGCCGAGGTCATGCCAGTCGCCCTCCATGGCCAACGCAGCCGCTCGCATGGACCGACCGAAATCAAAGGCGAAAACCTGTGCCTCCGGGTAGCGGCGGAACTGCAGGGCCATTAGCGCCAGGAGCACGGATTTGCCGGCGCCGGTCGGTCCCACGATCAGGGTATGTCCGACATCGCCGATATGAAGCGAGAAGCGGAATGGCGTCGCTCCCTCCGTTTTGGCAAAGAATAGAGGGGGCGCTTTGAAATGATGATCCCTCACTTCACCAGCCCATACCGCCGACAAGGGAATCATGTGCGCGAGGTTGAGAGTCGAGATCGGCGGCTGTCTGACGTTGGCGTAGACGTGTCCTGGCAGGCTGCCGAGCCACGCCTCGACCGCATTCACGGTTTCAATCATGCAGGTGAAATCGCGCCCTTGGATGACCTTTTCGACCAACCGTAGTTTTTCATCCGCCGCGCGGGGATCACCGTCCCAGACCGTGAACGTTGCGGTTACAAAAGCTTCTCCAATTTGATCGGTGCCAAGTTCCTGCAGAGCAGCATCGGCATCGAGGGCCTTGTTATGGGCGTCGGTATCCAGAAGCGCCGACGCCTCGTTGGTCATCACTTCCTTCAGGATCGCGGCGACTGACTTGCGCTTGGCGAACCACTGACGCCGGATCCTCGTTACAAGCTTCACGGCGTCGGTCCGGTCGAGCATGAGCGCTCGCGTCGACCAGCGATATGGGAATGCCAGACGGTTCAGGTCATCCAGAATTCCAGGCACTGTCGCCGTTGGAAATCCGACGACCGTCAGCACACGCAGGTGGGCCGTGCCCAACATCGGCTCCAGGCCGCCGGTCAATGGCTGATCGGCAAGCAGTGCATCGAGATACATAGGTATCTCAGGTACCCGGACGCGTTGGCGTTTAGTCGAGATCGTTGAGTGCAGGTAGGTCAACGTCTCCTGATCATCGAGCCAGGCACATTCCGGCATAAAGGTTTCGATGAGTTGCAGGACGCGGTTGCAGCGATCGACAAATCCGGCCAAAAGCTCTCGCGCGTCCGCACCAATGGTCTGGTTGCCTCCCTCGTAGAGAAACCGTTCCGCTAGGGCGGCTCCTTCCGCGGGAGGCAGGTAGACCAAGGTCAGGAAGTAGCTTGATTCGTAGTGGGCGCCGGCTTCCTCGAACTGTGCCCTGCGCTCGGCGTCGACCAGGGCGGATGCTACATCCGGGAACGTATTCGGAGGATAGGGCCCTGCGGCATGGCGTTGGGCCTCGACAAAGAGCGCCCAACCGGACCCAAGGCGACGCAAGGCGTTGTTCAAACGTGCTGCGACAGCAACAAGCTCGGCAGGTACAGCGCTGTCGAGATCAGGTCCTCGAAATTTTGCGGTCCGCTGAAACGAGCCGTCCTTGTTGAGGATAATGCCCTCGTCGACCAGGGCGGCCCAGGGCAGAAAGTCGGCTAAGCGCGCATTCGAGGAGCGATACTCGGCAAGATTCATCATGGGAGAACTCACATAGACAAGTGACCGGGAATACGTACGTGTCGGCGCGCGACCTCGACGAACTCTGGATCGCGCTTGGCGGCCCAGACAGCCGCCATATGACCGATGAACCAGAGGAGAAGACCGGCGAGCCAAAGGCGTAGACCGAGGCCGAGTGCCGCGGCCAATGTGCCGTTTATGATGGCAACGGCTCGCGGCGCGCCGCCCATGAGAATCGGTTCGGTCAACGCTCGGTGCACGGGGGCGACAAATCCTGTGATCTGCTCATCCATCAGATCACCACTCCGCCGCCAAACGAGAAGAACGACAGAAAGAAGCTGGATGCGGCAAACGCGATCGACAAACCGAATACGATCTGTATGAGCCGACGAAAACCGCCCGATGTGTCACCGAATGCCAGCGATAGCCCGGTCACGATGATGATGATAACGGCGACGATCTTGGCGACCGGCCCCTCGACCGACTGCAGGATCTGGTTGAGCGGCTGCTCCCATGGCATATTCGAGCCCGCGGACCAGGCCGGCCCAGAAAGCAGGCAGAATATCGCAAATGTCGCGCTCGAAACGGCACTGCGGCCGAGAGGTAATCGGTGGTTCATGGTTGGTCTCCTAATGCTGAAAGGCTGTAGTCACCCGACGTCCCGAGCCCGGTGACGTGAGCAAGTTCGGAAAGACGGCGATCGGCGCCACGACCATTGAGAACGGCTATGACGTTCACGGTCTCGGCGATCAGAGCGCGCGGCACCGTGATGACGGCCTCCTGAATGAGTTGCTCGAGCCGACGTAAAGCTCCGAGCGCGCTGCCTGCGTGGATGGTACCGATTCCTCCGGGATGGCCCGTGCCCCAAGCCTTAAGCAGGTCGAGAGCCTCTGCCCCGCGCACCTCGCCGATCGGGATGCGATCGGGACGGAGACGAAGAGATGAGCGGACAAGATCCGAAAGCGAGACCACGCCATCCCGTGTTCGCAGGGCCACAACATTCGGCGCCTTGCACTGGAGTTCTCTGGTGTCTTCGATAAGGACGACGCGATCCGACGTTTTCGCGATTTCCGCGAGCAAGGCGTTTGTGAGGGTGGTTTTTCCGGTTGACGTTCCGCCGGCGACCAGGATGTTCTTGCGTGAGCTAACAGCTTGTCGCAGTTCTACAGCCTGCTTCGGCGTCATGATTCCCGCCGCGACATAGTCGTCGAGGGTGAACACAGCAACGGCCGGCTTGCGGATTGCAAATGCCGGAGCAGCGACGACCGGAGGCAATAGACCTTCGAAGCGTTCGCCGGTCTCTGGCAGTTCGGCCGACACTCGGGGCGCGCCGGCATGGACTTCGGCACCCACATGATGGGCGACCAGCCGTACGATGCGCTCGCCGTCGGAAGCGGACAGGGTTTCACCCGTATCCATCAGACCACTCGACAGCCGGTCAATCCACAACCGGCCGTCGGGGTTGAGCATCACCTCGACAACCGACTCATCTTCGAGGAAACGCGCGATAGCGGGGACAAGCGCAGTGCGCAGCATTCGCGCCCCGCGAGAGATCGCCTCGGACTGATAGGAATGGATTGCCACCGCTGCCCCCCAACTGAGGTCGCCTCAAGCGCTCTCAGTGGGTTGACTAGAAATGCCAGAGCCCGGCTCAACGCAACAACTGACGTAGGGCGGTCGTAGCCTGGCGCAGAAAAGGAAATGTCGGGATGAGTCGTTTGTCGCGGATTCCTGTTCCTCGCAGAAGACTGAGGCAAGCATCAACCCAGAGGTGCTTCAAATGGGTGGATGATACTTCCTGAGAATCGTCCCGTGTGAATGATGCCGACGCTCTTTTGGGGGGCGTCAGAGGCACGACAGCGATCTATTCTCACTCGGACCACTTTTCCGCCGAAGCCTGCGAAAGGTGAAAATGGCGCAAATGCGCCGAAGGAGTTAGAGATTACTGTTCGCTACTTGATCACCATTCTGTCGCCTCGTGAGTATCGAACATCGCGCCCTGGATCGGAATCGCAACAAATGCTATTTCGCGATCTGTACGCGGACGCGCAAACCAAGCGTACAGATTCATGCTCAAATTTCGGATCCAAGGCCCGGCGAACCAGAGTAATGCGACAGCTTGAAAGGCCGCACTGAGACCAAACGCCACTTGGTACGCCACAACCGGATAGTGACCGTCCTGAGGCAACCATTGTCCGACGACGAGCCCCACCCCATATTGGATCGCGAACGCCCAACCGAAATGCACAAGGTTCAAGGCGCCGTTCGCACGCGCGGCAAGTTCCTGCGGAAAGTACTCCGCGATCATCGCATAGCTGAGGACCGTTGCCGCTCCGGTAACTGACACGATACACCAGGGCAGCAGTGATGGCAGCGGTACGCGGAGTACAAGTGCAAATTCAGCCGCAATGAATAGCCCTCCCAGGACTGCCACCAGTACGTCGGCCGTTACGCCGCGTTTGCGCAGTCGATCGGCTATTACACCCAGCACCAAAGCTCCGAAACTCAGCCCAAGGGCCATGATAAGCAGCTGCTTTATGAGACTTGGCCGATCCAACCCTTCGACATCCGTAAGCCAAGGCGCAGCCCATAGCGACTGAAGAGCCCAAGATGAGCCGATACAGGCAGCAGAAAGCGGAGCAAGTCTTAGGAACCGAGCATCAGCAAAGACAGACCATACCGTAAGCTGCCGACGGAAGGTGGTGGAGCCTGCAGAGGCAGCAGCTTTTTCCGGCACCGTGAAATAAACCACGCCGGCGAATGTCACCGTTGCCAACGTCAGCAATTCGAAGAGGCTGCGCCAACCGACCCACTCCAGCATCCAATCAGTTGGTGCCGTTGCGGTGACTGCGCCAAGCGACCCCAGCATGATCATGCAGCCGTTGACGAGCGCAATACGTTCCTTTGGAAACCAGATCACAATCGCCTTGAGCCCTGCCATCAATGAGGCTGCAACACCAAGTCCTATCAAGGCACGGCCAGCAAGCAATTCCGAAAACCCCGTCGCGGTACCAAACAGAGAGGTCCCGCCAGCGGCCATAACCAGCAACACGCCTTGGACGCGTCTCGGGCCAAAGCGGTCGAGAAGAACGCCAATGGGTATTTGGGCGCCTGCGAAGACGAGGAAGTACACCGATGCCAACAGCCCGATCTTCGCGGCATCTAGCCCAAATTCGGAAGCCAGGGTCGGAGAGATTGCGGCATTGATTGTTCGGAAGAGGAAAGAGAGATAGTAGCCAGCGGCAAATGGCAGGAAGACGGCAAGGACCAGGCGCCAACCTTTGGGGTGGCGGTCGCCGCGATCCTGCTGTTCAACTGTATGCGGCGGCCCATTCGCCGGTCGTTTGGCGTACGGGTCTTTTACCTCAGCAAGTTCAAGTCGGTCAGCAAAACGAGTTCGGCAGGTGTCGAAAGTTGGGATTGCTGCCGCCCTCCCCGGCGGCAGCGGGCATTTCGTGGCCGATATCTGCGTTCGAACCAATGTCCCGGCGAATCTGCGCCGGCTCGGGACCGCGCTGTCCTTGCCGGCCGACTATGGATTCAGGTTGGTTGGGCGTGGCGTTGAGACGATCGATCGTCTCCTGCAAAAGCGGACGGCTTTGCCGGACACGCCGATCGACTTGCTCTGCCAAGACCTTGAAGCGCTCATCACCGAGCTGGCAGGCTTCATGCTGTTGCTGTTGAGGCAGAGGTGGCATCACTGCGAGGTGATATCGCGCATGCAGCGCGACCGTCTCTGCGATTGTTCGCAAATCGCGCTCCAGAGAATCAAATCGGGCATGGATAGCTTCAAAGCTTTTCTGCGCTGCATTTTCGACGGATGGCTGCGGGTTCATGAACTGCGCTAGCGCCGCCTCCACGACCATGCTTTTGCCCACGCCTGGACGTTCGGTCGCAGCTTCGAGTTGCGAATGAATATTCTCGCTGAGCCGGATAGTCACTTTGCGCGTTCCCGAGGAAATGCGTTTGCGAAGCGATGGCGCGGGCCCCGCGGCTCGGCCCGCTGCTTCTAGATCGACTTCACCGTCGAACTGCATTTCGCTCTTCTCCGTGCTCAGGCGCACCGATCGGCACCGCGACGACGATCGCAAAGGTTTGCCATGGGGTGATTGATTCCGATGGAGAGTACAGAAGAGCAGCAACATGGAGGTCGCAACCTTCGACGACCTCGATCGTACTCTGGCGTAGCGAAAGAAGGGATTGGCGGGTCGATCAATTCCCCTCGGCGTCGCCTTTGCTTCGGAGCGCGATTTCGAGATCCTGGGAATCGGCGCTCACTTCCTTGAGCATGGTCGATCCGCTGGATAGCCGCCGCCCGAGCGCTTCGACAAAACGATCGTAGCGTTCAGCGCCTTTCGCGCGCGCCGCAGCGCTTGAATGCTCCGGCAGCGCCGGCGTCGACGTTAGCCAAAAGCGGATGAACAGCGCGGTCGTCTCGAGTGAGACTGTATCGTTGCGCTCAAGCCGTTCAAGCAATCGCACGATCCGGTCTAGCCGCTTCGCGATGGCGGCTTCTCGGCGGTCGGCGTCGTCGGGAGAAAGAAACGACGCGATCGCAGCTTCCGCAATCAGCGATTTGGGCTTGCCCTGACGCTTTGCGAAGGCCTCAAGGCTGGCATACGTTTCAGGATCAAGGTAGATGCTGAGTTGGGTCTTTTTCATGTCGACGAGCCTAGAGATCCATCGGATCGTCCGGATCGATACTGACGGAACGCGCAACACCCTGCATTGAACGGCTCAGAGTCCTCGCTTGCACGGCATCGGCGTCGCCATCATCCGGATCAGCATCAAATTCGTTCTCGACAAGCGGTGCGCTGATCACGACATCCTCGTGTTGCGGCAGTTCCGGCTCGCGGCGAATGCCCCCTTCGGGAATATTGCCTCTCCGCTTCGCTTTCCCTAGCAGTTCGAATGAAGGCGCAATTTTCGTCCGGCCGGACCAATCGTCCGGCTGCGCGACCAAAGCGAGCGAGCTACCGTGGGACGGCTTCATGATCCGACTCTTAAGCTGTGCATCCTCGTAGTATCGCACCTTGTTGGCGCGCACCGGATGCACCCCCGAGATCATCACGATCGCATCGTTTTGCGGGAGCTGCATGACTTCCCCGGGCGTAAGTAACGGCCGGGATGTTTCCTGACGGCTGACCATGAGATGCCCAAGCCACGGACTCAAGCGATGCCCGGCATAGTTCTTCATCGCACGCATTTCGGTCGCGGTCCCAAGCGCGTCGGATACCCGCTTGGCCGTGCGCTCGTCGTTGGTCGAGAACGCGATGCGGATGTGGCAGTTGTCGAGGATCGCGTGGTTTGGCCCATATGCGCGTTCAAGCTGGTTGAGGCTCTGAGTAATCAGGAAGCTGCGGATTCCATAACCTGCCATGAATGCCAACTGGCTTTCAAAGAAGTCGAGTCGTCCGAGGGCAGCGAACTCATCGAGCATCAGGAGCAACTTTTGTCGCTTTCCGTCGACGTTCAGGCTCTCTGTCAGTCGCCGCCCTATCTGGTTCAGGACCAGTCTCATGAGGGGCTTCGTGCGGGCGATGTCGGATGGCGGCACCACCAGGTAGAGCGAGATGGGACGGGACCCGTCGACGAGATCGCGAATGCGCCAATCGCTCCGTCCCGTGACCTTGGCGACAACGGGATCGCGATATAACCCCAAGAAACTCATCGTGGTCGACAGCACCCCGGAGCGCTCGTTCTCGCTCTTGTTGAGAAGTTCCCGTGCCGCCGAAGCCACCACGGGATGGACGCGCTCTCCGAGATGCGGTGTCGCCAGCATTGCATTCAGCGTCGTCTCGATGGGGCGCAACGGGTCGGACAGGAAGTTGGCGACGCCGGCGAGCGTCTTGTCGGCTTCCGCATAGAGAACATGCAGGATTGCGCCAACGAGCAGGGAGTGACTGGTTTTCTCCCAATGGTTCCGGCGCTCGAGCGCGCCTTCGGGATCGACGAGAATGTCGGCGATATTTTGGGCGTCCCGGACCTCGCAGTCGCCCTTGCGGATCTCAAGGAGCGGATTATAGGTCGCGCTCGCTTGATTGGTCGGATCGAACAGCAGCACCGGTCCAAAGCGGGCCCGCCAACCGGAGGTCAACTGAAAGTTTTCGCCCTTGATATCGTGGACGATCGTCGAGAACGGCCAAGTCAGGAGCGTCGGAATGACCAGACCTACGCCCTTGCCCGAACGGGTCGGCGCAAAGCACAGGACGTGCTCGGGGCCGGCGTGTCGGAGATATCTGCCATCGAAGCGGCCGAGCACAACCCCGTCATGTCCCAAAAGGCCGGCTCTCTTGACCTCCCGTGTATCGGCCCAGCGCGCCGAGCCGTATGTCGTGACCTGTTGGGCTTCCCTCGCGCGCCAGACCGACAGCGCGATGGCGATGATGACAGCAGAGAATCCGCCGCCTGCGGCAATGCAGGCGCCCTCGATGAATATTCTGGGCGCGTAGGCGTCGAACTGGAACCACCAGATGAAAAACGCAACCGGCTGATACACTGGCCAGTGCCCAACCGTGAACCAGGCTGGGCCGAGTTGCGGCTGGAAGGCGAGACGCCAGGCCGTCCACTCGGTGGCACCCCAGAGGAATACAAGCACGACGATGGAGACGAGAAATAACTGCCCCCAGAGAATTTTGGTCGCGGACATGGGAGGGCACATGCTCCGCAATTCGGACCCGTGCAACGATCATATTCTTCGTGTAGCAGGCGCTCGCATCCTGGCGCAGAGATCGGTCGGTCAAAGGGAAAGGTCGCGCTTGCGTCCAAAACTCCAGTCGACGCCGCCGGGACCGGCGATGC
>NZ_LSIC01000181.1 GCF_001556045.1 Bradyrhizobium sp. CCH5-F6
AATTGCTACGAGTGAGCGATAAACAGGGTGTTGCGACGAACGGTTGAATCCGCCCAGTACGCTGTGGCCTGTCGGTTCAATCGCTACCGTCTCGGAATATTTGATCGCCTGCCTGCGCGGGCGACGACAGTTGGGTATGTGGCGCTGGCGTTGCGACACCATTCGCCACGACATCCTCACGGATGCAGGATCACCTTGCCCATGGCCTGGCGTCCCGCCAGCACCTTCAGCGCGTCCGCGGTCTGGGCCAGCGGGAAGGTGCGGTCGACATGCGATGAGATCTTTCCTTCCGCCGTCCACTTCACGAGCTTCTCGAGATTGGCGCGGTTCTTCTCTGGATTCTGCCGCGTCCAGGCGCCCCAGAACACGCCGCGGATGTCGCAGCCCTTCAGCAGCGCGAGGTTCAGCGGCATCTTGGGGATGTCGCCGGCGGCAAAGCCGATGACGAGGAAACGGCCTTCCCAGGCGATCGAGCGCAGCGCCTGCTCCGCATAGGCGCCGCCGACCGGATCGAAGATGATGTCGACGCCCTTGCCGCCGGTGAGCTTGCGCAGGCCTTCCTTCAGATCTTCCTTGGCGTAGTTCAGCGTCAGCTCGGCGCCATGCGCCTTGGCGAATTCGAGCTTCTCCTCCGACGAGGCGCAGGCGATCACCTTCAGGCCCATCAGCTTGCCGAGCTCGCAGGCAGCGAGGCCGGTGCCGCCGGCCGCGCCGAGCACCGCGAGCGTCTCGCCCGGCTTGGGGCTTGCGCGATCTTCCAGCGCATGCAGCGCGGTGCCGTAGATGATGATGATGCCGGCCGCGCGGTCGTAGTCGAGATTATCGGGGATTTTCACGATCGACGCCGCCGGCAGCGCGATCTTCTCGCGCGCGCCGTTGTGGCCGCAGGAAGCCACCACGCGATCGCCGACCTTGAGGTCGGTGACGCCGGGGCCGATGCTCTCGATCACGCCCGCGACTTCCGCCGCTGGCGAGAACGGGAATGGCGGCTTGATCTGGTACTTGCCCTGGATCATCAGGATGTCGAAGAAATTCAGCGCCGCCGCCTTGATCGCGATCACGGCTTCGCCGGGCCCTGCCACGGGATCTGGCACCTCGGCGAGCACGAGATCGTCGGGCTGGCAATATTGCGAGCAGAGGATGGCTTTCATGGCGGCACCTGGGGCGTTTCGAGTGGAATTATAGTTTTGCCGTTTCTGCCGGATTTAAGCACGGGCGACAATCCGGTTTCTTTACCCAAAGCGATGGGCAGCCCTATCCTCGCGTCATTGCGAGCGCAGCGAAGCGAGCCAGACTATTTCCGTGGGACGGACTCTTGATTGCTTCACTGCGCTCGCAATGACGAAACAATAACAAGGAGGATTCAAACGATGTTTGAAACGGGCCTGCTTGAGAGCAAACGGATCCTCGTCACCGGCGGCGGCTCCGGTCTTGGCGCCGCGATGGGGCGACGCTTCCTCACGCTCGGCGCCGAGCTCGTCATCTGCGGGCGCAAGCTCGACCGGCTCGAAACAACGGCGAGCCAGATGCGCGAGGAGACGGGCGGCAAGGTCACCACCATCGCCTGCGACGTCCGCGATGGCGCTGCCGTCGAGACTATGATGGACACAATTTGGCGCGAGGCGCCGCTCGACATCCTCGTCAACAACGCTGCCGCGACCTTCATCGCACAGAGCGAACACCTCTCCTTTCGCGCCGCGGATGCGATCCTGGCGCCGACGCTGCATGGCGCGATGTATTGCACGCTCGCGGCCGGCAGGCGCTGGATCGAAGGCAAGCATGGCGGCGTCGTGCTGTCGATCCTTTCGACCTCCACTATCACCGGCCGCGCCTTCACGGTTCCGTCGGCGATGGCGAAATCCGCGGTGCTGGCGATGACCAGGAGCCTTGCGGTGGAGTGGGGCCCGAAGGGCATTCGCACCGTCGCGATCGCGCCGGGTCCATTTCCGACCGCCGGCGCCTCCGGACAGCTCCGCCCCGAGGGCCGCGATGAAGGCTGGGCCTCACGCAATCCGCTCGGCCGCACGGGCGAGCATGGCGAGCTCGCCGATCTCGCCAGCTTCCTGGTGTCGGACCGGGCCGGCTACATCAATGGGGAGATGGTGGTGATCGACGGTGGCGCGCATTTGCGCAGTTCCGGCGCCGAGGATTTGCTGCGCTGGACCGAGACACAATGGGCCGAGCAGCGCACAGCCCGATCCAAGGCCTAGCCGCCGCCGATGCCGCCGCTAACTGCCTTCCCAAATTGAACTTTCCCCGCTATCCCTGCCCGGGGACAACGCGCGGTCGGGCCATCTTCCAGTCACAATATTGAGGGAACCACTCCAGCATGTGGCGGGTGCTGATTTTAGCTTTGATGACTGGCGTGGCGGCCGGTGGGATCGCCGATTCCGCGTGGGCGCAGGCGGCGCAACCGACGCCGAAGGCGTCACCGAAGCCGCCGACCGCTCCGCCGGCCAATACGACGGCGAAGGCGGCCGCGAAGCCAGAGAGCAAACCGGCGGCCCCGCCCGCGGCGGTTGCGGGCAGTGCGGAGCCGACCCTGATCGGCCAGTTCGGCACCTGGGGAGCATACGCGGCCACGCCCAACGGCAAGAAGGTCTGCTTCGCGCTGGCAAAGCCCTCGTCCTCGAAGACCAACCCGCCGAATCGGCCCCGCGATCCCGCCTATGCGTTCGTGTCGACCCGGCCGGCCGAAAAGGTGAACAACGAGGTCTCGGTCATGATCGGCTACGCGCTGAAGCCGGGCTCGGAATCGACCGTCGAGGTCGGCGGTGCCGCCTTCGCGATGTACACGCAGGGCGACGGCCTCTGGATCAAGAACGCGGCCGAGGAGGAGCGGATGGTCGAAGCCATGCGCAAATCGGCCGATCTCGTGGTCAAGGGCGTGTCGGCCAAGGGCACGGAGACGACCGACACCTTCTCGCTCAAGGGCCTCGCCCAGGCGCTCGACAAGATCGCCCAGGACTGCAAGCGGTAAGGCGCAGGCGTTAAGGCTGCGGGCGATAAGGTCGCAATCGGCAATTCCGGTTGCTATATAGGGGCGGTTCCACAATTTCGGTCGTCATGGCCGGGCTTGACCCGGCCATCCACGCGTAACCGCGATTGACGAAAGACGTGGATCCCCGGGTCAAGCCCGGGCATGACGAATTCAAACGGCAGTTATCCCAGGTCCATTCAATGCAACCGACGACCGAGCCGCACAACGCAACATTGGTGGAGAAGACTCCGCTCGAAACCTATGTGCCGCCGGCAAAGCCGTCGCTGATCGGCCTGTCGCGCACCGAGCTTGCCGACCGCCTCGGCGAGATCGGCGTCGCGCCGGCGCAGCGCAAGATGCGCGTGCAGCAGCTGTGGCACTGGATCTATTTCCGCGGCGCCCAGAGCTTCGACGAGATGACCTCGATCTCGAAGGGTATTCGCGCTGAGCTCGCCCAGCATTTCACCGTCGACCGGCCCGAAGTCGTGGCCGAGCAGATCTCCAGCGACGGTACCCGCAAATGGCTGCTGCGGCTGCCGAGCGGCGATTCCGTTCAGAAGGCGCATGAGGTCGAGTGCGTCTACATCCCCGAGACCGACCGCGGCACGCTCTGCGTCTCCTCGCAGGTCGGCTGCACCCTGAATTGCGCCTTCTGCCACACCGGTACGCAGCGCCTGGTGCGCAATCTCACCGCCGGCGAGATCGTGGGACAGGTGATGGTCGCGCGGGATCGTCTCAACGACTGGGCCGATCGCGAGGACGGCACGCGCCGCGTCACCAACATCGTGATGATGGGCATGGGCGAGCCGCTCTACAATTTCGACGCGGTGCGCGATGCGCTGCTGATCGTCGGCGACAATGAAGGCATCGGCATCTCCCGCCGCCGCATCACGCTGTCCACCTCCGGCGTGGTGCCGAACATCGTGCGCGCCGGCGAGGAGATCGGCGTCATGCTGGCGATCTCGCTGCATGCGGTGCGCGACGAGCTGCGCAATGAGCTGGTGCCGCTCAACCGCAAGTATCCGATCAAGGAGCTCTTGCAGGCCTGCCGCGACTATCCCGGTGCCTCGAATGCGCGCCGCATTACCTTCGAATACGTCATGCTCAAGGGCGTCAACGATTCGCTCGACGATGCGAAACTGCTGGTGAAGATGCTCAAGGGCATTCCCGCCAAGATCAATCTGATCCCGTTCAACCCCTGGCCCGGCACCGCCTATGAATGCTCGGACTGGGACCAGATCGAGAAATTCTCCGAATACATCTTCAACGCCGGCTATTCCTCGCCGGTGCGCACCCCGCGCGGCCGCGACATCCTCGCCGCCTGCGGCCAGCTCAAGTCGGAAACCGAGAAGCTCAGCGCACGCGAGCGCCAGGCGCTTCGCGCGATGGCGATGACGGATTGATGATGGCGGCGACGCTCTCGCATCCTCGTCATTGCGAGCACAGCGAAGCAATCCAGAGTCTTTCCGCGGGGACAGTCTGGATTGCTTCGCTGCGCTCGCAATGACGACAACGTTGGCTTTCCCGTCATGTCCCTGATCGGCCGCCTCGTCGTCATCTTCATCGGCTTCCTCGCCGCCTGCTTCGTCGGCGGCATGATCGTCGTCGTCGCGCTGTTGTTTCCGGAATTCGCCGATCTCGGCGCCGGTCCCGTCGACCAGGGCACGATCGACATCCTGCTCGGCTTCGGTTTCATCTTCGTCTCGGGCTTCGCGCTGGTGCCGGCGGCGGTGATCGTCGCGATCACCGAAGCACTCTACATCCGCAGCGCGCTCGCCTATGCCGTCGGCGGCGGCGTCGTGGGGCTCGCCTGCTATCTCGGCCTCGTTCCCTTTCATCCCGACACGTTCCAGTTCGAGGGTATCGTGCGGCGGCATCTGGAGATCATGACCGGCGCGGGCATCGCCGCCGGCGTGGTCTACTGGCTGATCGCCGGCCGCAACGCGGGCGCCTGGCGCAATCCGCCGCCTGCGCGCCAGCCGCCTCCACCGCTGCCGTCGAATTCGCGGCCGGATACGCGGTGATTTTCTGACCCTCCCACTCCAGCGGAGGATGGCCACCTCCCCGGGGTTTTCATCTCCGTCTCTCTCCGCTAAACCGCGCGCCATGAACCGGACTGGACTCTTCATCGCCCTGGCGCTGTGGCTCGTGATCGGCGTCGTTTTCGGCCTCTATCCCGAGCTCGATCTCAAGCTCGCCGCGCTGTTCTTCGACCCCGAGACCAGGACGTTTCCGCTCAAGCTGAACGGCTGGGCCAACTTCGCGCGCGACGCTGCGATGTGGGTCGCCTGGGCCTTCGTGCTGCCGTCGCTGGTCGCGCTCGTGGTCAAGATGATACGGCCGGACCGCCCGCTGCTGGTGTCGGGCCGCGCGATGGTGTTCCTGCTGGTCACGATCATCCTGTCGGCCGGCATTCTCACCAACCTCACCTTCAAGACCTATTGGGGCCGGCCGCGCCCGGTGGTGGTGACGGAGTTTGCCGGCGACCAGCAATTCGTGCCGTGGTGGGATCCGCGCGGCGGCTGCGCGCGCAACTGCTCGTTCTTCTCGGGCGAGGGTGCGACCGCGTTCTGGACGCTCGCGCCGGCTGCGCTGGCGCCGCCGCCGTGGCGCCCGCTCGCCTATACTGCCGCAGTGGTGTTCGGCGCCTTGACGAGCGGGCTGCGCATGGCCTTCGGGGGCCACTTCTTCACCGACGTTTCCATCGCCGGCCTCGTGACCTTCGTCGTGATCTGGTTCATGTACGCGCTGATTTACCGCTGGCCGCGGACGCGGTTCTCGGATGAGGCGGTCGATGCCGCCCTGACCCGGCTGAACATGCCCGGCTACCGGCTCCGCCAGCGCCTGTTCGGCCGCAAGACCGGTCCCGAGCCCTCGGTTTGAGCCCATTAAAGGGGTGCCGAGCCCTGCGAAATTTGATATTCGCGCGGTCAAGTTCGCACCTTCACCAGCCCTTGAGACCCGATTGGAAGCCCCATGACCACGATCCTGAAAAGCCTGCCCAAGGGCGAGAAAGTCGGCATCGCGTTTTCGGGCGGGCTCGACACCAGCGCGGCGCTGCTCTGGATGAAGCAGAAGGGCGCGCGCTGCTACGCCTACACTGCCAATCTCGGCCAGCCGGATGAGGCCGACTACAACGAGATCCCGCGCAAGGCGATGGAGTTCGGCGCCGAGAAGGCGCGCCTCGTCGATTGCCGCACGCAGCTGGTGCACGAAGGCATCGCCGCGATCCAGTCGGGCGCCTTCCACATCTCGACCGGCGGCATCACCTATTTCAACACCACGCCTCTGGGCCGCGCTGTCACCGGCACGATGCTGGTCGCGGCGATGAAGGAAGACGGCGTCAACATCTGGGGCGACGGCTCGACCTTCAAGGGCAACGACATCGAGCGCTTCTACCGCTACGGTCTGCTCACCAATCCCGGCCTGAAGATCTACAAGCCCTGGCTCGATCAGCAGTTCATCGACGAGCTCGGGGGCCGCGCCGAGATGTCGGCGTTCATGACCGCGCAGGGCTTTGCCTACAAGATGAGCGCCGAGAAGGCCTATTCGACCGACAGCAACCTGCTCGGCGCCACGCACGAGGCCAAGGATCTCGAGAGCCTCGACAGCGGCATCAAGATCGTCAACCCGATCATGGGCGTGCCGTTCTGGCGCGACGACTGCGCCGTCAAGGCCGAGAAGGTCGTCGTGCGGTTCGAGGAAGGCCAGCCGGTTGCGCTGAACGGCCAGACTTTCTCCGATCCCGTCGCGCTGTTCCTCGAAGCCAACGCCGTCGGCGGCCGCCACGGTCTCGGCATGAGCGACCAGATCGAGAACCGCATCATCGAGGCGAAGAGCCGCGGCATCTACGAAGCGCCGGGCATGGCGCTCCTGCACATCGCCTATGAGCGCCTCGTCACCGGCATCCACAACGAGGACACCATCGAGCAATACCGCATCAGCGGCATGCGTCTCGGACGCCTGCTCTATCAGGGCCGCTGGTTCGACTCGCAGGCCCTGATGTTGCGCGAGACCGCGCAACGCTGGGTCGCGCGCGCCGTCACCGGCGAGGTCACGCTCGAATTGCGCCGGGGCAACGACTATTCGATCCTCAACACCGAAAGCCCGAACCTCACCTATGCGCCGGAAAGGCTCAGCATGGAGAAGGTCGAGGACGCCGCGTTCACGCCGGCCGACCGCATCGGCCAGCTCACCATGCGCAACCTCGACATCGCAGACACCCGCACCAAGCTGAAGCTCTACAGCGAGACCGGCCTGCTCTCGGGCAGCGAAGGCTCGCAGATCTTCCGGCTGGAGAGCGACAAGGGGTGACGTCTTCGTGGCTCGGATGTAGCGCTGCGAAATCCGGGTGACGAATTTAATGACGGTGTCATTCTCGATCGCTACGTTTCCCGTTCCTGTCGGAAACCGGATTGCGGAGCATCGAGCATGGTCAGGGGATCGGCACTCGCCTCTCTCATCGTCCTCTGTTGGACATCATCAGTACCGGCGCAGACGGTCTATCCGATCGATCGTGCCGAGATCCTCGCCGGGGCCCGGTTCGACTTCAAGGTCGAGCTCCCCGGTCCGGTCGATCCCGCCAATTTGAAGATCACGGTGAACGGCGCGGATTATGCGACCGCGTTCGGCCGTGCCGGGGCCTTCATCGACCGCGAGGACGGAAAGGATCAGTCGGCCCTGATCCTGCGCGACGTCACGCTGACCACGCCGGGCAACGTGGTCGTGGACGTGAGCGACGGCACGCACCAGCGCAGCGTCACATGGTCGGTCTACGACACGGGTCCGCGCAAGGCGAAGAACGTCATCCTGTTCATCGGCGATGGCATGTCGCCGGCGCATCGGGTCGCAGCGCGCATCCTGTCCAAGGGAATCTCGGAGGGCAAGAGCCGCGGCAAGCTCGCCATCGACGACATGCCCCATATGGCGCTGGTGGCAACCGCAGGCTCGGATTCGATCATCACCGATTCCGCGAACGCGGCCAGCGCCTATGCGACCGGACACAAGAGCGCCGTCAACGCCTTGGGGGTCTATGCGGATCGCAGCGCCAGCCCGTTCGACGATCCCCGGGTCGAAACCATCACCAGCCTTGCCAGGAGGCGGCACGGCATGGCGATCGGCGTCGTCACCAACACCGAGATCGAAGACGCGACGCCGGCGGCAATGGTGGCGCACACGCGCCGCCGTGCCGCCTATGACGAGATCGTCGACCAGTTCTTTGCGGCGAAGCCGGACGTCCTGATGGGCGGCGGCAGCGCGAATTTCCTGCCGAAGTCGGCCGTCGGCTCGAAGCGCAAGGACGAGACCGACTACATCGCCAGGTTCCGAGATGCAGGCTATCAGGTGGCGACCACTGCGAGCGAGCTCAGCGCGTCGGCCGCAAAACAGGAGACGAGCAAGCTGCTCGGCCTGTTCGCCACCGGCAACATGGATGGTGTGCTCGACCGCAAATTCCTGAAGGGTGGCGGCGTCAGGAAATTCCCTGAGCAGCCCGACCTGACCGAGCAGGTGCAGGCGGCGCTGCAACTGCTGTCGCGGAATGGGGCCGGCTTCTTCCTGATGGTCGAATCCGGAATGATCGACAAATATGCCCATCTGCTCGACATGGAGCGGGCCGTCTACGACACGATCATGCTCGACAATGCGGTGCGCCAGACGCGTGAATGGGCGCGGGCGCGCGGCGACGACACTCTCATCCTGGTCGTGGCGGACCACAATCATCCCAACAGCCTCGTCGGCACGGTGAACGACGACATGGCTACCACGCCCAACGTGCCGCTGCGCGAGCGCGTCGGCGTCTACGATCGGGCTGGCTTTCCCAACTATCCGGCGCCCGACGCGGAAGGCTATCCGGCGCGCATCGACGTCAGCCGGCGGCTTGCCATTTTCTCCGCCAGCCTACCCGATCACTACGAGACGTTCCGGCCGAAGCTGGACAATCCCAACGAGCCGACCGTCAAGGCCGGCGACGACGGGACCTTCAAGGCCAACGACAAATACAAGGATGTTCCGGGTGCGGTGCTGCGCCCCGGCAATCTGTCGGCGATGATCGGCGCCAGCGTGCATTCGGGCGAGGACGTCATCCTGACCGCGACCGGTCCGGGCAGCGAGAGCGTGCACGGCTCGATGGACAACACCGACGTGTTCCGTGTCATGGCCGATGCGTTGGGGCTGGCCGCGGGCCAATGATGCGAATGTTCGCTTGCGAGCCGCGATACGATTGCGCTCTTCCCGCAGACGGACGCGGCAAGACGGTCCGACTCCGGCTCGCTCAGGTCACATGCATTTCACGATGAGGGAGCCGGAGCGAAGACCAGCTTCACGCAGCTGCGGAAGAGCAGGATCTGCCGCTCCAGCCGCTTCGGATCGTTGAGTGTCTTCGACATGATGATCGCGCCGTCGACCACGCAGGAGATCATCTCGGCGAGATCGTCGAGGTCGATCGGCTCGCGCGGCGGATAGACGGCGGCGATGCCGTCGAGAATCGCGCGGAAGTGCGCATTCCAGCTCCGGACCGATTGCGCGGTCAGGTCGCGAACCTCGCGGTCGAACAGGCGTTCCTGGTAGCAGATGCTGGCGATCAGGCACCCCGGATGGCCGTTGGGCAGATCGGCCATGACCTCGGCCAGCAGCTTCAGCGAGATCAGGAACGATTGCAGCGGATCGTCCGAGAGTTCACGCCCCCGCTGGAAGATGTCCTCGAACAGGCGATCGTTCGTGTCCACGTAACGGCGCAGCATTTCCCGCGCGAGCGCGTTCTTGTCCTTGAAGTGATAGAAGAAGCCGCTCTTGGTCAGTCCTGCCTCGGCGATGACCTCGTCGATCGAGGTTGCGCCGAAGCCCTTTGCGAGCACCGCCGCTTCCGCGATCTCGAGAATGCGCTCGCGCGTCGCTTCGCCCTTTCCCATCGATCCCTCCAAAACCATACCAACGGTGCGGAATCTGCCGCGTGGGACAACCGCGCCGATCCGCTGGTTTACGCAAGTCTTTGATTTGTATCCGTTTGCGGGCGGAAGTTCAGCCGCACCATCAGACGTCTAGAGCAGCGCGACATTATGCGGCACCAGTTGCCCGCGACCGAAGGCGGGCATCACGCGACCGAACGAAGGGAGCGGCCCGTGCAGATGATGGAGCGATCAATGGCCAGATACAGACACGCCCTGCCGCAGCACCAAGGCGGCATCTTCCTGACCGACGGCGGCATGGAAACCACCCTGATCTTTCACGAGGGGCTGGAGCTGCCCCACTTCGCGGCATTCGTGCTGCTCGACAGCGCGGACGGCCGCGCCCATCTGAAGCGCTACTACGAAGCCTATCTCCGCATCGCGCGGCAGCGCGGGCTCGGCTTCGTGCTCGACAGCCCGACCTGGCGCGCCAACCCTGACTGGGCCGCCAAGCTCGGCTACGATGCGGCCGCGCTCAAGGCCGTCAACATGGGGGCAATTCGCTTTCTCGACGAATTGCGCGGCGCATGGGAGACGCCTCGCACGCCATGCGTGATCAACGGCGCGATCGGTCCGCGGGGCGACGGTTACAAGGCCGGCAACATGGACGCCGCAGAAGCGGAAGCCTACCACTCGGCTCAGATCGCGGCTTTCGCAGAGGCCGGCGCCGACATGGTGACGGCGTTCACGCTGAACAGCATCAACGAAGCCGTCGGCGTGGTGCGTGCGGCCACGGGCCAGAAAATTCCGGTCGCGATCTCCTTCACGGTCGAGACCGACGGCCGCCTCGTCCGGGGAGAGTCCTTGCGCGAGGCGATCGAAGCCGTCGACGCCGCAACGGAGCGTGCATGCGAATATTTCCTGATCAACTGCGCGCATCCGACCCATTTCGACGGCGCACTCGCGGCCGGCGAATCGTGGGTCCAGCGCATCCACGGCATCAGGGCCAATGCATCGGCGAAGAGTCATGCCGAGCTTGACGAGTCGGAGACGCTCGACAGCGGCGATCCCCTCGATCTCGGCCGCCGCTATCTCTCGCTCAGGCGCGCGTTTCCGCAAATGCGGATTCTCGGCGGCTGTTGCGGCACCGATCACCGGCACGTTGCGGCGGTTTGCGAGGCCTGCGTGCCGTCGGAAGCGATGAGTGCGTAACACAAAATGAAATGGCCGGGATCGCTCCCGGCCATTTGCGTTCGTGGCTGATGCCTCAGCGCGGCGGAGCGGTGCCGGGCGGGGGCGGCGGCAGCGAGGCCTGGCCGCCGTTGAGCAGCGGCGTGATGCGGCGGACCGTGACGCGCCGGTTGATCAGGCTTGGCCCTTGCGTCTGCTCCTTCAGATATTGCTCGCCGTAACCCTGCGACGTCAGGTTCTCGGCGGGCACGCCGAACTGCTGCGTCAGCAATTCGGCCGCGGATTGCGCACGGCGGTCCGACAAAGAGAGATTGTCGACCTCATTGCCGACCGCGTCGGTGTGGCCCTCGATCAGGAACACCTCGCGCGGATTGCGCTGGATCGCCTGGTTGAGGCCGTCGGCGATCACCTGCAGCCGGGCGGCCTGGTCCGGCGGAATGGTCCACGATCCCGTCTCGAAGTTGATCGTGTTGACGTCGATGCTCGGCATCTGCATGCGGACATTGGGGCTGTAGCGGATCTCGTCGAGCGAGTAACGCCGATCGATTCGCTGCACCGGCGGTGCCTGCATGGTCGCGTAGATCACGTCCGGGGACGCCTCCTGGGCGTCGACGATGTAGCGATCATAGGGGATGTTGACCACCGGCGGCGGCACGTCGACATAGAAGCCGCCGACCGATCGCGGATCGCGATAGGTGTTGTCGATGATGATCACCTCGCGCCCCGCGGGGTCCCTGCGGATGCGCCGCATCAGCCGACCGTCGGGGCCGACCACGGTGATGATCTCGCTGCCATCGGGACGAATCACGACGGTGCGGGTTTCGCCGCCGATCGTGTCGGTCCGGATGTCGCGGGCGCCGTAGCGGAAGCGATAGAGATCGTTGCCACGGACATAGGCCTGCCCGCCCGGATCGCGGATGATGATGCGGTCCGGCTCGGTGTAGACGGTGCGGCCGCCTTCGATGGTCTCGCGTCGCTGGTTGTGCAGGTCGGCGATGGTGGCGCCAATCACGGCGCCGGCCACCACGCCTGCGCCGACCGCGAGCGGCGTCAGGTCACGCTGCGGCGGACGCGGCGCCGGCGGCAACGGGGCTGAGACCGTCGGCGCGGTGCGGAAGGCTGGCCTCACTGTGGGCGGCGCGTATTGCGCTCTGTCGGGCGGCGGCGCTGCGGCTGGCGTGCCGGGCACGACGGTCGGCGCCGCGGCGCCGGCGGGAGGCGCCGGCGGCCTTGCCGGGCCACCAGCCTGCGGCGGCACAGCCGGAGTCCCGGCTGCGGGTGCGCCGGCCGGAGGTGTTCCACCCTGTGGACCCGGGGCCGGCGTAGCCGTCGGCGATGGCGTCGCGCCGGGGGCGGGCGTCGCGCCCGGGGTAGGCGGCGCTGTCGGAGTGGCACCGGGAGCTGGCGTCGCCGTCGGAGCGGGCGCGGCACCGGGAGCCGGAGATCCGGCCGGCGGCGGGGCGCCGGGACGTCCGGGCGGCGGTGTGCCGGGGCGGCCGGCTGGCGGCGCGCCAGGCGTGCTGCCGGGAGCCGGGGTGGCGGTTGGCGCAGGTGTTGCCGTCGGTGCGGGTGTCGTTGTCGGAGCAGGGGTGGCTGCTGGCGCCGGGGACCCCGGACGCGCCGCAGGCGCACCGGCTGGGGGCGGTGCTGCGGGCGTCGGTGTCGCCGCGGGCGCAGGCGCAGGCCGGCCCGCCGGACCCGCTGCCGGGGGTGGCGGCGGAGTGGCCGGACGTGCCGCGGGCGGAGGAGGTGTCGCCGGCGTGGGCGGTGGAGCCGCCGGACGTGCCGCAGGCGGTGGC
>NZ_LSIC01000182.1 GCF_001556045.1 Bradyrhizobium sp. CCH5-F6
CCTTCAGACCGTAGGTGAAGCGACCGCTGGGCGCCCGCTTCGCTGCGACCGACGCGGCCCAAGCCACGACCAGGCCGAGTACGTCGCTCAGATTGTGCCCGGCGTCCGCCAGCAGCGCCGTCGAGTTCCCGAGGTAGCCATAGACGGCTTCGGCCGCGACCAAGGCGGTGTTCGGCCCGATGCCGATGGCGAAAGCTTTGCCGAAGCTCGCCGGAGCATGGACATGCCCAAGCCCGCCATGATCGTGATCATGGCCATGCTGCTCGCCGCCATGATCATGGCGGCCATGACGCCGGTAGTCATGGTCGGCGGCGCCGGCGCTGCGATCACCTGCCTCAGACATGGAGCACGGTCTCCTCGGCTCTCATGGCCTCGTCCTCAAGTTGGATTGTCGTGTGCTCGATGCCGAAGTCGCTCTTCATCAGGTTGCGGGCCGCCCGCAGCGCCGCACGCCCGGCCGACATGTCGGCGACGACGAGGTGGCAGCTCATGGCGTCGAAGCCGGACGTCACGGTCCAGACGTGCAGATCGTGGACGGCGACGGTTCCCGGAATGGCGAGTAGCTGCTTTTCGATGGCGCCGATATCGACGTTGGGTGGAGTTCCTTCCATCAGGATGTGGGTCACCTGGCTGAGGAGCGACCACGTCCGGGGCACGATGAACAATCCGATACCGGCACCGATGATGGGATCGGCAAGCGCCCACCCCTTCCACATCATGAGCAGAGCGGCAACGATCACGCCGATCGATCCGAGCATGTCGCTCAGCACTTCGAAGTACGCGCCCTTGACGTTCAGGCTTTCGGAGGAGCCGCTCGAGAGCAGCCACATGCTGACCAGATTGACGACGAGGCCGATAGCGGCGACGATAAGCATCGGCCCGCTCAGTACCTCGGGTGGCGATAGGAAGCGCTGATAGGCTTCGTACAGGATGTAGACGGTCAGCAGCAGCAACACGCTGGCGTTGGCCAATGCCGACAAGACCTCCATCCGGAGGTAGCCGAAGGTGCGTTGCGGCGTCGCCTCGCGTGCGGCAAAGCGGATCGCGAGCAGCGCCAGCGCGAGACCACCGACGTCGGTGAGCATGTGGGCGGCGTCCGCGAGCAGCGCCAAGCTGCCCGTCACCAGTCCTCCGATGACCTCCGCAATCATGTATGTCGCGGTCAGTGCGAGCGCCCAGGCGAGCCTCGTCGCGTGCCTGGCGCCAGCCGTTCCGACGGTTCCTCCTCCGTGCATGTCTCAATCTCCGGTCGTAGCCGCCTTCTGCGCGCGGTCGTCCGGATCTTCTAGCGCTCGGCGGAGGTTTCGCTCGAGCTCGTCGAGCAGGAAGAAGCTGACGTCGTCCACCGAGCCGTGTCCCTTGGCGAAGGGTTGTTCGAGGAGCCGAACGAGGTAGAGGACGTAGACGAACATGTAAGTGATGAAGCCGAATAGCAGCGCGGAAGCGGGATCGCCCTCGGTCTTCAACAGCAGCAGAAGGAGCACGATCGACCCGACGAGGGTCTGCACCAGAACGTGGACGGACGGCACGAACTCGACGCGCTGAATGGTGTAGATCCGGAGCAAGGCTCTCCGGATCACGTCCTGATTTGTCCGGAGGCGAACGACGAAATTCGCGGCCATACCCATGCTCTCGAGCCGACCCAAGATCGGCGTCAGCTTGGCCAGCTCATCGAGGGCGGGAGGAACGTCCTTGTGGCCGTTTTTGTGCCCGAGACCCTCGCGAAGCCTGTCGATGACGGCCAGCAGCAACTGCCGAGCCTTTTGTAGGTCGAAGGCATCGTTGGTCTGCGCGAAGCACGCGAGATCGCCGTCGATGGCCTCGATGGAATTCCTGAGGTCGGCCGGAATTTTCTCCGCCTCCTTGTAGTCCTGAAGGATGCTCGACAGCAGAAAGCCGACGATGAAGACGGAGCCGCCGATGCCGCTGGTCAGCAGACGGTTGAGATCGAGGAACTCGAGTCCGAAGTAGTGGACCGCGACCTTCGCTGCGCTCAGAAGCAGCACAACGACTCCCACGGTGAAGAATAGCCGGAACCTCTTCCAGAGGGAGATATCAGCGCCACCGAAGTGAAGATGGGAGATGATCGACGTCGTCACCGCTCGACACCCTTTCCGAATGAATGAACGGGCACGAATGTGCGTCCGTTCCAACGTAGAATAGCCGGCCGGTCTCCCGCGAACTGCAGTCCGACGATCCCGGCCTCGTTGATCAGCTTTATGTCGTCGACATAGGCGCTGAAGACCCGGCGCGAATGGCCGGCCCGTTCCAGGTAGACTTCATGAAGGCATTGATCGGCCCGACAGATCGCCTCTCGCTGCTCGCAGGCGAAATTTTCGAAATGCAGCGACCTGAAGTGCAACCCGCCGGCTCCGATGGTGGTGGAAAAGTAGTGCGTCGCTGCGGCTTTCCCGCCGCATTGACGCTCCAGACGGATCAGACCGTGACGGATATCGGCTGGGAGCAGATCGATGTGCTCAGCGGCATAGGGACGCTCGCTCGCGATGCTGCCCCGCGCTTCGACGGCGCCTACTATAGCGATCAAACCCAATATGCTTCCGAGCGCCTGGAATACCGCATGCTTCCTCATCTGCGCCTCCACCGCCGGATTACCCACACTCTTCGAACTCCACGCCCAACCGCTTCTCCTTAACCCACGCGACCCGACAGGCGCGCCGTGTCCCGTCCGCCGGCACCACAGGCGTGAAATCACGGGGGATGCCGAGCGGGCTTTCGACCTCCAACATCGCGCCCCGATCGCTGAGGTTCCGGATAGAGCAATCGATCGCGGAGCTTCCGAACTCGATCGATCCCTTCTTAAGAACCCTTCGGCGCGGGTCTCCACGTCGTTCCATTCCGGCTGCTCCGGCAGTCATGCGATCACTCGACCGCCTTCTCGGCCTTCTCGCCGAGCTTGACGATGTCGCCCTCGGTGAAGAGGATTCCCTTGAGCTCCTCGCGCCACTCCTTCTTGCGTCGCAACAGGAATTCGAGGTTCATGCCGAAATGCTTGAACTCCTCCTTCTGCGCGTTGGCCATGATGGCTTTCGCCGTCTTGTCCTTTTCGACGGACATCCGCTGTTCGTACCGATTGATGGCCTCGGCTTCTTCGATCAGCGAAGCTATCATCCGCGCGAAGGTGCGGACCTCTTGCGAAAGCTCCTGCGGCGGTTCGTGGTATTGATCGAAACCCATCCCATCGCTCCCTTCGTGCCAGTCGTGGCTGCTGAATGTCGCGCTCGACGGGTCTTTCGGCCGGTTGCGGCGCGATAGTCCCGGGTCCATGTCTTGAAATAGGCGACGGCGATCATGATGCCGATGCCCGCGACGCTGACGACGATCTGGAAGGCGAGCGACTCGGAGACGAGGTCGATGGCGAAGTAAGCGACGAACGCCAGGAATACGCCCGCGCAAAAGACTTCGAGCGATCGCTCTCCGCACAGCCGTAGCGGCCGAAGCCAAGGAGCCGACAGGAACGGCGCCTCCTTCGGAATCAACCGTGAGACGAGGATCGCGAGCGCGAGAAAATGGACGATGCGGTACGGCGCCAGATTCGTTTTGTCGTTCGGAATAAACGCCGAGCGGACGGATTCGGGGATCAGGTTATGATTGCCGGTCCGCGCCGCGAGCGTGACGATGGCGGCGAACAGGAGAAGGAAGCCGGCGGCACCGAGTGTTGTCTTCGAGTTGATGAGCGCCCTTACCGCACCCGCGCCCCCGACGGCGGCCCACGCACCGATGACGAACAGAAACTGCCACGCGAACGGATTGAAATACCAGTGGCCGGCGGGATACGCCGGTAGATTCCATCCCCAGGTCTGTGCGGCGACGTAGACGCCTGCCGAGATCGCCAGCGCGACGTTGGGCCACCTCATAAGAACCCAAAGCAGCGGTGGAAACGCGATCATCAACGCAATGTAGAGCGGCAGGACGTCGAGGTTCAGCGGCTTGTACTCGAGCAGGAGTCCGTGCTTCAGGAACTCGACCGGATCCCGAATGAGAAGCCGGATGTTGAACTCGTCGAGCAGGTGGGCGTGGCCATACCGCTGCGCCACGTATCCGATCGTGACGACGTAGAAGACGAAAAGCAGGAGGTAGGCGACGTAGAGCTGCCAGGCTCTGCCGAGAATGCCGAAGGCGGCAGTATATCCGGACACGAACACGAACAGCTCGGCAGCATCGCTGAAACCGTAGTTTCGGGCCGTGATCCAGGCGACCGCATTGTTCGGAACGTGGTCAACGAAGATCGCCCAGTTGGCCAGTCCACGAAACAGGTCGAGGCGGAGGTCACGGTCGCTGGTTTGGACCCTGTTGGCCGTCATGTGGACGCCCCCTCGCCCGCTCTACCGCGGCCCGGTATCGAAAGCAGCCGCAGCGCGTTCATGGTGACCAAAACGGTCGCGCCGGTGTCGGCGAGGATGGCGGGCCAAAGTCCGGTGATCCCGGCGATGGTGGTGACCAGAAAAACCGCCTTCAGTCCCAGTGCGATCGAGATGTTCTGCCGGATGACGCCCATCGTCCGTCTGGACAGTTCGATCATGGCCGGCACATCGGCGACGCGCCCGTGAAGAACCGCGGCATCCGCGGTCTCGAGCGCCACATCGGTGCCGCCGCCCATCGCGACGCCAATGTCGGCGGCGGCCAGAGCCGGCGCATCGTTGATGCCGTCGCCAACCTTGAGAACGACCTCCCCCTGGTTCTTGTAGGCCTCGACGGTGCGCTGCTTGTCCTCCGGCATCATCTGGGCACGATGATCGATGCCGAGATCGCGCGCGAGCGCGGCGGCGGTGCGTGGATTGTCGCCCGTAAGCATCACAGACCGGACCCCGCCGTTGGCCAGGCGCCGCAGCGCCGCGACGGCATCGCTCCTCAACTCGTCCCGCATGGCGATGCAACCGGCGATCTCGCCATTGACGACGAGCACCGATACCGTCTTCCCCCCTTCGTTGAGCGCCTCGACGAGCTTTCTCTGGTCTTCGGCAAGCGGGGCAATCCGTTCGGCCGCAGCGGGCGAGCCAAGAAAGACCGTACGCCCCCCGAGAACTGCCCTGACGCCCTCTCCCGCCAGATTTACGAAGTCCTCGACATGCTGCGGCCGAGCGCTCTTGTCGGAGGCCGCCTGCAGGATTGCAAGCGCGAGAGGATGGCTGGAGCCGCGCTCGAGCGATGCGGCAACGGACAAGATCTCGACCTCCCCGTGACCGAATCCGACGACGTCCGTGACCTTTGGCTTCCCCGCGGTGAGCGTCCCCGTCTTGTCGAAGCAAGCGACGGTAACGTCGCGCAAGCGCTCGAGAACGGCTCCTCCCTTCAGGAGCAGGCCGCGGCGCGCTCCGGACGCGAGGCTCGCGG
>NZ_LSIC01000183.1 GCF_001556045.1 Bradyrhizobium sp. CCH5-F6
GGCGGCTTCGTCGTGACCTGGTACGATTTCAGTCAGGCGGGCGGCGACGGCAGTGGCAGCGCCATCAAGGCGCAGATTTACGCCGCCGACGGCAGCAGGGTCGGGGGGGAATTCCTTGTCAACACCACGACCGCCAACTCGCAGTTCACGCCGACGGTCACCGCGCTCAGCAACGGCGATTTCGCCATTGCCTGGCAGGACTGGAGCGGCACGGGCGGGGACACCAGCGGCAGCAGCATCAAGCTGCAGGTGTTCACCGCGGACGGGCAGAGAGTCGGAAGCGAACTGCTGGTCAACACCAGCACGGCCTCCGATCAGTCGCATCCCTCGATCGCCGGTTATGCCGACGGTCGCTTCGTCGTGACCTGGCAGGATGCCAGCGGAGCTGAGGTCAAGGCGCAGGTCTT
Organism: Bradyrhizobium sp. CCH5-F6; assembly: GCF_001556045.1. Classification (GTDB taxonomy): domain Bacteria; phylum Pseudomonadota; class Alphaproteobacteria; order Rhizobiales; family Xanthobacteraceae; genus Bradyrhizobium. Next base: position 408 of record NZ_LSIC01000183.1, read on the forward strand.
TGCCGTCGATACAGTGAAGCCGACGCCGGTCTTGTCTTCCGTGTCGGCGGCGGACCCCTGGACCGCAATGATCGCCGGATCGGTGGACGTCGATACGGCCGGGCAGACCCTCACGCTGCGCGACGGCACGTCAGCAAATGGCTGGGTTTCGACGACGACGGTCGGCGCCGGCGGGGCCTGGAGCGCCAGCCTGTCCTGGGAGCAGTTCAACACCGCCTTCGATCTCGTGGTGGCAGATGCCGCGGGCAATACCGGCGTGTCGAACTACGTGTACGGGGCGGCGGAAGGGCGGACGTTTGGCGCCGGCAGTCATCAATACGTCTACGGGACGGCGTCGGACTACGTCATCGGAAGTGGCGCGCACATGCAGGTCTACGCTGGCGGCACGGTCGTCGACATCACGCTCGAGGCCGGTAGCGCGCAGATCAACTGGGGGACAGAGCAGGGCAGCACCGTGGCGAGCGGCGCTTCGGACTACGTCTACGGTACCGCCAGCGGCTCCGTGATCGCTGGTCTCCAGGTGATCGGCAACGGCGGCACCGCCGCAACGACCACGATTGTGGCCGGCGGCGAGCAGGACATCTACACCGGCGGGACTGTTGCCGGCACCTCGATCCTGGGTGGGAAGCAGATCGTTTATGACGGCACCGCCGACCTGACCGTGATCGGCAGCGGCGGGCAGTATGTATGGGGCGCGGCGAGCGACACCACCATCGTGTCCGGCATACAGCACGTCGGTGCAGGGGCCAGCGCGGTTCGCACCACGATCGGTGCGCAAGGGCTCGAATACGTCCACGCGGGTGGCACGCTCACCGACGTGACGTTCGGCGGTGCGTCCGCCAAGCTCGTGCTCGACCAGTCGTCGGCGTTCAGCGGGACCATCTCGGGATGGCAGGATGGCGTGGAGCTCGATCTCGGCGACATCGCCTTCGGCGAGGCGACCTCACTCGCCTACACGGCGAACGAAGGCAACACTGGGGGCACGCTCACGATTACCGACGGCAACCATAGCGCCTCGCTTCAATTGCTCGGCCAGTACAGTGCCGCGGATTTCGCGCTCGCCGCAGATGGCCACGGTGGCTCGATCATCACCAATCCTTTGGATCAGGCCCAGCCTCAACTATCCCTCCCGCACGTGGCGTAAGTGGACAGAGGGGCCTCGTGCCCCGGTGCCGTCCAGCCAGGGGGCACGCCGTGTCGGCGTGCCCCCTGTGATTCGTCTCCCTTGCGCAGCGGTCTGGCGGGAGGCTGGATTTCTGCTACGCTTTTGTGCTTTTCAAAGCATCCGTTATCTGGCGTGCGTCCCGGGGGACATCGAATGACTTTTCAGCGTATCGTCGTCGCGCTTCTGGTGCTGATCGTCGCCGGCCTCGGTGCCATTGGCTATATCGAATGGAAAATGGCCGTGCAGGTGCGCACGCTGAAGGCGTTCGTCGAGGGCTATGTCTTCAATGAAGCCGTGCTGGCCTGCGAGCAGTCCAAGAGCTCGACGCCGTTCAGGTGGAACGGGGGCAAGAGCACTGCGGTGATTGGCCTGAACTCGGTGAAGCTCGACAAATACAACGTCAGCGCCAGCTACACGCTGGTGGCAGACAGTGTCTATTGCGATTACGACCCGATCAAGCGAAAGGCGGAGATCGGGTCGAGCTTCCTGGAGCGGGAATAATCGTTCGGCGGTGCCGGGCGTGACTCGGCGAAGGCCTGCACATCTCTTGACGCGAGTGCGGACCCCCGACGAGCTTTTCACGCACGACTATCAGACGGCTCGGCTTTGCCGGCCCGCGATCATCCCGTAGACGAACAGCACGACGATCGCGCCAACGACCGCGCCGATCAATCCTGCCCCTTCTCCGGGACGATACCAGCCGAGGGCCTGGCCGAGGTAGGTCGCAACGAAAGCGCCCACGATCCCGAGGATGGTCGTCAGGATGAAGCCGGACGGCTCGTTGTCGCCGGGCATGATGAACTTGGCTATGACGCCGGCGACGAAGCCGATGATGATCGTCCAGAGAATGCTCATTTCCAAACCTCTTCACATTATGCAGCGGAAGTTAAGCCTGCGGCAGGCGTCCGTCCGGCGTGTACTTGTCGACTGCCGAGGGTAATTCCCGGGTCAGCCTCGCGAGGATCTCGTCTTGAGAGAGCCCCGTCTGCTGTTCGAGCTTCTCGAGCACGTCGGCGCCGACGGCAGTTTTCAGCTCAGGCGGCGAAATCTCTTTGTTGGGGCCGGGCTTCACCCAGGAATCGGCTATCTCGCCCTGGCCATTCTGGTTAAACCTTTCCAGGAGCTCGCCAATTCCTCCATTGAGCAGACCCCCGATTCCACCTGCGCCGAGCATGCCGCCCAGGTTGCCAAGCAATCCCCCGAGCGGCTCCTGAGCACTCCCGCCGGCTGGCGCTCCGCCAGCAGACCCTGCGCCTGAACCTTTGAGCAGTTCGGCCAGCTTATCGCGGTTTTGATAGCCAGCTATGGCCAGCATCGCCAGAAGGGCAGTCATGGAAGGCGTTCCGCGGGCCATTGGCGTCTCCTTGAGGATCCGAGAAGAGCGAAACTGTCTCGACACGCTTGAGTTCCCGAAATTGCAAATCATCGCTCGCGGCGAAGCGTCTCGGTCGCCAGGGGGGAAGCAACGACGGGGTGGGACGGGCTGGCCGGGGACAGCGCCAGCAGGTAGTAAAATCCCTTCTCGGCTCAACTTGGCCGGAGCCGGACGATCTCAGGACCAAGCGCCGCGCGAGAACGGACATGACATCATCGGAAGCCGCCGACCGGATCATCGATCTCTACCAGCGCCAGGCATCGGACTGGATCGAGAGTCGCGCCCAAAGCGGGCTGTTTGAACGAGCCTGGCTCGACCGCTTTCAAGCGCTGCTGCCCCCCGCCGGCCCGGTCCTCGATCTGGGCTGTGGCTCGGCCACGCCGATCGCCGGATATCTGATCGGTCTTGGTCACCCCGTCGCTGGCGTGGATTCCGCCCCGGCGATGATCGCAGAGTGCCGACGTCATTTCCCGCAGCATGAATGGATCGTCGGCGACATGCGCCAGCTTGCTTTGGGGCGACGGTTTTGCGGCATCCTTGCCTGGGACAGCTTCTTTCATCTGTCCTACGAGGACCAGCGCCGCATGTTCCCGATCTTTCGCGAGCACGCCGCGCCAGGTGCGGTGCTGATGTTCACGAGCGGTCCCGCGCATGGCGAGGCGATCGGACAATTCGGCGGCGAGCCGCTGTATCATGCGAGCCTGGATGCAAGCGAATATCGGTCGCTCCTGGGACGGAACGGCTTCAGCGTCGTGTCGCATGTCGCCGACGATCCCGATTGCGGTGGCCACACGATCTGGCTTGCGCAGCGCATCGAGACGCTGGGGTAAGTCGAACGATCGTCGCGATAGGCGCCAGCGTTCTTTGTGGCTATGATGCCCCGAAAAGAAGGCCGGCTCAAATCCTGACATGGGAGTGAACAACTGCTCCCGCCGGCAGAGGGGGGAGACCGGAATGAGTTCAGCGCCTCGAACGTTGGCCGATCCGCGGGGGCAGGATTATCGAATTCTCCATGAAGCCGATTTGCGGGATTACATCGCAAGAGTGGTCGATGTCGCCGCCCGACTGGGCGGCGAGCCGGCGTCCTGGGCGATCACCGAGGTTGGCGACGGCAATCTCAATCTCGTCTTCATCGTGAAGGGTGCGCGGGGCGGCATCGCGGTGAAGCAGGCGCTGCCCTATGTCCGCCTCGTCGGTGAAAGCTGGCCGCTGCCGCTGTCACGGGCTCATTACGAATACCTGGCGCTGATACGGCAGGCTGAACTCGCGCCCGGCCTCGTGCCGGCCGTGCTGCATCACAACGAGACGCTGGCGTTGACGGTGATGGAGCTGCTCGAGCCGCACATCATCATGCGCAAGGGGCTTGTCGCTGGAACGCAATATCCGGGCTTCGTGGACGACATCACCACGTTCATGGCAAGGACCTTGTTCTTCACCTCCGACCTCGCGCTCTCCGCCGCCGAGAAGAAAGACGGCATCGCGGCCTTTGCCGGCAACCACGCGCTGTGCAAGATCACAGAGGATCTGATCTTCACGGATCCCTACCGCATCGCCGAGCAGAACCGCTGGACCACGCCATATCTCGACGGCCTGGCTGCGGAGTTGCGCGACGACATGGACCTGCACGTCGCGATCTCCCGGCTGAAGCTGAAGTTCATGGCGAGCCCCGAAGCGCTGCTCCACGGCGACCTCCACACCGGATCGATCATGGTGACGGAGAGCCAGACGCGGGTGATCGACCCGGAGTTCGCCTTCTACGGCCCGATGGGATTTGACGTCGGTGCGGTGCTGGCCAATCTGCTGATGGCTTATTTCGCCTCCGCCGGCCACGAGCGCGCGTCGGGCGAGCGGGCTGCGTTCGAGGTCTGGCTGCTGGAGACGGTCGAGCAGGTTTGGAACCAGTTCGCCCGCAAATTCCTCCACCTCTGGCGCAGTAGAGCCGCTGGCGATGCCTATCCCGTCTCCCTTTTCCCCGGTGAGCGGGGCGCCGCACGTCTCGAGGCCGAGCGCCATGCCTACATGCCGCGCCTCTTCGCCGACACGGTCGGCTTCGCCGCCGCAAAAATCATCCGCCGCATCTTCGGCCTTGCGCACAACATCGACTTCGAGCTGATCGAGGATCCGCGAAGACGGGCAACCAGCGAGGCGCGTGCGGTACGGCTGGCAAGGGCGATGATGGTGGAGACTGGGGCGTTTCGGACGATCCCTGACGTCACCGGCGCCGCGCGAAAACTGCGGGATTGGCAACCGGAGCTGGCCGGGGCCGTCGCTTGAAGCGCGGCGCGATGGACATTGGGTACCGTGAGGCTCTGCCTAGGCGACGATCGCGGCCATGCTGATATCGTGCTCCTGTTTTGCCCGACGAGTCAAATCCGGGCGCGGTTGCGCTCGCGCAGTTGCGAGTTGATAAGCGATTGAAACTCCTGCCTGTTTCTACTGTGCATGGGGTTGTTTTCGCGGTTTTTGTTTTGAACGCCGTCTATTCCGCCGCTTTTTCCCTCAAGCGCTGCGCGTAGACGTTGATGACCAGCGCCGCCAGGAGGATCAGGCCGCGGATCAGGATCTTCAGGAAGCTGTCGATGTTGACGTGGTCGAGGCCGTTGTTGAGGACGCCGAGGACGAACAGGCCGACGATGGTGTTGCCGATGCCGCCGCGGCCGCCGAACAGGCTGGTGCCGCCGACGACGACGGCGGCGATGGAGTCGAGCAGATAGGTGTCGAACTCGTTCTGCTGCGCGCTGCCGAAATGGGCGACGCCGAGCATGCCGCCGATGCCGGAGCAGACCGCGGAGATCACCATCACTGCGCCCAGGATGAGCTTGACGTTGAGGCCGGAATACTCGGCCGCCTCGCGATTGCCCCCGACCATGTAGACGTAGCGGCCGAAGCGCGTGTAGGTCAGCACCAGATGCCCGCCGAGCAGCATGATGGCGGCGACGATGACGATCCAGGGGATGCCCCCGATCGAGCCGGAGCCGAGCGTCGTGATCAGGCTCGGCACCTTGTAGGCGATCTGGCCGCGCACCAGGAGCGCCGAGATGCCGGCCGCGATCTGCATCATCGCGAGCGTCATGATGAAGGAGGGGATGCCGATCACGGTCAGGCCAAGCGCATTGACGAGGCCGAGCAGGGCGCAGAGCAGGATCGACAGGATGATCGCGACCGCGCCGGGCAGGGGGACGTTGGCGATGTTGACGTAGGATTCCTGCAGCGTGAAATAGGCGACCGCAATGCCCGTGACGTTGGCGATGCTCGCGATCGACAGGTCGATTTCGGCGCAGAGGATCACGAAGGTGAGGCCGACGGCGATGATCCCCGTGACCGACACCTGGGTCAGGATGTTGCCGAGATTGTCGAGCGTCGCGAAGGAGGGGCTGGCAAAGGCGAAGAAGGCGGTCAGGAAGATCAGCGTCAGGAAGGGGGCGATGTTGCGCATCTGCGAGCGCAGGAACGGTGCAAGGCCCCGCGCCCGCTGTCCTGTCGCCAAAGCCGTCTCGCTGCTCATGTGCTTCTCCGTCACGCCGCTTCCAGCAGGCGGTCCTTGCTGACCGGCTCGTTCCTGAACTCCCGCACCAACGTGCCGCGCTTGAGCACGAGGATGCGGTCGGCCAGCGACAGCACCGTTTCCGGCTCGGTCGACAGCACGATGATGGCGAGCCCCCTGGCGCGGAGGTCGCGGACGATGTTGATGACGTCGTTCTTGGCCCCCACGTCCATGCCGCGGGTCGGCTCGCAAAGCACCAGCAGCTTCGGCGGATAGGTCAGCCATTTCGCCAGCGCGACCTTCTGCTGGTTGCCGCCCGAGAGCATGCCGAGATCGAGACCGACCACCGGCGGCCGGATCTGCAATTGCTCGACCTGGCGCTTGGCGATGTCGCGCTCCCGCGCCGGCTTGAGCAGCAGCGCCGAGATGCGGTCCAGAATGCTGATCGAGATGTTCTTGTAGACCGGCTCCTGGTGAAACAGCATGTCGCGCCGGCTCTCGGGCACCAGCGCCACGCCGGCGCGTCGCGCCGCCGCCGTGCTGGCGAAACTCTTCGGCGTGCCCTCGACGGCGAGCGTGCCGCCGTCCGGCTTCAGCTTGCCGAACAGGATGCGCGACAGCTCCTGCTGGCCGCAGCCCATGAAGCCGTAGATGCCGAGCACTTCGCCGGCGCGCGCTTCGAAGGAGACGTCCTTCAGGCTGCGGGCGAGGGATAGCTGATCCACCTTCAGGATCACTGCGCTGTCGCTCGGCTGCGGCAGCATCAGATCGTCGGTGTAGCTATGCTCGAGCGCCTCGCCGCCGCGGCCGATCATGGCCTCGATCAGCGCGCCCTTGCTGGTCGCGGCGCTCGCCGTCTCCGCGACCTTCCGACCGTTGCGGAACACGGTCACGGTATCGGAGACGCGAAGGATGTCCTCGATGAAATGCGAGATGAAGACGATCGCAGTGTCTTGCTCGCGCAGCCGCCGCAGCGTCGCGAACAGCCGCTCGACCTCGGGCGGGGAGAGGGCGGAGGTCGGCTCGTCCAGGATGACGATGCGCGCGCCGGAAAACAGCACGCGCGCGATCTCGATCAGCTGCTGCAGCCCGATCGGGAGGTCGCCAAGCCGCGCCATCGGATCGACGTCGATGCCGAAGCGGGCGAGCTGCTCGCCCGCCTCGCGCGCCATCCGCCGCCATTGCACGAGGCCGAGGCGATTGGTCGGCTGATTGCCCAGGAAGACGTTCTCCGCGACGGTCAGGTCGGGCGCAACGCTGAGCTCCTGGTGCACCATGGCGATGCCGGCGGTGTGCGCATCCCGCGCCGAGCGGAAATGCACCTCCTGGCCGCCCAGCAGGAAGCGGCCGGAATACTCGGTGTGCACGCCGGCGATGATCTTCATCAGCGTGCTTTTTCCGGCGCCGTTCTCGCCAACGAGACCGTGGATCTCGCCGGGATGAAGCGCGAAGTCGACACCACGAAGCGCTTCGACGCCGCCGAAGCTCTTCGTGATGCCCTGGAGTTCCAGGATGGGCCGTTGTCCCGCAGTCATGAAAGTTCAGGTCTTGGAGACTCAGATCAGGAAGTGATCCTGCATCCATTGCATCCCGGCGGCATTCGCCTTGGTCACGACCGGGCCGTCGGTGACGACGTTCTTCGGGATTCCCTGTCCGCTCTTCTCGCCGCCGACCACGGCCGCTACGCCTGCAATGATGGCGCCGCCATGGATGCGGCAGGAAGGATTGCGAACGGTCGCGAACATGCGGCCTTCGCTCACGGCCTGGATCGCCGGTGGCATGGCATCGACGCCGCCGATCAGGATGTTGGTGCGGCCGCGGGCCTTCATGATGTTGGCGGCGGCGAGCGCCATGTCGTCATTGTGGAAGAACGCCGCGTCGATCTGGGGATACTTCGTGAGGTACGTTTCCCAGAGCCGGGCGGTCTTCGACACGTCCCAGTCGGCCGGCTGAGTGTCGAGAACCTCGATGCCGGGGAATTGCTTGACCACCGAATTGAAGCCCTTGGCCCGTCCTTGCGCGCCGGTATGCCCGAGCGCGCCTTGCGTCATGATGATCTTGCCTTTGCCGCCCATCGCATTGCACAGCGCCTGCGTCACCGAAGCGCCCATGAACTCGTTGTCGGGGGCGAGGAAGGAGTGGACGTTGATCTGGTCGAGCGGCGCGATCAGCGTGTCCATGTCGATCACGGGCGTGCCGGCGTCGATCATCTTCTGCACGGGCTGGGTGAGGGTGCCGATGCCGAACGCCTGGATCGCCACGAAATCCCATTTCTGCGAAGCCATGTTGTCGATCGCCGCGCGTTGCTTCACCGCATCGAGCTGACCATCGAACCAGGTCACCTCGACGTTGAACAGCTTGCCCCAGAATTCTGCGGCTTGCTTGCCTTGCGCGCACCAGGTGGCCTGGAGGCCCGCGTTGGAGAAGGCCGCCTTCAGCGGCTTCTCGCTGCGTCCGACCGCGGCTGCCAGTGCGGGGGTTATGCCCATGCTGCCGAGGATGGCAGTCGCGGCGCCGGCGGTCGCTGCCGCCTGAAGAAGATCGCGCCTCGTCGTCGAGAAATCTTTCGTCCCGGACATCGCTCGCTCCCATGTATTTTGTCGTCGGCGCGTCATTGCTTGCGCAACCGATGTCCGAAAGTCTCTCACAAGAGTTGTTGCCACTCAATCTGCAATCGACCGCGAGATCGCCGCACCTGTGTTGGTGCAGCGCAAAGCGTCAGTCCGGAGCGGCGGCGAACGCGGCGATATCCACGAGCAATGTATCCCAGGCCTGCGCGATCTCGGCCGACCATTCGTCGCCGAGCAGATCGCGCAGCGCGTCTCTGATGACGGTGAAGAAGGCGGTGAACAGCTCGCGCGGCGTGCCGTAAGCATCGTGCGAGGCGAGCTCGCAGGCGATCAGCCGGAAATGCCCACGGCGCTCGCCGGCGAAATCGAGAATGGCCTCGATCGTTAGCGCAAGCATCGATCCCTTCACGAGGTCGCTGCCGTCCGAGCGGAACATCGCCCGCGTGTCCGGATGCAGCTCGAACAGACGTTGATAGACCAGCGGCGTCAGATCGGCGCAACGCGAGGCCGCGCGTTCAAAGCTGTCTTCGATTGGATGAAAGGGCGCGTTCATCGGCAGTTCAGCCGCGCGGATAAAAAAAGAGCGGGGCCATGGCCCCGCTCGAAAATTGTGTCGACCCTATTATCCCCGATCTTAAGATTTGATCTTGATTGACGGGGCGACGCTGCGTTTTGCGCGCCAGGGGCTCCTCCCGAGACTTGGACCACCAGACTGCGACCTTGCGGTCAGCGCCTGAGCAAGAGGATGCTAGATCAACTTTTCTCACTTGTCATCATTTTCGGCAACGAATGTTCAAAATTCGAGCAATGGACGAAATGTTCGGGCTGTTCACCGTATAACCGTATGACAAATAAAAGAAATCTGTGCGTAAGGGAGGATTGCCCGACTGCCTCAAATGCCGGACACCCCTTCCCGGTGGGGCGGCAGGACCACAGTTTCCGCGAAATTTGAGCTGGACCAAGAAGGCGGCGGAACTGACCTCGACTCGGGCCCGGCGCAGTGTTTAGTTGGTGCACGAACGAATGGTTCGGCGGATGCGCGCGCGGCTACAAAAATTCTTACCCCTGGTCCTGCTCGCCTTGGCGATGCAGGTGCTGGCGCCGATTGCCGCCTGTCTGGCGGCCAGCCAGGCCGCGGCCGACCCGTTGTCCGCCGCCGTCATCTGCCACAGCGGGAGCGAGCAGGGCGGCCTGAACGACCGAACCGGCACGCCGGCCGCGCAGGCCGGCGCGTGCGCCCTGTGTTGCCTGGCCCAGGCCAACGCATCCCTTGATCCGCCGACCTATGCGGCACTCGCAATTCCCGTCCGTCACGCCCAGCGCGTGGTGTGGCGTCCGACGCCTGCGTCCGCTATCGCCCCTTACAAGGGCTCGAGCGCGCAGGCTCGCGCACCCCCTCAATTTTCCTGACGTAGCGACAAACCGAACCATTGGCGCGCGCCGTTGCCGTGCCGGTGGCGTGTGCAATGGACCGGCCGAGGTGCCGGATGTCAGGAATTCAAGAGATGTTACGCATTCGTGCGATCAGCCGCGCGAGCTTGCCCGTGCTTTGCGGGCTGGTGTCCTCGATCGGCTCAGACGTGCTGGCCCAAGGCGCCTCGGAAGCACTTCCCGCGGTGACCGTCGAGGCGCCGCAGGCTACCCGGCCCAAACCGACAACCCGGCCATCGAAACCGCGCGCCGCTTCGGCGGACCGCACGGTGAGACCCGTTGCGCCGAGCGGCATCGTCAGCGCAGCGACCCAAGACAGGGCCGCGACCGCCGCCACGGCGCGAGACGGACTCAATCGGGCCCCGGCCGGCCAGACCGCGACGACCATCGATCGCAGCCGGTTCGAGAACCGCCCGGCCTTTTCGGTCAGCGACGTCCTGCGCGACAGCCCGGGCATTTCGATCAAGCAGGGCAATGGCCCCCGTGATTTCGGCATCTCGATTCGCGGGTCGAACGCCCGTAATGGTTTCGCTATCCGCAATCTCGTGATCTTCGACGACGGCTTCCCGGTGACGCAGCCGGACGGTCTGTCGCGGAGCGACCTGATCGATCCCCACGCCTATGGCGCGATCGACGTGATCCGCGGCCCGTCGTCGGCGCTCTACGGCAACTATGCGACCGGCGGTGCGCTGAATTTCCGGACGCGGCCGGGCGGCACCATCGACGGCGTCGAATACGGCGTCGACGGCGGCAGCTACGGCTACCTCAACAACTATATGGCGGCCGGCAAGAAGGTCGGGAATTTCGAGGGCTCGCTGTTCGCAAGCGATGTGCGGGGCGATGGCTATATCGGCAACAGCTGGTTCAATACGCAGACCGTCAACTTCCTCGGCACGCTGAAGGCGACGCCGGACGATCGTTTCACGGTCAAGATCATCAATAACGATCTCAGCACGCGATTGCCGATCCGGCAGTCGCTGAACCAGTATTACCTCAACCCGTTCCAGCAGGGATGTGCCACCGGTACCACCGCCGCGCCTGGATGCGGGACGGTCAGGCTGTTCAACAACGGCTTCAACGCAACTGCCGGAACCGACACGGAAACGGCCCTGCAGGCCGGCCTCGGCCGCAACGACCGGCGGACCATCGTCGGCGGCCGGTGGGAGCACGATTTCGACAGCACCATGACGTGGCGTAATCAGTTCGTGTTCGACGACAGGAACATCAGCCAGCCGACCGGCGCGACGAGTTCGATCGGAGATTTTCCGTCGTACAACTACATGAGCGATCTCACCAAGCGCGGCGAGATCTTCGGGATGGAGTCGACCGCGTTCTTCGGCGCCTTCTACAATACCCTGACGGCGTCGAGTGACACGCGAAATGTGATGCCGGGGGGCAATGCCACGCTCGGCAGGCTCTCGAGCAATCTCTTCAGCGAAACGACCAATTATGGGGTGCGTGCCAGGGAAGAGCTCAGGCTGACGACCTCGCTGACGGCGGTCGCCGGCATTGGTTGGGAGACCACCCTACTGAAGGGGACAAACACCGCGTATGCGTATGCGGGTCCCACCGGCATCACCACAACAACCCTGACGACCGCGGACCGGCAGTTTCAAAATGCTGCGCCAGAGTTGGCGCTCCTCTACAATCTCAACAACGAATGGCTCTTCCGCGGACGAGTTGCCACGGGATACGGCACTCCGCAGGTTTCGAACCTCTTCGTCCTTCCGACGGGCTTGTCGGGCAACAATACCCAGCTCCAAACCCAGAAGAATCTAGGTTACGACCTCGGTTTCGATTGGACGCCGAACAACACGCTCAAGCTCAGCGCGACCGGCTTCTACGAGTTCTTCCGCAACGAGATCGTCAGTCAGGCGACTCCGATTGCCGGCATATCCTATACATTCAACGCACCGCGGTCGGAGCACCGCGGCATCGAGCTTGCCGCGGACTGGAAGTTCTATCCGGGCTGGCGGTTCACGGCGGCCTATACCTATCTGGACGAGGTCTACACCGAGTATGTCGAGAACATCACCAATGGCGCGGTGTTCAGCTTCAACCGTGCCGGCAACAAGATTCCCGGCATCTCCCCCAACGAGCTGACGGCGCGAATTGGATATGACGAGTTCGCCGGGCCGCTGGCAGGTCTCGGCGGCTTTGTCGAACTGCAGTGGAAGGACTCCTTCTACATGGACAATGCGAATCTGCTGAAGGCACCCGGCTATGAGCTGGTCAATCTGAACGTGCACTACAAGACCGATCTGGTGTCGGACACCTTCAGATCGTTGAACCTGTTTCTCGAAGTCAGAAATGTCTTCGACCGCACCTATGTCGCCTCGGCCAACAACATCACCAACACGGTGACCGCGGCGGGCCTTCAAAATCCCGCGAGCGTGCTCGCAAACACGACGGGGGCGATCTATGCGGGCTCGCCGCGCACCTTCGTTGCGGGTATGAAGGTGGCGTTCAAATGATCCGGGCTTTTGAAGGGAGCATGGCCATGATCCGAAGTGGCCTGCTCGGGATCGTCACTCTCGCATTGCTGCAAGGTGCGGCGCTCGGACAGATGCGCGCTCCGCATGCGTCCGAAGCGGCGTGTGAGGAGCCCACGCTGCGCTGTGCGACCAAGGCGACGCCCGCATTCGCTCCGGACGGAACGCTGTGGCTAGTCTGGATGGCGGGCGGGCAGGTCTCGGTCGCGAGTTCGCAGGATGCGGGCCGCAATTTCTCGGTCCCCGTCCAGCTCACGACGAAGCGGCTGAACCTCGATTGGGGACCAGATGCGCGGCCGAAGATCGTCGTCGATCGCAACGGCGACATTGCCGTCGCGTTCTCGATCTTCAGGGACGAAGCCTTCAATGGCCAGGTGCTTTACACGCGTTCGGCCGATCGCGGGAAAAGCTTCGCGGAGCTGAAGCCCATCACCGCAAGCAATGAGAGCCAGCGTTTTGAAGCGCTGGCTCTCGATCAGGACGGAACGGTCTTCGCGGCATGGCTCGACAAGCGCAATCGTGTGCCTGCAAGGGAGGCCGGACGGAAGTACGAGGGAGCAGCGCTGTTCTTTGCTGCGTCCGGCGATGGCGGTGCCACCTACACCGAGGCCCGTCTTGCGCGGGAGGGCACCTGCGAGTGCTGCCGGTTGGGACTGGCATTCGCGGCGCCGGGGCGGCCGGCCGTGATCTTCAGGAACATCTTCGAAGGCGGCGTGCGCGATCACGCGGTCATGACCTTCGCCGCAGTCTCGACACCGGGCGAAATCCGTCGGGTCAGCAACGATGATTGGCAGATCAATGCCTGCCCACACCACGGGCCCAGCCTCACCATCGGGCCGAACGGAACGTATCACGTCGCCTGGTACACGAACGGGAAGGCGCGGAAGGGATTGTTCTACGCCCACTCGCGCGACGAGGGCCGTACGTTCTCTGCGCCGATGGCGCTTGGACGGCCGGATCGCAATCCGACGCGTCCCTTCGTGCTCGCCGGCCCGGCGGGAACGGTGATGGTGTGGAAGGAGTTCGATGGCGAGAAGACGGCGGTCCAGATGATGATCTCTCATGACGATGGCGAGACCTGGTCGCGGCCGAAGGCGATATCGAGCACGACCGATACTTCCGACCATCCTATGCTCGTCTCCAATGGCAAACAGGTCTACCTGTCATGGATGACGAAGGCGGATGGCTATCGTCTCACAGCGATCGAGGACCAACCATGAGACGTCGATTTGCAGCCATTCTGGGTCTGGCTATCCTGATCGCATCGGCATCTGCGCTCGGGGCCCCTCCGGCGCTCAAGCCATTCCAACGAGGCACCTGGCAAAGCTTGCTCAAGGGGCATGCCGACCGCCCGACGCTGGTGCACTTCTGGGGCGTGACCTGCGGACCGTGCAAGGTCGAGCTGCCGCTGCTTGGGAAGTTTGCCAAGGACCATCCGGAGATCGATGTCGTCACGATCAGCGCCGATCTCGTGCCGAACCTGCCGGCCGCGACGCAATCGATGCTCGACAAGGCGGGGCTGTCGTCGGCCGAAAACTTCATCTTCAACGACGGCTTTGTCGAGCGCTTGCGGTTCGAGATCGATCCGGCCTGGCAGGGCGACATCCCCAGGACGATGCTGATTTCCCGGGACGGGATCATCACGACGATCGAAGGCTCCGCCGAAATTTCCGATCTGGAAAAATGGTCGGCGCACCAACTCTCAAGAAACTGACGTTCAGTCTGCAAAAGGAAGCAACGATATGAAGACCAAGTTGAACGGTGTGCTGCTTGCTGCGTTTGCCCTTGCACTTTGCGCGGCACCGGCCGCCGCCGAGGACGTCAAGGCCGGCGATCTCGTCATATCACAGGCGTGGAGCCGTGCGACACCGGGCGGCGCAAAGGTTGCCGGCGGCTATCTCGTCATCGAGAACAAGGGGACGGCGCCGGACAGGTTGGTGAGCGTATCTGCCGACATAGCCGGGAAGTCCGAGATCCACGAGATGGCCATGGACAATGGCGTCATGAAGATGCGCGCGCTCGACAAGGGCCTCGCGGTGGACCCCGGCAAGACGGTGAAGCTCGCACCGGGCGGCTATCACCTGATGCTCCAGGAGCTGAAGGGCCCGTTCAAGCAGGGCGACAAGGTGCCGGTGACGCTGCAATTCGAGAAGGCCGGCAAGGTCGCCGTCTCCCTCGACGTCCAGGGCGTCGGTGCGCAGGCGCCGGGCGATGCCGGGCATTCCGGTCATATGGACATGAAGAAAATGCCGGATCATTCGGGAATGAAATTGAAGCGAGACTGATCGTCACGTCACATTGCCGTAAGCACACCTCGAGCTGAACCTTAAGCCGACGGAAAAATGATGAGGAATTTCGCCGCGTTAGCGGCTTTTCCTCATTCCCGGTCTTGTGTTTTCGCTCCCAATCCGGTTTCACTGCAAGCGATCAGTGATTCCCAGAGTATTGCCATGCGGTTGTCGCGGTTCTTTCTGCCCATCCTGAAGGAAAACCCGAAAGAGGCGGAGATCGTCTCGCATCGGCTGATGCTGCGCGCGGGCATGATCCGGCAGGAGGCGGCCGGCATCTATGCCTGGCTGCCGCTGGGCTTTCGCGTGCTCAAGAAGATCGAGCAGATCGTGCGCGAGGAGCAGGACCGGTCCGGTGCGATCGAGGTCTTGATGCCGACCTTGCAGCTTGCCGACCTCTGGCGCGAGAGCGGCCGTTACGACGCCTATGGTCCGGAGATGCTGCGCATCGCCGACCGCCACAAGCGCGAGCTCCTGTACGGGCCGACCAACGAGGAAATGATCACCGAGATCTTTCGTGCCTACGTGAAGTCGTACAAGAGCCTGCCGCTGAATCTCTATCACATCCAATGGAAATTCCGCGACGAGCAGCGTCCGCGGTTCGGCGTGATGCGCGGCCGCGAGTTCCTGATGAAGGACGCCTATTCGTTCGACCTCAACGAGGCTGCGGCGCGGGTCGCCTACAACAAGATGTTCGTCGCCTATTTGCGCACGTTCGCGCGGATGGGCCTGAAGGCCATCCCGATGCGCGCCGAGACCGGCCCGATCGGCGGCGATCTCAGCCACGAGTTCATCGTGCTGGCAGAGACCGGCGAATCCGGCGTGTTCATCAATCGCGACGTGCTGGACCTGCCGGTGCCGGGCGAGGACGTCGACTACGAGGGCGACCTGACGCCGATCATCAAGCAGTGGACCTCGCTCTATGCCGCGACCGAGGACGTCCATGACGCCGCCCGGTTCGAGCAGGAGGTGCCCGTGGACAAGCGGGTGAACACCCGTGGCATCGAGGTCGGCCAGATCTTCTATTTCGGCACGAAATATTCCGAGCCGATGAAGGCGCTCGTGGCCGGGCCTGATGGCGTCGACGTTCCGATCCATGGCGGCTCCTATGGTGTCGGCGTCTCGCGCCTGTTAGGTGCCATCATCGAGGCTTGTCACGACGATGCCGGCATCAAATGGCCGGAAGCCGTTGCGCCGTTCCGCGTGTCGATTCTCAACCTCAAGCAGGGCGATGCCGCGGTCGATGCGGCCTGCGAGAAGCTCTATGCAGAGCTCACCGCCAAGGGCGTCGACGTGCTCTACGACGACACCGACCAGCGCGCAGGTGCGAAGTTCGCGGCCGCCGACCTGATTGGCATCCCCTGGCAGATCATGATCGGGCCCAAGGGGCTTGCCGACGGCAAGGTCGAGATCAAGCGGCGCAGCGACGGCGCCCGCGAGACCATGTTGCCTGCCGATGCGGTCGCAAGACTTGTTGGCCGATAAGGCTGGTCGGCTGAATATTGTTCATCGCGCGATATCGCGGCCGCCAATCCGGCCACAATTGACCCCGAATCATGGGATTATCGAGCGATGGATGAGACCATGACCGAAACCGTGCAAACCGCGCCTTTTGCGCCCTTCGAATGGATGCTGTCGGCGCGCTATTTGCGGGCGCGCCGCAAGGAGGGATTCATCTCGGTCATCGCCGGGTTCTCCTTTCTCGGCATCATGCTGGGCGTCGCAACGCTGATCATCGTCATGGCCGTGATGAACGGCTTCCGCAAGGAGCTGCTCGACAAGATCCTCGGCCTCAACGGCCATATCCTGGTCCAGCCGCTGGAATCGCCGCTGACCGACTGGAAGGACGTCGCCGATCGCCTCAGCCAGGTCGAGGGCATCCGCCTCGCGGCCCCGGTGGTGGACGGCCAGGCGCTGGCATCGTCGCCGTGGAACGCCTCGGGCGTCCTGGTGCGCGGCATCCGCTCCGACGACCTCAACAACCTCACCTCGATCGCGAAGAACATCAAGCAGGGCTCGCTCGAGGGCTTTGACGAGGGGCAGGGCGTGGCGATCGGACGACGCCTCGCCGACCAGCTGTCGCTGCATGCCGGCGACAGCGTGACGCTGGTGGCGCCGAAGGGCGCGGTGACGCCGATGGGCACGACGCCGCGGATCAAGCCGTACAAGATCGTCGCAGTGTTCGAGATCGGCATGTCCGAATACGACCTCGGCTTCGTGTTCATGCCGCTCGCCGAAGCGCAGGCCTATTTCAACCGCAGCAACGACGTGACCTCCATCGAGGTGTTCACCACCAACCCCGACAGGATCGACGCCTTCCGAAAGGCGGTGACGGAGGCGGCGGGCCGGCCGGTGTTCCTGGTCGACTGGCGGCAGCGCAACTCGACCTTCTTCAACGCGCTCCAGGTCGAGCGCAACGTGATGTTCCTGATCCTGACCATGATCGTGCTGGTCGCGGCGCTCAACATCGTCTCCGGCCTGATCATGCTGGTGAAGGACAAGGGCAGCGACATCGCGATCCTGCGCACGATGGGCGCCTCGCAGGGCTCGATCATGCGCATCTTCCTGATCACGGGCGCCTCGATCGGCGTGGTCGGCACGCTGGTCGGATTCTGCGTCGGCCTCGTGATCTGCCTCAACATCGAATCGATCAGGCAATTCCTGTCCTGGCTGACCAGCACCGAGCTGTTCTCGCCGGAGCTCTACTTCCTGTCGAAGCTGCCCGCCGAGATCGACGTCGGCGAGACCACAGCGGTCGTCATCATGGCGCTGACGCTGTCGTTCCTCGCCACGCTCTATCCGTCCTGGCGCGCCGCGCGCCTCGATCCCGTCGAAGCGCTCCGGTACGAGTGAGGGGCTGATGGAGAGCCAGGGGGCGGAAGACGTACCGGTGATTTATCTCCACGAGATAAAGCGCCAGTATCTGCAGGGCGAGGTGCCGCTGACCATCCTCGACGGCGCCAAGCTGGCGCTGTGGGCCGGCCAGTCGGTCGCGCTGGTGGCGCCCTCGGGCTCCGGCAAGTCGACGCTGCTGCACATCGCGGGGCTGCTGGAAGCGCCCGATTCCGGCGAGGTCTATGTCAACGGCGCGCCGACCTCGCAATTGCCCGACATCGAGCGCACCCAGCTGCGCCGCACCGATATCGGCTTCGTCTACCAGTCGCACCGGCTGCTGCCGGAATTCTCAGCGCTGGAGAACGTCATGCTGCCGCAGATGATCCGCGGCCTGAAGAAGTCCGAGACCGTCAAGCGCGCCCAGGAGATCCTCGGCTATCTCGGCCTCGGTGATCGCATCACCCACCGCCCCGCCGAACTGTCTGGCGGCGAGCAGCAGCGCGTCGCGATCGCACGCGCCGTTGCGAACGCGCCTCGCGTGCTGTTTGCGGACGAGCCGACCGGCAATCTCGACCCCGGCACTGCCGAGCACGTGTTCCAGGCCTTGATGCAGCTCGTCAAGGCGACGCGGGTCTCGATGCTGATCGCGACCCACAACATGGAGCTCGCCGGCCGCATGGACCGGCGCGTCTCGCTGTCGAACGGCCAGGTGATCGAGCTCGATTAGCAAAACTGCAAAAACAACCCCATGCACAGTAGCCAAGTGCTTGGCGGGACTGGCGAAAAGAAACGGCGACGGCGCTTTTCCGCGCCCCTAGGGCTCAAGGCCTGATCACCGTCATTCTGAACGGCCCGCAATTGGCCGCGGCGTGCTCGACCGCCTCGTTGGCATGCTCGAGGTCGAAGGCCGTCGTCTCATACTCGTCGAGACGCAGCACTCCCGCGCGCACCAGCGCGATCAGACGGCTGGCGGCGTCCGGCGGGTACATCGATCAACAAATCTGCTCATTGCTCCCCTTGTGCTTGCAACGGCGCAGCCGCAGGCGTTGCGCCGAGGGACGTAGTTGCTGTCCAGGGACTCGCGGGCCATCCATTCGCCTGCCACGGAGCCGCCTGCTGAAGCATCGTCGGCCAGGGGCTGATCGGGCTGAGCGTCGACGAGGCACAGGATGATTTGAGCTGGGTCCACACCGAGGCCAGGCCTCTCAGGTCGATGTCGAAATTCGTGATGTCGGTCTTGTCGTCCGGCAGCGGGGTGGTTTCGCGGACATGCAGGGTGCGGGACGCCAGTATCGCCTTGATCATGCCGGCGTCGATGCTGCCGCGCCAGACCTCGTACTTGCCGGACCGCAACGGAGACCCTCCAGCCTTCTGGTCCGCGTCGGCGTCGGCGGTCATCACGATCGTGCTCTTGCCGGCGGTCGTCTCCTCGGCCTCCGCAAAGAACGTAAGCGGCACGCCCTTGGTGCTTTCGCAGGACAGGCGCCACTCCATTGTGCGGAATGAGGTGCCGTTCTCCGTCTTCAGCATCGCGACCTTGCGGATGAATGGCCGGGCCTCCTTCCCCAGCGTCCACGTCGTCTCGGCGAGCGGTCGCGTGTCGATGCCGAAACGATAGAGCTCGGATCGCTTGAGCACGTGCAGGTTCTCGAACTTCACGGTCCGGATCAGAGCATCGAGTTCGCGGCTGATGCCCATCGCTGCGATGAACGCGGCGCGATCGCGATCAGCCGCCAGCATCCGGCGCTGCCTGTATTCCGCGACCGCCTCCGGTGGTGGATTCCCACGGAAGGCGAGGACCAGCCGGGAGCTATGGACCGCCAGCACCGCGTCGGGGGCGACCTCGCGCGACGTCGCTCCGAGAAACAGGTAACCGCAAGCCGAGTTGCACATCGCGCGGTAAGTGGTCAGCTCGGCCTCGACCTCGCCACCTGCGTTCTTGATCTTCAGGCAGGCGGCATCCGCCTGCGTCCCTCCGGCGCACGCGCTCGCGATCGTCCGGCCAACCCTGGCGATCGCCTTGCGGCCGCGCAGCAACCGCCCGATCAGGTAGGATTGCTCCACGTTGCCGCCGGGCGAATGGAGGTAGATCGGGCGCTGCGTGTCCTTGACGCCGGCGAGGAAGCGGCGAACGCGCGGGGCGGAGTCCCGATCGATCTCGCCCTCGATGGCGATCCAGCGGTCGCAGCCCGGCCCGCAGGCGTCGGGTGCGCCCTTGGCAAGATAGATCGTCAGCCTGGAGGCAAATCCGGCTTTTTCGGCCGGCGTGCCCTGGGCATGCAACGTGCCGGACATCGACAGCGAGGCAACAAGAATCAGAATACGGGCAAGCATGAAGCGAGGAGGCCGCGCACGGTGAGACCAGGTGCGAGGCTACACGACAACGAGCGATGCCTCAATCTTTGGTAGCGCGTCCGAGCACGGCCTGTCGTAGCGCCTGCATCCGCTGATGCCGTTGGCAAGAGGTGGCGGAAGCATGTTTTAGCCAGTCCTCGCGGCCGGGAACCTATATGCCGCCCTGGGGTTACCGGTTCATCAGTGCGTTTGGTGGAGAGAGGGAATTGTCCGGGGGGAGACCGATGACGACGGCGAGCGGGGCGCCCTCGGTCGACCGTAACGCCGTCTTGGCCACCCTCGGCGACTACATTCGGGAGATCGGCAATCCGGACGATCTCGCCTATGCGGCGGCGGAGCTGCTTGGCCGCAGCCTGAACGTCAGCCGGGCAGGGTACGGCACGGTCGATCCGGCGGCGGAGACCATCACCATCGCCCGCGACTGGAACGCGCCAGGCATCTCGAGCCTGGCAGGGGTGCTGCGATTCCGCGACTACGGCAGCTACATCGAGGACCTGAAGCGAGGCGAGACGGTCGTCTGTGCCGATGCGGAAAAGGACCCTCGCGTCGGCGACCGCGCTCAGGCGCTCGAGGCCATCTCTGCGCGCGCGCTGGTCAACATGCCGATTTCCGAGCCGGACGGCGTCGTGGCCCTGTTGTACCTCAACAACGCCAAGCCCCGAGAATGGAGCGCCGAAGAGCTCGAGCTCATTCGGGACGTGGCCGAGCGCACGCGCACGGCGGTCGAACGTCGCCGCGCCGAGATGGCGGTGCGGGAGAACGAAGCCCGTCTGCTGTTCCTGGACACGCTCAACAGGGAGACCGCCAGGACCCGCGATGCGGACGGCATCATGGCCGTCACAACAAGGATGCTTGGTGAGCATCTGGGCGCTTCCAACTGCGCTTATGCCGACATGGACGCCGACCAGGACGGTTTCACCGTACGCGGCGATTGGGCGGCAGCCGGTGCGATGCACATTCTCGGCCACTACAGCCTGGCCGACTTCGGCAAGAAGGCGGTGCGAGAACTGAGCGCCGGCAGACCCCTCATCATCAACGACAATCTGAAGGAGATCGCGCCCGAGGAAGCCGCCGCGTTCCAGAAGATCGGGATAGGCTCGACCCTCTGCATGCCCCTGGTCAAAGAGGGGCAACTCACGGCCTTGATGGCGATCCACCATCAGGGCCCGCATCGGTGGACGCCGCGCGAACTCGCTTTGCTCGCAGAGGTCACAGAACGATCCTGGGCCCATATCGAGCGCGTTCGATCGGACCAGGCCGCATGGGAGGCTGCCGAACGGCTGGTCCTCGCGAACAAGGCGGCCGGCATCGGCACTTGGGACTACGATCCCGTCAACGACGTTCTCCGATGGGACAACCGCTGCAAGGAGGTGTTCGGCTTATCGCCGGACGCCGAGGTCAGCTATGAAGGGGCCTTCCTGAAGGGAATTCATCCCGATGACAGGCAGCGTGCCCACGAGGCGGTATCGGCATCCCTGTCGCCCCATTCTCCGACGAACTACAACATCGAATATCGAACCGTCGGAATAGAGGATGGTATCGAGCGCTGGATCGCCGCGACCGGTCAGGCCATCTTCTCCAATGGCCAGGCCGTTCGATTCATCGGGACGGTGCTGGATATCTCCGCACAAAAGAAGACCGAGCGTCATCTCAGAATACTGAACGATACCGGGGCATCGGTCGCGCGCGAGCGCGACCTCGAGAAGATCGTCCAGATCGTGACGGACGCCGGCGTCGAGCTCGCGGGGGCCCAGTTCGGCGCGTTCTTCTACAACGTCCTCTCGCCGGATGGTGACAGCTATATGCTCTACTCGCTGTCCGGTGCGCCTCGGTCGGCCTTTGAAAACTTCCCGATGCCCCGCAGCACCGCCTTGTTCGAGCCGACGTTCAAGGGCACGGGCGTGGTGAGGTCCGACGACATTCTCGCGGACCCGCGCTATGGCAAGAACGCGCCGCGGAAAGGCATGCCCGAGGGCCATCTTCCGGTCCGATCCTATCTGGCGGTCCCCGTGATCTCGCGAACGGGCGAGGTTCTCGGCGGTCTCTTCTTCGGTCATGCCGAGACAGCCAAATTCCAGGCGGAGCATGAGGGCGCACTGCTCGGCATTGCCGGCCATGCTGCGACGGCGATCGACAACGCGCGGCTTCTCACCCGGCTCGAGGCGCTCAATGCCGAGCTGGAGCAACGTGTCGCCGACGAGATTGCCGAGCGCATGAAAGCCGAGGAGCAATTGCGGCAATCCCAGAAGATGGAGGCCGTCGGGCAATTGACCGGAGGGATCGCGCACGATTTCAACAATATGCTGGCCGTGATTCTCGGCAGCCTGAATCTGGCCAAACGGCGGATCGGCAAGGGAGAGGTCAACATCGACCGCTTCATCGAGGGCGCCATCGACGGCGCAAACCGCGCCGCCACTTTGACGCAAAGGCTGCTCGCGTTCTCGCGCCAACAGCCCCTCGCGCCCGAAATCGTCGACATCAACAAGATGGTCGGCGGGATGAGCGAACTGCTCGAGCGATCGCTCGGTGAGCTCATTCGCCTCGAGACGGTCCTGGCGGCCGGCCTCTGGCGCGTCAAGGCGGACCCCGCCCAACTGGAGAGCGCTGTCATCAACCTCGCAGTCAATGCGCGCGATGCCATGCCAAAAGGCGGCAGGCTGACGATAGAAACCAGCAACGCCTCGATCGATCCGAAATATGCACGCGAGTACGCCCTGTCGCCCGGGCAGTATGTTCTCATTGCCGTGACGGACAACGGCACGGGAATCCCTGCCGATGTTCTCGGAAAGGTCTTCGACCCGTTTTTCACGACCAAGATCGTGGGGAAGGGCACCGGCCTCGGTCTCAGTCAGGTCTACGGCTTCGTGCGGCAGTCGGGCGGCCACGTCAAAATCTATTCGGAGGTCGACGTCGGCACGACCGTGAAGATCTATCTGCCGCGCTTCGCGGGCGAGGAGGCCGTCCAGGCCGCGCCGCAAGGAGCCACGCATCCCGGTGCAATCCATCAGCACGAGACCATTCTCGTCGTGGAGGACGATGAGCGCGTCCGCAGCATCTCATCCGAGAGCCTGCGCGAGCTCGGCTATACCGTGATCGAAGCCGCGAGCGCCAAGGACGCGATCCGGACGATCGACAACGGCTTCGTTCCCGATCTGCTGTTCACCGACGTCGTCATGCCCGACATGACCGGCGCTGAACTTGCTGCCGAGCTGTCGAAACGACACCCGGATCTGAAGGTGCTGTTCACCACCGGCTACACGCGAAACGCAATCGTTCACAACGGCATGCTCGATGCCGGCAAGCACCTGCTTTCCAAGCCCTTTGCGATCGAGGATCTGGCCGCCAAGGTCCGCAATCTGCTCGATGAGAGTTGAGCACTTCGTCGTTTTGGGGGCTGGCTCGAGCTGGATGTCGGCTCGGCTGAGCTTATCGGTTGCGCTTCGCCCCGCGGGCGGATTTCTCCCGTACGAAGTACGGGTTCACGACGCAACTCGCAGAGCGCCCGACGGCGAGATATCGGCACTGTTCGAGCGAGCCGTAGCGGCAGTCGAAATAGCCGACGGGGCCGTAGATCTGCATGCAGACCGGATAGTCCGGATCATAGGTCTGCGCGTCAGCGCGTCCGCCGTTTGAGAGTGCGGCGATCGCGATCAGCGCGAGGCTGGCGCCGCGCATTTCAGCGCGGCAGGAAGTAGCCCGGCGTCAACGCGCGCGGACGATTCTGATACGCGTATGGATCGTCGCTCCGTCCAGCGAAATACGGATTGGCGATGCAGGTCAGCGGGCGGCCGGACGCGCTCGCCTGACACTGCGCGTAAGTATCGAATCTGCAGTTGCTCAGTCCTGGCCATTCATCACCGGTCAGGCAGAAGGGATGATTCTTGCCGAATGCGCGCGCCGGCGTGCTGGCACTCGATGCGAGTACGAATGTGACGAAAGCGAGCGAAAATGTGGCGACAATGGGAAGAGTAACTCGGCCGCGCATCTCGATTCTCCAATCACGCGAATGTGCATGCGACGCTCGTACGCGCGCACGCGGCTTGTGTCCTGTAGTCGACATTGGAAGTCATGAAAACACTTGTTTCAAAGGGTTTCCAGCGCGCGCTGCTAAACGTTCGTTAATGAAGCGCGGCCCTTTGACTATGACTGTTGCGTCGCGGCTACAGCAATTCCGTCGATCGCTGTTATCACGACGCAACGGCCCGGGGGCCTACTGAAGAAACTGGAACGGGAATAGAATGAAGAAGAATGTTTTGCTCGCCGCTGTCAGCCTCGTCGCGCTCAGCGCGGCTGCGCCGGCGCTGGCTGCTGACCTCGCGGCGCGGCCCTACACCAAAGCTCCGCCTGCGGCGATCGCCGCCGTCTACGACTGGAGCGGCTTTTACATCGGCGTCAACGGCGGTGGCGGTTCGGCTCGCAGCACCTGGGACGTCGTCGGCGGCGGCCGCGAAGGCTCGCATGACGCAACCGGCGGCACCGTCGGCGGTCAGATCGGCTATCGCTTTCAGTCCGGCCAGTTCGTGTTCGGCCTCGAAGGTCAGGGCAACTGGGCTGACTTCTCGGGCGACAATGTCAGCGCGCTGTTTGCGACTCGCAACCGCTCGCGCATCGACTCGTTCGGTCTGATCACCGGTCAGGTCGGCTACGCCTGGAACAACGTGCTGCTCTACGTCAAGGGCGGTGCGGCTGTCGTCGGCGCCAAGTACGACGTCTACAGCACGGCTTCCGGTGCGCTGCTGGCCTCGAACGACCAGACGCGTTGGGGTGGCACGGTCGGTGCCGGCCTCGAGTTCGGCTTTGCGCCGAACTGGTCGGTTGGCGTCGAGTACAACCACATCTTCCTGCAGGACAAGGACGTGTCGTTCGCGCTCATCCCGGCGACCGATCGCGTCCGTCAGGACGTCGACATGGGCCTCGTCCGCCTGAACTACAAGTTCGGCGGCCCGATGCTGACCCGCTACTGAGACGAACCGCTTCTCAGGAAGCGTTCGTCGAAAAGCCCCGGCTTCGCGCCGGGGCTTTTTTATTACGTCAAATCAACGAGTTAACCATTCCCGTTTGGAAGGCGCGGGACAGCTTGACTCCCGAGAACAAAGAAAGAACAATGTTCTGCATACGTTCCAACAAAGGGAGCAGGCCATGTTCAGGGTTTTCGTGGAAGAAGCCGCCGCGCTGGCGTCCATCACGCTGTTCGTCGGGATGATCGCGATCTGGGCTCAGGTGATTCCACAGCTCTAGACGGTGAGCTTGCCGCGGCCGTTTGGGGAAAACCGGGATGACGTGTCCGATCGGCCGCTCCGGCGTGGACTCTGGAGCAGTGACGCCCCACCATTGTGAGGCGAGTCGGCCGGGCGGTGCGGGATGCTCTCGTGGTCTCCCTGACATCCCCTGGCGCCGGCGACCGCTCCATCTCATCTGCAAGAGGCCGTCACGCGATCATGCCGAGCGCCGGATTTGTCCACCTTCACGTTCACTCGGCCTATTCGCTGCTCAAGGGCTCGATCAAGATCGCCAAGCTCGCCGAGCTTGCGAAGAAGGACCACCAGCCCGCGCTGGCGCTGACCGACACCGACAATCTGTTCGGTGCGCTGGAGTTCTCCGACAAGATGGCGGGCTCCGGCATCCAGCCGATCGTCGGCTGTGAGCTCGCGATCGATTTCGGCGATCAGGATCCGAATGCGCGCAACGCGATGGCGCCGTCGCGGGTGGTGCTGCTGGCGGCGCAGGAGCGCGGCTATCGCAGCCTGATGCGGCTGAACTCGCGCGCGTTCCTCGAATCGCCGGACAGCCATGCTCCGTTCATCAGGTTCGACTGGCTCGAGGGCGAGACCGAGGGCCTGATCGCGCTGACGGGCGGACCGGACGGGCCGGTCTCGCTCGCGCTCGCCGGCGGCCATGCCGAGCTCGCCGCGCTGCGCTGCGAGCGTCTGGCCGGCCTGTTCGGCGACCGCCTCTACATCGAATTGCAGCGCCACAACGCCGAAAAGGAGCGGCGCGTCGAAAGCGGCCTGATCGACATCGCCTACGCCAAGGGCCTGCCGCTGGTTGCAACCAACGAGCCGTATTTCGCGACGACCGACGATTACGAAGCCCATGATGCGCTGCTGTGCATCGCCGGCGGCCGGCTGATCGCCGAGACCGAGCGCGAGCAGCTGACGCCGGATCATCGCTTCAAGACGCGCGCCGAGATGGCGGTGCTGTTCGCCGACATTCCGGAGGCGCTGGCTTCCACGGTGGAGATCGCCGAGCGCTGCTCGTTCCGGCCGATGACGCGCAAGCCTATTCTGCCGTTCTTCACCGTCGGCGCCGCATCGAGCTCGGATGCGGCCGCGGTCGAGGCCGCCGAACTGAAGCGGCAGGCGGAGGAGGGGCTCGCCAACCGCCTGCGCGTCCACGGCCTCTCGCAAGGCACGACGGAGGAGACTTACGCCAAGCGGCTCGCCTTCGAGCTCGACGTCATCACCCGCATGAAATATGCGGGCTACTTCCTGATCGTCTCCGACTTCATCAAATGGGCGAAGTCGCAAGGCATTCCGGTCGGGCCCGGCCGCGGCTCCGGCGCCGGCTCGCTGGTCGCCTGGGCGCTGACGATCACCGATCTCGATCCGATCAAGTTCGGCCTGCTGTTCGAGCGCTTCCTCAATCCCGAACGCGTGTCGATGCCGGATTTCGACATCGACTTCTGCCAGGACCGCCGCGGCGAGGTGATCCAATACGTGCAGCAGCGCTACGGCCGCGATCAGGTCGCGCAGATCATCACCTTCGGTACGCTGCAGGCGCGAGGCGTGCTGCGCGACGTCGGCCGCGTCCTCCAGATGCCCTATGGCCAGGTCGACAAGCTCACGAAACTGGTGCCGCAGAATCCTGCTGCACCGGTGACACTGGCCGCCGCGATCGAGAGCGAGCCGAAGCTCCAGGCGTTCCGCGACGAGGACCCGGTGGTGGCGCGCGCCTTCGACATCGCGCAGCGCCTCGAAGGCCTGACGCGCCACGCCTCGACGCATGCGGCCGGCATCGTGATCGGCGATCGCCCCTTGAGCGAGCTCGTGCCGCTCTACCGCGATCCCAAATCCGACATGCCGGTGACCCAGTTCAACATGAAATGGGTCGAGCCGGCCGGCCTCGTCAAGTTCGACTTCCTCGGCCTGAAGACGCTGACCGTGCTCGACGTCGCCTGCAAGCTGCTCAAGCCGCGCGGCATCCATGTCGATCTCGCGACACTGCCGATCGATGACGCCGAGAGCTACCAGATGCTGGCACGCGGCGATGTGGTCGGCGTGTTCCAGGTTGAAAGCCAGGGCATGCGGCGGGCGCTGATCGACATGCGCCCCGACCGTTTCGAGGACATCATCGCGCTGGTCGCGCTCTATCGACCGGGCCCGATGGCGAACATTCCGACCTATTGCGCGCGCAAGCACGGCGACGAGGAGCCGGAATATCTGCATCCCGTGCTGGAGCCGATCCTCAAGGAGACCTTCGGCGTCATCATCTACCAGGAACAGGTGATGCAGATCGCCCAGGTGATGTCGGGCTATTCGCTCGGCGACGCCGACCTGTTGCGCCGCGCCATGGGCAAGAAGATCCGCGCCGAGATGGACAAGCAGCGCGACATCTTCGTCGCGGGCGCGGTGAAGAACGGCGTGCCGAAGGGACAGGCCGAGACCATCTTCGAACTCTTGGCGAAGTTCGCCGACTACGGCTTCAACAAGAGCCACGCGGCGGCTTACGCGCTGGTGTCCTACCACACCGCCTACATGAAGGCGCATTATCCGGTGGAGTTCATCGCCGCGTCGATGACGCTCGATCTCAACAACACCGACAAGCTCTCCGAATTCCGCTCCGAGGCGCAGCGCCTCGGCATCAAGGTGGAGCCGCCCAACATCAACCGCTCGGGCGCGACCTTCGAGGTCGGCGAGAACACGATCTACTACGCGCTCGCCGCGCTCAAGGGCGTCGGCATCCAGGCGATCGAGCAGATCATCGCGGAGCGGACGAAGAATGGCCTCTTCACCTCGCTCGCCGATTTCGCCGCCCGGGTCTCGCCGCGCGCGATCAACAAGCGCATCATCGAAAGTCTCGCCGCCGCCGGAGCGTTCGATACGCTGGAGCCGAACCGGGCGCGCGTCTTTGCCGGTGCCGATGCGATCCTCGCCGCGTGCCAGCGCGCGCACGAGGCGGCGACCATCGGCCAGAACGACATGTTCGGCAGCTCGGCGGATGCACCGACCATCATGCTGCCGCAGGTCGAGCCGTGGCTGCCGGCCGAGCGGCTGCGCCGCGAATACGACGCGATCGGATTCTTCCTGTCCGGCCATCCGCTCGACGACTACGCGACCGTGCTCAAGCGGCTGCGGGTGCAGAGCTGGGCCGAGTTCTCGCGCGCGGTCAAGACCGGCGCGACCGCCGGGAAGGTTGCGGCGACCGTGGTCTCGCGCATGGAGCGGCGCACCAAGACCGGCAACAAGATGGGCATCATGGGCCTGTCCGATCCGACCGGGCATTTCGAGGCGGTGCTGTTCTCTGAAGGCCTTGCGCAATATCGCGACGTGCTGGAGCCGGGCGCGGCCGTGCTGCTCCAGCTCGGCGCCGAGCTGCAGGGCGAGGACGTCCGTGCCCGCGTGCTGCACGCCGAGCCGCTCGACGACGCCGCGGCCAAGACGCAGAAGGGCCTGCGCATCTTCCTGCGCGACACCAAGCCGCTGGACTCGATCGCCAAGCGTCTCGCGGGACCCGACATGGCCGCCTCCAACGGTGGCGCGCCGAAGGTCGGCAGTCCCGGCATCGCGCCGCGCTCCAACGGCGACGGCGAGGTCTCGCTGGTGATGATGCTCGACCTCGAGACCGAGGTGGAGATGAAGCTGCCCGGCCGCTTCAAGGTCTCGCCGCAGATCGCCGGCGCGATCAAGGCGGTCGCGGGCGTCGTGGACGTGCAGCAGCTCTGACGTTGCCTGCGGCGCCGCAAACCAAAGCTTAACTATCCGGCCCGCACGTGGTTTCGAAGTCGCCCGCGCGCAGCTATCAGTTGTTGTCTGGACAATCTCGTTCCGCGGGAAACAAGGAAGAACAACAACCATGTGCGACAAATGCTCCGAAAATCTGCATCAACCTGTTGCTCCCTCCCGGCGCTCCATGATGCTCCTTGCCGGCTCGGCACTCGCGGCGACGGCGTTTGGCGGGTCCGCGTTCGCGAAGGAGGCGAAGGCGCCCCCGAAGCCGCAGAACGTGCTGTCGCCCGATGCGGCGCTGAAGCGGCTGATGGAAGGCAATACACGCTACGTGTCGGGCGTGTCGCGCCGCCACGATTTCAAGCACGAGCGCGAGGCATTGGTCGGCGGTCAGAATCCTTACGCTGCCGTTTTGAGCTGCGCGGATTCGCGCATCGCGCCCGAATATGCCTTCGACAGCGGACGCGGAGACCTGTTCGTGTGCCGCGTCGCCGGCAATTTCGCCGGCGATGAGACCGTTGCGAGCATGGAATACACCGTCGCCGTGCTCGGCACGCCCCTGATCCTGGTGCTCGGCCACGACAATTGCGGCGCAGTCGATGCGACCATCAAGTCGCTGAAGGACGACAAGCCGTTGCCAGGGCACATCCCCTCGCTCGTCGCCGCGATCGCGCCGGCGGTGAAGACGGCGGCCCAGCAGAGCGGAAACGCGCTCGACAACGCCATTCGCCAGAATGTCCTCGACAACGTTGCCAAGCTGAAATCGGCGGCCCCGATCCTCAACGCAGCGGTCGAGCAGGGCAAGCTCAAGGTGGTCGGCGGCATCTATCGGCTGAGCACAGGCAGCGTCGAGTTGATCGCCCAGGGCTGAGCCCGACCGAGCATCGAAGCCTGGCGGTCGCGCCTCTTCTCTCCGGAGGCCGGCCGCAAGGTCGGCACAGGCAACGATGCCGGCCGTGTTGCAATCACTGGCTGTCTTGCGCTAGCCTCACCCTTGGATAGGGTGCCGGGGGGCGTCGATGGTTTTGCGTGGGGTTGCGCTGCTCATCGCGGCGGCTGCGCTGTGTGGCTGTCAGACAGAGCGGAGGGGGCTGGATTACGCGACCGCGATGCAGAGGATCGGACCGCCGAAGGCGGGGCATGCGCGCATCGTGGTGTTTCGCGAGAAGGGATTCGGGGGCGTGGCCGACGCAGGCTGGGAGTTTGCGTTGGATGGCGCGGTGCTCAAGGGGTTGAAGACCGGCACTTACCTCTACGTCGATCGGCCGGCCGGCCCGCATCAGTTTTTCGCGGCAGAGCCCGGTTTTCCCGGCGAGACGCGTCAGGACATCTCGGTCCAATCCGGTCGAACCTATTTCTATCTGGCCCGCAACAGCGACCGCAAGAATGCGGTGATCGCCAATGCGAGCACCGGACTGCTGGGATACGGGCTCACCCTGGCGATGACGGCGGCGTACAAGAATCCGGGGCCGGTCGATTTCTCGCCCGTTGACGAGGCGGCCGCGCGGACGACCGTCGCCGAACTGAAACTGGCCGAGTGATCCGGGGCGAGCGGACGCGTCGCGATATCGTTGCAGCGAGGCTGACGCCGGCGATGGGGCGGCCATGCCACCGCCCCAATCCAAGCTTTCGTTGTTCAAGCCTTTCGTTCAACTGCCGTTCAGCCGGCCGCGCGCCTCATGCCTGGTGGCACCTCAACTGCAATAGCGGGCAAGCAAGCCATGCGTGAAACGCTCAGAGCCTTCATCCGCCTTCTGCTGCCGATCGTGGCCCTTGCCGTCGTCGCGCCGGACCAGGCGCGCGCGCAGCAGCCGGAGAAGCGCATCGCGCTCGTGGTCGGCAACGGGGCCTATTCCAAATCGCCGCTGGCAACGACGGCCAATGATGCCGGCCTGATCGCGCAGACGCTCCAGGCGGCCGGCTTCGACGTGGTCGGCGCGCGCGATCTCGACGGCGACACGCTGCGCAAGAGCTTGCGCGATTTCATCCAGAAGGCCCAGGCCTCGGGACCGGGCACCGTCGCGATGATCTATCTCGCCGGCTATGGCGTGCAGCTTGCCGGCGAGAACTATTTCATCCCGGTCGATTCCAGCATCACCCGCGACACCGACATACCGACCGAGGCCCTGCGCATCGGTGACTATGTGCGCCAGCTCGCATCCATTCCACTCAAGGCCAGCATCGTCGTGCTCGACGCGGCCCGCGCGCAGCCCTTCATCGAGGGCGGTCAGCCGATCGCGAGCGGTCTGGCGCTGGTGGAACCCGAGGCGAACATGCTGATCGCCTTAAACGCGGCGCCCGGCACGGTGGCCCCTGTCGAGCCGGGGCCTTACGGCATCTATGCACAGTCGCTGGCGGAAATGATCCGCACGGGCGGACTGCCGCTGCCCGAGGTGTTCGACCGGGTTCGCCTGCGCGTCAACGAGGCCAGCAAGGGCGCACAGGTGCCCTGGAACGAGCAGAAGATATCGGCGCAGTTCTCGTTCTTCGAGCGCGGGCCCGACGCGCCGCCGCCGGAGACTGCGCCCGATCAGGTCGCCGCGATCCGCAACAAGCCCATCCGTGATCTCGGCGTGCAGGATGCCTATGCCGCCGCGCTCGAGCGCGACACGCTGGCAGCCTATGAGGAGTTTCTCGCGGCCTATCCGAGCGATCCGCTGTCGAAGCGTGTCCTGGCAATCGTCGCCGCGCGCCGCGAAGCCCTCACTTGGCGGCGGACCTACCGGACCGACACGCCGGAGGCCTATTGGTCGTATCTGCGCCGCTATCCGCGCGGTCCGCACGCGGCGGATGCGCGGCGGCGCCTCGCGATCCTGACCGCGCCGGCCGAGCCGCCGCCGAGCTTCGCGATGATCGACTACGACGTTCCGCCGCCGCCGCCGGAGGAGGTGATCTATGTCGATCGCCCGGTGCTGTATTTCAGCGATCCTGATTTCGGCTTCGCGCCGCCACCGCCGCCGCCAGTGTATTATCTGCCGCCGCCGCCGCCGGATTTCGTCGTGCTGCCGCCGCCGCTGCCGGTCATAGGCTTGTTCGTGTTGCCGCAGCCGGTGTTCGTGCCGATCCCGGTGTTCGTCAGGCCGCCAATCTATGTCGCGCCGCCGCCGAACAACATCATCTACCGGAACATCCACAATACGACGGTCATCAACACCGTGATCAACCGCCCGCCGCCACCGGCCGCCGGGCCGGCGCCCGGACCTGGCAATCTGGCGCCGGCAGTTGCCGGCCGTGCCACGACGGCAGGTCCCGCGCGCCGCCCTGATCCAGCAGGGCAAGGCACCAATGCCGCCGAGCGCAACGATCCAGCCGACGGTGAGGCCGGGTATCCCGGCGCCGGGTCCGGCCAATGTTGCTCCTGCCACGACCCCGCCGCCGGCCGCGGCCAAGCTGCCGCAGGCCAATACGCCGCCGCAGGCTAACACGCTGCCGATGCCCGGAACGCCTGGCGGACCGCCGCCTCCGGCCGGGGCAGGGGGAACGCCCGGGGCCGCCCCGTCTCATGGCAAACCCGCTGCAGCTGCCGCGGCGCCCACGGGCAACGTTCCGCCGGCGCAGCCGAACGCGGGGACCGCCACGGCTCCGCCCGCGTCCGGAGTTTCGACGCCCCCGTCCGCGGCGTTGCCCAGGCCCGGCGCATCGGCTCCGTCCGCGACTGACCCGCGCGGTAGGCCGGCCGGCGCCCAGCCCGGCGTTTTGCCGCCCCCGAGCGCAGCCACCAGCAAACCTGTGGCGGTCCCGCCCACGGCCAAACCCGCAACGCCTCCGTCGCCGCCAGTGGCGGCGCGGGTGCCCTCCGGAGTTCGGGATCACCGGCCACCGCCGCCTCCACCGCAGGCCGCAAGGCCCGCCGCACCGCCACCGCCTCCTCAGGCCCTGGCGAGACCGACGCCGCCGCCTCCGCCCCGGGTTGCACCGCCTCCGCCGCCGCGAGCTGCGCCTCCGCCCGTGGCCGTGGCTCGCCCCGCACCACCGCCGCCGGTTGCGCGGCCGGCGCCACCTCCGCCTCCGATGGCGCGGCCTGCGCCGCCGCCACCTCCTGTCGCGCGGCCTGCGCCGCCTCCCATGGCGGCCGCGCCGCCGCGTGCGGCGCCGCCTCCGCCAGCGCGGCCGGCGGGCCCGCCGCCAAAGACCTGCCCGCCCGGCCAGCCGAGGTGTTAGAGCGTTTTCGAGCTAAGTGGACACCGGTTCGCGTCAAGAAAACGCGTCAAAACAAAAGACTAGAGCCCGTTCCGATTCTACCGGAACGGGAAAGGCTCTAGGAGGCTCAGGGCAGGGAGGTCTGGAAGCGACGGGAGCTTGCGAGCGTCCCAAACGCCCCCCTTATTTCCTTGCTTCTGGCCGAAATGGCGCTATATAGCGCGCCATCTCACACGGAAACATGGCTCACAAGGCCGTCCGGTGGCAGCCGGGGCGAGAACGCTCCGTTTTGCTCACACGTTTCCGGAGGAACCAACCGGAGAATTAGAACGATGGCGCTACCCGATTTCACCATGCGTCAGCTGCTCGAAGCTGGCGTGCACTTTGGTCACCAGTCTCACCGCTGGAATCCGAAAATGGCTCCGTTCATTTTCGGCACCCGCAACAACATCCACATCGTCGACCTCGCCCAGACCGTGCCGATGCTGCACCAGGCCCTCCAGGCCGTCAGCGACACGGTGGCCAAGGGCGGCCGCATCCTGTTCGTCGGCACCAAGCGCCAGGCGCAGGACGGAGTCGCGGACGCTGCCAAGCGCTGCGCGCAGTACTTCGTCAATTCGCGCTGGCTCGGCGGCACGCTGACCAACTGGAAGACGATCTCGGCCTCGATCAAGCGCCTGCGTCACCTCGACGACGTGCTCTCGAGCGGCGAAGCCAATTCCTACACGAAGAAGGAGCGCCTGACTCTGCAGCGCGAGCGCGACAAGCTCGATCGCTCGCTCGGCGGCATCAAGGACATGGGCGGTCTGCCCGACCTGATCTTCGTGATCGACACCAACAAGGAAGACATCGCGATCCAGGAAGCCCAGCGGCTCAACATCCCGGTCGCCGCGATCGTCGACACCAATTCGGACCCGAAGGGCATCACCTATGTGGTGCCGGGCAATGACGATGCCGGCCGCGCCATTTCGCTGTACTGCGATCTCATCGCGCGTGCGGCGATCGACGGCATCTCGCGCGCCCAGGGCGATTCGGGCATCGACGTCGGTGCCTCTGCCCAGCCGGTCGTCGAAGAGTTGCCGGCGCCCTCGTCGAGCGGCTTCCAGGGCCTCGCAGGTCCGCGCGGCACCGCCGACGACCTCAAGAAGCTCCCGGGCGTGTCGGGCGCGATCGAGAAGAAGTTCAACGACCTCGGCATCTTCCACTATTGGCAGCTCGCCGAGCTCGACCACGACACCGCGCACACGATCGGCGAAGAAGTCGGTCTGCCGAGCCGCGCGGACGCCTGGGTGGCCAAGGCCAAGGCGCTGACCGCGGAAGCGGAATAGTCAAAAAGAGCGACGGGTTGGCCGGATAGGATCCGGCCACCATTTCAGTTGACGCGAATTCCTGAGATGGACCGCGGCGGGGCGATTGGATGCCACGCCGCGGCAAACCGGCAGGCACAAAGGATTTTCAACGATGGCAACGATCACAGCTGCGATGGTCAAGGATCTGCGCGAGTCGACCGGCGCAGGCATGATGGACTGCAAGGCCGCGCTCACGGAAAACGACGGCAACATGGAAGCCGCGCAGGACTGGCTGCGCAAGAAGGGTTTGTCCAAGGCCGCCAAGAAGTCGGGCCGCGTCGCGGCCGAGGGTCTGATCGGCGCGCTCACCAAGGGTACCAAGGGTGTCGTGGTCGAGGTCAACTCCGAGACCGACTTCGTCGCGCGCAACGGCCAGTTCCAGGGGCTGGTCAAGATGATCGCCCAGGTCGCCTTCGATGTCGGCGCCGACGTCGAGAAGATCAAGGCTGCCAAGGCCGGCGACGTCACGATCGAAACCGCCATCAATGATGCGATCGCCACCATCGGCGAGAACATGACGCTGCGCCGTGCCGCCCAGCTCGAAGTGAGCCAGGGCGTGGTCTCGCATTACGTCCACGGGGCCGTCGTCGACGGCGCTGGCAAGATGGGCGTGCTCGTGGCGCTGGAATCGCCGGGCAAGGCCGACGAGCTCGCCGCGCTCGGCCGCCAGATCGCGATGCATGTCGCGGCCACCAACCCGCTGGCGCTCGATCCCTCCGGTCTCGATCCGGCCGTGGTCAAGCGCGAAAAGGACGTGCTCGCCGACAAGTACCGTCAGCAGGGCAAGCCCGAGAACGTGATCGAGAAGATCGTCGAGTCCGGCCTCAAGACCTACTACAAGGAAGTCTGCCTGCTCGAGCAGGCCTTCATCCACGACACCGGCAAGTCGGTGGCGCAGGCGGTGAAAGAGGCCGAGGGCAAGGTCGGCGGCGCCGTGAAGATCGCGGGCTTTGTGCGCTATGCTCTCGGCGAGGGAATCGAGAAGCAGGAAAGCGACTTCGCGGCCGAGGTCGCCGCGGCCAGCGGCAAGAAGTAAGCGCCGGAACGTTCCTTCCGGCTTGCCGCCGGAAGCGGCGCCCGGACAAGGAAGGTGCTCATGACTGATCCGGTCTATCGTCGCGTCGTGATCAAGCTTTCCGGCGAATATCTCGCGGGACAGCAGGGCTTTGGCATCGATCAGCCGACCGTCGACCGGGTTGCGGACGATCTGATCGCCGCCCGCCATCTCGGTGCCGAGGTCGCGGTCGTGATCGGCGGCGGCAACATGGTCCGCGGCGTCGAGGTCTCCTCCCGCGGGGTGTCGCGGACCACCGGCGACACCATGGGCATGCTCGCCACCATGATGAACTGCCTCGCGCTGGAAGCGGCGATCGAGCGCAAGGGCACGCCGGCACGGACGCTGTCGGCCTTCGTCATGCCCGAGATTTCCGAGCTGTTCACCCGCACCGCGGCACACAAATATCTGGCCGAAGGCCGGATCGTGCTGCTCGGCGGCGGAACCGGCAATCCGTTCTTCACCACTGATACGACCGCGGTGCTCCGCGCCGCCGAGATCGGCGCCCAGGCCGTCCTGAAGGCGACCAATGTCGACGGAGTCTACTCGGCAGATCCGAAGAAGGATCCGACCGCCACGCGGTTCGACCGCCTGTCGCATTCGCAGGCGATCGAGGGCGGCTACAAGGTGATGGATGCGACCGCCTTCGCGCTTGCCCGCGAGACGTCGCTGCCTATCATCGTATTCTCGATCGCGGAGCCGGGGTCGATCGGCGCGATTCTGCGTGGCGTCGGCCACGGAACCATCGTCGCCGGCTGACGGCTCGTTCGGCTTGCCCGAGGGAAGGGCGCGGAGCGGTCGCCGGGATTTTGAAGGAGGAACGTGATGGCCACGGGTAATTTCGACCTGAACGAACTGAAGCGCCGCATGCAGGGCGCCGTCCAGTCCCTCAAGCACGAGCTCGGCGGCCTGCGCACCGGCCGCGCCTCAGCCTCCATGCTCGATCCCGTGCAGGTCGAGGCCTATGGCAGCCACATGCCCCTCAACCAGCTCGCCACCGTCAGCGTGCCGGAGCCGCGCCTGATCTCGGTGCAGGTCTGGGACAAGTCGATGGTCAAGGCCGTCGAGAAGGCGATCGTCGATTCCAATCTCGGCCTGTCGCCGGCGACCGAGGGCCAGGTGCTGCGCCTGCGCATCCCCGAGCTCAACGAGGAGCGTCGCAAGGAGCTGGTGAAGGTCGCGCACAAATACGCCGAAGCCGCCAAGGTCGCCGCGCGCCACGTCCGCCGCGACGGTCTCGACGTGCTCAAGAAGCTCGAGAAGAATCACGAGATGTCGGAGGACGATCAGAAGCGTCACGCCGACGAGGTGCAGAAGGCGACCGACGGTACCATCGCCGAGATCGACCAGCTGCTGGCCGCCAAGGAAAAAGAAATCCTCACCGTCTAAAGCGCGATGAATGGTCATCGCGCTTAGGTTATTGTTTGCGCATGATCTTTTCGGAAAACCGCTTCGCACTTTTCCGGATCATGCTTTGAGGCCGCCATAATGTCCAACGCCGCCGCGCCAGCAACGGAAGGGCCAGACCGGTCCGAGGCGCCTGCGCATGTCGCCATCATCATGGATGGCAACGGGCGTTGGGCGGCCGCGCGCGGCTTGCCGCGTGCGGAAGGACACCGCCGCGGTGTGGACGCGCTGCGCCGCGTGGTGCGCGCCTCGCACGAGCTCGGCATCCGCTATCTCACCATCTTCTCGTTCTCTTCGGAGAACTGGTCGCGCCCGGCGAGCGAGATCGGCGACCTGTTCGGCCTGCTGCGGCGCTTCATCCGCAACGATCTGGCGAGCCTGCATCGTGACGGCGTCAAGGTTCGCATCATCGGCGAGCGCGAGGGGCTCGAGAACGACATCTGCACGCTCCTCAACGAGGCCGAGGAGCTGACACGCGACAACACGCGCCTGACGCTCGTCGTCGCCTTCAACTACGGCTCGCGGCAGGAGATCGCGAAAGCGGCGCAGAAGCTCGCCCGCGAGGTCGCGGAGGGCAGGCGGGATCCTGCCACGATCGACGCCGAGACGCTTGGCACGTATCTCGACGCGCCCGACATTCCCGACCCCGATCTCATCATCCGCACCAGCGGCGAGCAGCGTCTGTCCAACTTCCTGATGTGGCAGGCCGCCTATAGCGAACTCGTGTTCGTGCCGATCCACTGGCCCGACTTCGACAAGGCGGCGCTGGAAAGCGCGATCGCCGAATTTGCCAGGCGCGAGCGTCGTTTCGGCGGCTTGGTCGCGAAAACCGCCTCGTGAGCGACCCCGATGCCGCACCGGCGGGCTCGCAGCCTGCCCCGAGCAATCTCATGCTGCGAGTCATCGCAGCGCTGGTGCTGGCGCCGCTTACCATCGCGATCGCCTATGTCGGCGGTTGGCTGTGGGCGCTTCTCGTCACGCTGGTCTCGATCGGGCTGTTCGCGGAATGGCTGATGGTGGTGGGCGCGGGATCGGCCGCGCTGACCGGGGCAGGGACGGTCGTCATCGCCATGATGGGGGCCGCCGTCGCTTTTGGCGCGCTCAAGACGTCCGTCATCACGGGCCTCATCGGCGGCGCGATCGTGACGCTGATCGCGCGGGGCAAGTTCTTGTGGGCAGCGACCGGCTTCGCCTACGCGGCGGCGGCGCTGCTGGCGGCGATCCTGGTGCGGAAGGATCTCGTCAACGGTTTCTCCGCACTGATGTTCGTGCTGCTGGTGGTGTGGGCGACCGATATCGGCGGCTATTTCGCCGGCCGCAGCATCGGCGGACCGAAGCTGTGGCCGCGCGTGAGCCCGAAGAAGACCTGGGCGGGTGCACTCGGCGGCTTTGTCGCAAGCCTTCTGGTTGCGGTGGGCTTTGCGGCCTGCGGCTTTGGAAAGCTGGCACCGTTGCTGCTCGTCAGCGCCGTCCTGTCGGTGGTATCGGCCTTGGGCGATCTGTTCGAATCCGCAGTGAAGCGGCGCTTCGGCGTCAAGGATTCCAGTCACTTAATTCCAGGCCATGGCGGGCTAATGGACCGTCTGGACGGTTTTGTCGCCGCCATCCTGGCGGCCTGGATTATCGGCTTTCTCCGCCATGGTGTGCATAGCGCCGGAAGCGGTCTTATGGTTTGGTGAGGATATGAGCGCGGTCCCATTGCGTAACAACAGGCTTGCGGCGTCCGACGTCCGCAGCGTCACGGTTCTCGGCGCCACCGGCTCGATCGGCGACAGCACGATGGACCTGCTGCGCGCCTCGCCCGAGCGCTATCGCGTCGAGGCACTGACGGCGAACGGCAATGTCGCAGCGCTGGCCAAGCTCGCCAGGGAATTCTCCGCGCGCTTTGTGGCGATCGCCGATACCTCCAAGCTCGCCGAGCTCAAGGCCGCTCTAGCGGGCACCAGCACCGAATGCGGCGCGGGCGAAAGCGCGGTGATCGAGGCCGGCGCGCGCCCCGCCGACTGGGTGATGGCGGCCGTGAGCGGCGCGGCCGGATTGAAGCCGGCCCTGGCGGCGGTCGATCGGGGCGCCCATGTCGCGCTCGCCAACAAGGAGTGTCTGGTCTGCGCCGGCGATTT
This sequence comes from Bradyrhizobium sp. CCH5-F6, assembly GCF_001556045.1. Lineage (GTDB taxonomy): Bacteria > Pseudomonadota > Alphaproteobacteria > Rhizobiales > Xanthobacteraceae > Bradyrhizobium. The sequence continues at coordinate 39,418 of NZ_LSIC01000183.1, forward strand.
CTTCATGCAGCGTGCGGCAAAAGCGGGCGCCTGCATCCTTCCGGCCGATTCCGAGCACAATGCGCTGTTCCAGGCGCTGAGCTCAGGCAATCGCGACGAGCTCGTCCGCGTGATCATCACCGCCTCCGGTGGCCCGTTCCGGACCTGGAAGCCCGCCGACATCGAGCAGGCGACGCTCGAACAGGCCCTGAAGCATCCGAACTGGAGCATGGGCCAGAAGATCACGATCGATTCCGCCTCGATGATGAACAAGGGGCTTGAGGTGATCGAGGCGTCCTATCTGTTCGCGCTCACGCCGGACGAGATCGACGTGCTCGTTCATCCGCAGTCGATCATCCACGGCATGGTCGAGTTTTCCGACCGCTCGGTGGTGGCCCAGCTCGGCGCGCCCGACATGCGCACGCCGATCGCGCATTGCCTCGGCTGGCCCGATCGCATCAAGGGGCCGGCGGCCAAGCTGGACCTCGCCAAGATCGGCCAGCTGACTTTCGAGGCGCCGGACTTCGAGCGCTTCCCCGGACTTCGGCTGGCCTACGAGTCGCTGCGGACCGGGAAGGGGGCGACCACCGTCTACAACGCCGCCAACGAGGTCGCGGTCGCCGCCTTCATCGCCGGCAAGATCCGGTTCGGCGCCATCGCCCGGCTGGTCGAGGCGACCCTCGACGATTGGGCCAAAGGCGGTAACCAGGCGCCCCTGACGTCCGCCGACGATGCAATCTCTGTTGACCATGTTGCTCGAAATAGAGCTGCCGCCCTATTGCCTCAAATTGCCTTAAAGGCATCCTAGTTGGTTCGGGCCAGGGCCTTGCGGCGCTGGGTAAGGGAAATCGATGATCGACTTTTTTGTCCATAGTTTCAATACTTTGAGCCATGGGCTCCTCGGCTACGCGGTTCCCTTTCTTTTCGTCCTGACCATCGTCGTGTTCTTCCACGAGCTCGGCCATTTCCTGGTCGCGCGCTGGGCGGGCGTTCGGGTGCTGACCTTTTCGCTCGGGTTCGGACCTGAGCTGATTGGTTTCAACGACCGCCATGGCACCCGCTGGAAGATCTCGGCAATCCCGCTCGGCGGCTACGTCAAGTTCTTCGGCGACGAGAGCGAGGCCTCGACCCCCTCGACTCAGACGCTCGCGGCCATGACGGCCGAAGAGCGCGCCGGCAGCTTCCACCACAAGAAGGTCGGCCCGCGTGCGGCCATCGTCGCGGCCGGACCGATCGCCAATTTCATCTTGGGTGCGCTGATCTTCGCCGGCATGGCCCTCTATTACGGCAAACCGAGCACCATCGCGCGCGTCGACGGTGTCGTCGCCGATGGGGCGGCGGCTGCGGCGGGCTTCAAGATCGGGGACGTCGTCGTCCAGATCGACGGCAAGCCGATCGAGAGCTTTGCCGACATGCAGCGAATCGTTGCGATGAACGCCGGTTCGACGCTTACCTTCCAGGTGAAGCGCGACGGCGCCATCGTCTCGCTGACCGCGACCCCGGCGCTGCTCGAGCGCAAGGATCCATTCGGCAACAGCCACCGTCTCGGCGTGCTCGGTATCGAGCACAAGTCGCAGGCCGGGGAGGCCTCGACCGCGCCGGTCGGGGTCGGTGAGGCGCTCAAGATCGGGGTCGAGCAGGTCTGGTTCATCATCACCAGCACGTTCAAGTTCCTAGGCTCGCTGTTCGTCGGACATGGCAACCCGAACGAGGTCAGCGGCGTCCTGGGAATCGCGAAGATGTCCGGGCAGGCGGCCAGCGCCGGGTTCCAGTTCGTGATCAATCTCTGCGCGGTGCTGTCGGTCTCGATCGGCCTGTTGAACCTGTTCCCGATCCCGCTGCTCGATGGTGGCCACCTGATGTTCTATGCGGCCGAGGTGGTCCGTGGCCGGCCCTTGTCCGAGCGAACCCAGGAGATGGGGTTCCGAATCGGGCTCGGCCTGGTGCTGATGCTGATGGTGTTCGCGACCTACAACGACATCCTGCGGATGGCCGCTTCCTGATAGGGGCTTTTTTGTGGCGTTGCTGTTCAGCAACGTCTTGGAATGAAATTGAAATTACGGCGCTTTCGGCCGTTTGCGGCGTCGACGAAATTGGCTACAAGCGGCCTGAACTTGGGGAATCTCCGGACCGGCGTTGGGGTTGGTCTGGCACGGAATGATAAGGGCGCGTTGCGCGATGAAGTTTGGACTGCGACTCCGGGGGGGCTTGCTCGCAACCCTGATCATGTTCGGCGCGCCGATGGTTGCCCCGGTTGGGGCCGTTTTCGTGTCTTCGCCTGCGCTCGCTCAGACCGTTCAGTCGATTACCGTCGAAGGAAATCGCCGCGTCGAGGTGGAGACGATCCGCTCCTATTTCAAGCCGGGTCCGGGCGGCCGCCTGGATCAGGGTGCCATCGACGACGGCCTCAAGGCGTTGATCGAGACTGGCCTGTTCCAGGACGTCAGGATCAACCGCGGCGCGGGCGGCCAGCTCATCGTCTCCGTGGTGGAAAACCCGGTGATCGGGCGCGTCGCCTTCGAGGGCAACAAGAAGATCAAGGACGAGCAGCTCACCACTGAAGTCCAGTCCAAGGCGCGCGGCACCTTCTCGCGCGCCATGGTGCAGTCCGATACGCTGCGAATCGCCGAAATCTATCGCCGCTCCGGCCGCTATGATGTGCGCGTCACGCCCGAAATCATCGAGCAGCCGAACAATCGCGTCGACCTGATCTTCACCATCGAGGAGGGCGCCAAGACCGGCGTCAAGTCGATCGAGTTCGTCGGCAACAACGCGTTCTCGTCCTACCGCCTCCGCGACGTCATCAAGACGCGCGAATCGAACCTCTTGAGCTTCCTCGCTACCGGCGACATCTACGATCCCGATCGCGTCGAAGCCGACCGCGACCTGATTCGCCGCTTCTATCTCAAGAACGGTTTCGCCGACGTCCAGGTGGTGGCTGCGCTGACCGAATACGATCCGGAAAAGAAGGGCTTCAACGTTACCTTCAAGATCGAGGAAGGCGCGCAGTATCGCGTCGGCGCGGTCGATTTCCGCTCCAGCATTCCGAACTTCGATCCATCGTCGATGCGCACCTATTCGCGCGTCCATGTCGGCTCGCTCTACAATGTCGAATCGGTCGAGAAGTCGGTCGAGGAGATGCAGATCGAGGCCTCGCGCCGCGGCTATGCCTTCGCCGTGGTCCGGCCCGGCGGCGACCGCAACTTCGAAGCCCACACGGTGTCGGTCGTTTTCAACATCGACGAGGGCCCTCGCACCTATATCGAGCGTATCAACCTGCGCGGCAACACCCGCACGCGCGACTACGTGATCCGCCGCGAGTTCGACATCTCGGAAGGAGATGCCTACAACCGCGCGCTCGTCGATCGTGCCGAGCGGCGCCTGAAGAACCTCGACTACTTCAAGAGCGTGAAGATCACGACCGAGCCCGGCTCGTCGAGCGACCGCGTCATCCTGGTCGTCGACATGGAAGAGAAATCGACCGGCGACTTCTCGATCTCGGGCGGCTACTCCACGACCGACGGCGCGCTGGCCGAAGTCTCGGTCTCCGAGCGAAATCTGCTCGGGCGCGGCCTGTTCGCCAAGGCCTCGGTGACCTACGGCCAGTACGCACGCGGCTACTCGCTGTCGTTCGTCGAGCCGTATCTGCTCGACTACCGCGTCGCGCTCGGCCTGGATCTCTACCAGCGTGAGCAGCTGGCCAACAGCTACATCTCCTACGGCACCAAGACGCTCGGCTTCTCGCCGCGCCTCGGCTTCTCCCTGCGCGAGGATCTGGCCCTCCAGGTACGCTACTCGATCTACCGTCAGGAAATCACGCTGCCGTACTACCTGGCGAACTGTAACAACAATCTGGGCACATCGGCATTCAACCCGAGCCCGGCCTTCGCTGCGTCGCAGACGCCGCCGATCGACCTGACCTCGACCAATGGCCTCGGCTGCTACAGCGACGGTGAAGCCTCGCTGCCGGTACGCAAGGAGCTTGCCAACGGCAAGACCCTGACCTCGGCGATCGGCTATACGCTGACCTACAACACGCTGGACAACAACAAGAACCCGACCGACGGTCTGCTCGTCGACTTCCGGCAGGATTTCGCTGGCGTCGGCGGCGACGTCTCCTACCTGAAGTCGGTCATCGATGCGAAGTACTACACTCCGCTGGTGTCCGACATCGTTGGCCTCGTACGCCTGCAGAGCGGCATGCTGAACAAGATCGGCAGCGATCTGCGCATGCTCGACCACTTCCAGATGGGCCCGAACCTCGTCCGAGGCTTTGCCCCGAACGGCATCGGCCCGCGCGACTTGAACCCCTTCGGGACGCAGGACGCGCTCGGCGGCACCAAGTACTGGGGCGCTTCGCTCGAGCTGCAGATGCCGTTCTGGTTCCTGCCGAAGGAAGTGGGTCTGAAGGGCGCGGTCTATGCGGACGCCGGCGGTCTCTATGATTACAAGGGACCGACGAGCTGGACCGCAACCAACGAGGTCAACGCTCCCGGCTGTATCCCGTCAACGATCAATCCGACGTCCACGGGGACCTGCACCGGCCTCGTGTATGACGACAGCAAGGTCATTCGCTCGTCGGTCGGTGTTGGCCTGATCTGGCAGTCGCCGTTCGGACCGCTGCGCTTCGACTACGCTGTGCCGCTCAGCAAGGGCAAGTACGACCGCACGCAGGAGTTCCGGTTCGGCGGCGGCACCACGTTCTAAGTCGATCAGCACGGCACGATCCGGATCGCTGGAGCCGGTTTCCGAAAGGGATCGTGCCAATCCAAGACATGAGGCATGATGCGGCCTGACCGCTTCATGCCGAAGCCGGACCGCGACGGGGTGGAATGGCGCAGCCGACCTTCTTCACAAAGCCGCCTGCCACAGCGCTGGCCGAAATTGCCACGCTGACAAAGGCGCAGCTGGTCGACCCCGCGAGGGGCGGCCAAATCATCACGGGTCTGGCGTCGCTGGACGAAGCGGGCCCGGCGCATCTGGCATTCTTCGACAACCTCAAATATGTCGATCAGCTCAGGGCGACCAGGGCGGGTGCCTGTCTGGTCAGTCCGCGTTTCGAGGCCGAGGTGCCCGCGCACGTGGCGGTGCTGCGGGTGGCGCAGCCATTCCGCGCCTTCGTCAGGATCGCGCGGGAGTGGCACGGCGACGCGCTCAGGCCGCAGTCCTGGGTCGGCAATGAGGGCATCGCGCCGTCGGCCATCATCGATCCCACGGCGCGGCTAGAGGACGGCGTGATCGTAGACCCCCTGGCTGTGATCGGCGCGGACGTCGAGATCGGCAGCGGCACAGTGATCGGCGTCGGGGCGGTGATCGGCCCCGGCGTCAAGATCGGTCGGGACTGCAATGTCGGCGCCCGCACGGCGATCCAGTGCGCCCTGATCGGCAACAACGTGCTGATCCATCCGGGCTGCTCGATCGGCCAGGACGGCTACGGCTTCATCTTCTTCGGTCCCGAGGGCCATCTGAAGGTGCCGCAGACCGGTCGGGTGCTGATCCAGAACGACGTCGAGGTCGGCGCCAACACCACGATCGACCGCGGATCCCTGCGCGACACCGTGATCGGCGAGGGGACCAAAATCGACAATCAGGTCCAGATCGGCCACAATGTGACGATCGGCCGGCACTGCCTGCTGGCGGCCCAGATCGGCCTCGCCGGCAGCCTGACCATCGGCGACAACGTGGCGCTGGGAGCAAAGGTTGGGATCAACAATCACCTCAAGATCGGCGACGGGGCCCAGGTCACCGCGATGAGCGGCGTCAAGGACGACATCCCGGCGAACGGTCGCTGGGGCGGCTTTTTTGCCAAGCCGACCAAGCAGTGGTTCAAGGAAATCATCGCGGTGGAGCGGCTGGTACGCGACAGCAAGGCCGATAAGGACGAGGGACGGGAATGACGGCGGAATCACCTGTTAAGTTCGAGCTGGTGGATATCAACGCGATCCTCCAGACCCTGCCGCACCGCTTTCCAATGCTGCTGATCGATCGCGTGATCAACATCCGCGCCGATTACAGCGGCATCGGCATCAAGAACGTCACCTTCAACGAGCCGGCCTTCCAGGGGCACTTCCCCGAGCGTCCGGTCTATCCCGGCGTCATGATGATCGAGGCGATGGCGCAGACCGCGGGCGTGATCGGCATCAAGTCGGTCGAAGGCACCGAGAAGCCGCGGGCGGTCTATTTCCTCACCATCGACAAGTGCAAGTTCCGCAAGCCGGTGCTGCCCGGCGATACCATCGAATATCACATGCGCTCGCTCGGCCGCCGCAAGGCCATGTGGTGGTTTCACGGCGATGCCAAGGTCAACGGGCAGGTCGTCGCGGAAGCCGATGTCGGCGCGATGTTGACGGACTGAGCGGCTTACGCGCCGCAATCGTAGCGGCGGCCCGCGGCGGCGCGCCCGATGGCCCGGTTGAAGAACTGGCCCATGGACGGCGCGCCCAGGAGGCGTTCGACCGTGTCAGGCGTCACGCCGCAATAGCGGTCATAGGCGCCGTTCGTTGCGACGACGAGGTCCTGCCGCGCACGATCGTAGCAGACCCGCTGAACCACCGTGCTCCGCGTGATGTCGCGGCACTCGAACGTTCCGAGATCGACGAAGTGCCGCGCCCGGGTCTCGACCGTCTCGGAGACGACAGGAGCCGCCGCGAGCTGTGCGAGCAGAAGTGCCAGGGTTCTGACCACGATAACCTCGAGCTTCGCATGAACACGTTGAAGGCCCGGAAGGGCCGCCTCATCCGGTACCTGAAACACGCCGAGATGATACGTCACTGGACAGATCGGGCATAGTCGCGCTAACCACCCGAAAACCAAGCGACTTCAATACATAACCAGACCTTCTTGACGAGTAAGATTGGCTTGATGAGCAAGATTGATCCCACCGCACGGGTCGCGGACGGCGCCGTGATCGGCGAGGGCACCGAGATCGGACCCTATTGCATCATCGGCCCGAACGTGGTGATCGGCACGAACTGCAAGCTGATCGGGCACGTGCATGTCACCGCGCAGACCACGATCGGTGACGATTGCACCATCTACCCTTTCGCCTCGCTCGGCACACCGCCGCAATCGCTCGGCTATCGCGGCGAGCTGACGCAGCTCAGGATCGGCTCTAGCTGCACCATTCGCGAATCCGTGACAATGAACGCCGGCACTGTCGCCGGCGGCGGCATCACGACGGTGGGCGACCGCGGCTATTTCATGAATTGCAGCCACGTCGGCCACGACTGCCACGTCGGCAATGACGTGATCTTCGCGACCTCGGCAACGCTCGGCGGTCATTGCGAGATCGGCGACTTCGTCTTCATCGGCGGTCTGTCCGCGGTGCACCAGTTTACCCGCATCGGGCCGCAGGTCATGGTCGGCGGAGTGTGCGGCGTGCGCGACGACATCATCCCGTTCGGCCTCGTCAACGGCCAATATGCGGTGCTGGAAGGTCTCAACCTGATCGGGATGAAGCGGCGCAAGTTCACCAAGCAGCGGCTTGCGACCGTGCGCGCATTCTACCAGAAGCTCTTCCATGGCCCCGGCACCTTCGCCGAGCGGCTGGAGGCGTCCAGGCCGCTCGCGGGCGAAGACCCGGCGATTGCCGAGATCCTCGACTTCATCGGCAAGGGCAAGCGCCCGCTTTGCCTTCCCGCCATCGCAAAGTGATTTCCGAATGGCCGCGGGCATGACATCGGCGGCTTCGGAGATTTCATCGCCGGTCGGCGTGGTCGCCGGCGGCGGCGCGATGCCGTTCGCGGTTGCCGACTCGCTCGCCGCGCGCGGAATCACGCCGGTGCTGTTTCCGCTGCGCGGAGCCTGCGATCCGGCGCGGGTGGAGAAATTCCGTCATCGCTGGATCTCGGTCGGCCAGCTCGGCCGCGCGATGCGGCTGTTCCGCGAGGAAGGCTGCCGCGACCTGATCTTCATCGGCACGTTGGTCCGGCCTTCGCTGTCCGAGATCCGTTTCGACATCAAGACACTGCGCCTGCTCGGCAATGTCATCCGCGCCTTCCGCGGCGGCGACGACCATCTGCTGTCAGGTGTCGGCCGCCTCCTCGAGCAGGACGGCTTCCGCATGGTCGGCATCAAGGATGTCGCGCCCGATCTGCTGATGCCCGAGGGCTGCATCAGCCGCGCCTGGCCGAATGACAACGCCAAGACGGACATCGAGCGCGGCCGCGCGGCGCTGACCGCGCTGGGTCCGTTCGACATCGGCCAGGCGGCGGTGGTGATCGATGGCCATGTGGTCGCGGTCGAGGACATCGAGGGTACCGACGCGCTGCTCGCGCGCGTCGCGCGGCTGCGCGAGGAGGGCCGCATTCGCACGGCGACGGGACGCGGCGTGCTGGTGAAGGTGCCGAAGAGCGGCCAGGATCTGCGCTTCGATCTGCCGACGATCGGCCCGCGCACCATCGAGGGCGTCGCGGCGGCCGGCCTTGCGGGCATCGCCGTCATCGCCGGCAACACCATCGCCGCCGAGCCGCAGGCGATGATCGCGCTCGCCGACGCGAAATATCTCTTCATCATCGGCCTGCCGGCGTGATGCACGATCGCGATCCCGAGCGGAAGATCTTCCTGATCGCCACGGAGGAATCCGGCGACAGGCTCGGCAGTGCCTTGATGAAGGTGCTGCGCCAGCGCCTCGGCGACGGCGTGCAGTTCGTCGGCGTCGGCGGCCGCACCATGGCGCGCGAGGGGCTCGAGACCTTGTTTCCGATCGAGGAGCTCTCCATCGTCGGCTTCGCCGCGGTGGTGCAGCAATTGCCGAAGATCCTGCGGCTGATCCGCGAGACCGCCGACGCGGTGACCGAGGCCGCGCCCGACGCCCTCGTCATCATCGACAGCCCCGATTTCACCCACCGCGTCGCCCGCCGCGTGCGTTCGCGCAGTCCGTCGATCCCGATCGTCGATTACGTCTCGCCCCAGCTCTGGGCATGGCGGCCGGGACGGGCGCGGACCATGCTCGGCTATGTCGATCACGTGCTCGGCCTGTTGCCCTTCGAGCCCGAGGAATACCGCAAGCTCGGCGGCCCGCCCTGCAGCTATGTCGGCCATCCCTTGATCGAGCAATTGTCCTCGCTGCGGCCGAATGCTGAGGAGCAGGCTCGCCGCGACGGCGAGCCGCCGGTGTTGCTGGTGCTGCCCGGCAGCCGCCGCAGCGAGATCCGGCATCACCTCGGCGTGTTCGGTGCGGCACTCGGCCGGTTGCAGGCGCAGGGGCGCGCGTTCGATCTGATGCTCCCGACCATGCCGCATCTCGAAGCCACCATTCGCGAGGGCATCGCGAACTGGCCGGTCAAGCCTCGAATCGTGACTGGCGAGAACGAGAGGCGCGCTGCCTTCCGCATTGCCCACGCCGCGCTGGCCAAGTCCGGCACGGTGACGCTCGAGCTCGCGCTGTCGGGCATTCCGATGGTGACGGCTTATCGCGTCGGCGCGATCGAGGCCTTCATCCTGCGTCGCGCGATCCGCGTCTCCTCGGTGATTCTCGCCAATCTGGTAATCGGCAAGGACGTCATTCCCGAGTATTTGCAAGAGGACTGCACGCCCGAGAAGTTGGCCCCGGCGCTCGCTGAGTTGCTGACGGATTCGCCGCTGCGACGTGCGCAGGTGGAGGCGTTCGCCCGTCTCGATCAGATCATGTCGACCGGCAACAAATCGCCGAGCGTGCTCGCGACTGACATCGTGCTCGCCACGATGCGGAAGGGCAAGAGGACAGGCTAGGGAGTGTCCTCATAAGCGCCTGCTTACATGGCTGGGAGATGGACGACCGATTCGCATCGGTCGTCTCTCTCTGCCTTATTGTATCGTTGTGATATGGCACCACAACAATCACTTAAAACCCGCGGCCGAGCCGGGGCTCGCACTCAGTAGCGCGTCAGACCCGGCCCGCCGAAGCGATAGTTGATACGTGCGGTCAGGATATCCACGTCCTGGCCAATGCTGTTGCTCGTGGCAACGCCTCCAGGCGCGGCCGCGAAGCCCAGCGTCCTGCGATCCAGGAAAATGTGATCGTATTCCACGCCGACCGACCAGTTGGGAGCGAAGCCGTATTCCATACCGACCCCCACGGTCGCGCCCCATCGCGTATCGCTGCTCGTGTTGATGAGCGCGTTGGTCGCTGTGAAGGTGTGGGAGTAGCGACTATCAACCACGGCCGCGCCGCCCTTTACGTACAACAGCGCGTTGTTCCAAGCCCAACCGACCTGGCCGGTAAACAGACCGAAGGCGCGCACCTGGGAATTGATGGTGAGGTCACCCGGCGCGACCACGAAGGCGGGCGACGAGACTCGGGAGCCGTTCAGATCGGCCCAGTTACCCTGCGCCTCCAATCCAAACACCCAGGCGGCCGACTGCCAGCGGTATCCGATCTGACCGCCCGCGACAGCGCCATCTGCGTCGTGGCATCCCTCGGCTGCCGTGAAAGGAGCGCCAGCGAAGCTTACGAAGTCCCAGCAATTGCGGCTTGTACCGTATCCACCGTTGCCGCCAATGTAGAAGCCGCTCCAATCGTAGACCGATGCGACTGCCGGCGGCGGCGCCTTAACGTAAGGGCGGGCTGCCATGTCGGCGGCGTAAGCATTGGTGCTCATCGCCAATGCCGCCACCGCGGCGCCGGCAAGAATTCTCTTTCTCATATGTCGTCCCCTTCGGCTGAAATATCGAAGCAAGTAGACATCATTCAGCGATACTTAGCTGTACCTGCGGAAACACGGGCATGCCGGACGTTCGGCAAAACGAGTTCCCTTCGGTTTTGAGCGTCCAGGTAGAAAAGCATAAGAAAATCAACGAACGACCGTTGCGACGGTGCAAGAATTTCGGGAACCCGATTTTGCTGGGGCCGCGTTACCGATCTTTCCGAAGAGAAAACTGGTTCTTTCGCTTCTCAAAGGCGAGATACTTCTCGACCGTTGCCTGAAGCTCGTCGGCCAATTCCAACCGCCGCTCCGGGGTGTTGAGTCCGCGCTGAAGTTCGAGCACTCGGCCGGCCATTTCCTGGCAAATCCTCGCAAGCGTTCGGTTCATAAGAAAGCTCCCTCCGTACCCGATACGAGAGGAACCTGGTCTTGGATCACATCCAGCCTGCGACGGCAGCAAGCGAGCAGGTTGCGAGTAGACGCTCAGCTGCTGTTTTGATTGCCCGGGACTTGCTGCCAGCCAGCTAAAGTTTAGGCGAGGCCCGCATCGACACGAAAGCACTGTCCAGTGATGCGCTGGCTCTCGTCGGAGGCCAGGAATAGCGCCATGTTGGCGACGTCCTCGGGCGTCACTGCATCGGGAACGGCCTGGCGCGCCCGTACCTCGGCGATGATCTGCTCGTCCGGATACCACAGTCGGCGCTGGCGCTCGGTGATCACCATGCCCGGCGCGATCGCGTTGACGCGAATGCGGTCGGGGCCGACCGACCGTGCCAGCGAATTTGTGAAGCCGACGATGGCGGCCTTCGCAGCGGCATAGACCGGCAGCGCCGGCGCGCCGCGCATCCAGGCGATCGACGACATGTTGATGATCGAGCCGCCGCCACGCGCCTGCATCTGCGGCACCACCGCCTGCGCCGCGAAGAAGACGTGCTTGAGATTGACGCCGATCGTCCAGTCGAACTCGGCCGGCGTCACCTCGGACAGAACCTGCCGTTGGTCGTTGGCGGCGTTGTTGACGAGTACGCAGGCATCGCCGAGCGTGCGGCGGACCTCCGTCATCGCGGTGCGCAAGGCCTCGATGTCGAGGAGATCGCAGGGCACGAACAGCGCTGTGGTCCCGCCTGCGGCCGCGACCTCCCGCACCAGCGTTTCGCCGGCCTCCGTGTCGATGTCGAGGAAGGCGACCCGGGCCCCCTGGGTCGCGAAGGCCCGCACGAAGGCGGCGCCAATGCCGCTGGCGCCACCGGTGATCAACACCACGCGGCCGGCTAGGCCTGAATAAGTCGTCTTCGTCATGCGATCAGTCGCTCCGTCTCGGGGTCGAACAGGCAAACGCGGCGGGTGTCGAGGGCGAAGGAGGCGGATGCCCCGGGCGCGGGGCGGAGGTCGGGCGAGATGCGCGCCATCGCGGGCTCGCCCCCGAGCCGCAGCAACACCATCGTCTCCGCGCCGGTCGGCTCGACCATCTCAACCGGCGCGTTGACGAGGACGGGCGCATCGCCGGAAAAGGCGCGGCTGCCCTCGGCGATGCATTCCGGCCGGATTCCGAACACCACGTCGCGGCCGAGGAAGGGCGCTGCTGCGTCATATCCCTTGAGGCGCAAGCGAACCTCTTCGGGCCGCCCTCCGCCGATGACCACCACCGGCCCGTCATCCCCGGGCTCGAGCCGTGCCGGCATGGTGTTCATCGGCGGCGAGCCCATGAAGCGCGCGACGAACAGGTTGGCCGGGTAGCGGTACACGGTGTCAGGATCGGCGAATTGCTGCACGCTGCCCTGATGCATCACGGCGATGCGCGTCGCCATCGTCATTGCCTCGATCTGGTCGTGCGTCACGTAGACGATGGTGGCGCCGATACGCTGATGCAGCCGCTTGATCTCCATCCGCATCTCGACGCGCAGCTTGGCATCGAGATTGGACAGCGGCTCGTCGAACAGGAAGAGCAGGGGATCGCGCACCAGCGCACGCCCCATCGCCACGCGTTGTCGCTGGCCGCCGGACAATTGCGACGGCTTGCGGCCGAGCAGCGGCTCAATCTGGAGCAGCTTCGCCACGTTCGCGACCGCCTTCTCCTGCTCGGCCTTCGGCACATGACGGCATTCCATGCCGAAGGTGATGTTCTGGCGCACCGTCATCGAGGGATAGAGCGCGTAGGACTGGAACACCATGGCGATGTCGCGGTCCTTGGGCGGGATGTCGTTGACGACGCGGCCGCCGATCTCGATCGTCCCCGCGCTCGCGCGATCGAGTCCGGCGATGATGTTGAGCAGCGTGGACTTGCCGCAGCCGGACGGTCCGACCAGTACCGTGAACTCGCCGCTCTCGATGTCGAGATCGATGCCCTTCAGCACCTCCAGAGTGGCGTAGCGCTTGGACAGGGCGCGAATGCTCAGGGCTGCCATGACAAATCCATCATTTTACGGCCCCGGCTGTCAGGCCGCGGACGAAGTATTTTCCGCCGAGGAGATAGATCAACAGAGTGGGCAGGGCTGCGATGATGACCGCTGCGCTCTGCACGCCATGCTGCGGGATATCCGCGACGGCCGCGGATAGCGCGATGAGAGCTGCCGTGACGGGCTGCTGCTGGCCGTTCGTGAATGTCACGCCATAGAGGAACTCGTTCCAGATATGCGTGAACTGCCAGATCACCGTGACGATCAGGATGGGAGCCGAGAGCGGCAGGATGATGCGCCAGAAGATGCGAAAGAACCCGGCGCCGTCGATGCGCGCGGCCCTGATCAGTTCATGGGGAATGGCGACATAGTAGTTTCGGCAGAACAGCGTGGTGAAGGAGAGCCCCTGGATGGTGTGGATCAGCACGAGTCCCGTCAGTGTGTTGATGAGACCGATGTCCCGCAGCACGATGGTCCAGGGCAGCAGGCGCATCTGCTGGGGAAGGAAAAGGCCAAGGGTCACGATGCCGTAGATCCAGTTATCGCCGCGAAAGCGCCAGAGCGACACGGCGTAACCGGCGATCGCACCGAGCAACGTCGAGAAAATCGTTGCGGGAATCGTGACGAGCGCGGAGTTCAGCATGTACGGCCGGATGCCGGCGCAGGTCTCGGCGACGCAGAAGCCGCTCCAGGCGACCGCGTAATTGCTCCAGGCCCATTGCTGCGGCCAGCCGATCATCGAGGCCTGCGCGATCTCCTCGTTGCTGCGGAGCGAGTTCAGCACCACGACGACCAGCGGCGCGAGCCAGGCCGCGGCGATCAGCGAAACCGCGAGATAGATCAAAATCCGGCTTGGCGTGAAGCTGCGGTCAGGCATGGGCGGCTCGCCGTCGCTGGACATATCGCCACGCCGCATACGGCAGCAGCACCGCTAGAAGAATGAGCAACATGAGGACCGCCGCGGCTGCGCCTCGGCCGAGCAGGCTGCGCTGGAACATCAGGTCGTAGACGACGAGTGCCGGCAGCTGGGTCGCAATTCCCGGCCCGCCATTGGTGAGCGCGCGGACGAGGTCGAACGTCGAAATCGCGAACTGCAACTGGATCACGACGACGGTGATGGTGATCGGCCAAAGCGACGGCAGAATGATGCGCCGGTAGAGTCGGACCGGCCCCGCGCCGTCGATCTGCGCGGCCTTGATGATGTCGGCGTCGACGGACCGAAGGCCGGCAAGGAAGAGCGCCATGGCGAAGCCGGAGGATTGCCAGATCGCAGCGATGACGATGGTCCAGATCGCCATGTCGCGGTCGATCAGCCAGTCGAACTTGAAGGAGGTCCAGCCGAGGTCGTGAACCAGCTTCTGGATCCCGAGGCCGGGATTGAGGAGCCAGCTCCAGACCGTGCCGGTGACCACGAACGACACTGCGAGGGGATAGAGGAAGATGGATCTCAGCACGTTCTCGCCGCGAATGCGCTGATCGAGCAGGATCGCAAGAGCGAGGCCGGTCGCTGCGCTCAGCACCACGAAAGCGCTGCCAAACAGCAGCAGATTGTCGAAGGCGATCTGCCAGTTCCGCGATGCCGCGACCGCCGTGTAGTTGCGCAAGCCGACCCAGCCCGAGACCGGGACGAGCGTGGAGGGCGTGAACGAGATCCAGATCGTCCATAGCGAGAACGACACGAGGTGCGCGGCGGACAGCAGCAGCGGGACCCAGATCGTCAGATATTCGGGCAGCCGGCGCACCCATTCAGGAACCGCCGGCCGGCCCGGTCTCATCGCGGCAACATTGGTCAACGTGCGCCCTCGACGGCCTCGGCGAGGCGGGTGACTGCCTGCTCCGGCTTGATCGTCTTGTTCTTCACGTACTCCGTGATCACGTCGATCATCGCCGCCGTCATTCCATTCTCCTGCGCCATGTTGTGCGCAAGGCTCAGGACGGCCTGATTGCTGGCGATAGCGTCTTTCAGGGCTGCTGCGGTCCGCCGCTGACCGTCCGACCAGCCTTCACCGGAAAGATCGACATCGGTGCGCACGGGGATCGATCCCGTAATCTGCGAGTACATCGTCTGGATCGCCGGATCCATGACGAGCTGGGCCATCAGCGTCTGGCCGGCTTGCAGGTCCGGCTCCTTGCGCTGCCAGAAGATGAACGCATCGGCGTTCAACAGAAAGACCGGCTTGCCGTTGTCGCTGGGACCCGGCGCAATGATGAAGTCCTCGAACTTGAAACCGGCGTTGCGCAAAACGCCCTGCGCCCATCCGCCCATGATCATCATGCCCATGTCGCCGTCGATGAAGCGCTTCAGGTTGGTCGAGAAGTGCTGGGCGCCGACGTTGGGGTCCATCCAGTCGGCGATCCTGCGCACCTGTGCGAACGCGGCCTTGATCTCGGGGCCCTCCAGAGCCTTCTTGTCGAGAGTCATGATCGCGGCGCGATACGCGGCGGGACTGATGCCCGCCAGGGCAGCCTCGAACTTCTGCCCGTCGCCCGGCCGGGTACCGCCGTTGGCGACGGGATGGTTGACGCCGCCTGATTTCATCTTTTCGGCCAAGTCATTGAAGTCCGCCCAGGTGACTGGGATCTTGTCGGCCTTGGCCTTGTCCATCGCGCGTTTGGACAGGAACAGCATGTTGGTGCTGTAGATCTGCAGCGGCAGTGCAATCCATTTGCCTGCCGGCTTGTGCAACTTCGCAAGGTCTGGTGCGACGACCTTCTCGTAACCGGCGGCAGCGACGACGGCGTCGAGATCGACGGTCGGAGCAATCTTCGACCAGGCTGCGATCTCGGGACCCTTGAGCTGCGAGCAGGCCGGTGGATCGCCGGCCATGATCTGAGCGCGCAGCTTGTTCATCATTTCGGTTGTGAAGCCGGGGACGGGCGAGTGCTGCCAAACGCCTCCTTTCTCCTCGAATTTCTTGCCGAGCGCGGTGATGGCCGCCCCGTCGCTGCCCGCTGACCATTGCGAGATCGCGGTCAGGCGCGGCTTGGCCGCGCCTTGCGCCCGGGCGAATGCCGGCAGTGCGAGCGTGGCCGCAGATCCAGCGAGCAGACGGCGCCTTGTTGTCGTGATCGGCATGGCATTTCCTCCCGGTGTGAAAGTTCTTCGCGCGAGCCGTGCAGGCCGCCTCAGGCCGCCTCCGTCGAGGCGACGGGCATCCCGCCACGGCTGGCGAGACAAAAGGCGGCGAAAGCGAGTGCGGCCTGCGGATCGTTGCCGGTCGAGGGCGGCACGAAGGCGATGGATACTTGCGCCAGCTTGCGTCCCCCCAACAGGCAGGCGTCGATCCCGTCGACCACTGCCTTGCGATCCTCTTCAGAGAGAAGCGACGGCCAGCCGCTGATCGCGACGCCGCCGCACGGCTTGACGTTCAGGGTGTTGCCGATCGCGAGGCCGAGCCGGAACAACCGCCGTCGCAACTCCTGACGCACCCGCGCCGACAGCGGGATCGCGTGCACCCATTCGTTGCCGAGCTGGAGCAACTCGGCGCCGGAGACACCGAGGAGATCGGCCAAAGCGGGAAGCGAGGTATAGGCCTCGACGCAGCCGTGATGGCCGCACCGGCAGCGCGGTCCCTGGGGGCCGAACACCATGTGTCCGAGTTCGATCGGTTGCAGGGCATCGGCCTCGACCGGATCATCCATCCAGGCACCGGCAACGCCGTGGCTGACGAGGACGAACAGATGCGTGTCGCTGAACGGATAGTTTTGCGTACGACAGCGGTGAAAGGTGGCGTGCGCGACGACCGAATTGGTGAATTCCAGCGGCACATCGGCAAACATCTCGCCGATCAGACCACGGATACGCTCGACGTCACAGGGAATGATCGGATTGCCCGATACGGTCAACCGGCCAAGACCCGGAATGGAGACTCCCATCTGGGCGAGCGTGATGCGGCGGCGGCGTGTCCAATCGCGCAGCAATGTCATCGCCTCGTGGAACACGCGGCCCACCGTTTCGACCGTGGGCGCCTTCGGCAACGGCAGACGCTCGTTGTAGTGCAGTTCGCCCGAGAGGCCGCCAACCCCGACGCTCAGCCATTGCGCGGTCAGCTCGACGGCCGCGAGTGCCACCGAGCCGTCGAGCGAAACGAGACCGGTCGGGCCGCCGACGTAAGGGGCAGGGCGCCGCACTTCCTCGATCAAACCTTCGGCCTTGAGATCGAACAGGATGCGCGACAGGCTCGCCTCGGACAGGCGCACAGCCTTGGCCAGAGGCGGCCGAAACGAACCGCCCGACTGCAGCAAATGAGTCAAAATGGCAGCGCGCGTCTGCCGCCGACTTCTCGGCTGCTCCGGCATTTCCATCCCTGTCGTCATTCTTACTTAGTGTAAGAATTTGCGCGCGAAGCGTTTCGACTGTCAAGTGTCCGCTGGCGCGATGCGCCGAACTTGTTGTTGTGCGCGGCAGCAAGCAGAGTGCGCCGATTGGGGCGTCAGGTGTGCAAACCGCAGCGAGTTCGCCTGAACCCCAAAACGAAAACGGCGCCATCGAAAGATGGCGCCGTGTCGAAAGTCGTTGGCTCAGGACTTACTTGCGATCCTTGATCGGCACGTAGTCGCGCTTGGTGACGCCGGTGTAGAGCTGGCGCGGACGGCCGATCTTCTGCTGGGGATCCTCGATCATCTCGCTCCACTGGCTGATCCAGCCGACGGTGCGGGCGACCGCGAACAGCACGGTGAACATCGAGACCGGGAAGCCCATCGCCTTCAGCGTGATGCCCGAATAGAAGTCGACGTTCGGATAGAGCTTGCGGTCGATGAAGTACTGGTCGCTGAGCGCGATCCGCTCGAGCTCCATCGCCACCTTCAGCATCGGATCGTCGCCATGGCCGGTCTCCTTGAGCACGGCGTGACACATCTTCTGCATGATCTTGGCGCGCGGATCGTAGTTCTTGTAGACGCGGTGACCGAAGCCCATCAGGCGCACTTCGGAGTTCTTGTCCTTCACCTTGGCGATGAATTCGGGGATCTTGTCGACCGTGCCGATGTCATAGAGCATGTTGAGCGCGGCTTCGTTGGCGCCGCCATGCGCAGGACCCCAGAGGCAGGCGATGCCCGCCGCGATGCAGGCGAACGGGTTGGCGCCGGAGGAGCCGGCGATGCGCACCGTCGAGGTCGAGGCGTTCTGCTCGTGGTCGGCGTGGAGGATGAAGATCTTCTCCAGCGCGTCGGCGAGCACGGGGCTGACCTTGTAGTCCTCGCAGGGCACCGCGAAGCACATGTTGAGGAAGTTCTCGGCGAAGCCGAGCGAGTTCTTCGGATAGATGAAGGGCTGGCCGACGGTGTATTTGTAGGCCATTGCCGCCAGCGTCGGGATCTTCGCGATCATGCGCATGGAGGCGATCATGCGCTGCTTCGGATCGTTGATGTCGGTCGAATCGTGATAGAATGCGGCGAGCGCGCCGACGGCCGCAACCATGATCGCCATCGGATGGGCATCGCGGCGGAAGCCCTGGAAGAAGCGAGCCATCTGCTCGTGCACCATCGTGTGATGGGTCACGCGATGATCGAAATCCTTCTTCTGCTCCGCGGTCGGCAGGTTCCCGTAGAGCAGGAGATAGCAGGTCTCCAGGAAGTCGCCGTGCTCGGCGAGCTGCTCGATCGGGTAACCGCGGTATTCCAGAACGCCCGCGTCGCCGTCGATATAGGTGATCTTGGACTGGCAGCTCGCGGTCGAGGTGAAGCCGGGATCGTAGGTGAACAGGCCGGACTGGCCGTACAGCTTGCCGATATCGATGACATCAGGCCCGACGCTGCCGCTGAGGATCGGAAGATCGTAATTCTTGTTTCCGACCGTCAGCGTGGCGGTCTTGTTGCTTGGTTTTGCGTCCATCGTAGGTCCCCGATGTGTGGTGAAACGGGCCGGAGCCGGAGGCCCCTCAGGAGTTAATGGGGCAGGCCGGAAGTTCCAGAATGTACAGGGAGATGGGTATATTATTGCTGTGTGCGCTGCAAGATCGCCGCGCGCATGGTCGACTTACGTCGTAGATTGATCCTTAAGCCGGCCCAGGCTTTCCTGGCGTCCCAGGACGTCCAGAACCTCAAATATTCCAGGCGACGTCGTCCGCCCGGTGAGCGCCGCCCTGAGCGGCTGGGCGACCGCGCCGAGCTTGAGACCATTTTCCTCGGCAAAGCTGCGCAGCGCGGCTTCGGTGCTGGCGCCGCTCCACGTCTCGACTTTCTCCAGCGCGGAATGAAGCTGGCCGATGAGCTTGCGGTTCTCGGGCGTCAGCAGCGCTTGCGCCTTGGGATCAAGCTGCAGCGGCCGGTCGGCGAAGATGAAATAGGCGCCGTCGATCAGCTCGATCAGCGTCTTGGCGCGCTCCTTCAGGGCCGGCATGGCCTTCAGGAGCTGCGCGCGCGTGGCGTCGTTTAACTTGGCCTTAAGCTCGTCGCGGCTGGGCACCACGTGATCGAGCACATCCTCGAACATCTTCACGAGTGATTGATCGTCGGCGTGGCGGATGTAGTGGCCGTTGAGGTTTTCCAGCTTGGCGAAATCGAAGCGGGCGGCGGCGCGGCCGACGCTGGCGAGGTCGAATGCCGCGATCATCTCCTCGGTCGAGAAAATTTCCTGATCGCCATGGCTCCAGCCGAGGCGCACCAGGTAGTTGCGCAGCGCGGCCGGGAGGTAGCCCATGGCGCGGTAGGCATCGACGCCCAGCGCGCCGTGGCGCTTGGACAGCTTCGAGCCGTCCGGGCCGTGGATCAGCGGGATGTGGGACATGCTCGGCAGGGCCCAGCCCATCGCGTCGTAGATCTGCTTCTGGCGCGCGGCGTTGATCAGATGGTCGTCGCCGCGGATCACGTGGGTGACGCCCATGTCGTGGTCGTCGACCACCACCGCGAGCATGTAGGTCGGGTTGCCATCGCCGCGCAGCAGGACGAGATCGTCCAGGTTCTCGTTCTGCCAGACCACGCGGCCCTGGACCTGATCCTCGATCACGGTCTCTCCGGTCTGCGGAGCGCGCAGGCGGATGGTGGGCTTGACGTCGCCCGGAGCCGTGGCCGGATCGCGGTCGCGCCACATGCCGTCATAGAGGCGGGTGCGTCCCTCCGCGCGCGCCTTCTCGCGCATGGCGGCAAGCTCCTCGGCGGTGGCGTAGCAGCGATAGGCCTTGCCGTCGGCCAGCAGCTGCTCGGCAACCTCGCGGTGTCGGGCGGCGCGGGCGAACTGGTAGATGACCTCGCCATCCCAGCCGAGCTCCAGCCATTTCAGGCCGTCGAGAATGGCAGCGATGGCGGCCTCGGTGGAGCGCTCGCGGTCGGTGTCCTCGATCCGCAGCAGCATCTTGCCGCCGTGCTTCTTCGCATAGAGCCAGTTGAACAGCGCCGTGCGGGCACCCCCGATATGGAGGAAGCCGGTCGGCGAGGGAGCGAAGCGCGTGACGACGGAATCGGACATTCTTGGCAGGGCCTATGCATTGGAGGCGGTGGTATATATCAGGACCGGAGCATAACTAAAGCCCGACGGCGGACATGCTAAGGCTTGGCGCGGCCCAGCGAATTTGGCAGAAGGACCGCTGATTTCCCTACAGGATTTTCGTGATGACAGAACCGGTGGCGACTGAGGTTGGGCGCGATTTCATTCGTGACATCATCCAGGCCGACCTCGATCAGGGCAAGTACAAGGAGGTCGTGACCCGGTTCCCGCCGGAGCCGAACGGCTATTTGCACATCGGCCACGCCAAGTCGATCGCACTCAACTTCGGCATCGCCCAGGAGTTTCCGGGCCGCTGCCATCTCCGCTTCGACGACACCAACCCGGTCAAGGAAGAGCAGGAATACATCGATTCCATCCAGGCCGACGTGCGCTGGCTCGGCTTCGACTGGGGCAAGAACCTGTTCTTCGCCTCGGACTATTTCGACCGCCTGTACGAATGGGCGGAGCAGCTGATCCGCGACGGGCTCGCCTATGTCGACGAC
This sequence comes from Bradyrhizobium sp. CCH5-F6, assembly GCF_001556045.1. GTDB lineage: Bacteria > Pseudomonadota > Alphaproteobacteria > Rhizobiales > Xanthobacteraceae > Bradyrhizobium. The sequence goes on from NZ_LSIC01000183.1 coordinate 60,344, forward strand.
CAGACCCAGGAGGAGATCCGCCTCACGCGCGGCACGCTGACCGAACCCGGCAAGAACTCGCCGTTCCGCGACCGCAGCGTGGAGGAGAATCTCGACCTGTTCCGCCGCATGAAGGCCGGTGAATTCCCGAACGGCGCGCGCGTGCTGCGGGCCAAGATCGACATGGCCGCGGGCAATATCAATCTGCGCGACCCCGTGCTGTACCGCATCCTGCATGCGCACCATCCGCGCACCGGCACCAAATGGAGCATCTATCCGAGCTACGACTATGCGCATGGGCAGTCGGACGCGATCGAGGGCATCACGCATTCGATCTGCACGCTGGAGTTCGAGGACCACCGGCCGCTCTATGACTGGTTCATCGAGAAGCTGCCGGTGCCGTCCAAGCCGCACCAGTATGAGTTCGCGCGGCTCAACCTGACCTACACGCTGCTGTCCAAGCGCGTGCTGACCCAGCTCGTCCGGGACGGACATGTCGCGGGCTGGGACGATCCGCGCATGCCGACCATGGCGGGGATGCGCCGCCGCGGCGTGCCGCCGGCTGCCCTTCGCGAATTCGTCAAGCGCATCGGTGTTGCCAAGGCCAACAGCGTGGTCGATGTCGGCATGCTCGAGTTCTGCATCCGCGAGGAGCTGAACCGCACCGCGCAGCGCCGCATGGCGGTGCTGAAGCCGCTGAAAGTGGTGATCGAGAATTATCCGGAAGGGCAGACCGAGGAGCTCGAGGCGATCAACCACCCCGACGATCCCTCGGCCGGCACCCGGAAGATCACGTTCGGCCGCGAGCTCTACATCGAGCAGGACGACTTCATGGAGAACCCGCCGAAGAAGTTCTTCCGCCTGTCGCCGGGCAACGAGGTGCGGCTGCGCTATGCCTATTTCGTCAAGTGCACCGGCGTGATCAAGAATGACAAGGGCGAGGTGGTGGAGCTGCGCTGCACCTACGATCCCGCGACCAAGGGCGGCAACGCCCCCGACGGCCGCAAGGTCAAGGCGACCATGCACTGGCTGCCGGCGGCGGCATCCAAGCCGGCGGAGATCCGCATCTACAACCAGCTGTTCTCAAATCCGAGCCCGGATGCCTCGAACTTCGCGGCCGACCTCAATCCGAACTCGCTGGAGATCCTGTCCGATGCGCGGGTCGAGGCGTCGGTCGCGGAGAGCAATTCCACCGAGCCGATGCAGTTCGAGCGCCAGGGTTATTTCGTGCGTGACAAGGACTCGACGCCGGGCAAGCCGGTGTTCTCGCGCACAATCGGCCTGCGCGATACGTTCGCCAAGGAAGTCGCGAAGGGTTGATGCGCAATGAGCAGCGAAGCCGACGCCGTCGTTTCCGCCGTCATCGCGAAATGGTGCGCCGGCTTCGCGAAGCTCGATGCGGCCGCGCTGTCTTCGCTCTATGCGAAGAACGCGTTCTTCTTCGGCTCCAACCCGAAACTCTATCGGGGCAGGGACGGGGGCGCCGACTATTTCAACGGGCTGCAGCGATGGCGCAGGCCGAGCGCGACGTTCTCGGAGGTGAACGCCGCGCATGCAGGTCCTGACCTGATCAATATGGCTGCAACCATCACGTTCGACCTTGCAGGCGAGCGTCCCGATCTCGTCGTCAAGATGAGCTGGGTCCTCATCCGCGAGGACGGCGAGTGGAAGATCGTCAATCATCACGCCTCGTCGCAGGCACCGCTGATCTGACGCGCTTGGCTGCGCACGGCATCGTCATCGGACGGGGGAAACGAACGAGGGATTGGTGCGTTGGCTGGGAGTCAACAAAGGATCCCGCCATGCAGAACATCGCAGAGCATATGGAAGTCATCGGCGCCGACGGCGTTCATGTCGGTACCGTCGATCGTGTCGAGGGCAATCGCATCAAGCTGACCAAGAAGGACAGCGGCGAAGGCAGCCACAAGGGTCACCATCATTTCATCGACAAGAGCCTCGTTGCCGACGTCGAGGGCAACAAGGTCCGGCTGTCGGCCAAGGCCTCGGTCGCGGTGACCATGGAAGAGGAAAAGTAGGGCGCCGCGCTGCCTGTTCCCGATCTGTACCGCTATTCGCGCAGTCGCACGTTCCGGTAGCCTCCGCCCCCGTCGCGTATCGTAAGGTGCAGGGGAATGGCGGAGTCGGGGCGGCCAGCTCGCTCCCAGGGAGTTGCCGGGACGTGGCCGGTCGGCCGGGCCGCACCCGCAGGCGGCTTTGCCTCGGCGGGCTCCGGCGTTTGGCCGGCAATCGCGGAAACGCTCCGACAATGGGCCCGCGCCGAGGCCGGGCCTGGCCGGCTGTTGCCCTGGGTGCCGGTCGCGTTCGGCGGTGGTATCGCGCTCTATTTCGCTGCCGATCATGAGCCGGTGCTGTGGGTCGTCGCCGCGACGGCGGCCGTGCTCGCGCTCGGCGCCGTGCTGTTGCGGCGCAGCTGGCTGTTTGCTCCGGCGATCATGATCGCGGCCGTCGCAGCCGGGTTTGCCGTGGCGACCTGGAAGACGGCGCGCATCGCCCATCCGGTGCTGGCCAAGCCGCTCTATGCGGTGTCGCTGTCGGGCTACGTGGAAGCGCGCGACATCCGCGAACGCACGGATCGTTTCGTGCTGCGCGTCAGTACCATGGAGGCGCAGCGCAGCGACGTCAGGCTCGAGCGCGTACGGCTTTCGGTGCGCAAGGGGACCGCACCGGAGGTCGGCAGCTTCGTGCAATTGAAGGCACGGCTGCTGCCCCCGATCTCGCCTGTGCGCCCCGGCAGCTATGATTTCTCGCGCGACATGTTCTTCCAGGGCATCGGCGCTTCCGGCTTCGTGATGGGGGCGATCACGGCCTCCGCGCCGCCGGATGCCGCGGTCCTGCGGCTGCGCTACGCCGCGTTCATGCAGGGGCTGCGCGATGCGATCGACGCGCGCATCCGTGCGACGCTCGAGGGCGACAATCGCGCGATCGCGACGGTGCTGCTCACCGGACGGCGCGATGCCATCTCGGCGCCCGTCAACGATGCCATGTTCGTCTCGGGGCTCGGCCATGTGCTGTCGATTTCCGGCTATCACATGGCGGTCGTCGCCGGCGTCGTGTTCTTCGCGGTGCGCGCGCTGCTGGCGTTGATCCCCGGACTGGCGGCCGGCTTTGCCATCAAAAAGTGGTCGGCGGCTGCGGCGCTGGTGGCGGCTGCGTTCTACCTGCTTCTGTCAGGCGCGGAGGTCGCCACGCAGAGATCGTTCTTCATGACCGCGGTGGTGCTGATCGCCGTGATGGTGGACCGCCGTGCCATCACCTTCCGCACGCTGGCGGTGGCCGCGCTGATCGTGCTTGCGGTCGCGCCCGAAGCGCTGGTTCACCCGAGTTTTCAGATGTCGTTTGCGGCGACGCTCGGGTTGGTGGCGCTGGTGCAGATCGGCATGCCGAACCTGCTCGCATCGCCCGATCACTCCGCAACGGCGCGGGTCGCGCTGTGGGGCGGCCGGGAGATCGCGATACTGTTCCTGGCCTCGTTGATCGCGGGGCTTGCGACCACGCCATACGCTGCCTTCCATTTCCACCGCGTCACGCCATACGGCGTGCTCGCCAATCTCGGCGCGATGCCGGTGGTCTCGGCGCTGGTGATGCCGGCGGGTCTGCTGGGACTGCTCGCGGCGCCCTTCGGGCTCGACGGCGTGTTCTGGTGGCTGATGGGCATCGGCATCGAGTGGATGGTTGCGGTCTCGCGCTGGGTGGCGGCTCTGCCGGGTGCAGTCGGCCGCATTCCGGCCTTCGGGATCGCGCCGCTGATCGCGGCCAGCCTCGGTATCATCGCGATGGGTCTGTTGCGCACACCCTTGCGCTGGGGCGGGGCCCTGGTGCTGCTGGCAGCGGTCCTCTGGGGGCTGTCGGTGCGGCAGCCCGATATCCTGATTGCCGGGGATGGCCAGAGCGTGGCGGTGCGGGGTGGGGATGGGCGCCTGCACGTGATCCGCGCGAGCAAGGATGGCTTCCTGCTGAAGGAGTGGCTGGCTGCCGACGCCGATCCGCGCGATGCCGCCAATGCCTCGTTGGCGAGCGGTGTGTCGTGTGACGAGTCCGGCTGCGTCACGCCGCTCGCAGACGGGCGGCTGGTCGCGCTGTCCTTGCGGATCGATGCGCTGGCGGACGATTGCAGCCGCGCCGCGCTGGTGGTGACGGCTTGGCCCGCGCCGCCCGATTGCGCGGCGATGGTGGTCGATCGGCTGCGTCTCGCCAGTCAGGGCGCGCTGGCTCTGACGCGGAACGGCGACGGCTTCTCGGTCAAGGCGGTGAGGGCGCGGGGCGCGAGCCGCCCCTGGCTGCCGGCCGGTGCCGGCGAGGGGGATTTCGGCGGCAGCCTTGCGCCGAGGACGGCGGTGTCGCGCAACCGGGACGCAACCCCGTCGGAGGCGGACTTGCAGGCTGACGATTGAGAACGGATGCGGAAGCGGTCCGATGGGACATCGCAGGACGCAAATCATACCATCTCGCCGGCCTCGGCCGGCGATGGCATTTCGATCCTGGCCCTCGACCGATGGGCCGGGGCGTCGACTCAGCCGATCGGCAGGCGCGTGATCGTCGGCCGGGCGCCGGCAACGATCTGCGGCTTGTGCTCGCGTTCGCCCACCGGCTGGGTCACCGGCAATTGCAGCACGGTCGCGCGCTGGCCTTCGACGAGCTGTGTCACGAGCACGTATTTGCCGTCGGGGAATTCGATCGCGTCATGATGGCGATCGGGAATGTGCGGGTCGATCTTGCCGAACTTGCCGACACGGGAGTTGACGGTGCGCGTCCAGATCCAGCGGTTGTCGTAACGAACGTTGTCGGCGAAGGCGAGCTCCGTTCCCGGCAGCAGGCAGACCGCGACCGAGAGATCGGCTTCGGAGGCGAAGCCGCGTGTCGAGGTGCCGCGGAAGGTTGTCGTGACGATGGTCTCGCCCACCTCAGCGGGGCGCGTCGCGACGGCATGCAGGCTGTAGTCACACATCGGGTGCTCCTTCATGCGAAGATGAGGACCCGCACCTCTTTCTGAGGCGCAGGCCTCTATCAGGTGGAAGCACGCGACGCTCTGCTTGGTTATGGGCAAATCTGCGGCTGCGTCTGCAAGCCGCGATCACATTATCTTTCCCGCATCCAATAGGAACAAAGCTCGCTTCCGTGTGTTCGGGAGCCGCATTCTAGCGAGCTAGCTGGGCGCCTCCGGCGACATCAGTAGCCTTGCAGCGTAACGACACATTCGTTCGGTAGCGGTATGCGACGCTGATGCCGCGACTTGGCGCGCGGTCATTTCTCGAACGCGAAGGCCGCAAAGCGATGCTGCTTCGAGCGGTGTGCCGAGAATGTCGCGCCGGAACAGGGGCCGGATAATCTGTGCAGAACCAGAAAAACCATCCGGCCGGAGCGGACACACATCCGCTCCAAAGCAGTTGAGCGGCTAAATCCGCTCAGTACTTCCGGTAAAGCCCGATCAGCTTGCCCTGAATCTTCACCCGGTTCGGCGGAAGAATACGGACTTCATAGGCTGCATTGGCGGGCTCGAGCGCGATGGAGGCGCCGCGCCGGCGGAAGCGCTTGAGCGTGGCCTCCTCGTCGTCGATCAGCGCCACCACGATGTCTCCGGTATCGGCGCTCTCGTTGCGCTGGATCAGCGCCATGTCGCCGTCGAGGATTCCGGCCTCCACCATCGAGTCGCCGCGCACTTCGAGTGCGTAGTGCTCGCCCGAGCCGAGCATGTCGGGGGGCACGCTGATGGTATGGCTGCGGGTCTGCAACGCCTCGATCGGCGTGCCGGCCGCGATGCGGCCCATCACGGGCACCGCGACGGGACGCTCGCCCTCGTCAGCGGGCGGGCTGGAGCTCGCGCGTATCTTGCCGAGATTGCCCTCGATGACGCTCGGCGTGAAGCCGCGGCGATTGCCGGCGGCCGCCTGGAGCTCGGGCAGCTTGATGACTTCGATGGCGCGCGCGCGGTTGGGCAGGCGGCGGATGAAGCCGCGCTCCTCGAGCGCAGTGATCAGGCGATGGATGCCCGACTTGGAGCGCAGGTCGAGCGCATCCTTCATCTCATCGAAGGACGGCGGCACGCCGCTCTCCTTCAGACGTTCGCTGATGAACCGCAGAAGCTCGTATTGTTTGCGCGTCAACATCTCGACCAAAGTCCCCCGGTTGATGTCGTTCGATTCCGAGACGAGGAGTTCAGCGATAAGCTGCTACACGTTCGAAACAAATCATGAACGGACACTATATGTTCGATATGTGTTCCGCAACTGCTTAATTTATGGTGAACAGAGCGAGACTCGCGCGATGCGTGTGGCCGTGCAGCTCAGACGGGCAGGCGCAGCACCTCACAGGCCGTGCCGGCGTCGGCCCTTGGCGCGAACGGTGCGCGCACGAGAAGTACCTGTGCCGCAGCCAGATTCGCAAGCAGTGAGGAGTCCTGATGGCTGACGGGAATCGCGACCAGCGTGCCGTCGCCGCGCGGCTCGAGGCGCGCACGCAGATAATCCTCGCGCTGGTCGTTGGCGCCGAGATCGGTGCCCAGCACGGCGCGCTCGCGCTGATGATGAATCGCCGAACGGTCCGACAGCGCGCGAATCAGCGGCACCATGAACAGGAAGGCGCACACGTAGGATGACACGGGATTGCCGGGCAGGCCGATCACGCGCATCGCGCCGAGCCGTCCGTGCATCATCGGCTTGCCCGGCCGCATCGCGATCTTCCAGAACGCCATCGCGATGCCTTCGTCCCTCAGCGCCTGCTGGACCAGATCATGGTCGCCGACCGAGGCGCCGCCAGTCGTGACCAGGATGTCGGCGCCGCTCTCGCGGGCGCGGCGGATGCCGGCCGTGGTGGCCTCCAGCGTATCGGCGGCAATGCCGAGGTCGATGGTCTCTGCGCCCTCGCTGCGGGCGAGCGCGTGCAGGGCGTAGCCGTTGGAGTAGACGATCTGGCCGTGGCTTGGCGCGGTGCCCGGCATCACCAATTCGTCGCCGGTGGCGAGGATCCCGACCTTCGGGCGGCGGCAGACGGCAAGCTCAGGGTGGTTCATGGCGGCCGCAAGCGCAAGATCGCGCTCGGTGAGGCGGGTTCCTTTGCGCAGGAGCACGTCGCCCTCGCGGAAGTCGACGCCGGCGGGGCGGATGTGCCGGCCCAAAATCGCGGCTTCCTTGATCGTGATGCGCTTGCCCTCGGCGACCGTGTCCTCCTGGATCACGACGGCGTCCGCGCCGGCGGGAACGACGCCGCCGGTGAAGATCCGCACAGCCTCGCCGGCACCGACCGATCCCGCAAATGGCCGGCCTGCCGCAATCTCGCCGATGACCGTCAGCCGGGAATCGATCCTCGCCGCATCGGCCGCGCGCACGGCATAGCCGTCCATCGCCGACATCGCCTGCGGCGGCTGCGTGCGTCGCGCCGCGACGTCGCGCGCAAGCACGCGATGGTAGGCCTCATTGAGGGAAACCATCTCTTCTGGCAGCGGCTCGGCACCCGCCAGCACCGCTGCAAGCGCGTCGGAAACGGGCATCAGGGCCAAAGATGAAATCTCCTGCTGGCTGGCTCGGGCAAATTGGCAGCGGGAGTTCTAGCCGAGTGCCGGCGCAGAGGCAAAACGCGCCGAGGCAGGATGATTCATCCTGCCTCCTGATCGTTGAATGGAGATGCAGTTCAAATCCGCGGCACGATCCGGAACGCGAGACAGACTGGCACGAGGATGGCCATGGCGAGCATGAGGAAAATGAACGCCACGGCCAGCATTGGTCAGGTCAACTCCGCGTCTGCTCGCCCGGAGTGACGTCGGGAGCTTTGGGGCTCTGATCTTTGTCCGGAAGAGGATCGGCCTGGGATTTCAGGTCGGCGGCCTTGCTGATCAGTTTGGCGGAGAGGCGCGAATCCGACGTGGTTCTGGCGAATTCGAGAAGCAGAGAGGCTTGTTTAGTGAGGTAGGATTTGCCAAGCACGAGAATAAGTCCGATGTAGAAGACCCAACCGACTCATAGAGTCCGGAAGAGGTATTCCGTTCCCGGAACTTCGTACAAAAATGCACAAAGTCATTTGGTTCCTTATCTGGAGCCAATTTAGTTCCGGGAACCGATCCTAGCTAGAATCCGAGCGGTCAAATTCCCAGCGACAGTAACGCGTTGCCGACGTCTCGCGGCGAGGTCACATGCACGGCGGTCAATCCGCGCGCTCGTGCGCCTTCGACGTTCTCGGCCAGATCGTCGAAGAACACGATGCGCTCCGCGGGGACGCCGATCGCCGCCACGACATGGTCGAAGGCCTCCGCATCAGGTTTGCGCAGACCGATGCTGGACGACAGGTAGACCTCGCGGAAATGGCTCAGCAGATCGGCGTACTCCTTCGAGAAATAGTCCACATGCGGCCGATTGGTGTTGGAGAAGGCGTAGAGCGGCAACTGCTTTGCCGCGCGCGGCAACAGTTCTGCGATGTCAGGCATCTCGCCCGCAAAGATCGCGTTCCAGCCCTCCAGGAACTGCGCATCCGAGATGCCGATGCCGAGTGAGGCACGCAGCGAGGCGAAGTATTCCTCGTCGCTGATCTTGCCGACCTCGTGCAGCCGGTAGGCCTCGTCACGCACATAGCGCGCGACGATGGCTTCCGGCTCGCAGCCGGCATATCCTGCCCAGCAGGCGATCGCCTTGGAGAAATCGATATCGAGCACCACGCGCCCGAGGTCGAACAGAAGCGCGTCCGCGCTGCCGGGAGAGAGGGAGGTCATCGTGTCCTTTTCACTTCAGTATCGATAAGGCTCGTGGTCGAACAGCGGGAACGCGCTGAACACGCTCGGCGGGTTGGTGGCGGTCGCCGGATGCAGGCAGGATGGATTGACCTCGGCGAACGAGGTGGCACCCAGGAGGCCGAGGCAGCGCAGCACTTCGTCCTCCAGCAGTTCCAGCATCCGCACCACGCCGGCTTCGCCCGCCGCAGCCAACGCCCAGCATTGCAGCCGGCCGATGCCGACGATGTCGGCGCCCGCTGCGATCGCCTTGACGATGTCGGTGCCGCGGCAGAAGCCCCCGTCGACCATGATCTTGGACCGGCCCTTCACGGCTGCGACGATCTCGGGAAGTACATGCATGGCGCCGAGGCCGTGATCGAGCTGGCGGCCGCCATGGTTGGAGACGTAGATCCATTCGACGCCGTGATCGACCGCGATCTCGGCGTCTTCTGCGGTGGCGATGCCCTTGAGGATCAGCGGGATCTTGAACTTGTCCTTGACCATCTTCACGGTCCGCCACTCCAGGCCCTTCTGGTAATCGCCGCCGGTGGCGCGCAGCCGGCTTTCGCGAACATAGCGCTTGGCGATGTCACGCTCGCGACGGCTGTAATGGGCGGTGTCGACGGTCAGGCAGAAGGCCGCGTAGGCGTTCTTCTCGGCGCGGCTGACGACATCGGCCACGAAGGCATCGTCGCCGCGGACATAGAGCTGATAGAGCCGCAGCGCGTCCGGCGCGGCCTCGGCGGTCTTCTCGAGGCCGGGTTCGGACACCGAGCTCAGCATGTGCGCCGCACCAAAAGTGCCGGCGGCGCGTGCCACGCTTGCCGCGCCATCCGGATCGAAAATCTCGAGGGCACCGACCGGGGCGAGGACCACCGGCAGGCGCATCTTGCGGCCGAATTGATCGACCCCGCCGTCGACCTGGCGGACGTCGCGGAGCACGCGCGGGCGGAAGGCGATCTCGTCCAGCGCCATCCGGTTGCGGCGCATCGTGGTCTCGGTCTCGGCGGCGCCGACGATGTAGTCCCAGGCATTCTGGTTGAGGTTGGCGCGCGCCTTCCGGACGAACTCGTGCAGATTCTGGAACGGCTCGTTGCTGGCGCCGAGTTCGACGTTCCGTTCCGGCCGGATGCGGGGCGCTTCGTTCATTGTCGTCCTCCCGAGAATTTGAAGTGCTTTCGCCATCGCCTATCGCGTCCGGCCCTCCAAAACCATCCTAAAATCGCATAGCTGCGAGGGGTAGGCGGCACGACCGCTTTCCGCTTTGCACGAAACAGTCTCGGAACGTTGCCAAATGTTCAGGCCAAGGCGAAGGGATTTCTTCAGCGCACCCGCTGACGTGGCATCCCGGCCTTGAAGAAACCGGAATGGTATTGTGAGAAGCGGGCTGGATCGCCATTTGCGTGGCGTCTCCTGATCCCAAGAGAACTGCCAAGCAAAAAGGCGACCTCATCGATGCGGAAAACCCTGCTGTTTCCCCTGGGCGCGCTCACCGGAGCGTGTCTGACCCTTCTGGCAGCCAGCCCGCACGGCGGAGTATGGGCGGCACGGGCGGCAGCGAACGCGGATGACGCCTATTCCCAGCTCAACCTGTTCGGCGCAGTGTTCGAACGGGTCAAGGCCAGCTACGTCGAGAAGCCCGACAATGCCAAGCTGATCGAGGGCGCGATCACCGGCATGGTGACCTCGCTCGATCCGCACTCCCGCTACATGAACGCCAAGGCCTGGACCGAGATGCAGGAGACCACCTCCGGTGAGTTCGGCGGGCTCGGCATCGAGGTCACGATGGAGGATGGCCTCGTCAAGGTCGTCTCGCCGATCGACGACACGCCGGCTTCGAAGGCCGGCATCATGTCCGGCGACCTCATCAGCAAGATCGACGGCGAGGCCGTGCAGGGCATGACGCTCGAGCAGGCGGTCAACAAGATGAAGGGCCCGGTCAACACCAAGACCAAGCTCACCATCGTGCGCAAGGGCGCCGACGCGCCCCTCGACGTCGCGATCACCCGCGAGATCATCCATGTGCGCCCGGTGCGATTCCAGGTCGAGAACGGCGACATCGGCTATATCCGCATTACCTCCTTCAACGAGCAGACCACCGATGGGCTGAAGAAGGCGATCGCTTCGATCACCAAGCAGATCCCCGCGGAGAAGCTCGCGGGCTATGTGGTGGACCTGCGCAACAATCCGGGCGGCCTGCTCGACCAGGCGGTGTCGGTGTCGAGCGCCTTCCTCCAGCGTGGCGAGGTCGTCTCGACCCGCGGGCGCACTCCGGAAGAGACCCAGCGCTTCACCGCGCATGGCGGCGATCTCACCAAGGGCAAGCCGCTGGTGGTGCTGATCAACGGCGGCTCGGCTTCGGCGTCTGAGATCGTCGCCGGCGCGCTGCATGACCACAAGCGCGCGACCCTGATCGGCACGCGCTCCTTCGGCAAGGGCTCGGTGCAGACGATCATTCCGCTCGGCTCTGGCAATGGCGCGCTGGCGCTGACCACAGCGCGCTACTACACGCCGTCGGGTCGCTCGATCCAGGCTCAGGGCATCGCGCCCGACATCGAGATCCTCCAGGACGTGCCGCCCGAGCTCAAGGGCCGGATGGATACCATGGCGGAGTCCCAGATGCGCGGGCATCTGCAGGCCGCCGACGGATCCGAGCAGACCGGGTCGCAATCCTATGTCCCGCCGGAGGCGAAGGACGACAAGGCCCTGCATGCGGCTTACGACTTCCTGCATGGCGTCACCGTGAATGCAGCGGCGGCGAAGCCGGCACCGAAGGCCTCTGTGCCGAACTGAATCTTGCGATCTACAGCCGACGATCCCCCGGGAGCACGTGACCGCTCCCGGGCGAAATACTTCGGGATGTTGTCCTCGGCTCGGAGTCGCTCCCTGCCATTGGCAGCGGAGGCCTAACCGGCCTCGCGCCGGCGGCGCTCGCTGCCTTCGCGCCGGGCGAGCCGGCTGCGATGCAGCGCGAACAGCTCCAGCATCTTGTTGGCCGGCTTTGCGGCACTGAACAGATAGCCCTGCATCTCGGAGCAGCCGAGCGCGCGGAGCAGGCGCCGCTGCTCTTCCGTCTCGACGCCCTCGGCCGTGGTGGTCATGCGGCGGGCGGTCGCCAGATTGACCACGGCCTGAACGATGCTGGCCGAGCCGTCGGGGCGGGCGATGTCGTCGACGAAGCAGCGGTCGATCTTGATCTTGTCGAAGGGGAAGCGGTGCAGATAGCTCAGGGATGAGTAGCCGGTGCCGAAATCGTCGAGCGCGATGTGCACGCCGATGGCACGGAGCTGGTGCAGGATCGCGAGCGCCGCGTCGTCGTCGCGGATCAGGACCGCCTCGGTGATCTCGAGCTCCAGTCGGCTCGCCGGCAGGTTCGAGGCGGCGAGCGCCGCCATGATCTTCAGCGCCAGCGTGCCGCTCTTGAATTGCACCGGCGAGACGTTGACGGCGAGGCGGATGTCGTCGGGCCAGCTTGCCGCGTCCCGGCACGCGGTCGCCAGCACCCATTCGCCGATCTCGTTGATCAGGCCGGTGTCTTCGGCGATCGGAATGAACTCGGCCGGCGAAACCATGCCGCGCTCGGGATGGCGCCAGCGCACCAGCGCTTCGCATCCGGTGATGCGGTCGTCCTTCAGGCCGAGGCAGGGCTGGTAATAGACCTCGAGCCCGCCATTGGCGATGGCGTGGCACAGGTCGCTCTCGAGCTGGCGGCGCTCACGAACCCTGGCGTCCATCTCCGGTTCGAAGAAGCGGTAGGTGTGGCGTCCGGCGGATTTGGCCGCGTACATCGCCATGTCCGCGTTCTTCAGGATCTGGTCCAGCGCCGTGCCGTGGTCCGGCGCGAGCGCAATGCCGATGCTGGCATCGGTGGTGAGATGATGTCCCATGCAGTCGAACGGCGTCCGGATGGCTTCGAAGACCCGCGCGACGAGTTCGTCGACCCGGTCCAGCGACGTCACCTGGCTCTGTACGATGGCGAATTCGTCCCCGCCCAGCCTCGCCACGAAGTCCGCCGGGCCCGCACAGCGGCGAAGGCTCTGCGCAACCGATTTCAACAGCTCGTCGCCGACGAGATGGCCGAGCGCGTCGTTGACGCCTTTGAACTCGTCGATGTCGATGTAATGCACGGCGATCCGTTCGCCGTCGGCGACCGCGGCCAGCTCCTGGCGCAGATGCTCGTGGAACTTGGCGCGATTGGGCAGGTCGGTCAGCGCGTCGTAATGGGCGAGGTGAGTGATGCGTTCCTCGATGCGACGGCGCTCCGTGATGTCCTCGTGGGTCGCGACCCAGCCGCCATCCGCGAGCGGTTCGTTGAGGATGTGGATCGAGCGGCCATCGGAGGTATCGACCACCATGGAATTGCGTATATGGATGCTCTTCAGCACCAGCGCGACGTAAGCGTCGACGTCGCCTGTGAATGAGCCGGTCGCCTTGCGATGGGCGATGATGTCGTGGAAGCTGGAGCCGGGCCTCACGAACTCGGCCGACAATCCGTACATCTCGATGTAGCGCTGGTTGCAGACCACGAGCCGCTGCTCGGCGTCGAACAACAGAAGGCCTTGCGTCATGTTGTTGACGGCGCGGTCGAGCCGCTGCTTTTCCAGCGTCAGCCGTTCGCGCGAGAGGCGGTGCTGCTCCAGCAGCTTGCGCACGACCGCGATCAGCACGCCTGCGATGGCGAGCGCGGAGGAGGCGGCGACCGAGACCAGGATGCCGATCTGCTCGCGCCAATCCGTCAGGGCCGCCGCGCGCGTCGTCGTGGCCATGATCAGGATCGGGAAGTGGGGCAGGGCACGCGCGGAGATCAGCCGGTCCTCGCCGTCGACGGGGCTCGTGAAGCGGCCGGCGAAGTGATCGAGCCCGAAAACCCTCTGCTGCGCGAAAGAACCGGTCTTGAAATTTCGCCCCATCAACTCGCTGGAATGGGGATAACGGGCGAGCAGCGTGCCGTCCCGATGCAGCATCGAGATCGTCGCACCATCGCCGAGCACGACGGAGGCGAAGAATTTCTCGAAATTGGCGGGCTCGATCCCGCGTCCAACGACACCGAGGAACTCGCCGCCTGGCCCGACGATCTTCCGGGCGACCAGAATGGTCCATGTGCCGGAGACGCGGCTATGCAGCGGCTCGATCAGGACATCAGGCGAAAAGGGATCGTACTTGAAGGTGCGGAAGTAGGCGCGATCGGCCACGTTCACTTTGGGAGCCGGCCATGCCGTCGACGAATTGATCAGATTGCCGTCGGCATCGATGACGTTGACGCCGCCGATGTAGGGCAGCGCCTCGATCTTCGAGCGCAGCATCCGGTGGACGTCCTCGCCCGAGAGGCGATTGCGATAGTCTTCTCCGGTCGCGATCCCGTTGGCGCGGACGTGATCGACGAAATCCTTCTGGATGACCGCGAAGTCCTGCAACTGCTGATCGAAATGGTGAGCGAGCAGCAGCACGGTGTTTTCCAGCTCGCGGCCGGAGTTGCGCAGCGTCCGTTCCCGGAAATTCTGCGCCATCAGAACCGAGCCTATGGCGATGGCTGCGATCAGCAGCGTGCCGCCTACGACCAGCCAGCGGATCGGTCCGCTGCGCAAGAAGGCGTGGTCAAAGAGGCGACTGCCGAATCTCGTCATCATGCTGGGTCATTGCCGTACACACGCCAGGATCAATTCTTGGCCCGAAAACACCCGTTGGTTTACGGGAACGGTGTGGAGGCAAAGTTAGCAAGACGGGTTAACGCAACGTCAATGGCCGCACACAAAAGCGGTCGATGCGCGCGGCGCCGCTGAAGAGAGCCGCTTCAGGCGCGATAATGGCCGGATTTGCCGCCGAGCTTCTCGACCAGATGAATGCCCTCGATGCGCACGCCGCGCTCCACCGCCTTGATCATGTCGTAGATGGTGAGGCAGGCGACCGAGACGGCCGTGAGGGCCTCCATCTCGACGCCGGTCGGGCCCGTCACCTTCACGCTGGCCCGAACGAGGCAGCCCGGCAATTTCACGTCGGGCTCGATGTCGACCGTCACCTTCGACAGTGCAAGCGGATGACAGAGCGGGATCAGTTCGGAGGTGCGCTTGGCGGCCATGATGCCGGCGATGCGCGCGGTGCCGAGCACGTCGCCCTTCTTGGCGTTGCCGGACACGATCAGGTCGAGCGTTGCCTTGCTCATGACGACGCGGCCTTCCGCGACCGCAAGCCGCTCCGTCGCGGGCTTGTCCGAGACGTCGACCATCCGCGCCTCGCCGGAGGCGCCGATATGGGTGAGGGCGGGGCCGGCCTTGGATCTGGCCGTCCTCGTGCTGGCTGTTTTGCGCGGCATGTCAGCGCGTGCCCGTCGCGCGCGTCGTCGTCTTGCGCGCGAGCAGCGCCCGCGTTGCCGCGGTCACGTCGGCCTGCCGCATCAGGCTCTCGCCGACCAGGAACGTCGACATGCCGACGCGCTCGAGCCGGGCGAGATCTTCGGCCGTAAAGATACCGCTCTCGCCGACCATCAGCCGATCTCCAGGAATCAGCGGCGCCAGCGTCTCGCTGGTCGCGAGCGTGGTCTCGAAGGTGCGCAGATTGCGGTTGTTGACGCCGATCATCGGCGAGCGCAGCTTCAGCGCGCGCTCGAGCTCGGCGCGGTCGTGGATCTCGATCAGCACGTCCATGCCGCAGGCGATGGCGGCGTCTTCGAGGTCCCTGGCGGTGGCATCGTCGAGCGCCGCCATGATGATCAGGATGCAGTCGGCGCCGTGCGCGCGCGCCTCGACCACCTGATAGGTGTCGAACATGAAATCCTTGCGCAGCACCGGCAATGACGTTGCCGCGCGCGCCGCCACCATGAAGTCGAGATGGCCCTGGAACGACGGCGTGTCGGTCAGTACCGAGAGACAGGCTGCGCCGCCCGCCTCATAGGCTTTTGCGAGTGCCGGCGGGTCGAAGTCGGCCCGAATGAGACCCTTGGAGGGCGAGGCCTTCTTGATCTCGGCGATCAGCGCGTAATCACCATGGGCAAGCTTGCTCCTGATCGCCCGGAGGAAACCTCGCGGCGCGGAGGCGGTCCTGGCTTGCGCCTCCACGGCGGAGAGTGGATGCGACCGCTTCGCTGCCGCGATCTCCTCGCGTTTGTAGGTCTCGATCTTGGTCAGGATGTCGGACATGCGCAATTCAGCTGTTGGAGACCGTGATCAGGTGCTTCAGCTTTGCGCTGGCCGCGCCGCTGTCGATCGAGCGGACGCCGATCGCGACGCCCTCCTTGAGGTCCTTGGCGCGGCCGGCCACGACGAGCGCGGCGGCGGCGTTGATCAGCGCCACGTCGCGATAGGGGCTTGGCTTGCCGTTGAGCACGCTTTGCAGCGCGATCGCATTGGCGTCGGCGTCGCCGCCCCTCAGCGCACCGGCCTCGCAACGCGGCAGTCCGGCTTCCTCCGGCGTCACCTCGAAATTCCGGATCTCGCCATTCTGGAGCGCGGAGACGAAGGTCGGGCCGGTGAGGGTGATCTCGTCGAGACCGTCGGAGCCATGCACGACCCAGGCAGATTCCGAGCCGAGGTTCTTCAGCACCTGCGCCAGCGGCTGCACCCATTGCCTGGAGAACACGCCGACCATCTGCCGCTTCACGCCGGCCGGATTTGACAAGGGACCGAGCAGGTTGAAAATCGTGCGCGTCGCAAGCTCGACTCGGGTCGGGCCGACGTTCTTCATGGCGGGGTGGTGGGCCGGGGCGAACATGAAGCCGATGCCGCATTCTCGCACGCAGCGCCCGACCTGTTCCGGCTTCAGATCGATCTTCACCCCGAGCGATGCCAGCACGTCGGCGGCACCCGAGCGCGACGACAGCGCGCGGTTGCCGTGCTTGGCCACCGGCACGCCGGCGCCCGCGACGATGAAGGAGGCGCAGGTCGAGACGTTGACCGAGCCGGAGCCGTCGCCGCCGGTGCCGACGATGTCGACGGCATCGGGCGGTGCCGTCACGGTCAGCATCTTGGAGCGCATCGCCGCGACCGCGCCGGTGATCTCGTCCACGGTCTCGCCGCGTACCCGCAACGCCATCAGCAGGCCGCCCATCTGCGAGGGGGTGGCTTCGCCCGACATCATGGCGTCGAAAGCGGAAGCGGCCTCGTCACGCGACAGGCTGGCACCGGTCGCCACTTTTCCAATGATCGATTTCAGGTCGTCCATCGCGTGCTTTCAACTCACTGGTTCGCGCCGGTCACCTGCGCGAAGGCGGCCTGATTGATGGTGGTTCCGATGTCGGTCTCGAGCTTGCTGACGTAGGAGGCGACCTGCTCCTCGATCAGGCCACGATCGAGGCTGTCCTTCAGCTTCTTGGCCGCGTCGGAGGTGACGTCGACCGCGGGATCGACGATGTCGGTGACGCGGAAGACGACCACTTCGCTGCCGCCGCTCACGGCCGTCTGTCCGACGCCGTCCTTGGCGGTGCGGAAGGCGGCCGACACGACGGTGCCGGGCACGCCGGCAGGCGAATCGTCGCGCTTGAAGCCGGTCGCGGTCTCGACCTTTGCGCCGACCGCGGCGGCCTCGTCAGCGAGCTTGGCGCCCGCTTCGAGCTTCTGCACCATCTCGGTCGCCTTGGCCTTCAGCCTGGCCGCGATCTGGTCCTGGCGCCAGCGTGCCTCGACCTGATCGCGGACCTCGTCGAGACTGCGGTCACGCGAGGGCGTGATGGCGAGCACGTCGTACCAGACATAGCCGCCCTTGAACGAGATCGCGTCGTTGTCGACGCCGACATCGGTGTTGAAGGCCTGCGACACCACGTCGAGGCCCTGCGGGATGTTGGCAACCGGCTGGCCGTTCGGGGCGCGGCCGGAGCGGTCGACGGCGTCGATGGTCACGGCCGTGAGGCCGAGCTTCTGCGCCGCGTCGATCACGCTGGAGCCGCCGCCGCGCTCGTCTTCCATCTTGTCGCGGAGATCGTTGACCTTGACGCGCGCGCGCTCGGTCGCGATCTCGCGCTTGATGTCACCCGCGAGGCTGGCGTAGTCGGCCTCCTTGCCCGGCTCGATCTTTTCGACTCTGACGATGGAGGTGCCGAGAGCGCCCTGGATCGGCTGGCTGATCTCACCGACGGGAAGCTTGAAGGCTGCATCGCCCACCGCCGGATCGAGCGAAGACTTGGTCACGAGGCCAAGGTCGACGTCGGAGGCAGTCAGCCCGCGCTCCTTGCCGAGGTCCTCGAACGACATTCCGCCGGCGAGCCGATCGCGCGCGGCCTGCGCCTCCGCCGCATTGGGGAACACGATCTGATGTATCTGGCGCCTCTCGGGCGTGCCGAGCCGGTCCTTGCGCTGATCGAAGAGCTTCTTGGCGTCCTCATCGGAGACCTCGCTCCATTTGCCGATCTCTTCCGGCGAGACCACGACGAAGGAGATCTTGCGGTATTCGGGCGCGCGGAACTGGACCTTGTGATCCTCGAAATAGGTGGCGAGGGCCTCGGGCGAGGGCGCGTCGATGGTGCCCGCCTGCGCGGCGTCGAGCTTGACGAATTCGATCGCGCGCTGCTCGTTCTGGAAGCGCGTCAGCACGTCGATCATCGCCTTCGGCGGCTCCACGCCGGCGCCGATCGTGCCGGTGATCTGGCGGCGCAGCGACACCTTGCGCTGCTCGGCGACGTAGCGCTGCTCGGTGTAGCCGAAATTGCGGATCACGGCCTGGAAGCGGTTCGCGTCGAAACTGCCGCCGACGCCCTTGAAGTTGGGATCGTTCATGATGACCTGGCGGATCTGCTCGTCGGACTGGCCGAGCCCCAGCCGGCGCGCCTCTTCGTCGAGGGCGGCTTCCGCGATCGTCTGCTGCAGCACCTGGCGATCGAGGCCGAAGGCACGTGCCTGATCGGGCGTCAGCGGACGGCCGAACTGGCGGCTGATCTGTTGCAGGCGGTCCGTGTAGATCTGGCGGAACTCGTTGAGCGAAATCTCCGTGCTGCCGATCTTGGCCACCGTGGACTGCCCAAAGCCCTTGAAGATGTCGGCGATGCCCCAAACGCCGAAACTGATGATCAACACGCCCATCACCACGGCCATAATGATCTTGCCGAGCCAGTTTGATGAGGCCTTGCGCATTCCTCGAAGCATTGGGTCCAACTTGTTTGGTCAGGAAGGGGAACGGAGCGCGTCTTAATGCAGATTCCGCAAAAGCGCGTCACCAAATTGATCAATCATCATAAAGTGGTGGCTTTCCCCCCGCAACCTCGCCTCACGCGACCGCTGGAGGCTGCGGTTAAAGGCCTCTGGTCTCTGGAACTGCCGCGGCTCCTCTGCTAGCGCATGCACAAACCTCATTCCGCTGGACATTGACATGACCGACGCCATCCGACCGCTGATCGCCGGCAATTGGAAAATGAACGGCCTGAAAGCCCAGGCTGCCGAATTCGACGCCATGCTCAACGGCGCGGCAGACGTGGCTGGCAAGGCCGATCTGCTGGTGTGCCCGCCGGCGACACTGATTGCGGCCTTCGCCGAGAAGGCGCGCGGCAAGAAGGTCGCTGTAGGGGCCCAGGACTGCCACCCCAAGGCCTCCGGCGCCCATACCGGCGATATCGCCGCTGAGATGCTGGCCGATGCCGGCGCGAGCGCCATCATCGTCGGCCATTCCGAGCGCCGCGCAGACCATGGCGAGGGGGACGCGCTGATCCGGCAGAAGGCCGAGGCTGCCTGGCGTGCTGGCGTCACCGCGATCGTCTGCATCGGCGAGACGCAAGGCCAGCGCGATGCCGGGCAGACCCTGGACGTCCTGCGCGGCCAGCTCGACGGCTCACTGCCGGACGGCTCCACCGCCGCGAATCTGGTGGTGGCCTATGAGCCGGTCTGGGCGATCGGCACCGGCCTGACCCCAACGGCCAAGGATGTCGAGCAGATTCATGGCTTTATCCGGGAGCTCCTGACGTCCCGGTTCAAGGCCGACGGCGCCAGGATGCGCATCCTCTATGGCGGCTCTGTCAAGCCGTCCAACGCGGCCGAGTTGATGGCCGTGACAAACGTCAACGGCGCCCTGGTTGGCGGCGCCAGCCTGAAAGCGGCCGATTTCCTTGCGATCGCCAAGGGCTGTCCTAACTAAGGGGTGCCCCTGGCTCATTCAAACCGGTGGCCCGGACCCGATCGGGGGTGGCAATGGCCCATCCGATCGTGTAACACCGCGCAACTTCAGGAAAACCCGCGAAGCGCGATCGGCCGCCGTCTCGGCGCTGTCCGCTTGTGACGGAAGGACACTATGCAGACCGTTGTCATCGTCATCCACCTCATGATCGTCGCCGTCATGATCGGCGCCGTCCTGCTCCAGAAGTCGGAGGGCGGCGGCCTCGGCATGGGCGGCGGCGCGGGTTTCATGTCGAGCCGTGGCACTGCGAACCTGTTGACGCGAACCACCGCGATCCTGGCCGTGGGCTTCTTCCTCACCAGCCTGTTCCTGTCCTGGTACGCCGGCTACGACCGCAAGCCCTCGTCGATCATCGGCACGCCTGCGTCGCAGACCCAGCCGGCTGGCGGTTCGCCGATCGCGCCGCCGACCTCGGGCGGCATTCTGGATTCGCTGAAGAAGGCCGACGAGCAGCAGCAGAACCAGGCGCCGTCAGGTCCGCAGGTGCCGCGTTCGCAATAAAGCAGGGGGGCCATGCAGGGCGGCGTCTACCGTCCTGCATCAACAATCCCCATCAAGCCACTGTCACCACTCTTAGTTTTGGCTCACCCACAGGCCCGCAGAATCTTTGGGGCGGAACACGAATCGCTTTGGCGAATCGAGTTTAGGGGATTAGAGGTTAAGTCCCATGGCGCGGTACATATTCATCACCGGCGGCGTGGTTTCTTCGCTCGGCAAGGGTCTGGCTTCGGCGGCACTGGGTGCCCTGTTGCAGGCCCGAGGCTACAAGGTCCGCCTCCGCAAGCTCGACCCCTATCTCAACCTCGATCCCGGAACGATGTCGCCGTATCAGCACGGCGAAGTGTTCGTGACCGATGACGGCGCGGAGACCGATCTCGATCTCGGTCACTACGAGCGCTTCACCGGCAGGCCGGCGACCAAGGCCGACAACATCACCACCGGGCGCATCTACCAGGACATCATCTCCAAGGAGCGACGCGGCGATTATCTCGGCGCGACCATCCAGGTGGTTCCGCACGTCACCAACGCCATCAAGGAATTCGTCCTCGACGGCAATGACGATTTCGATTTCGTGCTGGTCGAGATCGGCGGCACCGTCGGCGACATCGAGGGCCTGCCGTTCTTCGAGGCGATCCGCCAGCTCAAGAACGAGTTGCCGCGCGATCACGCCGTCTACATCCATCTCACGCTGCTGCCGTACATTCCGAGCGCCGGCGAATTGAAGACGAAGCCGACGCAGCACTCGGTGAAGGAGTTGCGTTCGATCGGCATCCAGCCGGACATCCTGCTCTGCCGCACCGACCGGGAGATTCCGAAGGAGGAGCGCCGCAAGCTCGGGCTGTTCTGCAACGTGCGCGAAAGCGCCGTGATCGAGGCGCGCGACGTCGATAACATCTACGCCGTGCCCGAGGCCTATCACAATGCGGGCCTCGACGACGAGGTGCTCGCCGCCTTCGGCATCGGCTCGCGGATTCCGCCGGTACTCCAGAGCTGGCAGCAAATCAACGAGCGCATCCGCAATCCCGAGGGCAACGTCACCATCGCCATCGTCGGCAAGTACACCGGCATGAAGGATGCGTATAAGTCGCTGATCGAGGCGCTCTCGCATGGCGGCATCGCCAACAAGGTGAAGGTCAATCTCGACTGGATCGAAAGCGAGATCTTCGAGAAGGAAGATCCCGCGCCGTTCCTCGAGCACGTCAACGGCATCCTGGTGCCCGGCGGCTTCGGTCAGCGCGGCGCCGAAGGAAAGATCAAGGCGGCGCAGTTCGCGCGGGAGCGCGACGTGCCGTATTTCGGCATCTGCTTCGGCATGCAGATGGCGGTGATCGAGGCCGCGCGAAACCTCGTCGGCATCGAGGACGCCAACTCCACCGAGTTCGGTCCGACCAAGGAGCCGCTGGTCGGCCTGATGACGGAATGGCTGCGCGGCAACGAGCTCGAGAAGCGCTCGCAGGCCGGCGACCTCGGCGGCACGATGCGGTTGGGCGCCTATCCCGCAACGCTCAATCGCGGCAGCCGCGTCTCCAAGGTCTATGGCGGCGCGACCGAGATTTCCGAGCGCCACCGGCATCGCTACGAGGTCAATACCGCCTACAAGGATCGCCTCGAGCAGCACGGCTTGAAATTCTCGGGGCTCTCGCCCGACGGTGTGCTGCCTGAAATCGTCGAGTACGAGGATCATCCCTGGTTCATCGGCGTCCAGTTTCACCCCGAGCTGAAGTCGCGGCCGTTCGAGCCGCATCCGCTGTTCGCCTCGTTCATCGAGGCAGCGGCGAAGCAGAGCCGGCTCGTGTAGTGTGCTGTGCTCTGGACCTTTGACGATCGCGCCTTTTGTTGCGACAAAACCTGCCGCAAGAACAACAATGCAGGGAGTGAGCTCCGATGATCTACGAAATGCGCGTCTATCGCTGCGTGCCAGGCCGGCTGCCGGCGCTCTTGAAGCGGTTTGAAACCGCCACGCTGAAGATCTGGGAGAGGCACGGCATCAAGCAGGCCGGCTTCTTTACCACGCTGATTGGTGAATCGAACCAGGAGCTGACCTATTTCCTGGCCTGGGACTCGCTCGCCGAGCGCGAGAAGAAGTGGGGCGCGTTCATGGCCGATCCGGAATGGATCGAGGCGCGTGCCAAATCGGAAGCGGACGGCCAGATCGTCGCCAACATCGTCAGCCAGATTCTGGCGCCGACCGCATTCTCCTCGGTGAAGTAGCGCTGCCTGTCGTAGCGGGGAACCCTGGCGCAACCCTGATATTCGAACGGCCCGGGCGGAAGAGGGTTGATCCGACCCTCATCACGGCTATGGTCGCGCCGAAACGAGGGATTTGCCTTGAGCTCTACGACGTCAGCGGCGCCGGTCGTCACCATCGGCAAGGCCAAATTCGGCAATGATCTGCCGATCTCGATCATTGCCGGGCCCTGCCAGCTCGAGAGCCGCCAGCATGCGCTGGAGGTGGCCTCCGCACTGAAGGAGATCGCGGCGCGGCTGAACATCGGCCTCGTCTACAAGACCTCGTTCGACAAGGCCAATCGCACCAGCGCGTCGGCTGCGCGCGGCCTTGGGCTTGCGCAGTCGCTGCCGATCTTCGCGGAAATCCGATCCTCGCTCGGCCTGCCGGTGCTGACCGATGTGCACGAGGCCACGCAATGCGCCGAGGTGGCGCAGGCCGTGGATGTCTTGCAGATCCCCGCGTTCCTGTGCCGCCAGACCGATCTCCTTCTGGCCGCGGCCGCGACCGGCAAGGTGGTCAACGTCAAGAAGGGCCAGTTCCTGGCGCCCTGGGACATGGCCAATGTCGTGAGCAAGATCACCGGCGCCAACAACCCCAACGTGCTCGTCACCGAACGCGGTGTGTCCTTCGGTTACAACACGCTCGTCTCCGACATGCGCGCGCTGCCGATCCTGGCGCGCACCACCGGCGCGCCGGTGATCTTCGACGCCACCCATTCGGTGCAGCAGCCGGGCGGGAAGGGGACGTCCTCCGGCGGCGAGCGCGAATTCGTGCCGGTGCTCGCACGCGCAGCCGTTGCGGTTGGCGTTGCCGGCGTCTTCATCGAGACCCATCCTGATCCCGATCGCGCACCCTCGGACGGACCCAACATGGTGCCGTTGCGCGAGTTCGAGGCGCTGATCGCCAGACTGATGGCCTTCGACGCGCTCGCAAAGAATCCGCGCTGATGCAGCAGGGCGAGGCGCGGCCGCACGATCACGGCTTGCCGGCAGCGCTCTACGTCATATCAGGCGCGAGCTTCGCCGCTGCACTCTCGGCACGCGCGCTCGATCCGGTGCTGCCGCACGTCGCCGAGGATTTTGGCGTCAGCATTGCCACCGCCGCGGGCTTTGCCGCGGTGTTCGCTTTTACCTTCTCGATCATCCAGCCGATTATCGGCGCCGCCGCCGATTTGTTCGGCAAGACGCGGCTGATGATCGGCTGCCTCGCGCTGCTCGGCCTTGCCAACATTCTGGGCGCGCTGTCATCCTCGTTCTCGGTTTTGTTCGCGACCCGCATTCTCGCCGGCATCGGCTCCGGCGGCGTGTTTCCGGTGGCGCTGAGCCTCACCAGCGATCTCGTCGGGCCCGACAAACGCCAGGTCGCGATCAGCCGCACGCTCGCCGGCGCCATGACCGGCAATCTGCTCGGCGCCTCGGCCTCCGGCCTGATCGGCGATTTCCTCGGCTGGCGTGGCGTGCTGGCGGTGCTCGGCGCGCTCGTGATCGTCGCCTCGATCGCCGTTGCCGCCGGCTTCCACGGCGCCAAGGTCAAGCATCCGCCGAAGACGAGCCTGTCGGCGCTGAAGGCCGGCTATCGCACCATCTTCACCAATCCGAACGCCTATGTCTGCTATTCGGCGGTGTTCATCGAAGGCTGCTGCGTCCTCGGCCTGTTTCCCTACATCGCTTCGTTCCTGTTCGAGCTCGGCCAGACCTCGCTGTCGATCGCCGGCATCGTCATCGCGGGCTTTGCGGTCGGCGGTCTGTTCTACACCGCAACGGTGTCGCGCTTGCTGCCGCGACTTGGCGTCAACGGGATGATGATCGCAGGCATGACGTTGGTGGCCTCGCAGCTCGTCGCGGTGGCCTTCGGTCCGCGCTGGGAAGTCCAGGCGTTCAATCTCATCGTCATGGGCTGGGGCTTCTATATCGCCCATGGTTGTCTCCAGGTCTTCGCCAGCGAGCTTTCGGTCGAGGCGCGTGCGACTGCTCTGTCGCTGCATTCGTTCTTCTTCTTCATGGGGCAGACGGTGGGGCCGCTCGCCTATGGCTTCGGGCTCCAGCACGCCGGCAAGATGCCGACACTGTTCGCAAGCGCGGGGATCATGGTGGTGCTGGGCCTTGCCTGCGCCAGGCTGCTCAAGCAGCGCGCGCCGGCGGATGCGCGCGGAGGCCCAGACAGTCCTTGAACGGGGCGTCGCCCCCACCATGACACCGCCGGTCGCGTATGCAATGGCACACGAATTGCTTTTAATCTGGGCAAATCGAGGTGTGAGACCGTGGATGCGCAGCCCGACCGTTTGCCCAGCCCAACAGGCACGCCTGGATCGACCGGGTATCCCACCAGGCCTCCGCTTCGCCGCTTCCTGACCGATTGCCACGAAGAGTTCAGGCTTGATCATTCCGGCGTGCTCGCCGACTACATCCCCGAGCTGAAGCGCGCCAACCCCGATCATTTCGGTATCGCGCTCGTCACCATCGACGGCCATGTCTACGAGGTTGGCGACAGCGCGGTACCGTTCACGATCCAGTCGGTGTCGAAGGCGTTCGTCTTCGCACTGGCGCTGGAGATGGTCGGCGAAGAGCGTGTCGCGGCCACCATCGGCGTCGAACCGAGCGGCGAAGCGTTCAATTCGATCCGGCTCACCAACGACAACCGACCCTTCAACCCCATGGTCAATGCCGGCGCGATCGCCTGCTCGGGCCTGATTTACGAAATGGACGGGAAGGGCGCCTTCGAGCGCGTCCGCGCCAAGCTCAGCGAGTTCGCTGGCCGCCAGCTCGGCGTCGATGATGCCGTTCATGCCTCGGAGACGGCGACCGGCAATCGCAACCGCGCCATTGCCTGGCTGCTCCGGAATTACGCGGTGCTGCCTGATGACGTCGACGCCGTGCTCGACGTCTATTTCCGCCAATGCGCCATCCTCGTCACCGCGCGCGATCTGGCGGTGATGGCGGCGACGCTCGCCAACCGCGGCATCAATCCGGTGACGGGCGTGCAGGTGATCACGCCGCACATCGTCGCGCGCACGCTGTCGGTGATGACGAGCTCGGGCATGTACGACTATGCCGGCGAGTGGACCTATCGCGTGGGCATTCCCGCGGCGCTGCCCTCGCAGCTCGGGCTCGGCACCTTCTCGCCGCTGCTCGACGATCATTTCAACAGCGTGCGTGGCCTGAAGGTCTGCGAAGCGTTGTCGGCGCGCTACGATCTGCACATGCTGAACCGCAACGCCGACGTTCGTACCAGCATCATGGCGGACTACGACATCTACGGGATCTCCTCGCGCCGCAGCCGCCAGCCACACGAGCAGCAGATTCTCGACGACCGCCACAGCGACGTCCGTGTGCTCGAACTGGTCGGCGCGATGAATTTCGCCACCATCGATTATGTGACGCGAAAGCTCAACGGCGATCCGCCGGACGCGCCGCTTCTGATCATCGATTTCCGCCGCGTGCCCGACATCACCGCGGCGGGTGCCGAACTGCTCGGCGAGACGCTGACCGCACTCGGTCATAGCGGCGTCTTTACGATTCTGTCGGGCCTCGAGGAGACCTCCGCGGTCTGGCGCGCGATCTCCGCCCGCGCCGCGGATTCGCGCCGGCTGCGGCGATTCACGCTGCTCGACGACGCCATCGAATGGGCCGAGGACCAGGTGATCTATCGCTTTGGCGGCTTCACCGACGTGAAGGAGAGTACGCATCTTCACGAGCAGGCGCTGCTCGCCGAGCTCGACAGCGACGAGATCGCCGCCATCGTCAAGCTCTC
Source organism: Bradyrhizobium sp. CCH5-F6 (assembly GCF_001556045.1). GTDB lineage: Bacteria > Pseudomonadota > Alphaproteobacteria > Rhizobiales > Xanthobacteraceae > Bradyrhizobium. Next base: position 86,608 of record NZ_LSIC01000183.1, read on the forward strand.
GACCGCGCGGCGTTACGCGGCCGGCCAGCGCATCATCGCGGCCGGGGAGCCCGCAAATTCGCTGTTCTTCCTCGAAAGCGGCATGGTCAGCGTGAAACTGCCGAGCGGTGTGAGGCTCGCTTCCCTCGGCCCCGGCATGGAGTTCGGCGAGATGGCGATTCTGGAGGGACGCCGCAGCGCTGATGTTATCGCCGACACGCCCGTCGCCTGCCTCGAACTGCCGCTGGACAGCTTTGCCGATTACCGCAGCCTGCACCCGGAAACGGCATTGAAGATCATGCGCAATCTCGCCGCGATCCTGGCACGCAGGCTGGTGTTGGCGAATGCGAAGGTGGATTTGCTGAGCGCCTATTGATCGGCCATCGATGCCGATGCCTGTTCCCCGGATGCAGCGCAGCGCCGCACTTCGCCGCGTGGTGCCGCTGCTCGTCCAGGTGCCATCGACGTGCTGGGTCCCGCTCGGCGGACCACCGTTCCAGGCTGCGCCCGGTGGGGGACACGAAGCGAGGCTCAGCCCCGCCCGCGATAGGATGCCACGCCTTGTTCCGGGACCCACAGGCCTTTCGGCACCTTGCCGGTCTGCCAGAACACGTCGATCGGGATGCCGCCGCGCGGATACCAATAGCCGCCGATGCGCAGCCATTTCGGTTTGATCTCGCTGGCGATGCGCTTGCCGATCATCACGGTGCAGTCCTCGTGGAAGGCGCCGTGGTTGCGGAAGCTCGCGATGTAGAGTTTCAGCGATTTCGACTCCAGCAGCCACGGGCCCGGCGCGTAGTCGATCATCAGATGCGCGAAATCGGGCTGCCCCGTGACCGGGCACAGCGAGGTGAATTCCGGCACGGTGAAGCGCACCAGATAGTCGGTGCCCTTCTGCGGATTGGGAACGCGGTCGAGGCGGGCCTTCTCCGGCGTATCCGGCCATTCCACGGCGCGGCCAAGCTGCAAAGAGGGTGAGTTCGCAGGTGAGTTGTTCGATTTGCTGGGTTTTTTCGACATCAGGCCGCCTCCGGGGCGGACCTCTTAGCCAATCATCGGGCAGCCGTCACCCGGCCTTTTCCACTTCGATGCATTGCGGTAGAAGCACCGCCAACCGCCCCCTTTGTTTCCCGAAAAGAGGCTCTCATGACCGCCATCATCGACATCATCGGCCGCGAAATTCTCGATAGCCGGGGCAATCCCACCGTCGAGGTCGATGTCGTGCTGGAGGACGGCGCGCTCGGCCGCGCCGCGGTGCCGTCCGGCGCCTCCACCGGCGCCCATGAGGCGGTGGAACTGCGCGACGGCGACAAGGCCCGCTATCTCGGCAAGGGCGTCACCAAGGCGGTCGGCGCCGTCAATGGCGAGATCTTCGAGGCCCTGAGCGGCCTCGACGTCGAGCAGCAGGCCCAGATCGACCAGATCATGATCGACCTCGACGGCACGCCGAACAAGAGTCGGCTGGGCGCCAACGCCATCCTCGGCGTCTCGCTGGCCTGCGCAAAGGCTGCCGCGAACTCGCTCGACATGCCGCTCTACCGTTACGTCGGCGGCACCTCGGCGCGCCTGTTGCCGGTGCCGATGATGAACATCATCAACGGCGGCGTGCATGCCGACAACCCGATCGACTTCCAGGAGTTCATGATCCTGCCCGTGGGCGCGTCGAGCTTTGCCGAGGGCCTGCGCTATGGTGCGGAAGTCTTCCACACGCTGAAGTCCGAATTGAAGAAGGCCGGCCACAACACCAATGTCGGCGACGAGGGTGGCTTCGCCCCAAACCTGCCGTCGGCGGACGCCGCGCTCGACTTCGTCATGAACGCGATCGGCAAGGCCGGCTTCAAGGCCGGCTCCGACATCGTGCTGGGCCTCGACTGCGCTTCGACCGAGTTCTTCAAGGACGGCAAATACGTCTATGAAGGTGAGGGCAAGACCCGCTCGATCTCCGAGCAGGCCAAGTATCTTGCAGACCTGGTCTCGCGCTATCCGATCGTCACCATCGAGGACGGCATGTCGGAGGACGACATGGACGGTTGGAAGGAGCTCACCGACCTGATCGGCAAGAAGTGCCAGCTGGTTGGCGACGACCTCTTCGTCACCAACGTCAAGCGCCTCGCCGAAGGCATCAAGGCGGGCCGGGCCAACTCGATCCTGATCAAGGTCAACCAGATCGGCACGCTGACCGAGACGCTCGCCGCCGTCGAAATGGCGCACAAGGCCGGCTACACCTCGGTGATGTCGCACCGCTCCGGCGAGACCGAGGACTCCACCATCGCCGACCTCGCGGTCGCCACCAATTGCGGCCAGATCAAGACCGGCTCCCTTGCGCGTTCCGATCGAACCGCCAAATACAACCAGCTCCTGCGCATCGAGCAGCAGCTCGGCAAGCAGGCGCTCTACGGCGGCAAGGCGGCACTGAAGGCGCTGGCATAAGCCGGCGCTTCGACCCGCGAAGAGGCGGACAGGGAGGATCGACATGAGCGACGGCAAGACCGGACTGCAACTGCGTTCGCTGCTGAAGAAGAGCGGCGAGCTGGAATTGTCCCTCGTGAATGTCCCAACGCCCGAGCCCGCCGACGACGAGGTCGTGGTTCGCGTCGAGGCGAGCCCGATCAATCCGTCCGACCTCGGGCTCCTGATCGGGGCCGCCGACATGTCGGCGGCGCAGGCCTCCGGCACCAAGGAGATGCCGGTCATCACCGCCAAAATGCCCGAGGCGGCGATGCGGATGATGGCGGCGAGGTTCGATCAGTCGCTGCCGGTCGGCAACGAGGGCGCCGGCACGGTGATCGGAACCGGATCGTCGGATGCAGCGAAGGCGCTGATGGGCAAGACGGTGTCGATGATCGGCGGCGCCATGTACACGCAGTATCGCGTGCTGAAGGTCCGCGACGTCATGGAGCTGCCGGCGGGCACCACGGCCGCCGACGGCGCCTCCTGGTTCGTCAATCCGCTCACCGCGCTCGGCATGACCGAGACGATGCGGCGGGAGAACCACAAGGCGCTGGTGCACACGGCCGCCGCCTCCAATCTCGGCCAGATGCTCAACAAGATCTGCATCAAGGACGGCATTGGCCTCGTCAACATCGTCCGCAGCAAGGAGCAGGCCGACATCCTTCACAAGATCGGCGCCAAGCACGTCGTGGATTCCAGCGCGCCTGATTTCATGGACGACCTCACCAATGCGCTTGTCGAGACCGGCGCCACCATCGCCTTCGATGCCATCGGCGGCGGCAAGCTGGCGGGCCAGATCCTCACGGCCATGGAGATCGCGGCCAACAAGAATGCGAAGGAATACAGCCGCTACGGGTCCAACGTGTACAAGCAGGTCTACATCTATGGCAGCCTCGACACGCACCCGACCGAGCTGAGCCGCTCCTTCGGCCTGAGCTGGGGCGTCGGCGGCTGGCTGCTCACGCCGTTCCTCCAGAAGATCGGCCCGGCCGAAATCGGCCGCCTGCGCCAGCGCGTCGCGTCCGAGCTGAAGACCACCTTCGCCAGCCATTACACCAAGGTCGTTTCGCTTGCCGAGGCGCTCGATCCCGCCAACATCGCGGTCTACGCCAAACGCGCCACCGGCGAAAAATTCCTCATCAACCCGAACAAGTCGTCCTGATCGCGCGTGCCCCGCGGGCAGGGGCGCTCGTTCGCAATCGCCCCGTGGCGTGCAGCGCAATCCGGCTGCAGGCCACTTTCGAGAAACGCAGCGTTTCCAAACCGGACCGGTTCATGCACTTGCATCCATCGATCCGGATCGCTTAAGTGCCGCCAGGCACTCTCGCTCAAGCCCTCAAGGACACGCCAATGGCCTACAACATCGTCACGATCGCCGGCAGCCTGCGCAAGGACAGTTTCTCGCTCAAGATCGCCAATGCTCTGGCGAAGCTCGCGCCGGCCTCGCTCAAGCTCGACGTGATTACGCCCGTGGGCATCTCGTTCTTCAACCAGGATCTCGAGGGCGCGCCGCCCGCGGACTGGCTTGCCTTCCGCGAAAAGCTCCAGAAGTCGAACGGCGTCCTGTTCGTCACCCCTGAATACAACCGTTCGATCCCGGGCGTTCTCAAGAACGCCATCGACGTCGCCTCGCGGCCGTATGGCAAGAGCTCGTTCCTTGGCAAGCCGGTCGGCATCATCTCCAACTCGCCGGGGCTGCTCGGGGGCGTCAGCGCGGCCAAGCATCTGCAGAACGTCCTGCCGGGCATTTCCGGTCCGGTTCTCCAGCAGCCGGAAATCTACCTCAGTGGCGTCGGCGACGCCTTCGACGCGGACGGCAATCTGACCAAGGACTCCCTCAAGACGGTGTTGCAGCAGTACATCGACGCCTTCGCTGCGCATGTGGCGAAACATCAGGGCTGAAGCGCGGCATCCGAATGTCCATGGCGTGCGGGGGGCCTTGTCCAACAGATGAGCGCCTTCGATATCGTCCTGGATGCCACGAGCTTCGCTGTCCGGCGGCGCTTAAGCGTGAATTTTTGAGCTTGCCTCCAAAGAGGTTTGGGTATCTCGCCGCCCGAGGCGCTTGACCTGCTGGATCGAGGCCCGCCGCGTCCTTTACCCTAAAGGCAGGCGGGCCGCGAGTTTTCAACTGTCAGGAGAGCCCAAGGTTTGATCAGTGTCGAGGACCGCCGCGTTAGCACGTCAGCCCCAGCGGACAGGCGGGCCAACCTCGCCGTTCAAGCCCTGTCCTCAGTCGTCGACCGGCCGTAAGGAGCAAAGTGCGGGTCGTACTTCGGGTTCTTGAGAATGCTGTGCAATTGCCGTCGGCGCGCGCCCATGTTCCCGCCGTCATAGAGGGGGAAACACATGGCATCGTTCATCAGTTCCGCCAACGGATGCATATCTGTATAACTATCGACTCCAACAGTTCGCATCGCATCGTAAACGACGTCGACGCAGGTCTCAGAGCAGAAGACCTTCGTCATCACAGCCAGTTCGTGTTCACTCCCGCCCGATGTGTCAAATTGCTGGCACGCCTTCCACGTCAAGTACCGACAAGCCTCGATCCGCATCTTCATGTCGGCAAACATATAGCCGACGGTTGGATATTCGATGATGGGGTGCGGACCCGAGCGGGCGTCCGTTTTGGCGAACTGAAGCGCATGGTCGAAGGCGGCCCGCATGACCCCCACGCAGGCGGCGCCGATCAGTGCGGCAGTCCAGGCAAAGTTGGTGGAAACGATCTTCAAGCCGTCCCCTGGCTTGCCGATAATATTGCTTGCCGGAACGCGCACATTCTCGAACTTCATCCGGGGTGAGATCGTCGCCCGATGCCCGATCGTATCCAGCACTCCCGTCATCTTCACGCCCGGCGTGTTGCCCGGCACCATGATGACGGCCAGCGATTCCTGGGGACTCTTGTTTGGGTCGGTTCGGCATACGGTTGCCAGGAGATGGCAATTTCTGCCGTCCCATCCGGATCCATTGGTGGTGTAGTGTTTCTCGCCATTGATGACCCACTCGTCGCCGTCGCGGATCGCGAATGTTCGCACGCCAAATCGGGGATCGGGGTTGTCGTAGTTTGCTCCTCCCGTGACTTCCGTATAGGCAAAGGCGGCTAGTCGCGTGCCGTCTTCGACGAAGTCGGGAAAGAACCGTCGCTTTTGCTCTTCGGTTCCGAACATCGCAAGCGGCTTGAGACCGAGACCGTTGGCGAGGACGGCCGTAGGCACGTTGATATCGACCGCCGCCAGTTCCTCGGCCGCGAGAGCAAAATCGAGCGCGGGGATGTCGGTGCCGCCGTGGTCCTTGGGAATGAGGCCCTTTATGAATCCGGCATCAGCCGCTTTTTGGACGAACGGCCGGATTGCGTAAAAGCGCTCCTCGGGGGTGGCGAATTTTCGGATAGTCGGCCGAACGTCCTTCAGGACATGTTTGGCAAACTCCCGCGCTCCCTCTCTTAGGGCTGTCTGCTCTGCACTCAGATTGAAGTCGATACCCATCGGAATCTCCTGTGTTGCGGAGTTCGGAAAGCTGCCACCGGCAGCGCTCACAATCTTGGGCAGACGGGACAAAATGATTGGTCTGGAGTGCATTGCATGTTGTCAGCCCCCGAAGAGGCTGGCACATTTTTTGCCGCTTTCTGGGAAGGACAATCAACCTGATCTGCCGCAGCCCTCGGCTTCATCGCGTTCATGGGAGGACCATGTCATGCCCTTCTGGACAACCGAACGTCTTCCGACAAAGGAACAGTTCACCTATTGGCGAGAAGTCTTGTGCGAGGCGTTCATTACGCTTGATCCAAGACGCCCATGGGAGATTGGGCCGGGATTCGTGGGCAGCGTGTCGGCGAACCTGATCTCAGAGGTGAACGTCACAAGTCTGCGGCATGAAGCGCACCTCATTCGTCGTGGTCCAGCGGAAATCAGAAAGCGGCCGCTCGAATATTACTTCGTAAACATGCAGATCGACGGCGAGGTCTTGGCAGAACAGCGCGGCCGATCGGTGCTCATTGGTCCAAATGAGTTTTACATCGTGGATTCGACTGAGCCCTATGATCTCGACTACCGCGGCGCGCCGAGAACGTACTCGTTCAGAATACCCAAGAGAATGCTCGATCCGCTCATCGGCGATCCTTCGTTGGTCACGACGAAGCGGGTCTCGCGAGAGACCCCGATGGGCTGCCTCGCCGTCGATTATCTGCAGTCGGTTGTAACGCAATCCGATGCCATTCCAAGAGCGGCCGGCAAGTCAGTTGCCAGCATGATCGCGGAAATGGTCGCCTTGTCGTTCCGCAGTGATGACACGGCCGCGAAGGACATGGTCGATCTGCGCGCTTCCGCTCAGACGGCGTTGCTCAATTCTATCCTGCGGTTTGTAGACGCCAGCCTACACAATTCCGATCTTTCGGTTCAAACCGTGTGTAGTCGCTTTGGCGTGTCTCCGCGCTACTTGCACAGAATGTTCGAGAAAACGGGCGCGAGTTTCGGCGAGTATGTCCGTAAGGAAAGGCTGGGGCGATGTGCTGAAGAATTGACGCGTCGGTCAAATGGCTCGATTGCGGAGATCGCGCTTTCATGCGGTTTCGGTGACATTTCGCATTTCAACCACTGCTTCCGAAAGCAGTTCGGTGTTTCGCCCCGGGAATATCGCTTCACTCAATATCGGGAGCCGACGCTGGCCCGCGGAGGTCATCCGGCAGACGGTTGATCATGCGCTAAGCAATCATGTCCGGTGCCATCGCAGGAATGACTGATCCAGCTCCTGATCAGTCCGCATCAATTCGACCCTGTCTGGTACCTTGTGCATGAACCTTGAGCTCGGGCGCGAGAGGGCTGGCATGAGAAATGCTTGGATATTCCGCAGCCACTCAGGGGACGCGCATGGAGACCTGGACAACGACCAACCTCCCCGAAAGAGACCAGTTCAGCTACTGGCGCGAAGTTCTGTGCGAGGCATATGTCGCTTTGAATCCAGTCCGAACTGTTACCGCCGGTGGATTCATTGGCCATGTGAAAGCGCAACCGATTTCGGGCATTAACGTCACCACTATCGCTTCAGAGCGTCAGAAGATCTACCGAGGCCGGGCCGAGATCAGTCGTATGCCCCTCGAGGTGTATTTCCTGAATCTTCAAGTTCGAGGGCAATGCCGCATGCAGCAGAAGGGGCGTGCCGCTCTGCTGAATGCCGGAGAGTTTGCGCTCGTCGACTCGACCGAGCCATATCTCAATGATTACTGCAGTGACGACTGGGAGCAACACTCCTTCCGCATCCCACGCCATCTTCTGCGGCCGTTGCTTAAAGAGCCTGACCGAGCCACCGCGGTCGCGTTCGGCAGCAACGGCGGTATCGAAAGTGTGACCATCGAATACCTCACATCGATCGCGCGACACGTTGATAACCTGTCCCAAACGGGAACGACGCTGAGCACAAGCATGGTCGAACTCGTCGCACTTGCTATCGGCGGTAACCTTGCAGCGAACGAACGGGGGAGGGGGACGGCACGACAGGCGCTATGCGCGTCGCTCATCAAGTACGTGGAGGGCAACATCGCCGACCCCGAGCTCGGTCCAGCCACGGTAGCTGCGCATTTCGGGATCTCGTCCCGGTATCTACACAAGGTCCTCGAGGAAGGCGGGCGGTCTTTTGGTCGTCTCGTCCTGGAAGGGCGGCTCGATCGATGCGCGAAAGGATTGACGACAAGCGACACACCCATAACCGAGATCGCCATGCGTTGGGGGTTCAATGATCTCTCGCACTTCAGTCGCACATTCCGGCAGAGATTCGGCAAAAGCCCGAGGACCTACCGAAACGAAGGGGCCCAGAACTTGCGACCTGAGCCCACGTTTCAAAAGCAATCTGCCGGCCAACGGCCAGCTTGATCAGGCGGCTCGAACGAGTCGCCGGAAAGTACTGTCCATATAGAGCAGAGCGTCGTCATGACCGTCGGCGATCCGCACCATATTCACCTCGCCGAGAAAGATGGTGTGGCTTTCATAGGCCAATCGGTGCACGATCTTGCAATCGAACGAAGCAAGCGACGTGGCGAGGATAGGGGTACCTGAAACAAGCGTCGTCCAGTCACCGGCCTTGAAGCGCTGTTCGCGCAGCGCCGTTTTGCTGAACACGTCGACGAGGTGGAGGTCGCTGGCGGCAATGAGGTTCACCGCAAAGCTGCCGGACCCGTCGATGACGTCGTGGGCCGATGCCGAGCGGTTTACGCAAATGAGAAGTGTCGGCGGCGTCGTGCTGACCGAGCTGACGGCAGTCGCAATGAGACCGGCCCGCTTGCCTTCAAAGACGCTCGTGATCAGCGTGACACCCGAAGCAAATCTACGCATTCCCGCTTTGAATTGTTCAGCCTCGCAGGGGGCGGTGACATTCGTCACCGCCGGTGAGTTACCCGTCGTCATTGTTGCACCTAGACCCTTTCCTTGGCCCAGGCCACGCCGGTACCACCCGAGCTGGTCTCGGCGGCGCGTTTGAAGGCGCCGCGGTACCTGGACGCGGGATGCCGTTCGTTGAGCCGGCCTCCGCTGCCTGGGAACATCTTTTCGCGAAGCGATCCGGGGGCATATTCCTTTTGGGCCAAACCGCGCTTCTGCAGGACCGGCATGACGTGCTCGATGAACTCCCGGTAAGAGCCGGGGAAATATTGGCAGATCATGTTGACGCCATCGATACCCGCGTCTTGCCAGGCTTCGAGCTGGTCTGCGATGCTTTCGGGGGTGCCCACCATGCGGCTGTTGTATGAAAGCGCGTATGCGAGGTCTTTTACGCGGGCCTTCTTGCCGGGGTTGCTTGCTTCGAACATGGTAATGAAGCCGCGTAGACCGTCGACCTGAGCCTCTTCGATCGGCATTTCCTTATCCATCGCGCCGAGATCGATGCTGAGGTCCCGACTGATATGCGCCGCGAGTCCATCGTAGCTGACGCCCTGGTCGATTTCTTCCGATTTGCGCCATGCTTCCTCTTCCGTGCTGCCGACCACGAACGAGAAACCCTGAATGAACTTCAGATCGTCCGGATTGCGGCCGTGGGTTTGAGCAATGGCGCGCGTTGACGCGATGCCCTTGCGGGCGCCTTCGATCGTCGGATAGAGAATGAACGTACCCTCGGCATTGCGGGCTGCGAAAGACTGGCCCACCGGGGAGGATCCCGCCTGGTAGAGCACGGGCGTTCGCTGCGCGGACGGTGAGCACAGGTGCGGACCAAGTACGCGATACCGCTCGCCCGAGTGATAAATGCGATGAATCTTCTCGGCGTCGGCATAGACGCCGTTCAGCCGGTCACCCAGGACCGCGCCCTCGTCCCAAGAGCCCTCCCAGAGCTTGTAGACGACGTCCATGTACTCGTCGGCCCACTTGTAGCGGTCGTCGTGCGGGACGATTTCATTGAAGCCGAAGTTCTGCGCCGCGTTATGGCTGACGCTGGTGACGATATTCCAGCCGATGCGTCCGTTGCTGAGATGGTCGAGCGTTGACAGGCGGCGCGCAAAACTGAACGGATGCTCCGACATGATCGAGCTGGTGAAGGTCAGGCCGAGGTTCTCGGTAACGCCGACAAGCGCGGCGCAGAGCGCGCCCGAGTCGTTGCAGGGGATCTGAAGACCCTCCTTGATGTAGGTGTCCCAGGACCCTTTGTACGCTGGGTCGATGCCGATGACGTCGGCCAAGAACAGCGCGTCGAATTTGCCTTTCTCGAGTAGGGCCGTGAGCTCTTTCCAGGTCTCCAGCTTGTCAAAATGCATCTGCGTGCTGTCGGGATGACGCCACAGGCCGTGGTAAATGTGGGATACCACGTTCATCGAGAAGCAATTGAAAATGAGACGTTTTCTCATGTTATCTCCCATGATTGCGAGTACGTCCGGGGGACGTGACGGCATGAGAGGCTATCTGCGGAGCTGCATCGGTTCTTGCTTGCCAGGGGCCAGCAATTTGTCTCAGAAGGAACAATCGAGGGGGCTTCGAGGCCCAGCTTGAGAGAGTCGCTCTCAGCACCGTCGTTCAGGTCGTCTTTTTCGATGCGCCCGCTTTGCCTGGTGCTCGGCACAAGTCCGGAATGACAATGGGGAGCCTGGGAATGGGGGGGTTAGCACTCCCTTAACCAACCTGTCCCATCTTCCCAAGATGGTCTCGCGCGCGCGCCTGAAATCGATCCTGACCGGTCTTGCCCTCTATGCGATGGCGGCGGCCATCGTCGGCTATTTCGGCGTCAACGCCTACACCGGCAAATACGGCCTCAACGCCCGCCAGGAACTCGACCAGGAGATCATCGCGCTGACCAGCGAGCTGGCCCAGCTCAAGCGTGAGCGCGCCAGGAGCGAGCAGCGGGTATCGCTGCTGCGATCCGAGAAGATCGATCCCGATATGCTGGACGAGCGGGCGCGCTTCCAGCTCGACTACGTCAATCCGCGCGATCTCGTTCGGATGGTCCCGGCGCGCTAGCGCATCCGCAGCTTTCGAAAGCGGCACCGCAAGCCGCTGCCGAGACCGACATGCGTGTCTCAATTCCAGCGAAAGTCGTAGGCGTGGAACCGGACGGTCGGCTTGACGGCCGCGCCGTAACGGGCTCATGGCTTCCGTGCCCTTGTTGACGCAGATCAACCGGGCAACGCCGGCACTTTCTAGACTGCCATCCGGAGGAAACAGTGATGAATGGGTCAACGCCCCGGCATCACGCGGCCCGCGTCGAGGCCGCCATTGCGTCAGGCCAGGCGGCTAGGTCCGCGCTCGTGGCCTCATGGCGTCGTTCCTCCAGATTGCATCATCTTGATCCCGGCGGCCGCGCCGCGCCGATGCGGCTGACAGAAGCCGAACTGCACCAGGCGCGCGAACGTGTCGCGCCGCTTCTGGCCGCGGCGCAAGGCGCGATGGACCGGCTGTATCAGGCCGTCGGCGCCGCGGGCTGCTGCGTGCTGCTCGCCGACGGCGATGGCGTGCCGGTCGATCGCCGCGGCACGGTGGCGGATGACGCGACGTTTCAGTCCTGGGGATTGTGGACCGGCGCCCTTTGGAGCGAGGCGCACGAGGGCACCAACGGCATCGGCACCTGCCTCGTCGAGCAACGACCGCTGACGATCGATCGTGACCAGCATTTCTTTGCCCGCAACACCTTTCTGAGTTGCACCGCCGTTCCGATCTACGACCACGAGGCGGCGCTCGCGGGCGTGCTCGACGTCTCCTCCTGCCGTGCCGACCGCACCGACGCCTTTGCCAGCCTGATCGCGCTCGCGGCGGGCGAGGCGGCCAGACGTATCGAGGCCGACCTGTTTCGAAAGGCGTTCACCCATGCCCGCATCGTCCTGACGCAAGCCGCGGACGGAAGTTGCGGCGGCCTCGTTGCGGTCGACGCCGACGATCTCGTGATCGGCGCGACCCGCTCCGCCCGGATGGCGCTCGGAATCGCGCCCGGCCGGACCTTGCAGCCGGTGCCTGCCGCCGACCTCCTCGGCGGCGATGCCGAACGCGATCACCTGGCCGGCGGCCAGCGCGCGGTGCTGCAACGCGCGCTGCTGCGCGCCGGCGGCAACGTCTCGGCAGCCGCCAAGGCCCTCGGCGTCAGCCGCGCGACGCTGCACAGGAAGCTCAGGCGGTTCGAGATCAAGCACTGAGCCGGGCCTGCCCCTCGGCCGTCATTGCGAGGAGCGAAGCGACGAAGCAATCCAGAATCGTTTCGAGGAGAGTTTCTGGATTGCTTCGCTGCGCTCGCAATGACGTGAGGAAGCTGCGACCGCCAAAATCTCGTACTGCCTCCTGCGCAACTGTCGCAGAACTGCGACAGGTCCGCTCCACCATCGCTCCTGGCCGGGCTGACAGAAATCACCTCCCGCATCATCGTCGGCGCAAGTCGTGAACACACGACGACAAACGCAAACATCGGGAGTGAGCAATGAACAAGGTGGAATTCCTCAGCGTCACCAAGGTTCCCTTCGCCGAACGCTACGACAATTTCATCGGCGGTAAATTCGTCGCGCCGATCTCCGGCAAGTATTTCGACAATGCCTCGCCGGTGACTGGCCAAGTCGTCTGCAAGATCGCGCGGTCCGACGCGCAGGACGTCGAGGCGGCGCTCGACGCGGCGCATGCCGCCAAGGCCGCCTGGGGCCGCACCAGCGTTGCCGAGCGTGCCGCGATCCTGAACCGGATCGCCGACCGGATGGAAGACAATCTCGAGCGCCTCGCCATCGCCGAGACCTGGGACAACGGCAAGCCGATCCGCGAGACGCGTGCTGCCGACCTGCCGCTCGCGATCGATCATTTCCGCTACTTCGCCGGAGTCGTGCGCGCGCAGGAAGGCTCGATCGGCGAGATCGATCACGACACCATCGCCTATCATTTCCACGAGCCGCTCGGCGTGGTCGGCCAGATCATCCCCTGGAACTTCCCGCTGCTGATGGCCTGCTGGAAGCTCGCCCCCGCGCTCGCCGCGGGCAATTGCGTGGTGCTCAAGCCGGCCGAGCAGACCCCGGCCTCGATCATGGTGTGGGCCGAGATCATTGCCGACATCCTGCCGCCCGGTGTTCTCAACATCGTGAACGGCTTTGGTCTCGAAGCCGGCAAGCCGCTCGCGTCCAGCCCGCGCATCGCCAAGATCGCCTTCACCGGCGAGACGTCGACGGGGCGGCTGATCATGCAGTACGCCAGCCAGAACCTCATTCCGGTCACCTTGGAGCTCGGCGGCAAGTCGCCGAACATCTTCTTCAAGGACGTCATCGCCGAAGACGACGATTTCTTCGACAAGGCGATCGAAGGCTTCGTGATGTTCGCGCTGAACCAGGGCGAGGTCTGTACCTGTCCGAGCCGGGCGCTGGTGCACGCCGACATCTATGATCGCTTCATGGAGCGGGCGCTGAAGCGCGTCGCCGCGATCAAGCAGGGCGATCCGCGCGATCCCACGACGATGATCGGCGCACAGGCATCTGGTGAGCAGCTGTCCAAGATCCTCTCCTATATCGACATCGGCAAGCAGGAGGGCGCCAAGGTGCTCGCGGGCGGCGGCCGCGCCGAGCTCGCGGGCGATCTCGCCGGCGGCTTCTACGTCCAGCCGACCGTGTTCGAGGGCCACAACAAGATGCGAATCTTCCAGGAGGAGATCTTCGGCCCCGTCGTCTCGGTCACGACCTTCAGGTCCGACGACGAGGCGCTCGCGATCGCCAACGACACGCTCTACGGTCTCGGGGCCGGCGTCTGGAGCCGCGATGCCAATCGCTGCTACCGCTTCGGCCGGGCGATCCAGGCGGGCCGGGTCTGGACCAACTGCTACCACGCCTATCCCGCGCATGCGGCCTTCGGCGGCTACAAGCAGTCGGGCGTCGGGCGCGAGACCCACAAGATGATGCTCGATCACTACCAGCAGACCAAGAATCTCCTGGTCAGCTACAGCCCGAAGAAGCTCGGTTTCTTCTGATCGGGTGGCCGGAGCGGGCGGCGCCATCGCCGTCCGCTCCGATCCGGTCGCGAATCTGCGCGCGCCACGGCGAGCAAAGATTTGTTGCCCAATCGGCGGCAAAGATTTTCCAAAATTACGATCAGGTTGCAGTGCGGCATAATGAATGTCGTGCCATGCCGCCGCGGTGCTTTCCAACGGTGTTTGACTTGGGTTAGAGAGGGCGAAGTTTTCTCTGACCCGGAATTCCCATGGCCGCACCCAAGAAAGCCGCCGCAAGCCCTCCACAGGACAAGACCGACGGCGGTTCGCCTCCGGAATTCACGAGGGAGCAGGAGCTCAAGGCATTCCGCGACATGCTCCTGATCCGGCGGTTCGAGGAGAAGGCGGGCCAGCTCTACGGCATGGGTGCGATCGGCGGCTTCTGCCACCTCTATATCGGCCAGGAGGCCGTGGTGGTCGGCATGCAGATGGCCCTGAAGCCGGGCGATCAGGTCATCACCGGCTATCGCGATCATGGTCACATGCTCGCCACCGGCATGGACGCCAACGGCGTCATGGCCGAGCTCACGGGACGCCGCGGCGGCTATTCCAAGGGCAAGGGCGGCTCCATGCACATGTTCAGCAAGGAGAAGCACTTTTACGGCGGCCACGGCATCGTCGGCGCCCAGGTGTCGCTCGGCACCGGTCTCGCCTTTGCCAATCACTACCGCGGCAACGACAACGTCAGCGTCACCTATTTCGGCGACGGCGCGGCCAATCAGGGCCAGGTCTATGAGAGCTTCAACATGGCGGAGCTCTGGAAGCTGCCGGTGATCTACGTCATCGAGAACAACCGCTACGCCATGGGCACCTCGGTCTCGCGCGCCTCGGCGCAGCAGGATTTCTCCAGGCGCGGCATCTCCTTCAACATCCCCGGCAAGCAGGTCGACGGTATGGACGTGCGCGCCGTGAAGGCTGCGGGCGAAGAGGCGGCGGCCTGGTGCCGGGCCGGCAAGGGCCCCTACATCCTGGAGATGCAGACCTACCGCTACCGCGGCCACTCGATGTCCGACCCTGCAAAATATCGCACGCGCGAGGAGGTCGAGAAGGTCCGTCACGACCAGGACCCGATCGAGCAGGTGCGCAACCGCCTGCTGGCGGCCAAGGTCAGCGAGCAGGAGCTGAAGGCGATCGACGCCGAGGTGCGCGACATCGTCAACGCATCCGCCGATTTCGCCCAGCATGATCCCGAGCCGGATGCCGCCGAGCTCTGGACCGACGTTTACCGCTGAACGCGCGCAAGCTTTCCTTTGGAGTCGATATGCCAATTCAAGTGCTGATGCCCGCGTTGTCGCCCACGATGGAGAAGGGCAACCTCGCCAAATGGCTGAAGAAAGAGGGCGAGACGATCAAGTCGGGCGACGTCATCGCCGAGATCGAGACCGACAAGGCGACGATGGAGGTCGAGGCGACCGATGAGGGGACGCTCGGCAAGATCCTGATCCCCGAGGGCACCGCCGACGTCGCCGTCAACACGCCGATCGCGACCATTCTCGCCGACGGCGAGAGCGCAGCTGATCTCGCCAAGGCGCCTGCGCCCGCGAAGCAGGAGAAGGCTGCCGAGTCCGCTCCGCCTGCCGCTGCAAAGGCCGAAGTGCCGGCACCGAAGGCTGCTCCGGCGCCGCAAGCCGCCGCTGAACCCGATCCGGAAGTGCCTGAAGGCACCGAGATGGTGACGCAGACCATCCGCGAAGCCTTGCGCGATGCCATGGCCGAGGAGATGCGGCGCGATGCCGACGTCTTCGTGATGGGCGAGGAAGTCGCCGAGTACCAGGGCGCCTACAAGGTGACGCAGGGCCTGCTCCAGGAGTTCGGACCCAAGCGCGTCATCGACACCCCGATCACCGAGCACGGCTTTGCCGGCGTCGGCGTCGGCGCCGCGATGACGGGCCTGAAGCCGATCGTCGAGTTCATGACGTTCAACTTCGCCATGCAGGCGATCGACCAGATCATCAACTCCGCGGCCAAGACTCTCTACATGTCCGGCGGCCAGATGGGCTGCTCGATCGTGTTCCGCGGGCCGAATGGTGCGGCCGCGCGCGTCGCCGCCCAGCACAGCCAGGATTACTCGTCCTGGTACTCGCACATTCCGGGCCTGAAGGTGGTCGCGCCGTATTCGGCGGCCGACGCCAAGGGACTGCTCAAGGCCGCGATCCGCGATCCCAATCCGGTGATCTTCCTCGAGAACGAAGTGCTCTACGGTCATACCGGCGAAGTGCCCAAGCTCGACGACTTCATCATCCCGATTGGAAAGGCGCGCATCGTGCGCGCCGGCAGCCACGTCACCATCGTCTCCTGGTCGAACGGCATGACCTATGCGCTCAAGGCCGCCGACGAACTCGCCAAGGACGGCATCGAGGCCGAGGTGATCGACCTGCGCACGCTGCGCCCGATGGACACCGAGACCATCATCAACTCCGTCAAGAAGACCGGTCGCGCGGTCACGGTGGAAGAGGGCTGGGCGCAGAGCGGCGTCGGTGCCGAGATCGCCGCGCGCATCATGGAGAACGCGTTCGACTATCTGGATGCGCCGGTTGCGCGCGTCTCCGGCAAGGACGTGCCGATGCCCTATGCCGCAAACCTGGAGAAGCTCGCGCTGCCCTCGGCGGCGGAAGTCGTCGAGGCCGCCAAAGCCGTCTGCTACAGGTAGACCATGGCGGGCCCGAAGGAGCAGCCACTGCCGCCCGACGTCATGACCCGCGACGACGCGGTCGAGATCCTGCGCGTGTTCGTGCTGGACGGCGGGCTGTCGATGGCGTTCCAGCGCGCCTTCGAGGAGCCCGACATGTGGGGCCTCTTGCTCGTCGATCTCGCCCGCCATGCCGCGCGCGCCTATGCGCGCGAGAGCGACTATACCGAGGAGGACGCGCTGAATCGGATCCTGGAGATGTTCCAGGCCGAGATCGAGCGTCCCACCGACACCGGGACCACGACGCCGCGCGGGAAGGGGCACTGACTGTGGCGATTGAATCCTATCACTTCGATTTCATGCTCGAGGCGATCCGCGAGGCGGAAGCCTCGATCGCGCAAGGCGGTCTGCCGATCGGTGCCGTGCTCACGCGCGACAACGAGATCATCGCCCGCGGTCACAACAATCGCGTCCAGGAGAATAACCCGATCCTGCACGGTGAGATGAGCTGCCTGCGCGAGGCCGGTGCGATCTCGTTCCACGACACCGTCATGTACACCACGCTGTCGCCCTGCGCGATGTGTGCCGGTGCGCTCGCGCTGTTCAAGGTCAAGCTCGTGGTGATCGGAGAGTCCGTCACCTTCGAGGGCTCCAAGGATATTCTCGACAAGTTCGGGATCCCCTGGATCGACCTTGCCGACGACCGCTCCATCACCATGATGAAGAATTGGCGTTCCGTCCCTGCCAATGAGCGCCTCTGGCAAGGCGACATCGGCAACTAAACTGGTCTGTTCGTCTTCGCTGTCGGAGACGACGTTTGCAAAGCTCTTCTTGAGGTCAGCATGCCCATCAACATCCTGATGCCCGCTCTTTCGCCGACGATGGAGAAGGGCAACCTCGCCAAGTGGCTGAAGAAGGAAGGCGACAAGGTCAAGTCCGGCGACGTCATCGCCGAGATCGAGACCGACAAGGCGACCATGGAGGTCGAGGCGATCGACGAGGGCACGATTGCCAGGATCCTCGTGCCCGAGGGCACGCAGGATGTTCCTGTCAACGACGTGATCGCCGTGCTCGCCGGCGAGGGCGAGGACGTCAAGGCGGCAAGTGCCGCCAAGCCAAGCGCCTCTGCCGCACCTCCAAAGGCCGCTGAAGCTCCTGTCGCTGCGCCGGCTCCCGCGCCCGCTGCGCCCAAGGCTGCTGCGCCGCCTTCCGCTCCCGCGCCGCAGCCCGCGGCTCCGGCCGCGCAGGCCAATGGTCATGGCGGCCGCGTGTTCTCATCGCCGCTGGCGCGCCGTCTCGCCAAGGAAGCCGGAATCGATGTCGGCATGGTCACCGGCACCGGCCCGCACGGCCGGGTGGTCGCCCGCGACGTCGAGCAGGCAAAATCGGGCAAGGGCCTCAAGGCCCCGGCTGCTGCTCCGTCTCCCGCGCCTTCGATCGCGCCGACGATGTCGGACAAGCAGATCCTGTCGCTGTTCGAGCCGGGCTCCTACGACATCGTCCCGCATGACGGCATGCGCCGTACCATCGCGCAGCGCCTGACCGCGTCGATCCAGAACGTTCCGCACTTCTACCTCACCATCGACTGCGACATCGGCAAGCTGCTCGCTGCGCGCGAGGAGATCAACGCTGCCGCGCCGAAGGACAAGGAGAAGAAGCCGCTCTACAAGATCTCGGTCAACGACTTCGTCATCAAGGCGATGGCGGTCGCGCTGCAGAGGATCCCGAACTGCAACGTCAGCTGGACCGAAAGCGGCATGGTCAAGCATCACCATTCCGACGTCGGCGTTGCCGTCGCGATGCCCGGCGGCCTGATCACGCCGATCATCCGGAAAGCAGAGACCAAGACGCTCTCGACCATCTCCAACGAGATGAAGGACTTCGCCGCGCGCGCCCGCTCGCGTAAGCTGAAGCCCGAGGAATACCAGGGCGGCACCACCGCCGTCTCCAACCTCGGTATGTACGGCATCAGCCACTTCACCGCCGTGATCAACCCGCCGCATGCGACGATCCTCGCGGTCGGCACCAGCGAGGAACGTCCCGTGGTGCGCGGCGGCAAGATCGAGATCGCGCACATGATGAGCGTGACCTTGTCCTGCGATCACCGCGCCATCGACGGGGCGCTCGGCGCCGAGCTGATCGGCGCCTTCAAGCAGCTGATCGAAAACCCCGTCATGATGATGGTCTGAGGCGGCGGCAGAGGGGGCAACCTTGCATGTCCGGACCCGCTGGCCATGGATATCGCTGCTGCTCGGAGCCGTCGTCGCGCTCAACCCGATCGGGCTCGATTTTCTTCACTCTGCCTTTCTGTCGGGAGAGCAGCTGTCGCGGAACATTGCTCAACCGATCGTATTCAGCGGGCTGGCCATCCTGGTTCTGATCGGGATCATCGAGTGGCTGGTCAGGTTTGTTGTCTTCAGGCGCCGCGCCCGCGGCGCGTCTTGAGTTGAACGGGAGCCGCCATGGCCGATACATCCTTCGACGTCATCATCATCGGCTCCGGTCCCGGCGGCTACGTCACCGCGATCCGCGCCGCCCAGCTCGGCTTCAAGACCGCGATCGTCGAAAAATCCTATCTCGGCGGCATTTGTCTGAACTGGGGCTGCATCCCGACCAAGGCGCTGCTGCGCTCCGCCGAGATCTATCACTACATGCAGCACGCCAAGGATTACGGCCTGTCGGCGGAGAACGTGTCGTTCGATCCCAAGGCCGTGGTGCAGCGCTCGCGCGGCGTCTCCAAGCGGTTGAACGACGGCGTCGGCTTCCTGATGAAGAAGAACAAGGTGAGCGTGATCTGGGGCGCCGCCTCGATCGAGGCGCCCGGCAAGGTCGCCGTGAAGAAGTCCGACGTCGAGGCGCCCAAGGGGGCGCTCGGCGAGGGCACCTATCAGGCCAAGCACATCATCGTCGCGACCGGCGCACGGCCGCGCGTGCTGCCCGGGCTCGAGCCCGACAAGAAGCTGATCTGGACCTATTTCGAGGCGATGGTGCCGGAGAGGATGCCGAAGTCGCTGCTGGTGGTCGGCTCCGGTGCAATCGGAATCGAGTTCGCCTCGTTCTTCAAGACCATGGGCTCCGACGTGACCGTGGTCGAGGTGTTGCCGCAGATCCTGCCCGTCGAGGATGCCGAGATTGCGGGCATTGCCCGCAAGCGTCTCGAGAAGCAGGGCATCAAGATCATGTCCTCGACCAAAGTCACAAAACTGGAGAAGAAGGCCG
This sequence comes from Bradyrhizobium sp. CCH5-F6, assembly GCF_001556045.1. Classification (GTDB taxonomy): domain Bacteria; phylum Pseudomonadota; class Alphaproteobacteria; order Rhizobiales; family Xanthobacteraceae; genus Bradyrhizobium. The sequence goes on from NZ_LSIC01000183.1 coordinate 106,298, forward strand.
ACAGCGTTGTCGCCACCATCGACGATGGCAAGGGCAAGCCTGTGACCACCGAGTTCGAGCGCGTGATCTCGGCGGTCGGCGTCGTCGGCAATATCGAGAATCTCGGTCTCGAGAAGCTCGGGGTGAAGACCGACCGCGGCTGCATCGTGATCGACGGCTACGGCAAGACCAACGTTCCCGGCATCTACGCCATCGGCGACGTTGCCGGTCCGCCGATGCTCGCGCACAAGGCCGAGCACGAAGGCGTGGTCTGCATCGAGGCCATCAAGGGCCTCAATCCGCATCCCATGGACAAGCTGCTGATCCCCGGCTGCACCTATTGCAATCCGCAGGTCGCCTCCGTCGGGCTCACCGAAGCCAAGGCCAAGGAAGGCGGCCGCGAGATCCGCGTCGGCCGCTTCCCCTTCGTCGGCAACGGCAAGGCGATCGCGCTCGGCGAGGATCAGGGCCTCGTGAAGGTCATCTTCGACAAGAAGACCGGCCAGCTGCTCGGCGCCCACATGGTCGGCGCGGAGGTCACCGAGCTGATCCAGGGCTACGTCGTTGCGATGAACCTGGAAACCACGGAAGAAGAGCTGATGCACACAGTCTTCCCGCATCCGACCCTGTCGGAGATGATGAAGGAAGCCGTGCTGGATGCTTATGGAAGGGTGCTGAATATTTGACCACTGCCGTCATTGCGAGCGCCGTTTGCAAAATAAGAAGGAAATCACCCCATGCACGACAACGACAACCTCACCATCGAACGCCCGACCTTCGTCACGCATCTGGAATGCGCGATGGAGGGCGACCACTACGCCGCCGACCAGGTCCACAACCTCTCCAAGGCCGGCAAGCCGCTGCTGGTGCGCTACGACCTCGCGGGCGTGAAGAAGGCGCTGACCAAGGATGCGCTCGCCCAGCGCCCCGGGGACATGTGGCGCTACCGCGAGCTGCTGCCGGTGCGCAAATGCAAGGACATCGTCTCGCTCGGCGAAGTCACGACGCCGCTGATCCGGCTGCCAAAGCTGGGTGCAAAGCTCGGCGGCGGCGAGATCATCGTGAAGGACGAGGGGCGCCTGCCGACCGGCTCGTTCAAGGCGCGCGGCCTCGTGATGGCGGTGTCGATGGGCAAGGCGCTCGGCATCAAGCACATGGCGATGCCGACCAACGGCAATGCCGGCGCGGCGCTGGCGGCCTACGCCACGTCGTGCGGCATCAAGACCACGATCTTCTGTCCCGCCGACACGCCCGAGGTGAACGTCAGCGAGATCGAGCTGCAAGGCGCGACCGTCTATCGCGTCAACGGCTATATCGACGATTGCGGCAAGATCGTCGGCGAGGGCAAGGCGAAGGTCGGCTGGTTCGACACGTCGACGCTGAAGGAGCCTTATCGCATCGAGGGCAAGAAGACGATGGGCCTGGAGCTCGCCGAGCAGCTGGGCTGGGACGTGCCCGACGTGATCTTCTATCCGACCGGCGGCGGCACCGGCCTGATCGGCATGTGGAAGGCGTTCGACGAGCTGGAGAAGATCGGCTTCATCGGAAGCAAGCGCCCGCGCATGGTTGCGGTGCAGGCGTCGGGCTGCGCGCCGATGGTGCGCGCCTACGAGGCCGGGACCGAGCATGCGACGCGCTGGGAGGACGCCCACACCATCGCGTCGGGCATCCGCGTGCCGCAGGCGATCGGCGATTTCCTGATCCTGCGCGCGGTGCGCGAAAGCAAGGGTTTTGCGATCGCCGTCGACGACGACAAGATCTCGTCGGCGCTGAACGAGGTCGCGCGCGAGGAGGGGCTGCTGCTCTGCCCCGAGGGCGCCGCCACCTACGCCGCCTACAAGCAGAGCCTCGCCGATGGCCGCGTCTCGAAGGGTGACCGCGTGATGCTGTTCAACTGCGCGACCGGCCTGAAATACCCGCTGCCGCCGGTCAACCGCACGCTCGACCGCCACAAGCCGATCGACTATTCGCAGTTCTGACTTGCTTCTCCCTCGCCCCGTTCTTACGGGGAGAGGGTTGGGGTGAGGGGCCTCTCTCCGCGAATGAGATATTCGTGAGATCCGTACCCCCTCACCCGAATTGCTGCGCAATTCGACCTCTCCCCGCAAGCGGGGCGAGGTAAAGAAAAAACAAAAATGACATCGCTGGGGAGAGAACAATGACGAAGGCCGTCTTGGCTGCGCTGATTGGTATTCTCGCGTTCACGGGCGCAGCGCGCGCCCAGGATTTTCCCACGCGGCCCATCACCATCATCGTGCCCTTCGCGGCCGGCGGGCCGTCCGATGCAATGGCGCGGGTCCTTGCCGAGCGGATGCGGGTGCCGCTGGGCCAGCCCGTCGTGATCGAGAACGTCACCGGCGCGGGCGGTTCGATCGGCGTCGCTCGCGCCGTGCAATCGCCGCCGGACGGCTACACCATTTCCTTCGGTCATCTCGGCACCCACGTCGCCAACGGGGCCGTCTACAAGCTCAAATACGATCTCGTCGCCGACCTCGAACCCGTGGTGCTGCTGCCGAGCAACCCGATGATCGTGGTGAGCAAGAACGCGGTGCCCGCGACCTCGCTGAAGGAGCTCATCGACTGGCTCAAGTCGCGGCCTTCGGCGCCGACCGCAGGCACGGCCGGTGCGGGTTCCGGCAGCCATATCGCTGGCGTCTATCTCGAGAGCGTCTCCGGCATCAAGCTGCAATACGTGCCGTATCGCGGCACCGCGCCCGCGTTGAACGATCTCATCGCCGGCCAGATCGATCTCATCGTCGACCAGACCTCCAACTCCATCGGCCAGGTCCGGGCCGGCACCATCCGCGCCTACGCCGTCACCGATGACAAGCGCCTGCCATCGGCGCCGGAGATTCCGACCGCGGAGGAGGCGGGCCTGAAAGGCTTCAACATGACGCTGTGGTCGGGCATGTGGGTGCCGAAGGGCACGCCGAAGGAGATCGTCGCCAGGCTCAACGCCGCGGCCGTCGAGGCGCTGAACGATCCTGCTGTGAGGAAGCAGCTCGAAAGCCAGGGCCTGGAGATGACGCCCAAGGATCAGCTCACGCCGGAAGCGCTTGGAAACCGTCAGAAGGCCGAGATCGCCAAATGGTGGCCGATGATCAAGGCGGCGAACATCAAGGTGGACTGATGGGGCAACGCATGCCTCGCGGTATGTCCGTGAGGTTCTGCGAGCGCGCGGGCCATCTCGCGGGAAGCCCTCGCGAGATGCGGGATTGATCCCGATCGCCGTCACCGTCGCGTCTGCTGGCCGCCGGGCGCTCACTGCGAGGTCTCGTGACCTGCTGCCAGCGCACGGTCCAGGCACTGCATCAGATCCGAGGCGACGAATGGCTTGCCGAGAAAACAGATTGCCCCGGCTTTGAGGGCACGCATCCGTACGCTCTCATCCGGGAAGGCTGTGATGAAGATGAAAGGCGTCGGCGAACCATGCGCGCGCATCCGCGTCAACAGATCGATTCCCGTCATCAGCGGCATCTGCACGTCGGTGATCACGCACGAGGTGTCATTCGAATTGGGCGACCTCAAAAATTCCTCGGCTGAGGCGAATGTGTGGACGACGTACCCGCGCGATTCCAGGAGATTGTTGATAGCGGCCCGCACGTAAGGGTCGTCGTCAAGCACCGAAATGACCGAAGCCGCTGACAAGACGTCCGCTCCTCACCCGGTATCACGCTTGCCGTCGCCACGGCTACACATAAACCGATAAGGTGGACCTGTCCGTCACGATTGGAAACTCATACTTAGGTTTGTGCGTCGGGCTTGTTGGACCCTATCCCGAGCGCCTCGCTCATTCTCACCAGATCGGCCAGCGATTTCGCGCCCATTTTCCGCATGATCTGGCCGCGATAGATCTTCACGGTGATTTCCGCCAATCCGAGCTGGGCGGCCACTTGCTTGTTCATCAGGCCGGCCGTCACCAGGGACAATACGTCTCGCTCCCGCGGGGACAGTGACTCGAAGCGTGATCTCACGGTCGAGACCGTCTTGTTGAGGTCGCGGCGCTTGCGGTCTCTCTCGATCGCGGCCTGGACTGCATCCAGGATGTCCTGGTCGCGGACCGGCTTGGTCAAGAAGTCGATCGCGCCGCTCTTCATGGCCCTAACCGTCATGGGAATATCGCCGTAGCCGGTAATGAAGATGATAGGCGTGTGGATATTCGCCTTGGCAAGATCGGATTGAAGGTCAAGGCCGCTGGCTCCAGGAAGGCGGATGTCGAGCACGAGGCAACTGGGGACTTCCGGCGGCTTGGCGTGGAGGAGTTGTGGTGCCGAGCCGAATGCTTCGACCTTGAGGCCGACCGACTCGAATAGATTGGTGAGCGCACGGCGCATGGACGCGTCGTCGTCGACGATGAAGACAATTGGCTGATCGCCGTCCTCCTCCTGCGGCGGCGGCGGTTCCCCGGGCTCGGTCACGAAATTTCCTCTCGATGGAGGGGCAAGGTGATCTGAAAAGTCGCGCCGTACTCCTGGTTGGGTGCAGCGAAAAGCCGTCCACCATGCGCCTCGATGATGGATCGACAGATCGACAGCCCCATGCCCATGCCGGTGGACTTCGTGGTAAAGAACGGGGTGAACAGGCGGTCTATCGCCTCGTCACTGATGCCGACGCCGCAGTCGGAAACGCTCACCAACACCGCGCCATCGCCGCTCGCCGCTGAACGGATGGCCAATTCGCGCGGGCGATCATGGACGTTTTCCATGGCCTCGATCCCGTTCATGATCAGGTTGATCAGGACCTGTTGCAGTTGGATTCGATCGCCGAATGTTCTCGGCAGTGCCGACGACAGCTCCATTCGGACCGACACGGCGTGGCTGGCCATCTCACGCTGAACGAGCGCCACCGACTCACGTACGACGACATTGGCGTCGAGCGGAGCCATGTCGATGTCGGAGCGCTTGGCGAGCGCTCGAACGCGACGGATCACGTCGCTGGCACGCGTGGCGTCCTCGATGATCCACTCGACGGAGCGGCCGGCCGCTTTGAGGTCGGGCGGACTGCGCTGCAGCCAGGCGAGGCAGGCGTCGGCGTTTGCGATCACAGCGGCGAGCGGCTGATTGATTTCGTGGGCAATGGAAGCGGTCAGCTCACCCAGAGTCGTGACACGCGTCACATGGGCGAGCTCGGCCTGGGCCTTGCGCAGTGCGTCTTCGGCCTGATTGGCCCGGATGGCCGCGGTTACGTCTGTGCAGACGCCACGATAGCCCAGAAAAGTGCCGTCGGTGTCGAAGAACGGCTTGCCGCTGGTCCGGACGTAGATTGGTTGCCCGCTGCGATCCTTGCTGCGATACACTAGGTCGCGGAAGGGGACGTGGGCATCGAGCGCCGCCCGGTGCTGTTGCCATTTCTCGGGTTCGAGATCGGCATCAGGAGCGATATCCCAACGCGTGAGTCCGATCAGGCCGGCGGGGGCGGTGATGGTATCGGAGTGTTCCAATACTTGGGTCACGCGATGGTCTGGCCCTGTTTCCCAGAACCAGTCAGAGGCGGTTTCAGCATAGTCGCGGAAGCGCTGCTCGCTCGCACGCAGTCTGCGCTCTGCCTCTTTGGTCGCCGTGATGTCGGTCACCGATCCCACGAACTCCACGCACCCGTTTGAATCTCGCATCGCGCGGGCCACCGCTCGGACGTACTTGATGGAACCGTCGGGCATCACGAGCCGGTATTCGTGATCGTAATCCTTTCCCTCTCGCGCGGCCCGAGCCGTTGTCTGTTGCACCGCGATCCGGTCGTCCGGATGGATGCGCTGGAGCATGAACGGGATCTTCGGCCTGGTTCCCTCGTCGCACTGGAAGATGCGATAGGTCTCCTTGGACCAGGTGATCTCGCGGGTTGCGGCCTTCCATCCGAAACTGCCGGTGTGGCTCAGTTCCTGCGCCTGGGCGAGATAAGCCTCGCTCTGTCGCAGCGCGTTCTCGGCTTCCTTGCGCTCGGTGATGTTCTCGCAGGCGACCAGGACGATTGGTCCGCCATCGCCTCGCAGCATGGTCTTGGCATTCTCGCGCACCCACAGCACCGAGCCGTCCTTGCGTATCTTCCGGATCTCCCAGGTGTGGGACTGATCGACGGTCTCGAGGCACAGCGTGACACACGCGCGGACGAAGTCGCGATCCTCCTCAAAGAAGACATCCAGCACCGATCGGCCGATCAGCTCCGCGGCGGCATAGCCCAGTTGCTCGGCGCCGAACGTGTTCACGTTGATCACGGTTCCGGCTGGATCGACCATGAAGTACATGACCGGGGTGTGCTCGAAGACTTGCTGCCACTGCTTGACAGCCTCGAGCAAGTCGTCGCCATCGGGCTCTTTGCGCGGCTTGGCGGCGACGGTTTGCCTTACGCAGCCGGCGAGGAATTGCGCGGCTGACTTCCCGAATGTCGCTGCTCGGCCCGGCTTCATCGCAGACGCTCCCGGCGCTCTCTGCGTAAATCCGAGTAGAGCACGTTGCAGCGAGACGAGCAATTCCCGCCAAAGTACGCCATGCCGGCAAGAGTTTCACGGTGACCGTGCGGCCGGAGCATCGTGCGCCGTCTCGTTGCACGTGAGCCGGCGGGGGAGCCCCGGGCGAGTACGGACAAACCTAGGTATAGCTCCTCCATTCCTAGTCATATCGGTCACTTACCTCCGTACAATTGAGCGTCTCGTGCCCTGGGGCATAGCCTCATGACCTATCGGGAGTGTTGCAGCCAATCGCATCGAGCGCACGAGAACCGGTCTGAAGCTTGCGGCGGCGGCGTCTTGCCGGCAGGCAAAGACCAGGGACGATGCCGCTGCAATTTGCGGCAATCCACGACCCGCATGAGGTCGAAGGAAACGAACGGGCAAAGCGCGAACAAGAGGGGAAGGCGACAATGTGCGTGACATCGGTGCTTCCTGAGCGCGACCGATCCGAGTCCGAATGTTGCTCTTCAGTCAATGGCTGTGCGGTGTGTGGCGGCAAGTTTGGTCTGATCCGCTACTACTCCTGGCGCACCGCGCTCTGCTCCAAAAAGTGTGTCGATCGCTTCCGCACACGCCGCGAGCGCGATCATCGGTGGTTGTTTCGGGTTCAGGCCGCGTGAGGCCGAATTAGAGAGCTGACATCGTCCGAGGGTCTGATCCGGGAGCTTACGTTGAACCGTTCATGCAAGCTGTTGTGCTCGATGGTTCTCCTCGGCTCCACTGCGACGGTCCGGGCACAGGAGACGGGACACGATGCCGTACATCGCCGGCACCCACCCCAGGACCAGGCGCTGCACGAGAAATTCTATTCGACCTGGCACATGCCGGATAATCCGAGCGTCAGTTGTTGCAACAGTTCTGACTGCTATCCGACCGACATCAAATACATCGACGACCAGATCTATGCGCGGCGCAGGGAGGATGGGAGATACATTCTGATCCCGCCGCAAAAGGTGGAGCGAAACAGGGATAATCCGGACGGCCGAAACCATCTTTGCGCTCCGCCGCCCGCACTGTCACCGTTGGATAGCGTCTACTGCTTCGCTTTGGGAGGTGCCACATGAGATTTGCGTTCGTGCTGGTGAACGACCGGACCCCGTTCCGGCAGGCCTTGTGCATGCAGTGCTGCGAGTCGATCAGCGGCAGCTATCTCCGCGAGATCGCTACCCGTCTGCCTTACTGTGATCATCAGTGCTACGCGCTGTTCTGCGAGGCGCTTGCGAAAGATCGCATGAGGGCGGCTTCATGAAATTCATCGTGGTCAATCACGAGCCCCCGTTGTGCGCGGCCACGTGCAGCGCCTGCTCGCGGTCGATCCGGTCCGGCTATGTCCGGCATGTGCGGACGCAGCGCCGCTACTGTGACTACGACTGCTACCGGCGCGGTGAACTCGCGACGCTGCTGATGCAATGGTCGGCCCCTGGGCGCAACGAGCCGGCCTTCGGGAACGTCGAGATTGCCGCTCGCAACGCGATCGAGATGTTTGCGGTCCTGAGCGCCGTCTTCTGCTGGAGCTGCACGATCCACGCCTGGACCTTCGCAAGAACCTTGACCGGCGCATATTTGGACGGTCGCGATCCGATCACGATGGAAGGAGGTGACACCTAGCTACGCGACGGCGCGCGCGTGGAAGCCGCAGCGACGCAACCTGGCAGGCGCCGTGTCCAGCCCCGGCGACGTCGCCTAGGGAGCGGGCGCTGCGGCCGCCACGGGTGCCGTTGCGCCGGCCTCCTGCGTGACGACGCGCTGGTCGCTCTTGCCGGCGACCATGCCGCTGTCCTCGAACCTCGTGCGGTAGACCAGCACGTTCTCGATCACGCGCTGGACGTAGTTGCGCGTCTCCGACAGCGGGATGCGCTCGACCCAGTCGACCGGATCGACATTGGGATCCCTGGGATCGCCGCGCTTCTGCACCCATTCGCGCACCCGGCCGCGCCCGGCATTGTAGCCGGCGAAGGTCATGATCTGGTTGCCGCGATATTCCGACAAGAGCGCGCTGAGCTCAGCTGCGCCCATCTGCGTGTTGTAGACGGGGTCGGAGACCATCCTGTCCCAGTCGTAGGTCAGGCCGAAGCGTTTGGCGGTGTCGCGGCCCGCTTCCGGCGTCACCTGCATCAGCCCGACCGCGTTGGCGTGAGACTTGTCGCGCTGGTCGAACGAGCTTTCGGTGCGTGCCACCGAATAGATCACGCTGGTCTCGATCGCGGGCGCCACCTGCTTGTGCTCGGGAATCCCGATGGTCGGGAAGGCGTAATGGTCGAGCGAGAGCCCGCGCGCCAGCGCCGACTTGCCGATCGCCAGCATCACGCGCGCATCGTTGCGCCGTCCGGCGAGCTCGGCGAGCGCTTCGAGCGCCGGGACGTCGGCGCTCTCCTTGGCGAAGTCCTCGGCGTAGTAGAACACCATGTCGCGCTCGCCGATGCCGTAGAGCATGTCGGCCGCGCGCACGCGCTCGTCCGTGGGGGGCGTGCCGGCCGAGGCCAGCATGGGCGAGGGCGGACGCAGCTCGATCCCGTCGAGGCCGAGCTTGGCGCGGGCGAGCTGGCCGTAATAGGCGGTCGGATAGCGCGCCGCGGCCTTGTAGCTGATGCGCGCATCGGCCATGGCGCCCATGGCTTCGGCGGCGCGGCCGCGCCAGTAATGGGCCCGCGACAGCGCGATCGGATTGGCCGAGCCTTCGTCGATCGCGGCGAAATGCATCATCGCCGTCCTGGGATCGTCGAGAAAGCGCAGCGCGATCCAGCCGCACATGAAGTGGTAGTCGACGCGATAGACTTCCTTCTCCGGCACCGCGGCCGTGCGCACCACGTCATAGGCGGTCGTGGACTTGCCCTGATCGAGCAGCTTGCGCGCGAGCATGCGGCGCTCGCGCCACCAGGCATCGGTGTCCTGGGCGGCCATCATCTCGGGCGCGGCGGCCAGGATCACTTCGGCGGCGTCGTCGATGCGGTCGTTCTGAAGATGCCACTGGGCGCGGCACAGCACATAGCCGAGATCGCGTCGCGCTTCGGCCGAAACGTCCTCCAGATGATCCTTGGCCTTGCTCGACTTGCCGGTGACGGCGGCGCAGGCCTTCACGATCGCGAGCGCGTCCTCGCCGAGACGCTTGGCCGCGCGTCTTGCACCTTCATAGTCCTTGGCGCCAAGGCGCTTGTCCATGCGCGCGCGGTGATCCTCGGCCGTCAGGAGATCGCGGAACACCGTGTAGGAATCTTCTTCGCTCCGCTCGGACAGTTCCTCCGCGCGCCAGGTCTCGCGCATGAGGCGCGCTGCCGTGTCGGCTTCCCCTTCAGTGAGCAGCACGCGGGCCAGCGCGAACTTGCCCTTGGCGCTGATCGGCCGGTCCATTGTGAACTTGTGCACGGTTGCCGCGTCGCTCTTCTCCTGCCAGAGCCGCGCCTCGGCGCGGCGGCGGAGCAGCCCGCTGCTCGGCCAGTCCGGATTGGCGGCGAGGAAGGCGGCGTAGCGCTTGAAATTCGCCGTGCTCTCCGAATGGCGCAGCATGAACCAGTCGGCGAGCTTCTGTCCGGCGGGGTCAGTGATGCGGTCGCGCGCGGCGCTGGCCTCGTCCGTCTTGCCCTTGCGCGCGAGGTCGATCGCATCCTTCAGCGCGGCGAGATCGCCGGTCAGGGGCGGCGGTGCCGGCTTGTCCGAGGGCGCGTCGACCGTCTTCCTCGACTTGCGCTTGGCCTCGGCATGCTTGCCGTGCCGAGCTTTGCCGGCCGCAGCATGGCGGTGCTTGCCGGCTTTTGCCTCATGCGTCTTCTTCGGCGCAGACGATTTGTGGCTGCCCTTCGCCGCAAGCTCGGTGGGAAGGAAGGCGATCGCCGCCATGGCAACGACACATGCGAGCGAGCGTAGGCACTGGTTCATTCGATGGTCCCCCCTGCGAAACCACTACAAACCAAGGTCCGCGTACGACATGCGGCTTGCGAATCAAGACACCGAACGATGCCGGGCATCGTGTCGTAGTCCTCACGCTGTCGCAACAATGCGGCAAAATACGGATGCGACGAGGGAACTTCCGCAAAGGAGAAAGGGGCAGGTCGTTTAACCTTTGTTAACGACGCGGTCCCCCGCGACGGTTGCGCTGGGTACAGGGCGCCACGAGGGCCAGATTGCGCGTGTTCCGGAAGCCTGTCCGGTGTATGGAGTTCCCTCGCTTCGTCCCTTTTCCTTTACCTTTGCACCTATGCCAATTTTCAACCAGTCGATCCGGCACAAGATTGTCGGCATCGCCCTCGGATTGATCGTCCTGATGCTGGTCACCTCGATCCTGTCGATGGTGATGTCCAGCCAGGTCGGAATCCTGCTCGACGAGCTGACCAATCGTTACATCCCGGCCTACAGCCACCTGGCGCGCGCCAACATACGCTCGCTGGAGCGGGGGCTGGCGCTGCGGCGGATGGTCATGACCAGGATGGAGTCACCGTCGGACGAGCAGGCCTATGCGGCGCGCCTTCGCGACTTCGAGGAAACGGATCGCAAGATCGAGGACGAGGCGGAGGCCGCGCGCAAGCTGATCAACGCGATCATCGACGATCCCAGGACGTTTTCCGACAACGCCGCGCTGGGGCGGATCGATATTCGCATCGAGACCGCCGTCACCGAGCTGCGCCGCGATCTGGCCGAGCACCATGCGAAGCTCCTCAAGCAGATCGACGCCAAACAGATGACCGAGGCCCGCGGCACGCTGGAACACATCGACGTGCTGCGCGACCATTTCAACCAGAAGGTCGATGCGATCCGCGCCGACATGCTGGCGCAGGTCTTCTTCTCCACCGCCCAGGTGATCAGCCGCCAGCATCAGGCGATCATCGTTTCGGGTGTCGTGACATTGCTCGCAGCGATCGTCGGATTTGCCTTTGCGCTGTTGGTGTCCAGCGGCATCACGCGGCCGGTTCGGCTGCTGCTGGCCGGGACCCGCGAGGTCGAGGCGGGCCGGTTCGACAAGCCCATCGCCGTCTCGACGCAGGACGAGATCGGCGAGCTCGCCGCGGCCTTCAACCGCATGATCGAGCAGTTGCGGCACAATGAGCGCATCCGGGAGACCTTTGGCCGCTACATCGATCCCAAGGTGGTGCAGGGGCTGATCGAGCGGCCGGAGGTCGCAATCGACGGCGAGCGCCGGGTCATGACCATCATGTTCTGCGACATGAGCGGCTTCACCTCGATGAGCGAGGGCATGACCCCGCGCGGCCTCGTCAAGGTGATGAATCACTATTTCACAGTGATGTCCGGCCCCATCAGGAGCAATCGCGGCGTCATCGACAAATACATCGGCGACGCCATCATGTCCTATTGGGGACCGCCCTTCATTGAAGAGGACGAGCAGGCGCTGCTCGCCGGACTTGCCGCCATCGAGATGGCCGACCAGGTGCCCGCGCTGCAGAAGCAGCTGCCGGATCTGCTCGGCATCCGCGCCATGCCGGCGCCGTGCGATCTGCGCATCGGCATCGCCACCGGCGAGGTCCTGACCGGCAGCATCGGCTCCGAGCTGATGATGAGCTTCACCGTGATGGGCGACGCCGTGAACCTCGCCTCGCGGCTGGAGACCGCCAACAAGGTCTACGGCACCCGCATCCTGATCTCGCAGGCGACGGCGGACGCGATCGGCGCACGTCTCGAGTTGCGCGAGATCGACCGCATCGCGGTCGCGGGCCAGAGCGCGCCCCAGGCCGTCTTCGAGGTGATGGCCAGGGCCGGCGCACTCACCGATGCGCAAGTGAGCCTGCGCACGCACTATGCCGAAGCTCTCGGCGCCTATCGTGCCCGGCGCTTCGACGACGCCCGCGCCGCCTTCAACGCGGCGCTCGAGGCGGTCCCTGGCGACGGTCCCTCGCGCACGCTGCTCGGCCGCATCGCGCAGTTCGAAGCCAATCCGCCGGACGCCGCATGGGATGGCGTCTGGCGACTGGAGCAGAAATAGCCATACGCGCCGTCCGGCATGCCGGCTGGAAAAAACGATACTACCCCATAACGATGTTCGCCGTGACCTATTTCCCGGGCTTAGGTTTGACGTTCCTGAGGCGCCTGATGGGGACACGCCGATGACACATCTCGAGGACAGGCTGGAACGGTTCGAGACTCTCACCGCCGAATGCGAGCTGATTGCCAAGCTCGCCACCGACAGCACCAAGCGCGAGTTCTATCTGAAGCTCGGCGAACAGTACCGTCAGCTGGCAACGGATATGCGGCAGGCGATCGCGACCATGGCTGCGGCCTGAACGCGGCTGCAATCCGTTCTTAATATTTGGCGCGCATTCTCGAAGCATGCGAGCGTCGCCGATCGGCGATGGCTCGTGGTGGGAAGGCAGGGGTTCGTTGTGCAATGCAGCGTGCCTTGCGAGTGTCATTTGCCATGCTTGACAGGGCAATCCCATGCGCCTCGTTGCAGTGATCATATTCGCGCTCATGACTGCGGCCTGCGATAAGGAGCAGGACATCACCGGCTCGACGACGCCGACCTGTCCGATGCGCAACTACAGCTACAATCCACGCGACATCAACCAGTGCGTCAACGCCTGCAGGGTGTGCGACCGCGGCACCACGGTGACCTGCACGACCTCCTGCACCCTCAAGGGCGCTCGCTGAGCGGACCGCCTTCCGACTTGCAGGGATCGCAACCGCGCCATCCCCGGCCGCCATCGTCCCCGCCGTCTCGACCTGATAGGGTCGATCGGAGCCAGGGGGATATCAATGAAATTTGCGAGCTTTGAAATCAACAACACTGCCTCATGGGGGCTGGTGGAGGGCGCCGCCGTGGCCGATCTCGGCGCGCTGCTGCGGGACCGCTATCCCGACCTGAAATCGGCGATCGCGGCAGGAGTCCTGTCCGAGGTCGCCGCCTCGGCCGCCGAAGCAAAGCGGCATCCGCTGGCCAGCATCGCCTTCCTGCCCGTCATCCCCAACCCGGACAAGATCCTCTGCATCGGGCTGAACTACGAGAACCATCGCAAGGAGACCGGGCGCACCGAGGTCGAGAATCCCACCGTGTTCGGCCGTTTCGCCAACAGTCAGACCGGGCATCTCACCAGCATCATCCGTCCGAAGGTCTCGACCCAGCTCGACTTCGAAGGCGAACTCGCGGTCGTGATCGGAAAGGCCGGCCGCTACATCCCACGCGCCGAGGCGTGGGGTCATATCGCCGGCTATGCCTGCTACAACGAAGGCAGCGTGCGTGACTACCAGCGCCATACGCACCAGTTCACGCCGGGAAAGAACTTCCCCGCCACCGGGGCCTTCGGTCCGTTCCTGGTGACGCCGGACGAGGTCGGTGAAGTCGGACCGTTGCGGCTCCAGACCCGGCTCAACGGCGAAGTGGTGCAGGACACCGCCATCGACCAGATGATCTTCGATATCCCGCGCCAGATCGAATATTGCTCGGAGTTCACCCGGCTCGAACCCGGCGACGTCATCGCAACGGGCACGCCGGGCGGCGTCGGCTCACGGCGCAGCCCGCCGATCTGGATGAAGCCCGGCGACGTCGTCGAGGTCGAGATCGATAGGGTCGGCTGCTTGCGCAACACCATCGCCGATGAGGCCTGACGCTTGCGGATGCGGGAGCCGCAAGTCGCGGCTTGCAGGCAAGTGGCTGGCGGTGCTTGGGCACCGGAACGATTCAGATGGATTAGTCATTGACCGAAGCGGGTAGGATGCGGAGTCCGATGGAATGGGTATGCTGGATCCCGGTCGATTTCTGGTGTCGTGCTCGCATTGCGGTGCCTGGCCGATGGCAGCCAATGTGAAGCGGTCGAACTGGTCGGCGTCGCCGCACGAGGTTCGCTTCGTCTGCACGCGCTGCCGCCGCGAGGAAACCGCGATCGTCTCGGCCTCCGGCGAATTGACGCCGATCAGGCGCGTCGAGGTCCCGCCACGCGACGTCACCGTCGCCTGGGCCCAGGCCCAGCGTTTGCGAGGGCGGACCTGAGCGGCCGGGCGTATGCTCTCGGCATGAGCGGCAGAGTCGGATTCATGCCGGTTGGCCGCGGTGATGGCAGCCGCCTGTCGATTGACTCCCGGCTTGGGCACCCCGTAGATTGATCGCCGACGGTTCTCCTTACGGAGATCAAAAGGGAACGTGGTGCGAGATGTCCCGGGGCCGGGATCTTCTCAATGCCATGGCTGCCCCCGCAACTGTAAGCGGCGAATCTCTCGTCTTTTGCCACTGGGAATCTCGGTCCTGGGAAGGCGACGTAGAGGTGACGACCCGCGAGCCAGGAGACCTGCCGTCAGCCGTGGTCACACGCGAAGATGTCGGTCGGGGAGTACAGACATGAGCTTCACCGGGGCATCGATCGCTCCATCGTAAAGCTTCGTTCGCTGTGACGTGCCACTGACGTCATGCCGAGGTTCCAATTGTGCCCCGTATTGTCATTGCCGCCAGGTGCCGCTGCGCCGGCATCGTTGCTGCCGTTTCCTTCTGTTCGCTCGATCCCTCCATCGCCCACGCACAGCAGTCCGTCGCCGAGCAGCTGCCGCCGGTCGAAGTGACCAAATCCGACGATCAGAACCGTACGCGGGCGAGGGCGATCGGCGATGGCGAGACGGGGAGGCGCCGGGCGAGGTCGAACCGGGCGCCGACAGGGACCGGCTCGTCCGGCTCTGGCAGCGAGGCCGTCGCCAGCGATGGCGGCATCGTCGGCGCGGCCACGACCGTCATCACGGCCGCGGATATCGCGCATGCGCCCTCGCAGACGCTGGCCGAGATCATCGCGACGCAAGTACCGGGCGCCCAGATCACGACGTTCTATGGCGGCCAGATCGGTGCCAGGACCAGCGTCGACCTACGCGGCTTCGGCGCCTTCGCCACGGCCAATACGCTGGTGCTGGTCAACGGACGGCGGTTGAACGACATCGACATGGCGCAGGTGGACCTCTCCACCATCCCGCTCAATGCCATCGAGCGTATCGAGATCACGCGCGGCAATTCCGGTGCGGTGCTCTATGGTGACAATGCAGTCGGCGGCGTCATCAACATCGTCACTAAAACCGGTGTCGGCGGCCCGCCCGTGACAGCGCGCATCGAGGCCGGTTTCGGCTCGTTCAATACTGGGCTCGGCAACGTCTCGGCCGCGCTCAATTCCGGTCCGTGGTCGACCTCGTTCTACGGCAATGCCGTCAGGACCGATGGCTACCGCGACAACAATCGTTACGTTCAGGAGAACGGCGTCGGCAATCTGAACTACACGACGCCGGGCCTGACCGCCTTCCTGACCGTCACCGGTGACAATCAGGAGCTGCGACTGCCGGGCGGCCGCACGGTCGATCCGTCGATCGGTCTCGACGAGCTCGCAACCAACCGAAGGGGAACCAGCACGCCCTTCAACTACGCCAACCAGCAGGGCTTTGGCGCGACCGCGGGCTTCACGAAAACCCTTGTCAACGGCGTCGACCTCATCGTCGACGGCGGCGTGCGCGACAAGCAGCAGCAGAGTGCGTTCTTCTCGAGCCCAACTCCCGTTCCGGCCTTCTTCACGTCCACCTATGTCGACGCCGATCTGACGACATGGTCGATCACGCCGCGGCTCAGCGTGAAGAGCCTGCTCTTCGGAATGCCATCGCAATTGCTGACCGGCGTCGACTATTACGATGCGAGCTTTCAGCAGAACCGCGGCGCCGGCCAGGGTCTGGCGCCCTGGCACAATTACGACCTCAGGCAGCGGACGATTGCGGGCTATGTCCAGCACACACTCGGCGTCGCGCCAACCACCGATATCTCCTACGGCGCCCGGGTGCAGAGCACCAATCTCTCGGCACGTGACGATTTCGACCCGGCGGCTCCGTTCAACACCGACATCGGTGCGCTCCCGCTCAGGAGCGACGAGACGCAATACGCGCTGCACCTCGGTGCCGAGCATCGGCTCAATGACACCGTTGCGCTGTTCGGTCGGGCTGCGCGCACCTTCCGCACGCCTGATGTCGACGAGCGGGTATCGTCAGGCCCTTCATTCGATCCGTTCTTCAACCCGCTCCCGCAAACGTTCCAGCTCAAGACCCAGACCTCGCAGGACATCGAGGGCGGGCTGCGCATCAGAGGAGGCGGACTGCAGATGCAGAGCAGTCTCTATTTGATGGACCTCGCCAACGAGATCCATTTCAATCCGATCCTGTTCTACAACACCAATCTGGATCCGACCCGCCGTTACGGCTCGGAGACCAGTGTCTCCTACCGCGTCAACGATGCTCTGCTTTTGCGGTCCGGCATGGCTTATACACGGGCCGTCTTCCGCGAAGGCGTCTGGGCCGGCAATGACGTGCCGCTGGTGTCGCGCTACACCGCGAGTGCGGGCCTCACCTGGAACATCTGGCAGGACTATGTGGTGCTCGATGCGACCGCGCGTTTCTGGAGCGAGCGTCGGATGGACAACGACCAGGCCGGAACCCAGAAGCCGATTCCCGCCAACGGCACGATCGACTTCAAGCTCAGCGGTCGGTACGAGCGCTACTTCTGGTCGCTCAGCGTCAACAACGTGCTGAATGCCCTCTACTACGACTACGCCGTCGCAAGCACCTTTACGGACGGGCGCTTCAGCGCCTATCCGCTGCCCGGTCGCACCTATCTGCTCAAGGCCGGCGCCACATTCTGAATCAAGGCTCCGACTCGACGGGGCTGTCACAGGCCCGCAAATGGACTACAATCAGACAAGAAGGAGAACATCCATGGCTCTCGACATCCTGCCGTCCAACGGCGACGGTTTCCGCCTCCATCCGGTGGCTCCGCATCTCGCGCCGATGTTCGGCTTCGCGCTGTTGACGGTTTCATGCGCGCTCTCAAGTTTCGCGTTCGCCTGTGCGACGCCGTTCGCGGCCTTCGCCGTCGTCGCGGCTGCCATGCTGCCGCTGCGTCCGGCGCTGCTCGTCGTCACCGGCGCCTGGCTCGTGAACCAGACCATCGGTTTCGGCGCGCTGCACTATCCCATCGATGGCAGCAGCATCGCCTGGGGCTTCGTCATCGGCGCGGCCGCGCTGCTGGCGACCGCCGCGTCGTCGGCTGTGCTCCGCATGTTGCCGCAGGGCCGCACGCCGCTGATGCTGGCGCTCACGCTGGTTGCCGCCTATGCGGCCTATGAGCTCGCGCTACTCGCCGCGACGCCGTTCCTGGGCGGGGAGGGCGCCTTCACCGCCGCCATCGTCACGCGCATCGGGCTAACCAGCGCGCTCTGGCTCGCCGGCCTCGTCGCCGTCTGCGAGGTCGTGCGCCTGTTCGATCCGTTCGGGCGCAAGGGAGCGATGTCGGCCTGAGCCGTCCTCTCGTAGCCCGGATGACGCTTCCGCGCCATCCGGGTTGCGCCGCCGCGCCTGTGTCGCCCTCTGTCAATCCGTAGCTGCGAAAATATTCCACTTTACCGAAATTCTGATTTGCCGTATGTGTCGCCCATCCCGGCTCATCCTTGAGGGGCGATCATGTGGTCGTCATTGTCGCGAGCCGGGCTTGCGGTGGACGCGGCAGCGTCGTGCACGAGAGGTGAAGGGCAGGGCGGATTGCTCTCCGTGAGCCCGAGACTGCGTGCGGACGAGCGGCGCTGTCAGGTTCGTCGTGCCAGCATTTCGGCGGCAAAGTGCACAACGCCGTCGAACCCTGTGGCGCCAACGAACCGTGCGTACGGCAAAACCGTGTGGTCCTGGCCGTCGTTGCTACGGTCAAGCTCTTGCG
>NZ_LSIC01000184.1 GCF_001556045.1 Bradyrhizobium sp. CCH5-F6
GGCCCCTGAACATTAAAGGGGCACAGATATACGGTAGAAAGTTCAGATCACGAACAGCGACGGGCTTCCGCGCCACAGTCGAAGGTCGTAGAAGGGTGGAACTTTGCCGTTCGTCTCGCCCATCGGAACGAGACGCCATTCACAACACAAGCACCTAGGTTTGAACGCGGAAATGAGACATTTGCGGATGTAACAACCTTGCCGCAATGCAGCATCGTCCGCCTTGCACGCGGCGAAGGGTCACTTCACTGACGGATAGAGTCACAAAACCTTCGCGACCTTGACATCGAAGTGTCATCCACGAGCCCTACTGTATTGCGAAACGCAATCTCTGCGTCATTCACATTACAGATGGTGATCCATGAAGCCCAGCGATGCCGAGACCGACCGCAAATACGTGTTGCGGCTCAGAAATGTCGGTGTGACCTATTCAGGCGGAGTGGTGGCGCTCAGATCGACCACCCTCGATTTCTTCCAGCGCGAGTTCTCCGTTTTACTCGGCCTGTCGGGTGCGGGGAAATCGACACTTTTGCGCTCCCTGAACCTCCTTGTTAAACCTACCTCCGGCGAGATTGTCTCATCGGATTTCGGTGTCCTTGGCCCGACCGGCGCACTCCGCCAGCACCGGCGCCGAACGGCACTCATTTTCCAGCACCATCAGCTGATCGAGCGACATACGGCCCTCGCCAACGTCCTCACCGGCCGACTCGGCTATCACAATACCTTGCGCAGTTTCTTCCCGCTGCCCCGCGCGGACCTGGAACTGGCTCTCCACTGCCTCGAGCGCGTCGGTCTGGCCGACAAATCCATGACGCGTGTCGATCAGCTCTCTGGCGGCCAGAAGCAGCGTGTCGGGATTGCCCGCGCGCTGGCGCAGCAGCCCAACATCATTCTGGCCGACGAGCCTGTCGCCAGCCTCGATCCCGCCACCTCGGAGAAGATCCTCGAACTGCTTCGCCAGGTGTGCAAAGAAGACGGCATCACCGCCATCGTGTCGCTGCACCAGCTGGAATACGCGCAGCGCTTTGCAGACCGGATCATTGGCCTTGCCGGTGCACATGTTGTGTTTGACGGCGCTCCTGATGAGCTCAATGACGACAATTTCGCCGCGATATACGCCGGGCACCGCCGTGAGCCAATCGCACCCAGCCGGACGAGTAACCCCGCCTACGCCCAGCCACCGTTTACGCCTGAGATGGAGATGTCCCTATGAACCGCCTGCTGAAATTTGCCATTGCTGCCGCCCTTGCCATGGGGCTGGCAGCGCCAGCCCACGCCGCCAATCCGAATCCAGAGACTTTAAAGGTCGCACTGTTACCGGATGAGAATGCGTCCGAGTTGATCAAGCGCAATCAACCGCTCAAGGACTACCTCGAGAAGGAACTGGGCAAGAAGGTCGATCTGGTTGTGACAACAGACTACTCGTCGATGATCGAGGCAATGCGTTTCGGCCGGATCGACATAGCCTATTTCGGTCCGCTCTCGTACGTGCTTGCCAAGGGCAAAGCCGATATCGAGCCGTTTGCGGCAATGGTCAGCGACGGCAAGCCGACTTACCGCTCTGTCGTCATTGCCAACGCGAATGCCAATGTGAATTCGCTCAGCGACATCAAGGGCAAGAAGGTCGCTTTCGGCGATCGCGCTTCCACCTCCAGCCATCTGATTCCGAAGACGTTGATGGCGGAAGCCGGTGTCGTGAATGATCGCGATTACCAGCAGCACTTCGTCGGCAGCCACGATGCGGTTGCGGTGAATGTCGCCAACGGCAATGCGGAAGTCGGGGGCCTTTCCGAGGTGATCTGGAAAACTCTTCTTGAGAGAAAGCTCGTCGACGCAGGCAAGGTCAAGGTCATCGCCTACAGCAAGGAATATCCCCAATACCCGTGGACGATGCGCTCCGACCTGAAGCCGGAGCTGAAGGACAAGATCCGCACCACTTTCGTGAACCTGAAGGACCCCGCAGTTCTGAAGAACTTCAAGGCGGACGGTTTCGCCCCGATCACGGACAATGATTACGACGTGATCCGCGATATGGGAAAGTTGCTTGGAATCGACTTCGGAGCGATGTGAGGACGTGATGACGACGCTCGGCGCAACCACAATCAACACAACAAACCATTATCTCGATCAGTACAGTCGGGCGTGGATCCGGCAGTCTGCCCAGGTTGCTGCGGTACTCGCTATTGTGCTGGTTGCATTCTGGTATGTTGGTCTTCTGGATTTCGGGACCCTGGCAAACGGGGTTCCGGCCATCTTAACGCTGGCCCGCGAGGCGATGCCGCCGGATTTCACCAATGCGCGCGCGTGGCTCAAGCCGCTGGTGGACACCTTGGCAATGAGTATTGCCGGAACGGCAATAGCGGTGCTTCTGTCATTTCCGCTGGCTTTTCTTGCTGCCCGGAACACGTCGCCGCACACGATCGTATTTCATGTCGCCCGTACCCTGCTAAACGCTCTTCGCTCGGTCCCGGAGCTGATTATGGGCATCATTTTCGTTGCTGCCGTAGGCTTTGGTGCTTTACCCGGCGTTCTGGCATTAGGCCTGCATTCGGTCGGTATGGTCGGCAAGTTTTTTGCGGAAGCAATTGAGCATGTCGATGAGGCCCCCATAGAGGCTGCGCGCGCCGCAGGTGCAACTCCGGTTCAAGTGTTGTTCCACGCCGTCCTGCCACAAGTGTCATCGCAGTTCGCAGACGTATCCGTCTATCGCTGGGAATATAACTTCCGCGCATCCACGATAATGGGAATGGTTGGCGCAGGCGGTATTGGGTTTGAGCTGATGGGATCGCTTCGAATCATGTTGTATCAAGAAGTCAGCGCCATTTTACTCGTCATCCTGATAATGGTGACAATCGTCGATGGCCTGAGCGGCTATTTGCGGAAGAAATTCAAGTAAGGACCGGCCATCGTGAAACCGCGCGTCGTCATCACCCACAAAGTGCATCAGGAAACCTTGGATCTCCTCTGTGACCATTGTGAAGTCACTCCCAATCAAACTATGGAAACCCTGCCCCGCGAAGAGATTCGCCGCCGTGTCGGCACGGCGGATGCAATGATGGCCTTCATGCCGGACTGGGTCGACGCCGATTTCCTGGCAGCTTGCCCGCAGATGAAGGTCATCGGCGCGGCCTTGAAGGGCTACGATAACTTCGATGTCGCGGCCTGTACGGCCCGGGGCATCTGGCTGAGCATCGTGCCTGACCTCCTGACCGTGCCGACGGCTGAGTTGGCCATCGGCCTTACCATCGGCCTCACCCGCAAGATGATCCAGGCCGATGCCAGGGTCCGCTGCGGCAAATTCGCCGGTTGGCGGCCGGAGTTTTTCGGCCTGGGCATCGCGGGGTCCGCCATTGGTATTCTCGGAATGGGGGCGATTGGGCAAGCCATCGCCGAACGGCTGAATGGCTGGGGCGCAACGCTGCTATACAACGACCGGGTGCCGATCCCAGCACCCGGCGGCGAAGCTCGACCTAGTGTTGCTCGGCGCAGCCTGGAGGAGGTATTATCCGAATCCGATATCGTCATCCTGGCCCTGGCGCTGGCCCCAGACACCATCCATCTGATCAACGACAGGACGCTCGCCCTGATGAAACCAGGCGCATACCTCGTGAATCCATGCCGCGGCTCTGTCGTGAGCGAAGCTGCTGTTCTAACTGCGCTCACCAGCGGTCAGCTCGGCGGGTATGCCGCCGACGTGTTCGAGCTGGAGGATTGGGCTCGCGAAGACAGACCGCGGGAGATCGCTCCGGGCTTGCTGGGTCACCCAAACACGATGTTCAGCCCGCATATTGGCTCTGCTGTTAAGAAAGTTCGCTTGGCAATCGAACTGCGCGCTGCAGAAAATATCCTGCAGGCCCTTTCGGGTAAGCCGCCAATGGATGCCGTCAACAATCCGAGACAAGTGGCTTAGATCGGCAATGCTGAATCTAGTATGGGTGCGGACATTTCTGGCCCTGGCGAAGCATAAGAGCTTTCAAGCGTCCGCAGAATATCTTCGGATCGCTCAGCCGACGGCCTCATCACATATCCAGAAGCTTGAGGAGCAGCTGGGTGTCCTGCTATTCCATCGCTCCCGAACGGGGTGCGAGCCGACGCGGGAAGCGATGAACTTTCTGCCTTATGCCCAGAGCATCCTTAGGGTTAACGAGCGTGCACTCGCCGCGGTCTCTGGGGAGCGCACGCGGATCGGTGCCAGTTCCAATATCGGAATCTATCTGCTGCAGCCCTATGTCCGGTCATATCTGGAAGGCCGCGATCCAGCGGCTTTTGATATGGTGATTGACCGCAATCCGTCCATCGTCGAGAAACTGGAGAATGTCGAAATAGATGTGGCCGTGTTGGAATGGTGGGACAACCGCGACGGCTGCCAAGTCGAGCGCTGGAGAAGCGAGCCCGTCGTCGTCATCGTTCCGCCCGATCATCCATTGGCGTCTCAAGACCACATTGATCCGGTTCAGTTATCCGCATTTGAGCTTCTCGGCGGCGAACCTGGCACCGGGACCGGGCGGATGCTTGCGAAATATTTCGGCGATCACGCTCAAATGCCGCGGGTTTCCCTACAGTTGGGTAGCACCGAGGCTGTCAAGCAGGCGGTAAAGGCTGGAGTTGGCATCTCTCTAGTTCTGGCGTCAGCCGTATCGGACGAGGTGCGGGCCGGAAGCCTGCGTGCCTTACCCTTCCCTGACCCGCCGCTACGAAAGGACCTGTTTGTCGCTTGGCGCACCGGCATTTCGGGCATGCCTATACCGGCCTTCGCCCAGCATCTATTGAACGCTCACTGCAATGAGACGGTATCCGCTCGCTGACGTCAGCGCCTCTCGAATCGGCTACATGCGCGTTTTGTTGGTCATGAACGCGTATTTCGCACGGTCTAAGCGGTCGCTCAACCGGTTCGATGATTGAGTGAGGAGCTTAAATGCGACGTCAAAGAGCGTGGGTACAGGCGATCTGTTTTCGCATGCGCTCTGCGGTCAGCTGAAGGCGGCCCAGCTCCATCAACCCATGTCATGGGTTCGTGTTTCTTAGTCGATCTGGCTAGCTTCTCCTGTGGCGAATGTCCGCAAAGTGGCAACCAAGCCGCCCTCGGCAACCAATCGAAAGCGCAGAATTCCACTCCACCGCGACGTTCCTGCCCTCTGCCGGAAAAGGCCGCAGTGGCTCATGGCTTGCCGTACAACTTTCTCGAACCAAGGTCCGAAAGGGGTCCGGGAGCGGCCGGAGAAGGCACGAAGCTGTCCCCCTCGCATACTTCAGGTTTCGCGCTTGCGACGACTGAGCAGCTTTTCACCATCGGCTCTCAACTCGCCTTCTGGCCCGACAAACCGGTAGAGCGTCTGCCGGGTAATTCCGAGTTCGGCACAGAGATCGCGCACCTTGGTTGCCGGTTGTCCCATGGATGCGGCGGCAAGCCGCAGCTTGGCTGGCGTCATCTTGAAGGGGCGGCCGCCGTTGCGCCCTCGGGCGCGGGCTGACGCCAGGCCTGCCTTAGTCCGTTCGACGATCAACTCACGTTCGAACTCAGCCAGCCCGGCGAAGATGGCGAATACCAGTCGGCCGTTGGTAGTGGTGGTGTCGATCGATGCGCCTTCGCCAGCCAATATCTTCAGACCAATGGCGCGTTTGGTTAGATCGCCGACCAGGTTGACCAGATGACGTAGATCACGGCCGAGCCGATCCAGTTTCCAAACCACGAGTGTGTCGCCAACACGCAGCGCCTTCAGGCATGCCTCAAGACCGGGTCGGTCGTCGCGGCGGCCCGAGGCTGCATCCTCATAGATATGGTCAGGCAGAACGCCGGCCCTGATCAGGGCGTCGCGCTGCAGGTCGTGGGCTTGACTGCCATCAGCTTTCGAGACCCGTGCGTATCCGATCAACAATGTCATTTATACGTCCGTTTGTGTGACATTCTTCATTTGGTCGCGCCAAAGTCTGTAGATTGTCACATAACCCGTCTTGCAATGTAAGCTCCATGAACGGTTATCTCCGATCTTTTTGTGACGAACGGAGTACCCATGCCCCGCCGGATGATTTTGACGGATGCCGAACGGCAGAATTTCCTTGCTCTTCCCATTGATGACGACACTCTGATCCGGCATTGGTGCCTCGATGACGATGATCGCCATCTTATCGAAACTCGACGCCATGATGACACTCGGTTGGGATTAGCGCTTCAGCTCTCTGCTCTTCGTTATCCCGGCCGCCTGATTCAGCGGGGGGAAGTCATCCCTTCTGTGGCGCTGTCGTTTCTGGCCGAACAACTCGGGATCGAGCCAGAGGCACTTTCCACTTTTGCACGGAGAGCACCAACCCGCTATGAGCAGCTCGCCATCCTGCGCCAGCACTATGGCTTCACTGAACTGTCACACCCGTTGCGCGCCGATCTGCTTGCATTTGCACGCGGCATTGCGATCGCTTCGACGAAAGACAAATTTGTCGTTGCAACACTGGCTGACGAGATGCGGCGGAGGCGCATCATTATTCCCGGCATTACCGTGCTCGAACGGTTGGCGGGGCAGGCTTGCACTGAAGCCGAGGAGGCGCTGTATACCGATGTCGCCGGAAGATTGACGCCGGACCTTGTTCTTCGGATGGAAACATTGCTCGGCGCGGGACGACGCGCAAAACAGAGCGGCATATCCTGGTTGCGAGAACCTCCCGGTAAAGCCGGGGCAACGGCCATGCGGGGATTGATAGATCGACTGGAGGCCGTGCGTCATGTCGGTGTCCCCAATGATGTGCTTCAAGCGATCCCGGCTCACCGTGTTCGTCGGATGGCACAGGAAGGTCGTCGTCTGACTGCCCAGAATTTTGAGCAGATGCGGCCAGGCCGCCGTCACGCGACATTGGCCGCGTTTTTTCTGGAAATGGAAATAGCACTCACCGACGCGGCGATCAGCATGTTCGAGACGTTGATTGGCAAGAGTTTTCGGCAGGCAGAGGCAGCCCGTGACAAGCAACTCCTCGAAACCGCATCGTCGGCGACATCCGCACTCGATTTCTTCGTCAATTTTGGCGAAGCCATAACCGCCCAACGCGAAGCTGGGCTTTCTCTTGATGAGGCGGTGACCACTGTCGCGAGCTGGGAAGAGCTCATTCAGGCAACAGCTTCGGCGAAGGCAGTGAGAAGGCCTCGCAGCGAGGATGATTTGATCACCTACCTGCCGGCTCAATATGCTCGCATCCGGCGGTTCGCGGCTGCATTTCTGGCCTCGTTCACCTTTGAAGGAAACCGCCGAAACGTACATATCATTGAAGCTATTGTGCAGATGGAAACTGCCTGGAGGAAAGGGGCCAGATCAAACGATCGGCCCTGGATCCGCAAGGCGTTGCTGCTGGCGAATGCGCGATGGCGCAAGGAAATCGTCGGCGCTGATGACGTGATCGACCGGAAGATGCTGGAACTCTTTCTCATCGTCGAGCTGAAAAACAGGATTGCCGCCGGCGACATATGGATCAGGGGTTCCCGCGCCTACCGCGCACTCGACGAGTACATGATCTCGCACCAGACGTTTGCCGTCATCAAAGCCGAGGCCCGCATTCCGGTCGCGATTCCGATCGATGTCGAGACCTATCTCGCCCAGAAGGCCGACGCTCTGGATCAAAAGCTGCGTGAGGCGACACGTCGCCTGGAAACTAGTCGAGGCGATACCCGCATCGGCGCAAAAGGATTGCGGGTCCCAGCGGTCAGAAGCACGGAAACCGAAGCCGCAATCGCGTTCGCAAGGCGGGTGGCGACAGCCATGCCGCCAATCCGGTTGACGGACCTTGTGGCCGATATCGACCGGATGACCGGCTTCAGTTCGTTATTCGAGCACCTCCAGACCGGTCGGTCACCTTCCGATCTGCGGGTGTTCTATGCGGCGCTGATCGCCGAAGCCACAAATCTCGGCTTCTCGAAGATGGCGCATGCCTGTCCCGGCATCACGCGCCGCCAGCTACAGCAGATGGCAATCTGGCATTTTCGCGAGGAGACATTCGCTCTGGCGCTCGCCAAACTGGTTGAGGCTCAACACTCTGCCCCGTTCTCAACAGTGTTCGGCTCGCACGCTGTTTCCTCGTCGGACGGACAACATATCCATCTTGGCGACGGCGGCGAAGTCGCAGGCGGCGTCAATGGCAGGTATGGAAACAACCCGATTATCAAGCTCTACACCGCAATCTCTGGTCGCTACGCGCCCTTTCATACCAAAATCATCGCCGCAACGGCAAGTGAAGCCGTTCACGTGCTTGACGCATTGCTGGAAACCGACGCTGGCCTTAATATTGTCCGACACCACGTCGATGGCGGCGGCGTCAGCGATCTTGTATTCGCCCTCTGTCATGCGCTCGGCTTCGCATTCGTGCCGCGCATCCCCGATCTCGACGGGCGATGCCTCTACGCCTTCGGACTGGCCAAACAATACGGAATTCTTCAGAATGTCATGGGTGACCGGATTGACGCCGATCTGATCCGGACGCATTGGGATGATATCTTGCGCCTGATGACCTCGCTACGCACGCGCACCGTCAGCGCCTCGCTCATGCTGAAGCGATTGTCGGCGACAACGAGGCAAAGCGGTCTTGCCCAGGCGTTGCGCCAGATGGGACGGATTGAACGAACCCTCTTCACCCTCGACTGGATCAACGACGAGCAATTGCGAAAGACAACTACCGCTGAATTGAACAAGGGCGAAAGCCGGAACAGCCTTGTTCGGGCAGTCAATCTTCATCGTCTCGGCCGTTTCCGCGATCGCAGTCAGGAAAACCTGTCGATCCGGGCATCCGCTCTCAATCTGGTTGTCACCGCCATCATTCACTGGAACACAATCTATATCGGCCGCGTCATCGATGCCCTGCGCAGTGCAGGACAGGCTATCCCGGATCATCTGCTGTCCAGCCTGTCGCCTCTCACATGGGAGCATGTGAACCTGACCGGCGATTACCTCTGGGAAGAAAAGCCGGCTCTCGACAAAAACGGGTTCCGAGCCATCCCGTTCAACCCATGATCCGCCTGCCGTATATCTGTGCCCCTTTAATGTTCAGGGGCC
>NZ_LSIC01000185.1 GCF_001556045.1 Bradyrhizobium sp. CCH5-F6
CGGCGGCGTTCACCGCCTCGACGGACAGCTCATGGTCGTCCTCGACGTCGATCGCGTCCTCGAGCTCGCGCCCGAAATGATGGCGGCCTGATACGGCGGCACTGCCGCCGACGGACTTGCAATTGGAAGTGGCCCCTCAAGGGGAGGAAGCAGAGGTTCACATGCGCACTTGTCTCGTCGTTGACGATTCCAGCGTCATCCGCAAGGTTGCGCGCCGGATCCTGGAGGGCCTCGATTTCCAGATCCTCGAAGCCGAAGACGGTGAGAAGGCGCTGGAAGCCTGCAAGCGCGGCCTGCCCGACGCCGTGCTGCTCGACTGGAACATGCCCGTCATGGACGGCTATGAATTTCTCGGTCATCTCAGGCGCATGCCCGGCGGCGACCATCCCAAGGTCGTGTTCTGCACCACCGAGAACGATGTCGCGCATATCGCGCGCGCGCTGCACGCCGGCGCCAACGAGTACATCATGAAGCCGTTCGACAAGGACATCGTGACGGCGAAATTCCAGGAAGTCGGCCTGATCTGAGCGATCGCCCGAAGGCTGAACGGATCCTTCGGCGCTTGTTTTCAACTGAACCGTTTTCAGCCTGAGTTGGTGAGTAATGAGTGTTGCGTTCGCAGGTAATTCGACTACGAACCCGTCGCGCGAGGCCGGACCGCTGCGGGTGATGATCGTCGACGACTCCGTCGTCATCCGCGGTCTCATCTCGCGCTGGGTCGGCGCCGAGCACGACATGGAGGTCGCAGCCTCGCTGCGCACCGGGCTCGAGGCGGTCAACCAGCTCGAGCGCATCAACCCCGACGTTGCCGTGCTCGACATCGAAATGCCCGAGCTCGACGGTCTCTCGGCGCTGCCGAAGCTGCTGGCGAAGAAGCGCGATCTCGTCATCATCATGGCCTCGACGCTGACACGCCGCAACGCGGAGATCAGCTTCAAGGCGCTGTCGCTCGGCGCGGCCGATTACATCCCCAAGCCGGAGTCGACGCGCGAGGCGTCCGCGGCGGACATTTTCCATCACGACCTGATCCAGAAGATCCGTCATCTCGGCGCGCGGCTGCGTCGCAGGCCCGCGGTTGCGAGCCCGCCGCTGGCGCCCGCGAGCCCGGCTCCGGCCGCACGCGGTCCGATCGCGCGGCCCGCCACGCCGGCGCCCGCCGCGCCTGCCGCCTCGTCAGGAACGGTGTCGACACGTCCGTTCTCGACCCAGGCGCCGAAGGTGCTGCTGATCGGCTCTTCGACGGGCGGTCCGCAGGCGCTGATGTCGCTCGTCGCCGAGCTCGGCCCGGTGATCGACCGATTCCCGGTGCTGATCACCCAGCACATGCCGCCGACCTTCACCACCATCCTTGCCGAGCATCTGGCGCGTTCGAGCCGGCGGCCGGCGAGCGAGGCGG
Source organism: Bradyrhizobium sp. CCH5-F6 (assembly GCF_001556045.1). Taxonomy (GTDB): domain Bacteria; phylum Pseudomonadota; class Alphaproteobacteria; order Rhizobiales; family Xanthobacteraceae; genus Bradyrhizobium. The sequence continues at coordinate 1,397 of NZ_LSIC01000185.1, forward strand.
TCGACGGGGAGCCGGTGAAGCCGGGACGGATTTACCTGGCGCCCGGCGGCAAGCACATGCGCGTCGTGCGCAGCGGCGCGGATGTCGCGATCTCGCTCGATGACGGCCCCGCCGTCAACTTCTGCAAGCCCGCGGTCGATCCGCTCTTCACCTCGGCCATCGACGTCTGGCATGGCAACATTCTCTCCGTCATCCTGACGGGCATGGGCTCGGACGGCATGCGCGGCGGCAAGGACATCGTTGCGGCCGGTGGCAACGTGATCGCGCAGGACGAAGCCTCCAGCGTGGTCTGGGGCATGCCGGGCGCTGCCGCCAATGCCGGCATTTGCGCGGCGATCCTGCCGCTCAACCAGATCGGCGCCAAGGTCAATCGCCTGTTCGCGGGAGATCGCTCGTGACGCCTGGGGACTACGACTATTTGCGCAAGTTCCTGAAGGAACGTTCCGGCCTCGATCTCTCCGCAGACAAGCAGTATCTGGTCGAGAGTCGGCTGCTCCCGCTCGCCCGCAAGGCGAGCCTTCCCGGCATCCCCGATCTCGTGCTGAAGATCCGGAACGGCGACGGCCGGCTTGCAACCGACGTCACCGAAGCGATGACCACCAATGAGACCTTCTTCTACCGCGACAAGATCCCGTTCGATCATCTGCGGGATACCATCCTGCCCGGCCTGATCCAGGCGCGGGCGGCGCGCAAGAGTTTGCGCATCTGGTCGGCGGCGTCCTCGACGGGGCAGGAGCCCTATTCGATCGCGATGTGCGTGAAGGAGATGGCGGCGGCTCTGGCCGGCTGGCGTATCGAGATTGTCGCAACCGACCTGTCGCAGGAGGTGCTGGAGAAATCCAAGGCCGGCGTCTACAGCCAGTTCGAGGTGCAGCGCGGCCTGCCGATCCAGCATTTGATGAAGTACTTCACGCAAGTCGGCGAGCTCTGGCAGCTCAATGCCGACATTCGCGCGATGGTGCAGTTCCGCCAGCTCAACCTGTTGCAGGACTTCTCCCATCTCGGCACCTTCGACGTCATCTTCTGCCGCAACGTGCTGATCTATTTCGATCAGGATACCAAGGCGGCGATCTTCGAGCGCATGGCGAAGGTGTTGGAGGCCGACGGCACGATGCTGCTTGGGGCCGCCGAATCCGTGGTCGGCATCACCGATGCATTTCGTCCCATCGCCGATCGCCGCGGCCTTTATCAGCTCAACCCCGTGCGCTCGGGCCGTCCCATGGGGGGATTGATGCCGCAGCCGATGAAGGTTGCCGCTGCGAAGTGATCTGCCTCTTGACCCTCTCCCCTTGTGGGAGACGGGTGAGGGGTTCTCTCCGCGAATGAACGGTTCGCGTTTGAGCTCGCTGAAGCAACCCCTCATCCGACGCTTCGCGCTACCTTCTCCCACAAGGGGAGAAGGAAGAAAGGCCATCCCTCACAAAATTGCATGCGGCAGAAACCGCGAGCGGTTGCCGGTGATCGGGCTTTCGTCCTCGCGGATCGACAGGCCGCAGGGTTCGTGATTCACCAGCCAGCTGCCCACCACCGGATGGAAGCCCGAAAAATTCGGCAGCGGTGACAGCGCCTGCCGCACGAAACCTTCGGCGCCATAGGGGCCCGCCTGCTCGTCGAGCGGCATCCCGCCGGACACCAGCGTGACATTGGCGCCCTCGCGCGACAGCAGCGGCTTGCGCACATAGGACGTGCCGAGCTCGGCGGCGCGCGGATCGTCCTCGAAGAACGCCGGCAGCAGATTGGGATGGTTCGGAAACAGCTCCCACAGCAGCGGCAGGATGCCCTTGTTGGAGAGCACCGCCTTCCAAGGCGGCTCGATCCAGCGCGTCGGTGCATCCTTGAGCTTGGCGCCGAAGGCGTCGTGGAACATCCACTCCCAGGGATAGAGCTTGAAGGCGAGCGCGATGTCGCCATCGTCGAGATCGACGAAGCCGCCGCCCTCGTCGCGCCAGCCGATCTGTTCGATGTCGAGCAGTCTGGTCGAGAGCCCGGCCTGGCGTGCGGTGTCTTCGAGGTAAGCGAGCGTGCCGGCGTCTTCCTCGTTGCCGGTGATGCCGGTGAGGTGGACGCGGCGGCCAGCAGCGATCTCCTTCCATGCCGCGATCAGCCGCTCATGAATGGAGTTGAATTGATCTGCGCGCGACGGGACGACGCGACGTTCGATCGCCTGCTCCAGCCAGGTCCATTGGAACACCGCGGCCTCGAAGATCGAGGTCGGCGTGTCCGCGTTGTATTCGAGCAGCTTTGCCGGCGACTTGCCGTCGAACTTCAGATCGAGCCGGCCATAGAGGCTGCGGTCGTCCCGCTTCCAGCTCTCGGCGATCAGGCCCCAGAACGCTTCCGGGATCTTCAAGCGCCGCAAATGGCGCTCGTCTTCGATGACGCGGCCGGCAAGTTCGAGGCACATCGCGTCGATCTCGCCGGTCGGCGCCTCGATGCCGCGCTCGATCTCGTCGAGCGTGAAGCCGTAATAGGCGCGTTCGTCCCAATAGCGTTCGCCGTCGATGGTGTGGAAGACGAAGCCGCACTGCGCCGCGGTCTCTCGCCAGTCGTCGCGCTCGAGACAGGTGATGCGCCGCATGGATCAGCCGCCGCCCGAGAAGCCGTGGCCGAACGAGCCGAAGCCGCCGCGGCTCACGCTGCTGTGCCCGGAATCGGACGACGTTCCCGACGAGGAATGGCTCGAGGAATCGCTGCTGAAGAAACTCGATCGCGACGACCAGCGCGAGCCGCTGCCACCGGACGAACCGCTCCGGCTGCTGCACGCGGTGCTCGTTTGCGTCGAGGCTTCCGTTCCGGGAGGAGGAGGCTGCTCGCAGTTCTGCCGCGGCATCAGCGTGTAGGCGGTGGTGCCGACCGCGATCGTGCCCATCACCAGCAGCGCGACATGCCCGGAACGCTTCAGCGGCGGCCGCGCAGGCGGCGGCTCGGCCACCGGCCGGCGCTTGCCGAACTCCTTCTTGGAGGATTTGTCGGCCATGTCAGTAGATCATGCTGGCGGCGTTGAGCAACCCCGCGGCGAGCGAGGACAGCCCGAGCCAGATTGCGGGCGCAAGCTCGCCGGCCGAGATCCGCGCCGACAGATTGGGGACCGGAACTTTCACGAGAAAGAACACGATGACCTGCACCACCAATGCGATCGTCGCCCAGATCAGGCAATCCAGCACGTTGGCCGAATGTGCGATGGCGCTGACCAGCGGTGCGACGAAGCCGAGCAGGCTGAGGCCGAGCGCGATCGCCGCGGCCGGCTCGTTGTCGCGGATGAGCTGGAATTCGTTGTGCGCCGTGATGCGGGTGTAGACGAACAGATAGGCCACGACCGCGATCAGCCCGGTGCAGAAATAGACCAGGAAGGCAGGCAGGCCGGCGAGTGATTGCAGGATCATCTTTCCCCCATCGTGCAGCGACCATTCGTCGGCAGGAGGAGGTTAGTGGTTCAAACCTTAAGCTTCGGATGAAGCAATGCCCAAAAAACAAAAACCCCGCCATTTGCGGCGGGGAGGCTGGGAGGAGCGAGCCCCGAGGGCTCGCGACGTAAACCCAGGATCAGGCGGGAATGCGCTCTTCGTGCTCGTGCGGCTCGCGCAGCACGTAGCCGCGGCCCCACACGGTCTCGATGAAGTTGCGGCCTTCGGAGGCGTTGGCGAGCTTCTTGCGGAGCTTGCAGATGAAGACGTCGATGATCTTCAGCTCCGGCTCGTCCATGCCGCCATAGAGATGGTTGAGGAACATTTCCTTGGTGAGGGTCGTGCCCTTGCGGAGCGAGAGCAGCTCCAGCATCTGGTATTCCTTGCCGGTCAGATGCACGCGCTGGCCGCCAACTTCCACCGTCTTGGTGTCGAGGTTGACGACGAGGTCGCCGGTCTGGATGACCGACTGGGCGTGGCCCTTGGAGCGGCGCACGATCGCGTGGATGCGGGCCACCAGCTCGTCCTTGTGGAAGGGCTTGGTCATGTAGTCGTCGGCGCCGACGCCGAGACCCTTGACCTTGTCCTCGATGCCGGCGAGGCCGGAGAGGATCAGAATGGGTGTCTTGATCTTGGAGACCCGGAGCTGCTTGAGCACGTCGTAGCCGGACATGTCGGGCAGGTTGAGGTCGAGGAGAATAATGTCGTAATCGTATAGTTTACCGAGGTCGACGCCTTCTTCCCCCAAATCGGTCGTGTAGACGTTGAAGCTTTCCGACTTCAACATCAGCTCGATCGACTGCGCGACGGCGCTGTCATCTTCAATCAGCAAAACGCGCATGCCAGTTCCCCATAGTCGCCGCTCCTGGGCGTCAGGTCGGCCGCATTCGCGGCACTCAACAAAACGCCTTTGAACAACTGATTCGGATCCTGACGACAGATGGTTAACAAACTCTGATTCTGGAACGCAAGTCCCCGCGGATGCAATTTTTGTCGAATCGCCCTAAGGTCTTGTGCGCGAAGCAGCTTTCGTCACCTTTGCCGTTCAAGTTCCACTTTAAGAGACGGGCCTAACCGACTCCCGCGACTCAGCCTTCTTCTGAAGGGGAGTCACGCTCAGTCACAAAGACAGTGACGCAATGATTAATGATGCGGGTAAACACGAAGTTAAGCGCCGTTCAGAAATATGGCGAAACTTAAGGTTTTCACCGTGAAGGCCCGGATGACCCAAGCGCGCTCCTTAACGAAGGCCCACCGATGAAGGCTCACCGATGAAGGCTCTTGCCGAACAGATCGGCGACATCGACGGCGTCAACATCTACGGCCGCGTGGTCGGCGTGCGCGGATTGATGGTCGAGGTGGCCGGTCCCATCCACGCGATGTCGGTCGGCGCGCGGCTCGTGATCGAGACCGGCGCCAATCGCACCATTCCCTGCGAGGTGATCGGCTTCTCCGGCAACAATGCCATCGTGATGCCGTTCGCCGGGCTCGACGGCGTGCGCCGCGGCTGCAAGGCCGTGATCGCCAACGCCGCCAATCTCGTGCGGCCCTCTCCGGCCTGGCTCGGGCGCGTCGTCAACGCGCTGGGCGAGCCGATCGACGGCAAGGGGCCGTTGCCCCAGGGCGCTTCGCCAATGCCGTTCCGCAATGCGCCGCCGCCGGCACATTCGCGCAAGCGCGTCGGCGCTCCGCTCGATCTCGGCGTGCGCGCGATGAACACCTTTCTCACCTGCTGCCGCGGCCAGCGCATGGGTATCTTCGCCGGCTCCGGCGTCGGCAAATCGGTGCTGCTCTCGATGCTGGCGCGCAACGTCGATGCCGACGTCAGCGTCATCGGGCTGATCGGCGAGCGCGGCCGCGAGGTCCAGGAGTTCCTGCAGGACGACCTCGGCGAGGAAGGCCTCGCGCGTTCGGTCGTGGTTGTCGCGACCTCGGACGAGCCGGCCTTGATGCGGCGCCAGGCGGCCTATCTGACGCTCGCGGTCGCCGAATATTTTCGCGACGAGGACAAGGACGTGCTCTGCCTGATGGACTCGGTGACGCGCTTCGCCATGGCGCAGCGCGAGATCGGGCTATCCGCCGGCGAGCCGCCGACCGCCAAGGGCTACACGCCGACCGTTTTCACCGAGCTGCCGAAGCTCTTGGAGCGCGCCGGGCCGGGCCTGGGGGAGGGCGCCATCACGGCGATCTTCACGGTGCTGGTCGACGGCGACGACCACAACGAGCCGATCGCGGATGCCGTCCGCGGCATCCTCGACGGTCACATCGTGATGCAGCGCTCGATCGCCGAGCGTGGCCGCTACCCCGCGATCAACATCCTCAAATCCGTCTCGCGCACCATGCCGAAATCGGCCGATCCGCAGTTCTGGCCCGTGATCCAGCGGGCGCGCCAGGTGATGGCGACCTATGCCGACATGGAGGAATTGATCCGGCTCGGCGCCTACCGGGCCGGCTCCAGCCCGGAGGTCGACGAGGCGATCCGCCTGCACGAGCCGCTCGAAGCCTTCCTGCGCCAGCGCAAGGACGAAAATGCATCACTGGCGGACGGCTATCGCCAATTGGCCCAAATCCTCGGCAATTTGGAAACGGAACGCTAACTTTGTCAGGTCATCATCCGATCCCACAGAGTAGCAGAGCCGGTCTTGGTCCAAATCGGGCCTCTGGGGTGACCGGTGCCGTCCCACGTGCAGCGGGGGGACTTCTGGGGAGTACGAGTCGATGAAGTCACGAGATACCCTCATTCGCCTGAAGAAATTTCAGGTCGACGAGAAGCGCCGCCGGGTCACCCAGATCGAGACCATGATCGCCGACTTCCAGCGCATGTCGGTCGATCTCGAGCGCGAGATCCAGACCGAGCAGGAGCGCGCCGGGATCAACGATCCCTCGCACTTCGCCTATCCGACCTACGCCAAAGCCGCGATCCAGCGCCGTGAAAACCTGACCCGCTCTGCCGACGAGCTCAAGGGTCAGCTCGACGAAGCCAAGGCCGCGCTGGCCGAGGCCTTCGAAGAGCTGAAGAAGGTCGAACTGCTCGACGAGCGCGACCAGGCCCGCGAGCGCGCCGAGGAGAACGCCCGTGAGCAGGCCGACCTCGACAGCATCGGCCTGATGCGCGCCCGCATCGGCGCCGTCGCCTGACGGCGCCCGCAGCCAGACCGCCGAGAATTCCGCAAAACCCGGACCCGCAAGGTCCGGGTTTTCGTCTTTGCTGTCCACAGTGTGGTGCCGCGCCCCTTGGTGGTCGGCTTTGCCGCGCGCTATGGTGGCAGGGATGAATGCTATGCCAGCGAGGCGGTGTTCACCTCTCCCCGTCGGGGAGAGGTGAAGTGCGACGGGCCGCGTGTCGGGGGGCTGAATGCTGACGCCAGCAGAGCTGGTCGGGCTGATTGAGGCGACGGCGACGGGCGACCAGGCCGCGTTCGAGCGCCTCTACGCCGCCACGCGCGCGAAACTCTATGGCGTCGTGCTCCGTATCTTGCGCCGACAGGATCTGGCGGAGGAGGTCATTCAGGAGACTTACGTCAAGGTCTGGAACAGCGCCGGCCAGTTCAATCCGGCCCTGTCGTCGCCGATCACGTGGATGGTCTCGATCGCGCGCAACCGAGCGATCGACATCGTGCGCAAGAAGTCCGAAGCCTCCATCGAGGAGGAGCCTCAGGCGATGGAGGTCGCGGCCGAGAGTCCAGATCCGCTGGCGCGCCGCGAGATGACCGAGGAGCTGAAGCGGCTCCTGGAGTGTATCGGCCGGCTCGAGCCGGACCGTCAGAGGCTCGTGCTTCTCGCCTATTACAACGGCTGGAGCCGCGAGCAGTTGGCGGAGAAGTTCGCCGCGCCCGTCAACACGGTGAAGACGTGGCTCCGGCGCAGCATGCTGGACATTCGGGAATGCCTCGGACTGTGATGGCCTGATGATGAGGATGGTTCTGGAACGCAATTGATGGCCTACACGGACGACCATATCGCGCTCGCCGCGGAATACGCGCTCGGCACGCTCGACGCCGAGGAGCGCGCGCAGGTCGAGACCATGATGGCGGTGGATGCGGCGTTCGCCGAGATCGTGCAGGCATGGTCCTATCGGCTCGGCGTGCTCAACCAGATGGTCGGCTCGGTCGAGCCGCGTCCGATCGTGTGGGAGAACATCAGGTCCGAGATCGCACGCACGGCCCTTGCGCATGAGCCGTCCGCGCTCGCCGAGCCTCCGCCGCCGCCCATACCGGAATTGCCCTCGCGAGAGACTGCGTCGTCAAAATCCTCGAGCGAGGATGAGCAGCCCCCGGAGACGACGCATCCCGAAGCCGGGTCGCCGGAGACGTCGCGTCCCGAGCCCGACGCGATACCCGACATCGCGCCGCAGTTCATCCCGCAGGTCCACGCGCCGGACCTCGACGTCGTCCGTGCGCCACAGACGGGCATCGTCGACGATGGCAATGTGATTCGTCTCGAACGGCGCGTGAAGCGCTGGCGCACCATCGCATCCGCCGTCGGCACGCTTGCGGCTGCGCTGCTCGTGACGCTGTCGCTCCAGATCTTCTATCCCGACGCGCTGCCGGGCGGCTTGCGTCCCGCGCCGCGCATCCAGACGGTGGAGGTGAAGACTCCGGCCGCGCCGCTCGCCGCCTCCGCGCAATACGTCGCGCTGTTGCAGGGTCAGGGCGGCGGCCCCGCCTTCATCCTCACCATCGACGGCGCGACGCGGAATTTCACGGTGCGGAAGGTCGGCGCGACGCCGGAGCCTGGCAAGAGCTTCGAGCTCTGGCTGATCTCGGACAAGCTGCCGCGCCCGCGTTCGCTCGGCGTCATCGGCGCGAGCGATTTCACCGCGCGTCCGTTGCTCGCCTCCTACGATGCCGAGGTCGTCAACGGCGCGACCTACGCCGTCACCGTCGAGCAGGCCGGCGGTTCGCCGAACGGCGAGCCGAGCTCGGCCCCGGTGTTCTCCGGCAAGCTGATCGAGACCGTGCCGCCCACGCAGCCGCAGGCGCCCGCGCAGAAATAGGTGTGTAGCCCGGATGAGCGAAGCGACATCCGGGACTTGCGTTCTCGCATGTCGCTGCGCTCATGCAGGTCGGCGTGGCAATTGTCGCCACGGTCCATCTTCTCGTCGCGTCCCGACAAGCCCCGCCAAATCCGCCCCCAATTTGAACCTCACCGCGATTGCCGGCGTCAAATTCCCGGAATTTGCAGTGGGCGCCGCCGATCGCGATGCCGGAGAGGGCTAGAAATCACATGGATGCAGCGAGAACGCCGGGCATCTTCCTTCACCAATATGCGGGGTTGCCGCACGGCCCGGCGTTCGAGCATTGGCGCGAGCGGGCCTTTGGCCCTTGCGGCCTGGATATCGCGCCGAGCCGCGGCGACAGCATCGATTGCCGGCTCCAGATCAGCGTCGTCGACAACATCGCGCTCGCCATTCCGGAAGGCGCCTCCGCGCAATATTCCCGCACGCAGAGCCACCTTGCCGACGGCAGCGACGATCTCGTCCTGATCGCGGCACATGCGGGGCTCGTCCGCGTCGGGCAGAACGGCCACACCGTCGAGCTCGCGCCCGCCCAGATGGTGCTCGTCGACATGAGCGTGGCCGGGACCGTCGGCCACACCGATGAGGATCGTTTCACCAGCATTCGCATGCCGCGCCGCGCGCTGCTCGACGTCAATCCGCGCGCCGAGGACAAGCTTTCGCAGGTGCTCTGCGACGGTGCGGTCGCCGAGACCATCTTCCGCTACCATGCGCTCGCCGCCAACCAGGCGCCGCATCTCGATGCGGTGGGCCAGCGCCTGACGGCGCAGCATATGGTCGATCTCGTCGGTCTCCTGCTCGGCACAGATGCTGAGCATGCAAACCGCGCGCGCGGCCGGGGACAGGCGGCGGCTCGGCTCGATCTCATGCGCGCCGAGATCGCGGCGCGTTCCGGCCTCAGTCCGCGCCAGGCGCAGCGCCTGTTCGAGCAGGCCGGCACCACCTTCACCGAATTCGTGCTGGAGCAGCGCCTGCTCCACGCCCGCAAGCTGCTCGGCGATCCCCGCGCCAGGGCGCGCAAGATCAGCGACATCGCGCATTCCTCGGGCTTTGCCGATCTGTCCTATTTCAATCGCGCCTTCCGCAAACGCTTCGGCGCGACGCCTTCGGAACTGCGCGAGGCGTGAGCCGGCCCGGGTAATTTTGCCCTGCACCTCGCTGCTGCCGCAGTTGGTCCGTCCGCTCGAATGAGCTATATCTGGCTGCGGCGGATCGCTCGATCGCATATCGATCCCGCGGATGGATCTGTTCGAAAGGCGTAGGCGAGATGGCGCGTATCGTCGTGCTCGGCGCCGGGTTTGCAGGCCTGTGGGCGGCCATCGGCGCGGCGCGCAAGCGCGAGGAGATCGGGGCGAGCCGCGACGTCGAGATCCTCCTCGTCGACCGCAATCCCTATCACAACATCCGCGTACGCAATTACGAGGCCGACCTCGGCGAGGTCGCAATCCCGCTGCCGCAACTGCTCGATCCGATCGGCGTCAGACATGGCATCGGCGAGGTCGAAGCGATCAATCCGGCGCGGCGCGAAATCTCGCTGGTCACGAGCGGCGGCGAGGAGACGCTGGGCTATGACCGCCTCGTGCTGGCGCTCGGCAGTGAGGTGATGCGCCCCGACATTCCAGGCCTTGCCGCGCACGCCTTCGACGTCGACACTTATGTGGCGGCGCTGCGTCTCGAGGATCATCTCGTCTCGCTCGGACGCAGCGCGCCATCGCCGGGGCGTTCGACGGTGGTGGTGATCGGCGCCGGCTTCACCGGCATCGAGGTCGCTGCCGAGATGCCGGCCAGGCTGGCGCGTGCCGGCATCACCGGCAGCCGCCGCATCGTCCTGGTCGATTCCAATCCGGTCGTCGGCGCCACCATCGGCGCGCATGCGCGTCCCGTCATCGCGACGGCGCTCGCCTCGCTCGAGGTCGAGACACGGCTCGGTCTGCGCGTCACATCCGTCGAAGCGGCCGGCGTGCACCTGAGCTCGGGCGAGTTCATTCCGACGCAGACGGTGATCTGGTGCGCCGGCATGCGTGCGAGCCCACTGGCGGCGAGCTTTCCGGACGCGCGCGATCGTCTCGGGCGCATCCTCGTCGATCCCTTCATGCGGGTTGCGGATGTCGCTGGCGTGTTCGCGGCCGGCGACGTCGCCTCGAGCGTCATCGACGGGCTGCATCCGACCGTGATGTCCTGTCAGTTCGCGCGTCCGATGGGCCGCTTCGCCGGCCACAACGTGGTGGCCGATCTCGCCGGCCTGCCGATGCTGCCGCTGCGGATCGACTGGTACGTGACCGTGCTCGATCTCGGCGGCTGGGGGGCGCTCTACACCGAAGGCTGGGACCGCGAGGTCCGCGCCACCGGCGCCGCCGCAAAGGCGACCAAGGAGACCATCAACCGCAGGCGCATCTATCCGCCGCTCACCGGCAGCAAGGAAGACCTGTTCGCCGCCGCCGCGCCGACCGTGCAGCCGCCGCCACCGACTTATGGGACGCGGTGAAAATCTGTTTGAGGCTGGTTTGAGGACGACGGCTGAGCGTCTCGCGAGACACCCCAGACGTGAGAAAGCGCCCGTGGGGGGCGGGCGCTTTCCGTAGTCGACTTGGGGTTGGGGTCGTCTACATATCCACGTGGCGACTTTGGGGGGCTGGTAAAGAGCCGCGTGAATTCCTGAAACTCATGTCTCCCTTAGCGAACGAGTGACGTGTTCGCGCTGGTGATGGTGACCGGCTTGCCGGCCTTCATGACGCGTGCAGTCTGGGTGAGGCCCTCATCCGAGCTCGTCGCGCGCGCAGTGATGCCAAGGCCCGCAACCGCGATACCGGCAACAAGCGCAACCACCACAATCTTGAGGTGGGTCGAGCGATCGGCGCTGTAGATCGAGTGGTTCATGGAAGCCTCCTGCCGCCATCTACCCGAAGTAGTCGCCAGCCAGTTCAGGCAGGTTCATGCTTCCGGTGCCCCAACAACCTAGTATTGGGCGGATTCGTTCCCAAGGGGCGATCACAAGAGCGTGAAAGGACGTGATAGATCGCGATCTGAACGGGGCCCTGATCGTTCGATTATATAATTATTTCAAAGCTGTAATGTGAATGCCGGCGCCCCTTTCGGGCTTTCATCGATGGGGCGCCGGGAACTCAAAAACCATTTGCCTGTGGCCGAAAAACACACGGCTTCTTAAGGCAAATCAGATGCTTCCGACCGTTTTCAGCCTCGCCCTGGGGTGGATCTCGGCCTGCGACAGGACCGTCGTCTGGGCCCGGAACCGCTCGACGAGCGAGCGCACGAAGGGGCGAATTGCCGCGGAGGTGACCAGCACCGGGGCCTCGCCCTCGCGGGCGGCCCGCTCGAAGGCCTCGCGCACGGCGGTCATGAACTCCGACAGTTTTGAGGGCTGCATCGCGAGGCTGCGCTCCTCGCCCTGGCCGATGATGGACTCGGCAAAGGCCTGCTCCCATCGTGCCGACAGGGCGATCAGCGGCAGATAGCCGTTGTACGAGGTGTTTTGCGCGCAGATCTGCCGCGCCAGACGGGCGCGGACGTGCTCGACCATGGTCGCGGGATTGCGCGAGAAGGCGAGCGAATCGGCGATGCCTTCGAGGATGGTCGAGAGGTCGCGGATCGAGATGCGCTCGGCGAGCAGGAGTTGCAGCACGCGCTGGATACCGGAGACCGTGACCTGTCCGGGGACGATGTCCTTGACCAGCTCGCTCTGTTCCTTCGGCAGCTCCTTGAGCAGCTTCTGCACCTCGCCATAGGAGAGCAGGTCGGACATGTTGGCCTTGAGCAACTCGGTGAGATGGGTCGAGAGCACGGTCGCGGCGTCGACCACGGTGTAGCCCTTGAGCGATGCCTCTTCCTTGAGGCTGGCATCGACCCAGGTCGCCGGCAGGCCGAAGGTCGGCTCGGTGGTGTGGATGCCGGGCACCTGCACCTGGCTGCCGCCGGGATCCATGACCATGAACTGGTTCGGCCAGATCTTGCCCGTGCCGGCGTCGACCTCCTTGATCTTGATGATGTAGGTGTTGGCCTCGAGCTGGACGTTGTCGAGGATGCGGACCGCCGGCATCACGAAACCCATCTCGATCGCGAGCGAACGGCGCAGCGCCTTGATCTGCTCGGTGAGCCGGTCGGTGCCGTCGGGACCGTTGACCAGCGGCAGCAGGGCATAGCCGAGCTCGATCTTGAGGTCGTCGATCTTGAGTGCGGCCGAGATCGGCTCTTCGGTCGCAGCGGCCCCCGGTACGCCGGGCTGACCAGCCACGGGTGCCGCCTTGGCGATTTCCTCGGCCCTGGCGGTGACACGGTTGCGGTTGCGGGCGTTCCAGGCCAGCGCGCCGGCGCCGGCGCCGAGCGCCAGGAAGGGGAGGGTCGGAATGCCCGGCAGGGCCGCCAGCACCAGCATCACCGCCGAGGACATCGCGAGCGCCTGCGGATAGCCGGAGAATTGCTTCATCAGCGCCTTGTCGGCGGCACCGGAGACGCCGGCCTTGGAGACGAGCAGGCCGGCCGCGGTCGAGACGATCAGCGCCGGCACCTGGGTGACGAGGCCGTCACCGACCGTCAGCAGCGTGTAGGTGCGGCCGGCGTCGGCGAAGGACATGCCCTGCTGCGCCACGCCGATGATCATGCCGCCGACGACGTTGATGAAGACGATCAAGAGGCCGGCGATGGCGTCGCCCCGGACGAACTTGGAGGCACCGTCCATGGCGCCGAAGAAGCCGCTCTCGTCCTCCAGCTCCTTGCGCCGCTCCTTGGCGACCTTTTCGTCGATCAGTCCGGCGGACAGGTCGGCGTCGATCGCCATCTGCTTGCCGGGCATGGCGTCGAGGTGGAAGCGCGCGGCGACTTCGGCGATACGGCCCGAACCCTTGGTGATGACGACGAAGTTGACGATGATCAGGATGGCGAAGACGATGATGCCGATGACGAAATTGCCGCCCATCACGAAGTTGCCGAAGGCCTCGATGACGTGACCTGCGGCGGCCGTGCCCTCGTGCCCGTGCGACAGGATCAGGCGGGTCGAGGCCATGTTGAGCGACAGGCGCAGCATGGTCGAGATCAGGAGGACGGTCGGGAACGCGGAGAATTCCAGCGGTGCCTGGATGAACAGCGACGTCATCAGGATCAGGATCGAGAGCGTGATCGAGATCGCCAGGAACAGGTCCAGCACGATCGCCGGCAGGGGCAGGATCAGCACCACCAGGATGGTGAGGACGCCGAGCGCCAGCGCGATGTCGCCGCGCTTGAGGATGGTGACGATCTCGTTGAACGAAGGGATGCCCGGCTTTGCGCTGCCTACGCCTTGACCCGCGGTGACGTCGACCATGGAAACTGCCTCCCCGCGCGACTGCCGTCCGCGCGCCCCAAACGTCTGCGCGGCGGCCGATGGGCCGCCGTTTCGAAAGTGAGGCACCGCACTGGCGTCCACGGGGTTCCTCCCGTTCTAACGCGGCCGACGACACTCGACTTCACCCGGCAATTTTTGCCCGGTGTATGGTTAGCAAAGGGTTAACGGAGGGGCCGGTGGGGGTGTGCCGGGCCAAGTTCGTCATTCCGGGGCGCCCGACGGGCGAAACCCGGAATCCATCGGCCGGCGGCGTTGGTGGATGAATGGATTCCGGGCTCGCGCTACGCGCGCCCCGGAATGACAGGCGGCCCCTACCTCGCCTTCTGTATCTTGGTGACCGTGTAGCCCGACGTCGCCTCCTCGGCCTCGAAGGTCACCTTGTCGCCGACCTTCACCTGCTTGAGCATCGCTGCGTCCTTGACGCGATAGACCATGGTCATGGGCTCCTCCATGCCGAGGCTCTTGGCCGGTCCATGCCTGAGCGTGATCTTGCCGGCGCCTTCGTCGATCTTCTTCACCTCGCCGCTGATCGCGGCGCCCTCGGCTGCGAGGGCTCCAGCGGCAACGTTCAACGTCATCGCGAGCGCAGTAGCGATACGAATGATGCGGTTCATGCGGGTCTCCCTTCGTTACTTGACGGCGACGTGGCCGACCATGCCGTAGTCGCGGTGGTCGGGGATCAGACAGGAAAATTCGAACGTGCCGGCCTTGCTGAACTTCCAGAGGATCTCGGCGGTCTTGTTCGGCGCGAGCCGCACTCCATTGGGGTCGTCGTGCTCCATGTGCGGATGCTTCTTCATCTCCACCGCATGCGCGAGATTCTCCTTGGTCGTGGCGAGCAGGAATTCGTGGTCCTCCTTGCCGACATTGCGCAGCACGAAGCGGATCTGCTCGCCGCGTTTGACCTCGATGCGGGCGGGTGTGTAGTCCATCTCGTTCATCAGGATCTCGATGGTGCGGGCGGGCTTCTTGGGATCGCCGGGCTCGCCCGCCGAAAAGGTCATGTGGCCGTGCTTGTCGTGCGCAAAGGCCGGTGCGAGCGAAAGCGCCGCCAGCGAAAGCCCGAGCTTGATCGTGGTCTTCATCGTAGTCTCCAGTTGGCGCTTCATCGAAACGCTCACATCTAGTGCTTCATCGGCGCGTTGACCGGCTTTTGTCGGGCCGGCTCTGCGGCCGGCGCCGTGACCTCGTAGGCGACGGTGCCTTGCGGAAATTTGTACGGACCGGGATCGCGGTAATCGTCGCGCGCGAGGTCCTCGCGGATCTTCATCACGGTGAACATGCCGCCCATCTCGATCGGCCCGAACTGGCCGGTGCCGGTCATCATCGGCAGCGTGTTGTCGGGCGTCGGCATCTCCATGTTGCCCATCGCCATGCCGGTGGAGCCCATCGCCATGCCGTCAGGCGCGAGCTTGCCGACGGCCTTGGCGAGATCCTTGCGCGACACGCCGATCAGGTTGCGCACGTCGTGTCCCATCGCGTTCATGGTGTGATGCGACTTGTGGCAGTGGAACGCCCAGTCGCCGGGATTGTCGGCGAGCACGTCGAACACCCTGACAGCGCCGACCGGCACGTCGGTGGTCGTCTCCGGGATCTGTGCGCTCTCCTGGATCCAGCCGCCGTCGGTGCAGGTGACCGCAAAGCTGTGGCCGTGCAGATGGATCGGATGGTTGGTCATGCTGAGATTGCCGATGCGCACGCGCACCTTGTCGCCGAGCCTGACCGGGAGTGGATCGATGCCGGGAAATACCCGCGCATTCCAGGTCCACATGTTGAAGTCGGTCATCTCGTTGACATGCGGCAGATAGGTGCCGGGGTCGACGCGATAGGTGCTGATGACGAAGACGAAGTCGCGATCGACGGGCCGGAAGCCCTGGTCGCGCGGATGCACCACGACCATGCCCATCATGCCCATCGCCATCTGCACCATCTCGTCGGAATGCGGGTGGTACATGAAGGTCCCGCTCTTCTTCATCTCGAACTCGTAGACGAAGGTCTTGCCCGGCTGGATGTGCGGCTGGGTCAATCCGCCGACCCCGTCCATGCCGCTCGGGATGATCATGCCGTGCCAATGCACGGTGGTGTATTCGGGCAATCTGTTGGTGACGAAGACGCGGACCTTGTCGCCCTCGACGACCTCGATGGTCGGGCCAGGCGACTGGCCGTTATAACCCCACAAATTCACCTTCATGCCCTCGGCGAACTCGCGCACCACCGGTTCGGCGACGAGATGGAATTCCTTCCAGTCGCCGTTCATGCGGAACGGCAGCGACCAGCCGTTCAGCGTGACCACGGGGCGATAGTCCGGACCGCTGATCGGATGCAACGGCGGCTGCATCACCGCCTTGTCCATGCTGGGCGCTTCCGGAATCGAAGCGGCCTGCACGCGGCCGCTGATGGCCGACGCGCCGGCAAGCGCGGCGCTGCCCAGGAATCCTCGGCGAGAAAACATGCTGGTCTCCATCTCAATGGCCGCCGCCGGCAGGCGCTGCCGCGGCGATGGCGGTGGGAACGTCGCCGGCGACGGTCGGCACGCCGCCGCCGTTGACGGCGGTCTGCAAATCGGCCTGGGCGAGGAAGAATCTCTGCCGGGCGTCGATGGCCCCGCGCAGCGACGCGAGGCGCTGGCGCGCCTCGGTGAGCAGCGCGAAGATGTCGACCTGCATGCTGGAGAAGCGCAGCTGCATCTCCTCGGTGATGATTTTTCGCAACGGAATGATCTCACGCTGGTAATGGCTGGCGATGTCGTAGGTGGAGCGATAGACACGATAGGCATCGCGCGCCTCGGAGCGGACGTTGACGGCGCGCTCGGTCAGGCGGTTGAAGGCGAAATTGTAGGTCTCCGCCGCCTGACGCACGCGCACCTCGCCGCCGTCGAAGATCGGAATCTGGAACAGCACGTCGAAGCCGCGCTCGCGGAACGGGCTGCCTTCCGGATCCTGGGTGCGGCGGGCGATGCCCGCGAGATCGAGCAGCGTGACGAAGCGCGTCGCCTCGGTGAGGTTCAGGGCCTTCGCCAGCGCCGCCAGCTCAAGCCGTGCGATCTGCAAGTCGACACGATGCGCCACTGCGTCGGCCTCGATCCAGGGCAAGGTCAGCGGCCGGCGCGGCAGCGGCGGCAACGCGTTCGGCAGGCGGAAGTCGAGGCCGTCATCCCACAGGCCCATCAGACGCGCCAGCCTTTCACGCGCACTGGCTGCCATCTGGCGCGCCGTTGCGAGATCGGCGGTGGTTTCGGCATAAAACACCTGCTCGCGGGCCTGGTCGAGCTTGTTGAGCGAGCCGGTTTCGCCGAGCTTGACCGCAAGCTGTGCGGTGGATTCCGCCGTGGCCTTCGCGTCCGTCAGCAGGGCCACCATCTCGTTGCCGCCGACGGCGCGGACATAGGCGCGGCGGACGTCGGCGGCGAGCCGCAGCGTCGCCAGCGCCGCGCGCAGCTGGGCTCCGCGGAAACGGTCGCGGGCGATGTCGGAGCGGAAAGGCAGGGTGGCGAGCGCGAGGATGTCGCCGACCACCTGGCGCTCGATCTCGCTGGCGCCGTTGCCTGATACCCGCGAGATCGAGAAGACAGGATTGGGCGGCAGGCTCTGCTCCACCAGATCGGTCTCGGCCAGCGCCAGCTCGTTATAGGCGGCTTGAAGTCCCCTATTGTTGAGCAACGCGATCTGCACGGCGGAATCTGCGCTCAGCGTCCGCGACAACAGCTGGCGCACGCGCGCGTCGACCGTCGCGGCTCCCTCGGCCGTCCGCACGAAGGCGACGTCCTTGTTAATGGCCTGGCTGGTCAGCTCGGAGACGGCAGTCATGCCGCCGTCGGGCGTGAACGCGGCGCAGCCGGACAAGCCGAGCGAAGCGAGAACGAGCAGGCTTCGCGCGAGATGATGTACCATGACGCGCTCCTACCGCTGTTGTTTCGGCTGCGGCGTGACATTCTCATTGCGCTCGCGCCATGGTGCCGGCGTCGCAGGCCGCAGGCTGGTGTATGGCGCGATCGTCGACCGATAGCCGACGGGTGCGACCCTGGCCGCGGGATCAGCAGGATCCGCGGCGGCGATATGTGTCGTTGCCGGCATGCAGCCGGACAACGCGAGCGCAATCACCGCCAGCAGCGGCCAACAAAATGGAAAGTGTCCTCCGCGCGCCGCGGATGCGGCGGCGGACTTCACCCCGGAAAGCGTAAGCATGATTCATTCCTGATCTGTCCTGGAGACCACAGCTTCGCGCGCGCAGACGCGCGCTCGGCCGAAATCGTGGCGTCAGATCAGGCGATGGGAGGGCGGTAGTGCAGGGGCGGGGCCGCACTGTGCAGGCTGGCCGCGATCTCGGGCGCGCAGGCAGAGACAGGCAAGAGCGGCTTGGCGACGGAGGGCAGATCGGCCGGCAGCGCGCTGACGCACATCATGGCGCAGCACGGTCCGGCCGTCCCCTTGCCGCCATGATGCTGCGGCGCGGGCCCATCTTGCGCGGCGGTGTGGTGATGCGCATGGGACGCTGCGTGGTCAGGCGAGGCGTCGCCATGCATGTGGGCGTGCGTCTGGTGGTGCACCGGCATGGCATCAGCGAGCTGGGCCTCGTCCGCAAGACACGGTGCCGGACCGCTGCCCCAGGCGAGGGCTGCCGCCGGCGCGATCACGCAGAACAGATAGGCGAGGGCAACGAGGCGCCCCACCCTGATCCGCATCGATCGTGTCAATCGCCGCAACATCGGCTGCCATGTTCTCCGCGCGGCAATGTTGCACACGCTAGATTGCAAACTAATGGCAAAGCGCGGTTCCGCCAAGCTCTTCTTACCGCAGTGCACCGCGCATGCCCAATATCGCAGCGCGATGCTTGACCGGGAGGCGGGCAGCGAACATGGTCCGGCCCGTGCTTGCGCCAAGTGATCCAGGACAGAGACCGGCCTCCTTCACCCCTGATTCCCGTCAGGCCTGGGTGAGGCTCGGCCTTGCGCTCGTGATCGGCTCGATCGGCGCGGTCGGCATGTGGGCCGTCGTGGTCGTGATTCCCGTGGTGCAGGCGGAATTCGGTGCCACGCGCGGCGCGGTGTCGCTGGCTTTCACGCTGATGATGTTCGGCTTCGGCCTCGGCGGCGTCATCGCCGGCAAGATCACCGACCGATTCGGCATCGTGCCGGCGATGGCGATCAGCATCGCCTTCCTCGGCGTCGCCAATGTGCTCGCGGGACTATCGACCGCGCTTTGGCAGTTCGTGGCGGCCTATTTCCTGATCGGGCTCGGCACCTCGGCGACCTTCGCCCCGCTGATGGCGGAGGCCTCGCACTGGTTCGAGCGCTACCGCGGGCTGGCGGTGACCATCGTCGCCAGCGGCAATTACGTCGCCGGCGCGATGTGGCCGCCGATCGTGAGCTGGGGCACGCAGGAGATCGGCTGGCGTTACACGCATATCGGCATCGGATTCGTCTGTGCGAGCACGATGGCGGTTCTGGTCCTCGTCCTGCGTGCGCAGATGGGCGACGACAAGGTCCGCAACCATGCCAATGCGGCGCCGCCGCCTGTCGACCTCAAGCTCTCGACCAACACGCTCACGGTGCTGCTCTCGATCGCGTCCATCGCCTGCTGCGTCGCCATGGCGATGCCGCAGGTGCATATCGTCGCCTATTGCGGCGATCTCGGCTACGGCGTGGCGCGCGGCGCCGAGATGCTGTCGCTGATGATGGCATGTGGCATCGTCAGCCGAATCGGCTCGGGCTACCTCGCCGACAAGATCGGCGGCATCCGCACGCTCCTGGTCGGATCGCTGGCGCAGGGTTTTGCGCTGGTCTTCTATCTGTTCTTCGACAGCCTGACCTCGCTGTATCTGATCTCGGCGATGTTCGGCCTGTTCCAGGGCGGCATCGTGCCGAGCTACGCCATCATCGTGCGCGAGGCGATGCCGGCGAGCGAGGCGGCAACGCGCGTCGGCATCGTGATCTTTGCGTCCGTGTTCGGCATGTCCTTCGGCGGTTGGGTTTCCGGCCTCATCTTCGATGCCACCGGATCCTACGCCGCGGCGTTCGCGAACGGCGTGGCGTGGAATGCGCTGAACGTCAGCATCGTCGTGCTGCTGCTGATCCGCTCGCGGATGAGCGCGGCAAAAACCGGCGCGGGTTTCGCGACCTAGTCCGTCTGGCGTGTCTTCACAGCAGCTTCTTGCGAGCCAATCGCTCCCGGCTATCGTTTCCGCTTCGCGCCCGGCTTCGCGGGTTTGGCGACGGCGCGCGTCTTGGGCTTGGCGCCCGCCTGCACCCGCAGACCGTCGACGAACACGTCGAGCATCCGCAGCACCGAGGATTGCCAGCCGGGCTGGTCGTGCATGTAGCACATGCCGACGAGCGTCCGCAGCAGGTCCTCCGGGCTGATGTCGCCGCGCATCTGGCCCGCCGCGACCGCGCGGTCGAGCAGCGAGCCGATCGCCCTGGTCAGCCGGTCCATCGAGAACGCCGCGAGCTCCGATGAGCTCTGGAACGTCAGCGCCAGCGCGGCCGACATGCCTTTCTTGGTGGCAACGAACTCGACGTTGGAGCGCAGCCAGCGCCTGAGCGCGTCCACCGGGTCCTTGGCATTCTTCAGTTGCTCGGCAAGCTCGCTGAGCTGCTCGACCTCGCGCCGGTAAACCGCCTCGAACAAATCTTCGCGTGTGGGAAAATGTCGATAGAGGGTACCGATGCCGACGCCGGCGCGTTTGGCCACGGCCTCCAGGCTCGCGTCGCGGCCTCCCGTGCTGAACACCACCTTGGCCGCTTCGAGCACCCGCTCGCGATTGCGCACGGCATCGGCGCGCGGCTTTCGGGTGTGGTCGGCGTGGTCGTCCATGCCGGCAATGTAGATCACGAATTGGTTAGATTGAACCCTTGATGCACCCATAGCCGGCTTATCGCGTTGGTAGCGCACGGGCTTTTGACGAATTCCAGATATTTTTCCGGCGGCTCTTGTTAAGCGGAGGGCGCCTCCGTATCTCCGCTATGTCGCCTGGGCCAAACTCCCAGGTCGGCGCGGATCGACGGTGGCCACGGCGGTGGCGCGCTGCGCGATCACCCATGTCCAAATCTGATCGGAGCCTTGTATGAACCACTCCATCAGCCTTACCGTGAACGGTGCGCGGCGCGATTTCGTCCTCGACGATCCGCGCGTCACGCTGCTCGATCTCCTGCGTGAGCGCCTCCATCTGACCGGAACCAAGAAGGGATGCGACCGCGGCCAGTGCGGCGCCTGCACCGTTCTCGTCGACGGCAAGCGCATCAACTCCTGTCTCGCGCTCGCCATCAGCCACGACGGGGCCGACATCCTCACCATCGAAGGGGTCGCCCGCGGCGACCAGCTTCATCCCGTGCAGGCCGCCTTCATCGCCCATGACGGCTTTCAGTGCGGCTTCTGCACGCCCGGCCAGATCATGAGCGCGATCGGCATGATGAGCGAGGCGCAAGCCGGCAACGATCCCGAGCGCATCCGCGAATGCATGAGCGGCAATCTGTGCCGCTGCGGCGCCTATGCCGGCATCGTCGAGGCCGTGCTGGAAGCGCAGGCCGGGATGGACGAAACCAATCAGAGGCGCTCCGCATGAAACCGTTCGACTATGTCAGGCCGGCCACGGTCGCCGAGGCCGTTGCTGCTGCCGCGCAGCCGGGCGCGGTTTATCTCGCTGCCGGCACCAACCTGCTCGACCTCATGAAGGGCGGCGTCAGCCGACCGGACCGGCTGGTCGACGTCACGCATCTCGACGGGCTCGATCAAATCGAGACTCTCGCCGACGGGTCGTTGCGCATCGGTGCGCTGGTGAGCAACGCCGATCTCGCGCATGACCCTGACTTTGCGAGATCCTATCCCGCCGTCGCCGAAGCCTTGCTCTCCGGCGCGTCGGCTCAGTTGCGCAATGCCGCAACCGTGGGCGGCAACCTCTTGCAACGGACGCGCTGCGCGTATTTCTACGATACCGCCAGCCGCTGCAACAAGCGCGAGGCCGGCAGCGGCTGCGACGCGCGCGAGGGCGAGAACCGCAGTCACGCCGTGCTCGGCTGGAGCGAGAGCTGCATCGCCACGCATCCGTCGGATTTCTGCGTGCCACTGGTCGCGCTCGACGCCGTCGTCGAGATCGAGGGCAGGAACGGCCGTCGCGAGATCGCGCTCGAAGAACTGCATCGCCTGCCCGGCGATGCGCCCGAGCGCGAGTCCGCCCTTGAGCCCGGCGATCTCATCGTCGCAGTGCGCCTGCCGCCCGCAGCGCGCGGATTCTCCGCGCATGCGCGCTACCTCAAGGTCCGCGAGCGTACCTCCTACGCCTTCGCCGTCGTCTCGGCCGCTGCCGCGCTGCGGATCGAGAACGGCAAGATCGCGGAGGCGCGCCTCGCGCTCGGCGGCGTCGCCGCAAAGCCCTGGCGCACTCGGGCAGCGGAAGACGTGCTCAGGAACGTAGCGCCTACGGCCGACGCGTTCCAGGAAGCCGCCTGGCGTGCGCTCGCCGACGCAAAGCCGTCCGGCGATAACGCCTTCAAGATCGAGCTGGCGCGCCGCATCGTCGTGCGCGCGCTGTCCCTCGCCGCCGCCGGTACGCCTGCGCGTCTCCCCGCGCTGCCGGCGTCTCCCTTTGCCTCCACTTCCGGAGCCATCCATGCCTGAGCTCAATCTCTCCAGCGCGCCCGCCCATCTGCGGCACGGTTCGAACATCGGCCAGCCGCTGACCCGCCGTGACGGCATCCTCAAGGTCACGGGGCGAGCGACCTATGCCGCCGACAATCATCCGCCCGGCATGCTGTTCGCGGTGATCGCTGCGTCCAGCATCGCGCGCGGCCGCGTGGTCTCGCTCGATGTCGCGGCAGCCAAGCGTCATCCCGGCGTCGTCGACGTCATGACGCCGAGCCACAAGCCGCCGCTCGCGATCGATCCCGAGACCAAGACCAATCCCTTCGTCTTCCGGATGGAGGTGTTGCAGAGCGACGAGGTCCGCTACGCCAACCAGCCCATCGCCGTGGTGATCGCGGAGACGCTGGAGGCCGCGACGGAAGGAGCGGCGTTGCTGGCGCCGCGTTACGAAGAGTTGCCTGCGCTCATTGGCCTCGATGCCGGCGACAGCTTCGTGCCGCCGGTCGTCGGCGTCGGCAATCCCACGGAAAGCCACCGCGGCGATGTCGAGGCAGGCCTCGCCTCGACCGAGAAGCAGATCGACGCAACTTACGAAACGCCGCCGCAATATCACAACGCGATGGAGCCGCATGCGATCGTGGCGCACTGGGACGGCGACAGGCTGTCGGTGGACATGCCGACCCAGGGCCTGATGCTGTCGCTGGCGCGCATCGCCGAATTGTTCGGCATCGCGCACGACAAGATCCACATCCGCAGTCCGTTCCTCGGCGGTGGTTTCGGCTCCAAGGGATTCATGGCCGGCCCGCAGACCCTCGGCATCATGGCCGCCAAGCTGGTCGGCAAGCCGGTCAAGCTCGTGCTACGTCGCGAGCAGATGTATGGCCCCGTCGGCCACCGCGCGCCGACGCGCCAACGCCTGCGCCTTGGTACGGACGGCGAGGGACGCCTGACGGCGCTCGATCATCACGCCAGGACCGTGTCGAGCACCTTCGACGATTTCTACGAGCCCGCCGCCGATGCCTCGCACACGCTCTATGCGGCGCCCGCGATCCGCACCTCGCACGATGCCGTGCGCGTCAACACCGGCACGCCGCTGTTCATGCGGGCGCCGGGCGAGGCGACCGGCTCGATCGCGCTGGAAAGCGCGATCGACGAGATGGCCTGGGCCTGCGGCATGGATCCGCTCGCTTTTCGCCTCAAGAACTACGCCGAGGTCGAGCCGATCACCGGCAAGCCGTTCTCCTCGAAGGCGCTGCGCGCCTGCTACGAGCAGGGCGCGGCACGGTTCGGCTGGGCGAAACGTCCGCTCCAGCCGCGGCAGATGCGCGACGAGGCCGGCCTGCTGGTCGGCTGGGGCATGGGCACCGCCACCTTCCCGGCGTTGATGTTCCAGGCCGAGGCGCGTGCCGTGATCCGCCGTGACGGTTCGGGCGCCATGGAGATCGGCGCGCATGACATGGGGCAGGGCGCCTGGACGGCGCTGGCCCAGATCGCGGCCGACGAACTCGGGCTCGACATCGATCGCGTCGAGTTCAAGGCCGGCACATCCGATCTGCCCGATGCCGGGATCGCCGGCGGCTCGGCGCACACCGCGACGGCGGGGGCGGCGATCCACAGTGCCGGTGCGGCCGTGATTGCCAAGCTCGCCGATCTCGCGACGGGTGACGAGCGTTCGCCGCTGTTCGGCGCCGGCAATGCCGGCGTGATCGCGCGCGACGGCCGGTTGCTGCGCCGTGACGACCAAAGCCGTGGCGAGAGCTACGCCGAGATTCTCGCCCGCGCCGGTGTCGCCGAGGTCGAGGCGCGCGGCACCGGCGCGCCGAACCCCGCAGCGATGGAGGAATATGCGATGCACGCCCATGGTGCGGTGTTCGCGGAGGTGAAGGTCGATCCCGAGCTCGGCCAGGTCCGCGCCACCCGCATGGTCGGCGCGTTCGCTGCGGGACGCATCGTCAATCCTCGCATGGTCCAGAGCCAGCTGTTCGGCGGCATGATCTGGGGCCTGTCGTTCGCACTGCACGAGGAGGCGATCACCGACCGCCGCACGGGCCGGATCATGAACGCCAATCTCGGCGAGTACCACGTCCCCGTGAATGCCGACGTGCCGCCGCTCGACGTGATCACGGTCGAGGAGCACGATCCGCACGTCAATGCGCTCGGCATCAAGGGCGTCGGCGAGATCGGCATCACCGGCAGCGCCGGTGCGGTTGCCAATGCGGTCTGGCACGCGACCGGCGTGCGTGTCCGCCGCTTCCCGGTCCGGATCGAGCAATTGCTGACGCAGCGCTGAGGCGGCGGGCGGGGCGAGACAAGCTCGCCCCGCCGTCGCGCGTCAGTTCAGTTTCCTGCGGAGGGCCTTGAGCGCCTCCTTCTGCGCTTCGATGTATTGCTCGATGGTCTTGCGCAGCTCCTGCGAGTGGAGCTTGTCGGTGTCGCGCTGCACTTCGTCCAGTGCGGGTTCGGCATTTGCGAGCGTGGTCTTCATGGCGTACCCCGTTGCGAAGCGGCCCCGGAGTGCCTAGGAGTCCGGGGCCATAACCTCAGCACCTTTGCGAGGCTGCTCGGCTACGGACTCGATAATAGGAGAGATGCCGCGAGCGGAAATTGAGGTGGCTCAAGCGCGGTTCGAATTTCGTGCCGCCGACGCCCCGTATTAATCCGGATTTGATGTTCTCGACCGAGGTGTGACGCGGAGATCGAACGCGCAGGCTCCTCAGAAGGTCGGCGGCGTGCAGGCCGAGATGACTTCGCAGGGCTTGCCGCCGACACAGCGGAAGCGATGCGGACGGCGGCTCTCGAAATAATAGGCATCGCCCGGGTTGAGGATGCGGCGCTCGTCCTCGACGGTGACCTCGAGCTTGCCCGAGATCACGATGCCGCCTTCCTCGCCGTCATGGACCAGGTGGACGCGCCCGGTGTCGCTCCCCGGCTCGTAACGCTCCTTCAGGATCTGGAGGCTGCGGCCGAACAGATTGTCGCCGACTTGCCGATACGAGATCGGCTTCTTGCCGACCTCGGTCAGCTCTTCCGCGCGGTAAAAGATCTTGCGCCTCGATTCCGGCTCCAGCGCGAAGAACTCGGCGAGCCCCATCGGAATGCCGTCGAGGATGCGCTTGAGCGCGCCGACCGAGGGGTTCATCTGGTTGGACTCGATCAGCGAGATCGTCGAATTGGTGACGCCGGCGCGCTTGGCGAGCTCGCGCTGCGACAGCTTGTGGCGCGCCCGGATGAATCGCAGCCGTCCACCGATGTCGACGCTCATGCAGCTTGCCCCTGTTGCAGGTGTTGCGGATCGCGCAAATATGGACCGGAGGGGCCAGTCGGATCAATGGCTTGCAGCTTGCCAGAAAAGGACTTGTTGCGGTTCCGAAAGCGTGGCTCAGCTATGGGGTCAGCAAAGGAGCGCGGCCGTGACCCTTCATCAGATCCCGAACACCATCAAGACCGATTCATACTGGATGCCGTTCACGGCCAACCGGCAGTTCAAGAAGTCGCCGCGCCTGTTCTCCTCGGCCGAGGGCATGTACTACACCAGCGTCGACGGCCGCCAGGTGATCGATGGCTCCGCCGGCCTCTGGTGCGTCAATGCCGGCCACGGCCGCAAGCAGATCGCCGCCGCCGTCGAGCGGCAGCTGATGACGCTGGACTTCGCGCCGTCGTTCCAGATGGGCCATCCGCTGGCGTTCGACTTCGCCGAGCGGCTCGCCGAGATCGCGCCGAAGGGCCTCGACCGCGTCTTCTTCACCAACTCCGGCTCCGAGTCGGTCGACACCGCGCTGAAGATCGCGCTCGCCTATCACCGCGCCAACGGCCAGGCGAGCCGCACCCGCCTGATCGGCCGCGAGCGCGGTTATCACGGCGTCGGCTTCGGCGGCACCTCGGTCGGCGGCATGGTTGCCAACCGCCGCGCCTTCACCACCCTCCTGCCGGGCGTCGACCACATCCGCCACACCCATGATCTCACCCGCAACGCCTTCGCCAAGGACCTGCCCGAGCATGGCGCCGAGCTCGCCGACGATCTCGAGCGTCTGGTGGCCCTGCACGGCGCCGAGACCATCGCCGCCGTCATCGTCGAGCCGGTGCCGGGCTCGACCGCGGTGCTGCCGCCGCCGAAGAACTATCTCCAGCGCCTGCGCGCGATCTGCGACAAGCACGGCATCCTGCTGATCTTCGACGAGGTCATCACCGGCTTCGGCCGCCTCGGCACCCCGTTTGCCGCCAACTTCTTCGGCGTCACGCCGGACCTGATGACGACCGCCAAGGGCATCACCAACGGCACCGTGCCCTGCGGCGCGGTGTTCGCCAGCCGCAAGATCTACGACGGCATGATGAACGGCCCGGAGAACACGATCGAGCTGTTCCACGGCTACACCTATTCGGCGCATCCGGTGGCCTGTGCCGCCGGCATCGCGACCCTCGACATCTACAAGGACGAGGGCCTGCTCACGCGCGGTGCCTCGCTCGCCGAATACTGGCGCGATGCGCTGCATTCGCTGAAGGGCCTGCCGAACGTCGTCGACATCCGCAATTGCGGCCTGATGGGCGCGGTCGAGCTGGCGCCGCGCGACGGCGTGGTCGGCGCGCGCGGCTACGACATGCTGGTCGATTGCTTCAACAACGGCCTCTACCTTCGCACCGGCGGCGACTCCGTTGCGATGTCGCCCCCGCTCATCGTCGAGAAGAGCCACATCGACCAGATGGTCTCGATCCTCGGCGATGCCATCAAGCGGGTGGCCTGATAATTGCTCTCGCCGTTGCGAGTTGTTTCCTTGCAGCGGCGAGCGTGATGCCGCGGGAGTTTGACGAAGCGTGAAAGTTCTGATCCTCGGTAGCGGTGTCATCGGTGTCACCTCTGCCTACTACCTCGCACGTGCCGGTCATGACGTGACGGTCGTCGACCGTCAGCCGGAGCCGGCACTGGAGACCTCTTTCGCCAATGCCGGCGAGGTGTCGCCCGGCTATTCCTCGCCCTGGGCCGGTCCCGGCGTGCCGGTGAAGGCGGTCAAGTGGCTCTTGATGAAGCACGGCCCGCTGGTGATCCGGCCCAAGCTCGATCCCGTGATGTGGGTCTGGCTGCTCAAGATGCTGCGCAACTGCACAAGCGAGCGCTACGCGGTCAACAAGAGCCGGATGATTCCGATCGCGGAATATAGCCGCGATTGCCTGCGCGACCTGCGCCGCGACATCGGCATCCAGTATGACGATCGCGCACAGGGCACGCTCCAGCTGTTCCGCTACCAGGCGCAGCTCGACGGCACCGGTGAAGACATCGCGGTGCTCAAGCAATACGGCGTTCCCTTCGAGGTGCTGAGCCGCGAGGGCTGCATCGCGGTCGAGCCGGCGCTATCAGGCGTGAAGGAGAAGTTCGTCGGCGGCCTTCGCCTGCCGCAGGACGAGACCGGCGACTGCCACATGTTCACGCAGGCGCTCGCCAGGCATGCCCAGGCGCTCGGCGTGCGCTTCATGTTCAACACCGGCATCGACCGCATCGTCACCGAGGGCGCCCGCGTCAGCGGCGTTGCGACCAGCGCCGGCCTGTTGCAGGCGGACGCTTACGTGCTCGCGCTCGGCAGCTGGTCGTCGCGGCTGGTGGCGCCGCTCGGCATCTCGTTGCCGGTCTATCCGGTCAAGGGCTACTCGATCACGGTGCCGATCAAGGACGCCTCCGGCGCGCCGGAATCCACCGTGATGGACGAGAGCTACAAGGTTGCGATCACCCGCCTCGGCGATCGCATCCGCGTCGGCGGCACGGCGGAAATCTCGGGCTATTCGGACAAGCTCTATGACGCGCGGCGCGCCACGCTCGACCATTCGTTGACCGACCTGTTTCCGCGCGGCGGCGATCTCGCCAAGGCGACGTTCTGGAGCGGCCTGCGTCCGATGACGCCGGACGGCCCGCCTGTGATCGGCCCGACGCAATACGCCAATCTCCACCTCAACACCGGCCACGGCACGCTGGGCTGGACGATGTCCTGCGGCTCTGGCCGGGTGCTCGCCGACATGCTGTCAGGCAAGAAGCCGGAGATCGACGTCAGCGCGCTGACGGTGGACAGGTATAGTCACCGCTTCGGGTGAAACTCTCTCCGCGTCATTGCGAGGAGCTCTTGCGACGAAGCAATCCAGAATGCCTCTACGGCGAAAGTCTGGATTGCTTCGCTTGCACTCGAAGGTTGCCGCGTGCGCGATCGGCTCGGCATGTGAGAAGGCGCCTCCCGATCAAGGGCTGCGCCTTGCAATGATCGGCAGCTAGACCTCAGCAGCGGCCTTGCTTCCACAGGCCGGGCGGGCAGCCGTGACCGCGCCAGCCGACCTTGCGTCCGTGCGACCATCCGGGGGGCGTGCCGTGGTGATGACGGCCCATCGAATGACCGTGGCCATGACCATGGCCATGACCGCCGCCATGTCCGCCCTTGGCCAGTGCAGGGCTCGTCAACGTGAAGCCGGCCGCGATGATCAGCGACGCGGCGAGCGCGAGTTTCTTCATCATGTCCTCCAAATGGGCGAGCGCATTTGTCCGTTCAATGAACGAACTGTCGGCAGCTAGGTTCCTTGCGAATGTGGAGGAGTCGTGACGCTCGCGCGGATACGTCATCGCGCAAGGGCTCAACGCGCGCTGGCATCATCTCGCATGCGAGCTCAGTCTTCCGCGACCGCGTCGGACCAGGGGTGAAAGATCTCGACCGCCCCAAAATTCGTGTCGCCCTCGCGCATCACCACGCTCGGGCAGGCGAATTTCGGCGGCAGCGACTGCACCAGCGCTTCCTCGTAGTCGAAGCGGGCTGCGAGCTCCTTGCGCACGTCCGCCGGCAGCCGGCCGTCGCCGATCACGACGGCGCCTTCGCTGGCGTCGATGCGCGGCTGATGCAGGGCGGCCTCGAGCTGCATGCCGTAGTCCATGGCAAAGGACACGAGCTGCATCACGGACGGCAGGATGCGGCGGCCGCCGGAAGCGCCGATCGCCAGCCGCCTGCCGTCGGCGGCTTCGGCGATGACGGGCGTGTAATTGGTGAGACAGCGTTTGCCCGGAGCCAGAGAATTCGTGGTGCCCGGCGTCGGGTCAAACCACATGATGCCGTTATTCATCGCGATGCCGGTGTGCGGCGTCACGTATTTGGAGCCGAACAGGGACAGCAGCGTCTGCGTCACCGCGGCCATGTTGCCGTGACGGTCGACCACCGAGAAATGCGTGGTGCAAGCCGGCGCCAGATATTCGGCCCCGAGCGCGCGCTTGCCGGCGGCATCGCCCATGTCGTTCAGTCGCTCGCGATAGGCCGATTGCAGCGCGGCGGCATAGTCGGCGTAAGTGGTCGCATCGGGCTGGCCTGCCGGTTTGAGGTTCTGCTGCAACAGTCGCAGCGCATGTGCCAGCGTCGGCCCGGCGGTGAGCTCGGGCGTCGCCAGCACTCTTCCGCCGCGGTAGGGGATCGCCAGCGCCTCGCGCGAATGCGCCCGGAAGGCGGCGAGATCCTCTACCGACAGCGCGCCGCCATCGGCGCCGATGTCCGAAGCAATGCTCCGCGCGATGTCGCCCTGGTAGAAATCACGCGGGCCGGCTTCGGCGAGCCGAGTCAGGGTTGCCTGCAGCGTGTCGAGACGCAGTCGCGTCTGCGATTTGATGCCCCATGGCGCGCTGGGCGGCAGGCCGTCCTTCAGATAGCTGGCCGCGCTGGCTGGATAGCGCCTGAGATCCGCGGCTCCGCTGGTGATCATCAGCGTTGTCCACCAATCCACCAGCATGCCTTCGCCGGCGAGCGCCGCGCCGGGAGCCACCAGATCCTTCCACGGCAGCTTGGCGTGGCGGCGATGCGCCTCCTCCATGCCCGCGACAACGCCGGGCACGGCGATTGCGCCCGGGCCGTGGATGTTGCGATCGTCCTTCACGCGCGGCCAGGGAAACAGGTCCGAGGCTGCGCCCTCGCCGCTGAGTGGATAGTCCGAAATACGCAGGCTCTGCGGCGCGCACATGCCGTAGTCGATCACCTCGTAGCGATTTTCCTTCGCACGGTAGAGCACCATCGCACCGCCGCCGCCGATTCCGCTGTTCCAGGGCTCCAGCACGTTCAGGGCAAACGTGGTTGCGACGACCGCGTCCACGCAATCGCCTCCCGCGGCCAACACCTGTGCTCCGACCTCGGCCGCGCGTCGCGATTGCGCCGCGACGATGCCGCCTTTGGATGTGATTGCCGACTTGCGGACGGTTTGGTTGAAGCTGAACTGATGAGGCATGATGACGTCTTATGTGCTGCGTTGAGGTCGACGCTACGCGATTGGCGGAGCGCGCGGACAATGGCACATCGGAGCCAACGAGAACATCAAAAGGGAGAGGCGACATGGCTGGTGTGAAACAGGCGCGGGATGGTGCGGTCGGGATCTTGAGCCTCGACGAGCCGGCCAGCCTGAATGCGATGACCCCGGACCTGCTCGGCGCGCTCGCCGCCGCCGTTGCGGAGATGACGAAGGACGAGGACGTTCGCGCCCTTGTCCTCACCGGAGAGGGGCGCGGGTTCTGCTCGGGCCAGAACCTGAAGGCCTCGGAGGCGCTCGGCGAGGACATCGCCGCCGGCGTGATGCGCTTCTACTGGCCCGCCTTCAAGGCCTTGCGCGAGTGCCGCGTGCCCGTCGTCGTCGCCGTCAATGGCGTCGCGGCCGGCGGCGGCTTCAGCCTCGCGATGGCCGGCGACATGATCGTGGCGGCGAAGTCTGCAAGCTTCATCCAGGTGTTCAGCCGCATTGCGCTTGTGCCGGATCTCGGCTCGACCTGGCTGCTGCCGCGGCTGATCGGCCGGCAGCGCGCGCTCGAGCTGATGCTCCTGAACGAGCCGCTTACGGCCGAACGCGCCCAGGAGATCGGCCTGGTGCGGCAGGTCGTCGAGGACGCGAAGCTGATGGAGGAGGCGCTCGCCCTGGCCCGCCGCCTCGCCGAGGGACCGACGCGCGCTTTGGTCGCAACGCGCGCGCTCATCGAGGAGAGCGAGCATGCGACCTACGAGGCGCAGTTCCGCCGCGAGATCGAGCTTCAAGCCACGATCCGCAAGAGCGCCGATGCCATCGAAGGCCGCAACGCCTTCGTCGAGAAGCGCAAGGCGAGGTTTACGGGGCAGTGAGGTCGGGAAGCGTTTCCCCGGGGCTTGTCATGGCCGAGACAAGCCCGGGCATGACGCGTGGAGAGAGCGGTCTGTCAGGAGAGTGGACCGCGTTCAGAGTGAGCGGTCCAGCCGGCTGGCCTGATACTTGGCGTGCCATTTCGGGCCAGGTCCGCGCATGTAATGCAGCTCGGGACGGTAAGGGTTGCCTGCGACGCGCATCAGCGTCTGCCATTTGGTGGCGACGAAGTTCAGCGGTTGGCGGAGCAGGCTCAAGGACGCGAGCAACATGGCATCACCTCAATGCGGCTTGCCGAGCATGGCGGTGAAGGGGAGATCGAAGATCTCCTCGCCATCGTCGTCGCTGACATGAATCACCCAGTCGCGCCAATCCTCGCTGCTCGGCGTCTGGATCATCGACCGCATGATCTGGGCGGCATGGTCGCGGGCCTCGGTGAGATTGGACACGGCGGCGCCGGAACGGTCGATCAGCGTGCCCTCGGTATTGGAGCAGTGGAAATAGACCTGGACCATGTGCGCCTCCTGTGAGAGCGATCGGGACGGCAAACCGATACCACCCGAGGCATTCGCGAGACATTCGGGTCGAACCCGGTAAGGAAATCTACGGAGATTGGTCGCCGCGGAAGCCACAACAGGTTTCATCACAGGCGGGTGATGATCAACTGGACGGCGTTCCGGCGACATGGAACAAGTTCTCCAGGAAATTCGGGGGCACCGTGAACCTGTTCACATTCCTGAGCGAACGCCGAAGCTTGCGCGTGTTCGCGGCGGCCATCACCGGAGCGCTGCTCGGCTTCGCCCCGGCTTCGTCCGAGCCGATCAGGAAGAGCGGCTACGCGATCGGCACGGAACTCTGCGGCAGCGACGATCTCGCCTTTCCCAGAATCCAGATCGACATGAGAGCGGGATACTGCGCCGGCCTCGTCGCCAGCGAAGAGGACCGCCTGAAATTCCCGCGCTCGATCATCCAGGTGCCCGGCCGTGACCTGTTCGTGGTGGCCGACATGGGCGGGTGGGGCCACACCGACGGGCGGCTGCTGCTGCTCGACCCGCACGCGCCCCAGGAGCGACGCTTCAAGGAGCTGCTGACGGGACTCGAATACCCGTTCGGCCTCGTGATCGGCCCGGACAGGAAGCTCTATGCCTCGACCGCCGAGACGATCTTCCGGTTCGATCCGCTCGCCGACAACCCACGCAGCACGGTCGAGACCATCATCCGCCACATGCCCGGCCGCCGGATCACGCTGCCCGACGGCACGAGGCTCGACGAAAGCGCGCACCCGCTCAAGCAGTTCGTCTTCGACAGGAAGGGGCGGCTGTTCGTCAATGTCGGCTCGCACAGCGACGACTGCATCACGCGTGCGCCGATCACGAAGCCCTGCGCCGCAGCCGAAGGCGCCTCCGCAATGGCCGCGATCTGGCTGTTCACGCCGCCTCCGGGCGGCGTCTTTCCGGCATTGAAGCCGAACGATCCCGACCCGCCGCACACCGTCTATGCGCGCGGCCTGCGCAACTCGATGGCACTCGCGCTACACCGGAATTTTCCAGATCCCGGCTATGCGTTC
Organism: Bradyrhizobium sp. CCH5-F6; assembly: GCF_001556045.1. Classification (GTDB taxonomy): domain Bacteria; phylum Pseudomonadota; class Alphaproteobacteria; order Rhizobiales; family Xanthobacteraceae; genus Bradyrhizobium. The sequence continues at coordinate 34,398 of NZ_LSIC01000185.1, forward strand.
CTCCAGGGCGAGAACGGCCACGACCTGCCTGACATCTTCAAGCCGAACGAGGAGATCAACGCGATCGAGCAGGGCAGGCATTATGGCTGGCCGTATTGCTACGATGTGTCGACGCCGAGTCCTGAGTTCAGGAGCGTGCTGCAATCGGGCCAGTACAAATCGCTCTGCACGGCCAATGCGCTCTACAAGCCGCCGCTCTCGCTGATGCCGCCACACGGTGCGCCGCTTGCGATGCTCTATTATCATGGCGCCCGATTTCCGGAGCTGGAAGGCAAGCTTCTGGTCGGCCTGCACGGCTATCGCCCGACCGGCAGCCGTGTCCTGATCTATGATGTTGACGATCATGGTTTCCCCAAGCCTGCCACGGCGCCGGTGCACTATCACGTCAGCTGCGCCGCTGACCCGACCCGCAGCTTTCAGACCGAGCTCGGCGAGGTCGCTGCCGCGCCGTTCGAGGAGCTGATCGCGGGCTGGCACCGCGTCAACGGCGCGCGGCCGCAAGGCGCGCCCGTCGGCATGACGGTGGCGGAGGACGGCGCGATCTGGCTTGTCGAGGACAAGAACAAGACCGTGATCCGGATCGATCGCTCCACGGGCGATGCGCCGCAGCCATTGCCCTGCGACATGCGCAGCCAGGCCATGATCGACCAGCTCGCGGCCTTCGTGGCGCGAGACGCGCAGAACAGCGCCCGGCTCACCACGCTGCGCAAGGGCCTCGTCGAGAGGCATTGCGCCGGTTGCCACTCGGATTTCGGCCTGAAGCCGGGTCAATCAGAGACGGAGAAGGACGGGGCCGTGCTCCGTTTCATGCTGTCGCAGGACGGCTGGATCTATCCGGGCGATCCCGACGCCGGCAAGCTGCGCACGCGGCTCCGCGGTCTCGGCGCGGAGAGGCTGATGCCGCCGGGTGGCGAGAGCCTGCCGAAGACGGAGCCCGGCTACAAACGTCTGCTGGACGCTGCGGATCTGCTCGTCGCGAAGATGGTCCCGGGCACGCGGATGCGGATCAAACCCGGTCCGCCGCAGCGCAAGTTCTACGGCAAGACGAACAAGGAATGCGGCGAAATACCGGCCGCCAAGGTCGTCGTCGTGACACAAAGGAACGCTGTAGACAAACCCGGCTTCAGCCGATTCTTCCGGCCGGCCGATCCCTATCTGAATGGCGAATGCACCGACGACAATGGCTATTACATCCGGCAGGAATTTCTGGTGCCTGTGGAGTAGCATCCTCTTCGTCACCGCGACCGCGCCCGCCCAGGCCGAGACCAGGCCGTTCGAAAGTGCACAGGTGACGCCCGCCGGCGAATACACGTTCGGCATCGAAGGGCCCGCTGCCGACCTCGACGGCAATCTCTACGTGGTCAATCTCGGCAAGCCCGGCACCATCGGCAGGCTGCCGGCCGGCGGAGCGGCGTCGGAGCCATTCACGGTTCTGCCCGAGGGCAGCGTCGGCAATGCCATCCGTTTCGATCGGAACGGCACCATGTTCATTGCCGACTACAAGAAGCACAACATCTTCGTCATCCCGAAGGGCGCGACGGAGCCGGCCGTCTGGTTTCACTCCGGCGAAATGAACCAGCCGAACGACATCACCATCGCGCGCGACGGGACGATCTATGCGAGCGATCCGAACTGGAAGGGCCGCCAGGGACACATTTGGCGCATCGCCAAGGGTGCCGACGGCACCGTGCAGGGACAGATCATGGCTGCGCCGCGCGCGATGGGCACCACCAACGGCATCGATCTCAGCCCGGACGGCAAGACGCTCTATGTGAGCGAATCCAGCAGCGGCCAGATCTGGTCCTATGCGATCAACGGCAACGAGCTCACCGGCGCGAAGCTCGTCAAGTCGTTTCAGCCCGACACCGTTGACGGTCTGCGCACCGACGTTTCCGGCCGTCTCTATGTCGCGCGCATTCTCAAAGGCACGATCGCGCTGATGAAGCCCAGTGGCGCCGTCGAGCGGGAGATCGCGCTGAAGGGCAAGGAGCCGACCAACCTCGCCTTCGGCGGCAGTGACGGCAAGACCGTCTTCGTCACCCAGCGCCAGGGCGGCTTCATCGAGTCCTTCCGCACCGACCAGCAGGGGCGCGAGCACTGCCTCCAGCGCGGCCGCTGCTGAGCATCACGGGCGATCTGCTTCCGGCGCAGAGCCGCGCGCCAGGTGCGGCATTCTTCTTGCTTGCATCTCGCCGCCACGGGGATCAAGACATCTGTGGCACACCTTAAGAGCATGCGACCACGGAGTGTTTGAGTGAAGGCCGTCCATACCGAGCTGCATCGCAGCCACGATCCGCAATTCTTCCTGGTTCGCGGCGTCGTCAAGCGAACCACCGAGCAACCCGAGCGCGCCGACCGCCTGCTCAAGGGATTGAAGGACGGCAAGCATCAATTGGTCGAGCCGACGAAATTCGGGCAGGGGCCGCGCGCGCGCATCCACAGCCCGGAATATCTGTCGTTCCTGAGCCAAGCCTGGGACGCCTGGACCGCGCTCGGCGATTCCGGCCCGGAGATGATCGGCAACATCCATCCCGTGCGTCATGCCGCGACCTATCCCACCCACATCGTCGGCAAGCTCGGCTGGCACACCGCCGATACCGCGGCGCCGATCGGCCCGGGCACGTGGGCGGCCGCCTGCGCCGCGACCGACGTCGCGGTCACCGCCGCGCAGATGGTGATGGACGGCGAGGATGCGACCTACGCGCTCTGCCGTCCGCCCGGGCATCACGCCTATCGCGACATGGCCGGCGGGTTCTGTTTCCTCAACAACAGCGCCATCGCGGCGGCGCATCTGCGGCTGAAGCACGAGCGCGTCGTGATCCTCGACGTCGACGTCCATCACGGCAACGGCACGCAAGGCATCTTCTACGCGCGGCCCGACGTCTACACGATCTCGATCCATGCCGATCCAGTCGCGTACTACCCGTACGTGTGGGGCTACGCCCATGAGCGCGGCGAAGGACCCGGCCTCGGCACCAATCTCAACATTCCCCTCGCCATCGGCACCGGCGACGACGGCTACATGCGGGCGCTGGACCTCGCGCGCAAGGCGATCGAATCCTTTGCTCCGGGCGCGCTGGTGATCGCGCTCGGTCTCGATGCCTCCGAGCACGACCCGCTGAAGGGATTGGCCGTCACCACGCCCGGCTTCCGCCGCATCGGCCAGGCCATCGCGAAGATGGGCCTGCCGACCGTGTTCGTGCAGGAGGGCGGTTATCTCTCGGATATCCTCGGCGCGAACCTGACCTCGGTGCTGGCGGGATTCGAAGAGGCCCGGTGAGTCTCTTTCGCCTCTCCCCGCGTGCGGCAGGGCTATTGCAGATGAGAGCTTTCTTTGCGGCCATCCTCCGAGACGCCCGCCTTTGGCGGGCCCTCAGGATGAGGGCGGAGTGCGCGGCAGCAGTTTCAACGGGCACTGACGCCAA
>NZ_LSIC01000186.1 GCF_001556045.1 Bradyrhizobium sp. CCH5-F6
GGCTTTGCGACCTCGGCAGCCTGCGGCTCAGGAGCGCCGTCGATCCGGCGCTTGCCGCGCTTCTCGACCACGACCTGCTTGCTGCGGCCATGGCTGAAGCTCTGGCGCACAGTGCCCGTTTCGACGCGCGGCTTGAGCGATAGCGTCTTGCTCGGAACGCTCAGCTTCTTGTCGCCAGGGGTCTTGGTATCAACCATTCAGCAGTCCTAATCCTGATTTATCAGTGTTGTGCGTTGCCGCACAGTCCAATTGGGTCGTCGTTGTCTCTCAGAAATCCTGGCCGGGCTTTTCGGCAGTCTTGTCATCGTCCGCCATCCGGTATCGGACCAGCATCTGGCTACGTGACAGGAATGACTTGCTCGCCGGGCCCGCGAGCAGGGCAGCATGTATCACATTTGACCGGGTCAGTGCCAAATCCAATTCTACAGATTTCAGTGCGGTGACGACGGGAATCTGCGGCTGGGCGCCGCGATTTCCGGTATTTTGACGCGCCAGCATGTCCAATTTGCGGATTCCGTCCGCGGCCCCGTCGCTGGCATGGATCAGGACCTCGACCGTTCCTTCCCGAAGGGCGCTCTCGACCTTACCGAAGCCGGCCACGACCTGGCCAGCCTTGGATGCGATCCCAAGGGCTTCCGTCACGCTCCGAACCAGGAGCGCCTCGATGTCGGTGGGAAGCGTCTGGGAGACGCGCAACTCGCGCTTGAAGGCCTTGCTAAATTGGTGACGCCGTACGGCTTCCGCAACCACCTCGCGGGAGGCGGTAATCCACATGCCGCGTCCGGGCAGCTTGCGCTTGAGATCTGGAACTATCTGCCCTTCCGGCGAAACGACGAAGCGGATCAGCTCGTCGATCGGCCGGACCTCGCGGCTGACCGCGCACATGCGCATGGTCGCGGACCTTTCGGTCCGCGGCCCATGGTCGAGTTCGCTGTCAGTGCTGGCGAGCATCCGGGCGACATCCTCCTTGGCCCTTAAGCCGGTTGGCCTTCGGTCGCCTCAGCCTCTTCCGCAGGCTTGGCGAGATCGGCCTCGGTGATCCAGCCGGCCTTGACGCGGGCCTGCATGATCATCGCTTCGGCGTCGTCACGCGAAATGTCGATGCCGTCGAGCGCGCCGGGGTGCTTGGTCGGCTCGCTGCCTTCCTTGCGCTCGGTCCAGCCGACCAGATCGTCGGTGGCGCAGCCGGCGAGGTCGTCGACCGTCTTGATGTCGTTCTCGCCGAACTTCACCAGCATCTTCGAGGTCACGCCGGGCACGTCCTTGACCGCGTCCTCGACGCCGAGTTCCTTGCGCCTGGCCTCGAGCTCGGCTTCCTGCTGCTCCAGGTATTCGCGGGCGCGGTTCTGGAGCTCCTGCGCGGTCTCTTCGTCGAAACCCTCGATGCCGGCGAGTTCCTTGACGTCCACCATTGCGAGTTCCTCGACCGAGGTGAAGCCTTCGGACGCCAGCAGCTGGCCGACCACTTCGTCGACGTTGAGCGATTCCATGAAGACGCGGGTGGAGTTCTCGAAGTCGGCCTGGCGGCGCTCCGATTCCTCCTGCTCGGTCAGGATGTCGATGTCCCAGCCGGTGAGCTGCGAGGCGAGGCGCACGTTCTGGCCGCGGCGGCCGATCGCCAGCGAGAGCTGGTTGTTGGTGTCGGGCACCACGACCTCGATGCGCTCGCGGTCTTCGTCGATGACGACCTTGGAGACCTCGGCCGGCGCCAGCGCGTTGACCACGAAGGTCGCGATATCGGGCGACCAGGGAATGATGTCGATCTTCTCGCCCTGCAGCTCGTTCACCACGGCCTGCACGCGCGAGCCGCGCATGCCGACGCAGGCGCCGACCGGATCGACCGAGGAATCGCGGGAAATCACCCCGATTTTCGCGCGCGAGCCGGGATCGCGGGCCACCGCCTTGATTTCGACGATGCCGTCATAGATTTCCGGCACTTCCTGCGCGAACAGCTTCGCCATGAACTGCGGATGAGTGCGGGAGAGGAAGATCTGCGGACCTCTGGTCTCGCGGCGAACGTCGAAGATGTAGGCGCGGACGCGGTCGCCGTTGCGGAACACTTCGCGCGGAAGCATCTCGTCGCGGCGGATGATGGCTTCGCCACGGCCGAGATCGACGATCACGCTGCCATATTCGACGCGCTTGACCACGCCGTTGACGATGTCGCCGATGCGGTCCTTGAATTCCTGATACTGGCGGTCGCGCTCGGCCTCGCGCACCTTCTGCACGATCACCTGCTTGGCCGATTGCGCGGCGATGCGGCCGTATTCCAGCGGCGGCAGGGTGTCGGCGATGGTGTCGCCGACCTGGGCACCGGGATTGGCGCGTTGCGCGTCCACCAGTGAGATCTGGTTGGAGTGGTTCTCGACCTTGTCGACCACCAGCATGTGGCGCGACAGCCGCAGCTCGCCCTTCTTCGGGTCGATCTCGGCGTGAACGTCAGTCTCGCTGCCGTAACGGGCCCGCGCCGCCTTGGCGATGGCATCTTCCATGGCCGCGATGACGATGCCGCGATCGATGGATTTTTCGCGTGCGACGGCATCGGCGATCTGAAGCAATTCAAGTCGATTGGCACTGACTGCCATGGCTAGTCTCCTTGGTCAGGCTCGGTCTCGCCGCGCCGCGCGCGTTCGGCGGCAAGGCGATGTTTCTTCGTGTTGGTCGGTGCCGGCTTCTTCTTCGGCTTGGTGTTCTTGGTAATCTTCTCGCTGATGCTGGCGTGCGGCGCCGGCGGCGGCTCCAGCCCGAGATCACGGCGCATCTGGCGCTCCTGCGCCTTGCCGCGGCGCATGGATTCGGCGATCAGTTCGTCGGTCAGCACCAGCCGGGCCTCGCCGATATCCTCCATGGTCAGGAGAACGTCGGCATCGTCGCCCGGCTTGGCATCGTCGCGGCGCAGATGCACACGGTCGCCTTCGACGGCGCCGAGCGTGCCGCGGAAGCGCTTCCGCCCCTCATGCGCGACCGCCATCTCGATTTTCACCAGATGCCCGGAATAGCGCTCGAAATCGGAGCGGCGCACCAGCGGGCGATCGATCCCCGGCGAGGAGATCTCCAGCCGGTAGGCGCGATCGATGGGATCGGCGACGTCGAGTACGGGCGACAGTGCCCGCGAGATCGCCTCGCAATCCTCGATCTGCATCGAGCCGTCCGGCCGCTCGGCCATGATCTGCACGGTGCAGCCGGCCTCACCGGAAATCCGGATCCGCACCAAGCGGTAGCCCATGCCCTGGAGCACGGGCGCTGCCACCGCGGACACCCGTGCCGCGACGCCCGGCTCGACAACGAGCCGCGGCTCGGCCAGCAATTCGGCATCCGTGGAACCAGGGTTCGGTTCGGTCATATCCAGGGTCGGGTCGCTCGATGGTTAAGGCTTGGTTACGATCTCAAAGCCCGCTTCGGAACTTTCCCGGCAACTCCCCGGGCCGCATCTTTCGCCAAGCCGCGTTCAGGTAATAAAAAAGAGCGGGTCCTTTCGGGCCCACTCTCACTACGCGGATCGTATGAGAAGATGAATTGCCGCTGATATAGCCCTTTCCCCGCGCCCGGACAAGGCCCATTGCGGGGCCGAGGAGGCTTTTTGCGCCGTTCGGCCCGCCCACCGCGCAACGCTTCCTTCATCAAGCGGGCCTAAATTCCCCGATTGTGGGGCGGCTTGGACCAAGGGCGCACCCGCGGCGTGCCCCGTTCGAGTTGCGTTTTCATGACCGTTGCCACGTCGCTCATTCCTGGACTGGACGATATCGTCAAGCGCGGCGGTCCGCGGCGACGCGGCGAGATTGCGCGCGCGATCGCCCAGTTGTTCTTCCAGGATGCGGAGAAGCTCCGCCCCGAGTTGATCGATCTCTTCGACAATCTCCTAATCGATCTCGTTCCGCATGCCGAACTCGCCTCGCGCGCCGATCTGGCCGAGCGCTTCTCGCACCTGGACAACGCGCCGCCGCACCTCGTCAATCAGCTCGCCCGCGAAAACGAGATCATGGTGGCCGGTCCCGTGCTGCGCCGCTCGCCGGTGCTCGACGACGCTGCCCTAGCCGAGATCGCGCGCCTGAAAGGCCAGGGCCATCTCCTGGCGATGACGGAGCGTCCCGCTTTGTCTCCCGTCGTCACCGACGTGCTGGTCGAGCGCGGCGATCGCGACGTGGTGCGCCGCGCCGCAGCCAATGCCGGTGCGGTGTTCTCACCATCCAGCTATTCCGAGATGATCAAGCGCGCGGCGCAGGATGGCGTGCTGACGCTCAAGATCGGTCAGCGCGACGACCTTTCCGGCGAGAACCTGAAGCAGCTGCTCGACGGGACGCTCGACGTCATCCGTCGGCGCCTTTCCAGCGTGGTCAATCCCGCGCGCAAGGCCGAGATCAAGCGCGCGATGGCGGCGATCGAGGAGGCCGCGCGGCCGCCCGGACCACGACGCGATTTTTCGGACGCGCAGCGCACGGTGCTCGCCCTGCATCGCGAGGGCCATCTCGGCGAGAGCGCGCTGCTCGGCTTCGCCAAGGCCCAGAAATATGAGGAATCGGTCGCCTCGCTCTCGGCGATGTCCGGCGTTCGCCTCTCGGTCCTCGATCGCCTGATCGCTGGCGACCGCTACGATCCGCTTCTGATCCTGGGCCGTGTGCTCAATCTCGGCTGGCCCACGGTGCGTGCGCTCATCCTGCTCTGGTACGGCCCCCACCGCACGCCTGCCGACGCCGACATCGAGGCCGCGCGTCTGAACTACACGCGCCTGATGCCGACCACCGCCGAACGCGTCGTCAATTTCTGGCGCAACCGGCGGACGATCTAGCGCGCTCCGTGATTGCGAGCGGAGCGAAGCAATCCAGATTTCTCTCCGCAAAGGCGCTCTGGATCGCTTCGTCGCTTCGCTCCTCGCAATGACGACTAGCCAGTCCTGCGAAACCGCAAATACGCGGCCTTGCGTCCTTCCCGCGCGGCCTTCCGGCCGTAGCGCGTCATGGTGTAGCCGGCCCATGGTTGCCGGAAATCGTCGGCGCGCTCCGCGAGCCATTTGAAATCCGGCGAGCGCGCAAGATGCGACAATGTCCAGGCGCAGTAATCGTCGATGTCGCAGACGAAGCGGAATTCACCGCCTGGCTTCAGCACGCGCGCCATCGCGGCGATGGTCCGGTCCTGGACGAAGCGCCGCTTCCAGTGTCGCCGCTTCGGCCAGGGATCGGGATGGATCAGGTCGATGCGCGACAGCGAATTCCTCGGCAGCCAGGCCAGGAGCTCGGCGGCATCGCCCGCGAACAGGCGGATATTGCCGATGTTGGCGGCCTCGATCTGCGCCAGGATCTTTGCCATGCCGTTGACGTAGGGCTCGCAGCCGATGAAGCCGGTCATGGGGAAGTTCTTCGCCTCGGCCGCAAGATGCTCGCCGCCGCCGAAGCCGATCTCGAGCCTGACGTCGTCGGCTGCGGGAGCGAATATCTCCCGGGCATCCGCGGGCGTCTCACGCTCGATGTCGAGCGCAAGATGCGGCAGCAATTGCTCGATCAGCCCGGCCTGATGCTGCCTGAGCTTGTGGCCCTTGCGGCGCCCGAAGAAGGCGCGCTCGCTGTCCTCGCGATCGGGATCTGATTTGCGTTCGCTCATCGCAGCGTCTGATACAGGCGATGGAGCAGCCGCGCACGCGGCGCGAGCGACGAGACGTAGAGCTGCTCATAATGGGTGTGTGCGCCCTTGCCGTCGACGCCGAGCCCGTCGAGCGTCGCGGTGTGCGCGGCGGTGAAATTGCCGTCCGAGCCGCCGCCGGTGTGGGTGTCGATCAGCTCGAAGCCGAGCTCGGCGGCGAGCGTCTTCGCATGCTCGTACAGCGAAGCGCCTGCGTTGTTCTTCTCGTAAGGCGGCCGGTTGAGCTCGCCTGTAACGGTGACGGTGACGCCGTCCGTCTTCGACGTCAGGGCGAGAATCCTGCCGACGAGCTCGTCTGCCGCCTCGAGGCTCGGCACGCGCAGATCGACTTCGGCGTAAGCCTCTTCCGGCGTGACGTTGGGGCGCGTGCCCCCGCGCACCACGCCGACATTGACGGTGACGCCGCGCGCCAGGTCGTTCATCGCTTCCAGCGCGAGGATGATATTGCCGAGCTCGCGGATGGCGCTGCGGCCGTCCTCGGGACGCGTGCCGGCATGCGCGGGCACCCCTTTGATGAACACCTTGAAGCGTCCGACGCCCTTGCGTGCGGTGACGATCCTGCCGCCGTCGCGCGCCGGCTCGGTCACCAGCACATACTTGGCCTTGCGTCCCTCCTGCTCGATCAGCGCGCGCGAGGTCGGGCTGCCGATCTCCTCGTCGGAGGTGAACAGGTGCGTGATGCCGAGCGGCGAACGATCGCCGGCGGCGCAGAGCGCGCCAAAGGCGTGATGGGCGATATAGGCGCCGCCCTTCATGTCGTAGATGCCGGGACCGAACGCGCTGTCGCCCTCGATCTTGAACGGCAGCCGCTCGATGAAGCCCATGGGATGAACGGTATCGAGGTGGCTCAGCACCAGGATGCCCGGCCGGTCCTGACCCCAATTCGTGCGCGCGATGAGATGATCGCCACAGCCGTCGACGCCAGGGACACGCTCGAGCGTGACAGGCAGGTCGCGATGCTGCTCCGCGACCAAAGAGACCAGCCTGTTGACCTGTTCAGGCGCTTCCGTCGGCGTCTCGATTTCCACCCAGCGGCGGATGCCATCGAGGATGATTTGGGAATCGAACCAATTGGAGCCGGTCATGGACGCATCTGTGCCTTTGAATCGCATCATCGAAGCGGGCGCGCATCAAAGCGCAGTCGCAAACGACGACATAGGCCAGATCTAGCGCAGTCTCAAATCACCATCGAGGTGCCGCGTCAGCGCTTGTCGGGTCCCTCGCGGGCCGCGATCTGCTCGACGAGATCGACGATGGAGCGGCGCATCTTCGAATCGGTGATTCGCGTGAACGCCTTGGTCAAGGCCAGACCTTCGGAGGTCGCGAGAAAGTCCGAGACGTAAGAGGGCGAGGCGCCTTCGCTGAAGCCTTCCGGACCGGGCACGCCACTCGGGCCGCCCTCGAAAAGAAACGACACGGGCACCTGGAGAATCTCGGCGATCTGCTGGATACGGCTCGCGCCGACCCGGTTGGTGCCCTTCTCGTATTTCTGGATCTGCTGGAAAGTCAGGCCCAAAGCTTCACCGAGCTTTTCCTGGCTCATGCCCAACATGATGCGGCGCATGCGCACGCGACTGCCGACATATTTGTCAACAGGGTTGGGCGCTTTCGACATTTCCTCAGCCCTCCAAACATCACCTTCGGCGCAATCAACGAGAATGCCTCGGGTGCCAGCATCGTCAAATCAGACTCTCTTATTGGGAAACATTGCGGAGAAATTTAGCAATGCCAACTGTCTTTCGCAGCCGATGCAGAATGAGGAGGCCGCCTGCAATCTGTCAACCGTGGTACTACGGTTGTCAAAGGAATCCGGTCCGCAGCGGTGAGGGTGGATCAGGGGGACCGTTTGGCAACGCGTCGTCGTACCGCCACAATGACGGCGATCGCGACGAGCATCGCTGCGGGTATGTCGCCGACTCGCGCATAGAGAGTCGGCGGGATTGCGGCGGGCAGGCCTGAATCCAAAATGCCTTCGATCCCGAGTCCGAGGCTTGCAACGGTTCGTCCCATCGGGTCGACGACTGCCGAGACGCCGGTATTGGCGGAGCGGACCAGCGGCAATCCGAGCTCGATCGCGCGCATTCGCGACTGCTCCAGATGCTGATAGGGACCGGTCGAGATGCCGAACCAGCCGTCATTGGTGAGGTTCACGATCCAACCCGGACGCTCGTTGCGTCCGGCCACTTCGCCGGGAAAGATGGCTTCGTAACAGATCAGCGGCAGCGCCGGCGGTGCGCTGGCGACCGGCAGCGCGTGACGCACGGTACCGGGAATAAAGCCGCCGCGCACACGCGTCAGTTGTTCGAATCCGAGCTTCTCCATCAACGCCTGATAGGGAAGAAATTCTCCGAACGGCACCAAATGCAGCTTGTCGTACACTGCCAGCACGCTGCCGTCGTGATCGATCACGTAGATCGAGTTGTAGGCGCGCGTGATCGGCGTGCCCCGAGGCAGGTCAGGTGCACGGACCGATCCCGTGATCAGCACGGTGCCCTTCGGCAGGAGGTCGGCGATCTGCGCCATCGCGTCGGCTTCGCGGGTCAGGAAGAACGGAAACGCGGATTCCGGCCAGATCAGGATGGTGGCATCGCGTACGCCAGTCGACTGCGGGCCGGAGGCGCGGTCCGACAGAGCCAGGTACTTCTTCATCACCTCCGCCTTGGCGGCGTAGTTGAACTTCGCGTCCTGCTGGAGGTTCGGCTGCATCAGGCGCAGCTTGGCGCCGGCGACCATCATGGTCGGATGCAGCGACAGGCGGATTGCGCCGAAAATGCTCATGACGACCAAGACTGCGACGGCCGCCGCCGGCACACGCCATTGCAGGCGGCGATCGGGCGTGCGGTCGATCAGAGTCGCAGGGCTTGCGAAGATCGCAACCGTCAGGAACGTCATGCCCCACAGGCCGACCAGTGACGCCGTCTGCGCCAGCGGCAGCGGCTCGGACAGCGCATAGCCGAACGCGTTCCAGGGAAAGCCGGTCAGCGCATGACCGCGCAGCCATTCGCTGATGGTGAGGCTGGCTGCGAGCGCAAGCAGGCGCGTGGCATTCTTGGTCCAGAGCAGGCGGGCCAGCGCAAATCCGATCGCCGTGAAGATCGAGAGATAGGCCGGCAGGCCCAGCACGGCGAACGGCGTCAGCCAGGCGAACATGTCGGCGTCGACGAAGAAGGCGTAGCCGATCCAGTAGAGGCCGGGCACGAAATAGCCGAGCCCGAACCAGTAGCCGGTCAACGCGGCGGCCGGGACGCCGCCATATCGGCCGGCCCCGGCCCCGTCGATCAACCAGACCAGCACCGGAAAGGTGACGAACAGCACCGGGAAGAGGTTGAACGGCGCCAGCGCCAGCACCGACAGCGCCCCGGCCGCCATGGCGATGACGGCACGCTGCCATCCCCAGGTGAGGATGATGGCAAGCGCAATCTGCCGAAGTCGCTGCGATGGAATCACTGCGGGCCGGCCCCGTCGCTCGGCGGCGGCGAGGGCGTGTCGCTGGCCGACGGCTGTGCGCTCTCCGGCGTGGCCTCACGGCGTCGGTTCTCGCGCGGCGTGCGCGGCGCCGGACGCTCCTTCCGCGTCGAGATGCGCAGCCGCTTGACGCGGCGCGGATCGGCATCGAGAACCTCGACCTCGTAAGTGCCGGGACCCGAGATCACTTCGCCGCGCACCGGCAGGCGTCCGACGAAGCTGACGAGATAGCCTCCCAGCGTCGCCACTTCCTCGCCGGCTTCGCCGGTGACGAAATCTTCGCCGATCACCGAGCGGACGTCGTCGAGGCTGGCGCGGGCGTCGGCGATGAAGGCGTTGTCGGGCAGGCGTACGATCGAGGGCGGCTCGTCGCTGTCATGCTCGTCGTCGATCTCGCCGACGATCTGCTCGACGATGTCCTCGAGCGAGACCAGCCCGTCGCTGCCGCCATATTCGTCGACCACCAGCGCCAGATGGATGCGCGTGGCCTGCATCTGTGCCAGCAGGTCGATCGCCCGCATCGACGGCGGCACGTAGAGCAGCTTGCGGATGATGCGCGCCTCATCAAGCGGCAGCGCGAGATCGACGGCGCGGAGGTCGAGCCCGGCCGGCAGCGCCTTCTTCCGCTTGGTCTTGGCGGCCTCCGACACCCGCGCGCGCGAGGTCATGAAGGCGAGCAGGTCGCGGATGTGGACGATGCCGACGGGGTCGTCCAGCGTCTCGTTGTAGACGACGAGACGCGAATGGCCGGCGCTCTCGAAACGGTCCATCAATTCCCCGAGCGGGATGTCGCGCTTCACTGCGACGATGTCGGCGCGATGCACCATGACGTCGGCGATGCGGCGCTCGTGCAGGCCGAGGATGTTGCGCAGCATGGTGCGCTCGACCGCGGAGAAGCCGGTATCGTCCGGCGTCGATGCGTCGAGCACGACCTGGAGGTCGTCGCGGACCGATCCCGCCTTCCAGCCGAACAGCGTTCGGATGGCACGCAAGAGCCAGCCTTCGGCGGCCGGGCGCATCACCTCGCCATGGGCCACGACGGCGGGCAGGTTGCGCGTGTTGGGCGGGTTGTCCTGGACTGGATCGGAATCCGGCATCTCAGTGCGTCCCATCGCGGTCGGCATAGGGATCAGGGATGCCGAGATGCGCCAGGATCTGCGTCTCCAGCGTTTCCATCTCCTCGGCCTCGTCCTCGTCCTCGTGATCGTAACCGATCAAATGCAGGAAGCCGTGCACGGCGAGGTGGCTCAAATGGTGTTCGAACGGCTTGTGTTCCTCGTCCGCCTCGCGCCGCATGGTCTCGTAGGCGATTGCGATATCGCCGAGCATGCGCGGCGCATCGCCCGGCTTCCAGCCGCCCTCCGGCTGAAGCGCGGGGAACGACAGCACGTTGGTTGGCTTGTCGATGCCGCGCCAGTTGCTGTTGAGGGTGCGGATGCCGGCGTCATCGGTCAGCATCACGGCGACTTCCGCATCTGCAACGTCTTCGTCGACGCTTTCGGCGGCGGCCGCCACCGCCCGCTGGATCACGGCTTCGGAATCGGGTTCGCGCTGCCAGCAATCGGCGACGACGAGGACCTCGGTCATGGGAAGGTTGGAATGGGACATTGTGCTGTCTGGCACGAAAGGCGTCGTGTTCGCGCCTCGCGTCCGATGTTGCCTCGTCAGGATTGACCGGTGGCCGGCCGCTGCGGCCCTTCGTAGGCGGCCACGATCCGCGCCACGAGTTCGTGGCGGATCACGTCCTCGGCCTTGAAATGAACCTGGGCAATCCCCTCGACGCCGCTCAAGAGGCGGGTCGCTTCGGCCAGGCCCGAGGTCTGGCCGTTCGGCAGGTCGATCTGCGAGGGATCGCCCGTCACGATCATGCGGCTGTTCTCGCCGAGACGCGTCAAGAACATCTTCATCTGCATCGACGTGGTGTTCTGGGCCTCGTCCAGGATGATGGCGGCGTTGGTGAGCGTGCGGCCGCGCATGAAGGCGAGCGGCGCGATCTCGATCTCGCCGGTCTGGAGCGCACGCTCGACGATGCGCGCATCCATGAGGTCATAGAGCGCATCGTAGATCGGCCGAAGATAAGGATCGACCTTCTCCCGGAGATCGCCGGGCAGGAAGCCGAGCCGCTCGCCGGCTTCCACCGCCGGGCGTGACAGGATGATCTTGTCGACCTCCTTGCGCTCGAACAGCTGCGCGGCATGCGCAACCGCGAGCCAGGTCTTGCCGGTGCCGGCCGGGCCGATGCCGAACACGAGTTCGTGGCGCTTCAGCGCGCGGATGTAGGAATCCTGCGCGGCCGTGCGGGCGCGCACCGGCCGTTTGCGCAGGTTGATGCTGTCGAAGGTGGACTTCGCCGATTTGGCGTCGAACTCGAACAGCGAGCCCTGAGCGATCACGGCGCGGATCGCGCCTTCGACCTCGCCCTGGTCGAGATCATGGCCCTTCGCGGCCTGTGCGTAGAGCATCTCGAGCACGCGGCGCGCGGCATCGCAGCCGTCGCGGGTGCCGCCGATGGTGATGTGGTTGCCCTTGGAATCGACGACGACGCCGAGCCGCCGCTCGATCTGCGCGAGGTGCTGGCCGTAGGGGCCGACCAGGGCGGATGCGGCGCGGTTGTCGTCGAAGTCGATGACGACCTGGGTCTCGGGCGGAACTTGCATGTCGCGGTCAAATTTGCGGCTGGGAGCGAACGAAGACGAATCCGATGCGCTTTTGGGCAAGGGTTCAGGCTCCACTGGCTTGCGATAAAGCGGGCTCGCGCGCGCCATGGGGCGTCACGAGCTCGCCGAGAAAGCTGTAGCGTTCGAGGCTGTCGATGCGGACCGGCAGGATCTTCCCGATGATGTCGGGCGAGGCCATCACATGGGCGGGCTGGAGGTAAGCGGTGCGGCCGACGATCTGGCCCTCCTTGCGGGCCGGACGCTCGAACAGCACATCGACCGTCGAGCCAATCGCAGCCTTGTTGAAGGCCGATTGCTGGCTGTCGATCAGTTCCTGGAGCCGCTCCAATCGCTGGTCCATCTCGGCGGGGGACACCGTCTCCTGCATGTCCGCGGCCGGCGTTCCCGGTCGGGCGGAATATTTGAACGAATAAGCCGCAGCGTAGCCGATTTGCGTGACAAGCGCGAGGGTGGCGAGAAAATCTTGCTCGCTCTCGCCGGGGAAGCCCACGATAAAATCTGATGAAAAAGCAATGTCTTGGCGGGCGGCGCGGAAACGGTCGATGACCCCGAGGTAATCATCGGCGGTATGTTTGCGGTTCATGGCGGCCAGAATCCGGTCCGAGCCCGACTGCACGGGCAGGTGCACGAACGGCATCAAGGCACCGAGATCGCGGTGCGCTGCGATCAAGCTGTCATCGACGTCGCGCGGATGGCTGGTCGAATAGCGCAGCCGCGCGATGCCGGGGATCTTCGCCAGATGCTCGAGGAGCTTGCCGAGCGGCCAGCTTTTCCCGTCAGGCCCCTCGCCATGATAGGCATTGACGTTCTGCCCGATCAGCGTGAGCTCGCGCACGCCGTTGTCGGCGAGCCGTTTCACGTCATCGACGATCTTCGCCACCGGGCGCGAGACTTCCGCGCCGCGGGTATAGGGCACGACGCAGAAGGTGCAGAACTTGTCGCAGCCTTCCTGCACCGTGACGAAGGCGGAAATGCCGCGCGCGCGGATCGCGTCGGGTTTTGGCTGGGCCAGGAAGCCGAATTTGTCGGCCGCCGGAAACTCGGTCTCGATCGCGCGGCCTTCATCGCCGGCGCGCTTCAAAAGCGCCGGCAGGTGATGATAGCTCTGCGGGCCGACCACGACATCGACGACGGGTGCACGGCGCACGATCTCCTCGCCCTCGGCCTGGGCCACGCAGCCCGCGACCGCGATCTGCATCGCGCGGCCCGCGCGCGCGGCCTCGTCCTTGGCGACGCGCAGGCGGCCGAGCTCGGAATAGACCTTTTCCGAGGCCTTCTCGCGGATATGGCACGTGTTCAGGATGACGAGGTCGGCGTCCTCGGCGCTGGCCGTCTCCACGAATCCTTCCGGAGCCAGCGTGTCCACCATGCGCTGCGCATCGTAGACGTTCATCTGGCAGCCATATGATTTGATGTGCAGCTTGCGCGGCGGCGTCATGGAACCCGGAATGGAGGTGGAGGACGGCCCTCAGATATAGGCTGGAGGGGGGAAAATCCAGCGAATGGAGCCGAAAGGCGTCATTCCTGGGCGCGACGCGGTCACGAACCCGGAATCCGGAGGTTTTGGCGCAAGATTCGGGGTCACGCACGTTGCGCGCGCCCCGGAATGATGGATATGGCGGAAACTCAGCGGGCCGATGCGTCCGCCCCGACCCGCCGGACCAGCTCCGGCAGCCGATGCATGTCGGCAAAGAGCAAGTCGGCGCCAGCCTCGCGCAGCGTCTCGGCATAGCCGTCGCGGCAATGGCTGCCGCCGTAAAAGCCGAACACGGTCATGTCCGCCGCCCGGGCGCCGGCAATGCCGGCAAGGCTGTCCTCGATCACGACGCAGCGTTCGGGTGGCACGCCCATTTCGCTCGCCGCGAACAGGAACAGGTCGGGTGCCGGCTTGCCGTTCTTCACCTGCGAGGCCGAGAAGATATTCGGGGCCAGGCGCTCATAGAGGCCCGTGCTTCCGAGGCTTACGCGCATGCGCTGATGCGAGCCGCTCGAGGCCACGCAGACGCTCTGAGTGACGACATCCAGCACATCGTGGATGCCGCGGATCGCTTCCAGGTCGGCCTCGAACGACCTGAACAGCTCGTCCTGCAAGTCGCCATGATAGGCCTCGGGGAGCTTGCGGCCCAGTTCGGTCTCGATCTCGAGATTGGCCTGCTTTGTCGAGCGGCCGAGGAAGCGTTCGAACACCTGCTCCGACGTGATCGGGTAGCCGTGCTTGGTCAGCACATTCGCATGCGCGCGGCAGGAGATCACCTCGCTGTCCACGAGCACGCCGTCGCAATCGAAGATGATGAGGTCGATGGGCATTCAGTGTGTAACTTGGTTATGGCACTTTGGTGCAAGGCGCGCGGTGCCACCTCCCCCAGCGGGAGAGGTCGGCGCGAAGCGCCGGGTGAGGGGGACTGCTCTCTCGTGGGACCCGAGGCCCCTCACCCGATTTGCTTCGCAAATCGACCTCTCCCCGACGGGGAGAGGTGAAGAGAGGCCGCCTGGATCATTCGCGATCGCCACTAGTTCGTCGGCTTGTCGTCGTCGAGCGGGACGCAATAAAGCTCGAGCCGGTGATCGACCAGCTTGTAGCCGAGCTTGCGGGCGATTTCCGCCTGGAGCTTCTCGATCTCCTCGGAGGTGAACTCGATCACCTTGCCGTCGCGCAGGTTGATGAGATGGTCGTGATGGCTGTCGCGCATGGTCTCATAGCGCGCGCGGCCCTCGCGGAAATCATGGCGCTCGATGATGCCGGCATCCTCGAACAGCTTCACGGTGCGATAGACGGTCGAGATCGAGATCTTGTCGTCAACGGCAACGCAGCGTCGGTACAATTCTTCGACATCGGGATGGTCGACCGATTCCGCGAGCACGCGGGCAATGACGCGGCGCTGCTCGGTCATGCGCATGCCCGTGGCGGCACAGCGCGCCTCGATGCCGGACGCCTTGGAGGCGGAAGAGGGTTTCAGTGCGGTCATAGGGTGTCTGCCTGGCGGAGGCGCTTTCTGCCACCAATGTTACGACAAGTCACGTCGCATCAGAAGGGCGTTCAATTGTTCCCCGTTAGGCTGCTTATAGTAGCGATCGCGGCGCCCGACCACCACGAATCCGGCCCGATCGTAGAGCCGCCGCGCCGGCTGGTTATTTTCCTCCACCTCGAGAAATATTGTGCGCACGCCACGCCCGGCGAGGTGGCCGAGATGGGTCATCAGCAGCGTGCGGGAGAGACCGCGGCCGCGATAGGCCCCGTCCACCGCAATTGAGAGAATTTCCGCTTCGTCCGCGCCGATCCGCGATACCGCGAAGCCGATCGTCTTGCGGCCGAGACGCAAGCGATGCACCAGCGTGTTGCGCTCGCTGATCATGCTCTCGAACTCGCCTTCGCCCCAGCCGCGCGCGAAGGAGGCGCCGTGCAGCTGCGCGAGCCGCGCGGCATCGCGCAAGGTCGCGGGCTCGACGACGGCGTCGCCGCCGTGCCACCACTCCGACAGCCATCCCATCATGAGGTTGCGGCTTGTGCGAACGGCGGCGGTGCAGCCGGCTTGGCGTCGGGCGCCTTCAGATAGAACGGTCGCGCGGGCGTGGTGTCGGGATTGGCCGCGGCGCCGAGCCAGGCGACCCAGCCGATGTCGGGTGCGGCTTGCGCGTCGACCGCAATGGGTTGCGGTGCATCTTTCGGCCAGCGATCGGCGAGGATGGTTGCGGCATTGCCGACCAGGTGCGGCGCGCCGAATTGCGAGGCTGCGATCGCCTCGTCGATGCTGGCGACCTTAGGTCGCACCAGCTGGCTGCCGTCGCCGGCGACGATCTGGAAATAGACGTGATCGTGCCGCGCATCGATTGCGGAGATCACGGGCGCCGTTCCGCTCTGGCCCACGACGGCTGCGGCATAAGCCGACAGGGTGGTCAGGCCGACGGCCGGCCGCTCAGCCGCGAGCGCCAGGCCGCGCGCCGCCGAGATGCCGACGCGCAGGCCGGTGAAGCTTCCTGGGCCGACCGTGACGGCGATGCGGTCGAGCGCGGTGAAGGCGAGATTGGCCGATTGCATCACCCGCGCGATCAGCGGCATCAGGGCTTCGGCATGCCCGCGCTTCATCGGCAGCGATTCCTGCGCTCGCAGCTCGGCCGTTTCGGTGTCGAGCACGGCGGCCGCGCAGGCGTCGAGCGCAGTATCGATGGCGAGGATCAGCATGGAGAAGCGAATGGCGAGTGGCGAATGACGAGCAGTCTAGCCGATCGAAACGCCGTTCGCCATTCGCACCTCGCCATTCGCTGGTCGAATCACATCGGCCGGACTTCGACCACGTCGGGCACGAAATGCTTCAGGAGATTCTGGATGCCGTGCTGGAGCGTCGCCGTCGACGACGGGCAGCCGGAGCAGGCGCCCTTCATGTTGAGATAGACGATGCCGTCTTTGAAGCCGCGGAAGGTGATGTCGCCGCCGTCATTGGCGACCGCCGGCCGCACCCGGGTCTCGATCAGGTCCTTGATCATGTCGACCGTCTCGGCGTCGGCCTCGTCGAAGAACTCGTCCTCGTCGTCCAGATCGGCATCGCCTTGCGCGCTGCCGTCGGCGAGCAGCGGCGCGCCGGACATGTAGTGCTCCATGATGGCACCGAGGATCGCGGGCTTGAGCTGCTGCCATTCACCGTTCGCCTTGGTCACGGTGATGAAATCCGATCCGTAGAACACGCCGGTGACGCCGGGCACGTCGAACAGCTTTTCGGCGAGCGGCGAGCGGGAAGCGGCTTCACGGCTCGAAAACTCCACCGGACTGCCGTCGACCACGACGCGGCCGGGAATGAATTTCAGCGTGGCGGGATTGGGGGTCGCTTCGGTTTGAATGAACATGGTTTTCTCCAGACGTCGCCGGTTCAAGGCCGGCGCGTACCCTATCCACTAGCAGATGGCGATGGCGAACGCACGATCAAGGGGAGAGAACGGCGTTCTACTGTTAAATCAGGGGGTTATGGCTTTCTTACCCTCCCCTTGAGGGCAGGGGTATCGCATATGAGTTCTTGGCGGGGCCTGAGCGCGCGCCTCGTCCTTC
>NZ_LSIC01000187.1 GCF_001556045.1 Bradyrhizobium sp. CCH5-F6
GTTCAACCCATGATCCGCCTGCCGTATATCTGTGCCCCTTTAATGTTCAGGGGCCATTTCGCACAACGCCGTACCGCTGCGCTTCGAAAGGCACCGGAGCAGGAACGGTGAAACTCGTCTGGTCGCGCTTCGCGTTGTCCGATCGCGACGGCATTTTCAGCTACATCGAGGCCGAGAATCCTCGTGCCGCGGTTCATGTCGACGAACAGATTGCCAATGCCGCGCGGCGTCTGCTCGACTTTCCGGATAGCGGTCGGCCGGGGCGTGTCGCTGGGACGCGCGAGTTGGTCATTCCGCGTACATCTTATGTCGCGGCGTACCTGGTCGACGGCGATACCGTTCGCATCTTGCGCGTGCTCCATGGCGCGCAGATGTGGCCCGACGAACTTACCAACGACGATTGAGGCGGCTCTGTATCGTGCGACCAGCTGGGCGGGCAAGTTTCGATTTATTGCCTATATCGTAGGTTGGCTACGATAAGTACGATCAAACTAAATCTTCAAGCCTTCGTCTGCGTGCGTGCCGGACGAATAAAGGCCTTGGTCAGCGACTCGAGCGTGACCGGAGTTTTCGTACACCCTCGGTCGCTGGAAACGGCCGCTGCGCTGGATTTCAACCGCGCGGCATTTTTGTTGGTGTCTTTTTCATCTGGACGAGACGGCCTTTCTGCCGAGCGTTCACAGCACGGACTTTCGCCTCTAGAGGACGCCCCACGCCCGGTAGCGTCCCCGCCCGGTCGCCTCGCGCAGGCCGAGCTCGGCGACCAGGTTTTGGGCGGCACGGGGAGTGATCCCGAGTTCCGCCGCGATCATGCCCGCCGAGACGATCGGCCTCGTCAGCACGTAGTCGAGGAGAGCCGGCAGTTTTGAAGTGGTGCGACGGCCGGCGAGTTTTCGGGCGAGCAGGTTTCTGGTCATCAGCCAACGGTCGTGATCCTTGCGGCCAGACTCGGCGGCGGCCGTCATGGCCTCGAGTTGCACGACCAAACGCGCTGCGGCGTCGCGTGGCCGCCGGCGCTCACGCGGAATGCTTTTCAGCCCAGCATGCAGGCACGGCAGATGCGATCGCGTTTTGCCGCGGTCCCTCAACAATGCCGCGGCGAGCAGGCGGCCGAGCCAAGGCGTGTGCTCGAGTGGTTCGATCTCACCCCAGGCGTCGGCGGCAATCGCCCCCGCCAGGGTCGGCGGCAAACCGCGAGTCTGGTCGACCACATCGCGCCAGTGATCGAGGCGTTCCTCCTCATCCCAGTCGGGATCGTAGATGAGAGAATCCCGCTCCGGCCGAAACCGAGTCTCGGCGGCAAGCCTGCGCTCCGCCCTGGCGTTCGCTGCGTCGACCGCGTCGAAAGCGGCGGCCAGATGGGGATCGGTCTCGCGGACACCGAGGGGCAATTCGAGACCTACCTCCTCCCGCTCGGGGGCCTCGTCGATCTCAAAACCTCCCTCACCTTCCTTCCGGTTGCTCGTCTCCTGCTCTCGCTCGCCCCGCCCGCGGAGGCTGGAGAGCCCCGGAGCCGACAGCGCCCATTCGGGCTTCGCCTCGGCGATGCGCCGACGGGCGCGCAGCACGGCGTGGGCGCGAGTCAGCTCATGGGTGGGAGTGCGAACGTCCATGCCGGCGTCGTGGAGCACAAGGTCATCGAGGTGGACAAGTTCGCCGTCCAGCCACAAACTGGCGCAGGCATCGGTGAAGTGTGTCCGGCTGATTGCGCCGTCGCGGATTGGGCTTTTGGCCAGCCGCTCGTCGAAGCGGGCCACGGCATCCTCGGCGGCGGCGAGCGGCCCGGCGAGCTGGGCCCAGGGCAGCGGATCGGGGATTTTGTAGGTGGGCAGCAAGGTCCTGATAACCTTAATGGGAACCAGCGAAACGGAAGCTAACACGGCTTTCGCTTCCGTCATAGCGATGTCGGTTCCGAACCGTCCAGGATTGAATGCCTCGCAAATCAACGAGCTCTGGCGAACTCAAGCCGGGCTAGCCGCCGGTCGGCGCCAAACCGCCGAGAAGATGCGCTGCTGGTCAGCTCCCTGCCCTCTTCCGGACGCCTTCGGCCGCCGCCCGCGCTCAGATGTCCTCGTCGGTCAGGTCGACTGTCCGCACGGCCGCGCGGTCAAGGCTATCGGGCCGGCTTCCCCGGCGTCGGTTGGGTGGCTTCACCGCGAATCAGCGTTCATTACTTCTGCCACGCTCGGGCTGGCTCCGATAGTAGCGCTTGTCAGGCCGCCTCGATGTCGGTCTGCGGAAAATCGGCGCCCTTGAACATCAACGGTTCGCCAAGATTTCGGGCGCAGGCGTAGGCGAAACAGTCCCCGAAATTGAGCCGTGCCGGGTGTCGGCCCTTGCCGTAGCGGTCGTATGCTTCGAGCGCGATGCGGGCTGTTTCGGGCGCCACGTTCACCGTTTTGATTTCCATCAGCGCGAGATAGCTCTCGACCGCTTCGGCCGCCGCGGCGATCGGCAGATCGAGCACGCAGGCGATGGCAATCGCCGCCTCCCATACGGCCAGCGGCGAGGTCAACCGGGTTGTGCTTTGCTGCACGCGCGCCAGCAACTCGCGCGCCTCGTCTTCGTTTGTCAGCATCGCGGCGAGCGCCGAAGCGTCGATGAACATCAGGAATCCTCGTACAGGCCGTCGCGGAACGCCTTGTCAGCAGGCTTGCCGCTCTGCGGGTTGCCCTTCGCCCTCAAATCGCGACAAAACTGGACGCCCAGGTCGACCAAGGACGGCCTGCCCTGCTCGCGTTCGAGTTCATGGGCGAGCGCCGTATGTACGGCCTCGGTCAGTCCGATTTTCTTTAACGCCGCGACCCTGCGGGCCAGCGCGTCGGTCTCGGGATTCTTGATATGGAAGGCCATCCGGCGCTCCTCTAGCGCGCATCGTGTATCCCTATATAACATTCCGGATACACCCCGTGAAGGCTGGTCGTTCTCGCGAAATCTGATGGAGAAGCTCGTAAATGCGCACGGAGGCTGTAGATTTCTATGGTTAGCATTCTGTGAATGCCATCCTCCGGCCTTCCGGGCGCATTTTCCCATCAAGACCATGCCATCATCTGGACGGGGCTCCGGCCGAAGGACAACCTCGTCCAGGCTCCTGAATTCATCAGCGCGCGGATCGACAAGGGCTGGAAGGCGCGCGTCGGCGGCTGGACGGCACAGATTGTTGTCAGCTGACAACATCCATTTACTTGGTAGGCCCAGGCTCTTGTTGTCAGCTGACAACAGTCTGTGCGGCGTCCCCTATGGGATTACTTCCCCTGCGATCGAAACGCCTCGTCCAGGAAGCGATTCGCTGCGGCGCGCTCGCCTCGAACTCGAAGGTTCGCGATGGTATCTGGGGCATCTGGTCGCCAGGCGTCGAGATTGGATCCGGCCCCAGGGCGAGGTCGAACCGCTCACGACCGTGCCGGTTAAGGTGCTAGCCTGACTGCGCATTGGCTTCCCTTGCCGAAACAGATCGCATGTGCAGCCGATGAGGAGGCGTCCCGAGCTAGGTGGTAGGCGGTCTTGCGGCTGGTGGCCCGGGAACAGCGAGCGCGATTGACCCGGAATGCACTCGGTCGATTACTCTACGCTTGTTCGTTCGAATTGGCGGAGACGTGCTACCGTGCGGGCTTGCTTGTTCCCCTGGCGAGCGGCGGCCCAGCGAAGTGCCGCAGTGGGCGCCTCGGTCCACACTGCGAACGCCCGGCGCGCTGCTGGACCTAGCGAACCAACACCACAAAACCCCTTCGCTCGCCACCGGCTCCGGCGCTTCAACAAGACGGGGAGGGCGCTTTTCGAGGAGCCGCCGCTCCTGGGTATCGGGTGCGAGACCACCTCCATCTTAAGAGGGAAGCGATCCTCCTGGGCAACGGCTTGCTGGGAAACGGGGAGTAGAGATCCGCGCGCGCGGCATGGATTAACTGCTCGTCAAGCACCGGTGCACGCTGACTCGACCCCAGAAGCGAGGGGTGACGCGCATGGAAAGAGACCCCGGCGCATCCGCGCGATAGCAACACTGATCGGAGCAGCGGCTGGCATCGTACCGAATGACGCCTGGGGACACAGCCTCGCCGAATCGCGCTATAGTAGAAATTCGCTCCGCTGGCTGGGGCCATTGTTGTCAGCTGACAACAAAACAGGGCGACGCGGCCAAAAAGCCGCTGCTCGCCGTTACGCACGCCATCGAGCGTTAAGAACTCGTTAACCCTTTATTTCTTGCTCAAATCATAGAATCGTGGCCATCTCTCAAGACGGAGATTAAGCGTCTGACGCGCAGAAACCGTCTTGAGAAGGCAAATGGCGATCTTAGCGGAAGATTCGGTGACGATGAGCGAGACTGCGTCTGCGCGGATCTCTCGGCATGCCGGCATTCTTTCCGGTCAGCTGCGATCGCTCGCGACGACGCTTTTCCCGCCTTCAGCGAGCAAATCGCTCCGGTCGTTCACCTCAGGGGAGGTTGCGCGAATTGCAGGCGTATCCGACGGGTACCTTCGACAACTTTCTCTCGACGGACTTGGACCGACCCCGACGACGGGAATCGGTGGCCGCCGATCTTATACTCTGGCTCAGATCCATGAGTTGCGCGGGTATCTGGCCACAGCGCGTCCGCGGGAAGCATTGGAATTTCTCCCGCGCCGGCGCCCAGGCGACAAGCTCCAGATCATCACCGTCGCGAACTTCAAAGGTGGCTCCGCCAAGACGACGACAGCGCTGTATCTGTCGCAATACCTCGCCCTTGCCGGCTTTCGGGTCCTGGCGATCGATCTCGATCCGCAAGCTTCGCTGTCAGCAATGTTCGGGTACCAACCCGAGTTTGACATTGGGGCGAATGAAACGCTGTACGGTGCCATCCGATATGACGAACACCGCCGGCCCCTGCGCGAGATCATCCGGCCGACCTATTTTGACGGGATAGGTCTCGTTCCAGGCAATCTCGAGCTTATGGAGTTCGAGCACACTACGCCTCGAGCAATGGTCGAGCGGCGTGAACGCGGACACGACCTATTCTTTCGCCGCGTCGCCAGCGCCATCGACCAAGTTGCAGACGACTACGACGTCGTCGTCATCGACTGCCCACCCCAGCTTGGTTACTTGACCATGGGCGCGCTGAACGCGGCGACCGCGATGCTCGTCACCATCCATCCTCAGATGGTCGATGTCGCATCCATGAGCCAATTTCTCCTCATGACGTCGGACCTCATGTCCGTCATCGAGGAAGCGGGTGGGCGCCTCGATCACGATTTCATCCGGTATGTCATCACGCGTCACGATCCTAATGACGTGCCCGAAGCTCAAATCGTGGCCCTCCTTCGCACCCTTTTCGGATCGGATGTGCTCCAGGCCACAGTGTGGAAATCGACCGCGATCGCCAATGCAGGTCTCACCAAGCAATCACTGTACGAACTGGAGCGTGGCGCCGTAGGGCGGGGCGCCTACGACCGGGCATTGGAATCGGTCGACGCGGTCAATGCCGAAATCGCGCAACTTCTTAAGAAGGTGTGGGGTCGATGAGCAAACGTACAGATACCATCAGGGGTCTTTTCACCGCCCCGCAATCACCTGCGTTGTCAGCTGACAACATGCCCGGTGCCTTGCCGCGGGTCTCGTCGGGCTCGGTCCGCTCGTTGAAAGACACCTTTTCTGGAGTCGAGAAAGAGAACGAGGAGCTTCGCGAAAGGATTGCCTCCGGAGCGATGATCCTTGAAATCGACCCCTCGCTTATCGATCCGTCGCCGCTAGCCGACCGGTTTCGCGACCAGGATGATAGTTCGTTCGAGGCGCTCAAGCAGTCGATCGCACAGCGTGGTCAAGAGGTGCCCATTCTCGTTCGGGAGCATCCTGAAGCGAAAGGGCGCTACCAGAGTGCATATGGTCACCGCCGCGTCCGCGCTACGCGCGAACTAGGCATCTCGGTCAAAGCGATCCTGCGAGCGCTGTCAGATGAAGCGCTCGTCGTGGCGCAAGGGCTCGAGAACGCACCACGCGAAGATCTGAGTTTCATTGAGCGCGCCACCTTCGCGATGCATATCGAAGATGCCGGGCATAGCCGGTCAATCGTGCAAGATGCGTTGTCGATCGATCGAGCGGAGGCCTCGAAACTTCTTGCCGTGGCCCGGTCAGTTCCAACCGATGTTGTTCAAGCAATCGGGAAGGCTCCGAAAGTTGGCCGCGGCCGCTGGCAGTCATTCGCCGACCTGGTTAAGGATGCCGCCGCGCTCAAACGTGTCAGAGCGGCGATCGCTGAACCGAAATTTGCAGAACGAGAAACCGACGCCCGGTTTCTTGCAGCATATACAGCGGCGAGCCGTGCATCCTCCGCGGGGACGTCGAAGCCATCGGAAGAGAAGCCAGTCTTTTCCGCATCCGGCGACAAGATCGCGCACGTGCGTCACGCCGAGCGCGAATTGAAGCTTACCCTCGACAAGAATGTCTCGGCGACATTCGCTGCATTTCTTGTCGACCAACTCCCGACGCTGTTCGACGCCTTTTCCAAAACGAGCGGCGGTCAGGAAGCTAGCGAGGCCTGAAGGCCTCGTCCCGTAAACACGAACCAGGAGCAGACAAGGCAAAAGAAAAAGGCCCCCGAAACGGAGTTCCGGAAGCCCTTCTCTTCAAGTTTGGCGACTGACAGAGAATCACTTTCGCGAATCGCAGTCAAGAGTTTCTACGCGATTTTATCGTCGTTTCGGCGAGCAGGTTTCCTTTGCCCAGCTGAGGCAAAGACATGCAGTCACACTCTCCAACGACGCCTTTTGGGCGGCGATCGTTGACGCTTGCCCATGTGGCAAGCCAAATGATCGCAACAGAACGCCCTCCCGAAAAGATCGTCCACAAATGGAAGATCTTCCACGCCATCTGCACGGCCCGGCCGCGCCTTGGCGTGTCGGAGCGGGCGCTGTCGGTGCTAAACGCGCTCCTGACCTTCCATCCTGAGACCGCGCTCACAGGAGAGGATGACCTGATCGTCTTCCCGTCAAACAATCAGCTCAGTCGCCGGGCGCACGGCATGCCGGCGTCGACGCTGCGGCGTCATCTCGCTGTCCTGGTCGACGCGGGACTGATCGTTCGGCGCGACAGCCCAAATGGCAAGCGTTATGCGCGGAAGGACGATGCCGGCGAAATCGAGCTCGCCTTCGGCTTCGATCTGTCGCCGCTCGTCGTGCGCTCGGAAGAGTTCGAGAGCCTGGCGGCCGACATCGAAGCCGAAGCCCGCGCGCTCAAGCTCGTGCGTGAGCGGATCACACTGTGCCGGCGCGACATCGCGAAGATGATTGCAACTGGCATCGAGGAAGGCGTTCCAACGCGAAGGGCAGGGCAGGGGCCTGCGGATTGGCAGGAGGTGCATGCCGCCTTCCGCGCAATGGTCGCTCAGATTCCGCGCACCGCGACGCGCCAGGAGCTCGAGCCGATCGCCGACGAGCTGTCGCAACTCGCTGACGACGTGCTCAATCTTTTGGAAGCGCACATCAAATCCAAGAATCCGAGCGCCAATGAGTCCCATTCTGAGCGCCACATACAGAATTCAAATACCGATGCCTTAATTGATCTTGAACCTAGCCTTCAAGAAGGCTGGACGGCGGGAGCTGAGCCTAAACCTCAACCATCGCGAGTCGCCGAGGGTTCGTATCCATTGGGAATGATCCTCGGTGCATGCCCGGACATCGTCGATTATGCGAAGGGTGGGATTTCGAACTGGCGCGATTTCCTCGCCACCGCGGCCGTTGTTCGATCAATGCTGGGGATCAGCCCGAGCGCCTGGGAGGAGGCGCAAACCGTCCTGGGTGAAATGCAAGCGGCGGTCGTCGTCGCCTGCATCCTGCAGCGTGGCACCACGATCAGATCAGCTGGCGGCTACTTGCGCGGGCTGACGCGGAAAGCGGAGGTCGGAGAGTTTTCTCTTGGTCCGATCCTGATGTCGCAGATCAACTCCCAGCGCCACGAAAAGCGACGAGCGTGAGCCATGGGTGGACCTGGCTGGATGGGCTTCCGGCCGCGCAGCGATGTCGTTCGGCCCGAGAGGCGATGTTGCCTTATCCGCTGAAGAGTGCGTCCATCGATTGCACGTTTCAGCGCGCCAGCGTCAATCTGCGATCAACATCCCGACGCCGGGACCGACGCTGTTGATGCCGATCGTGCGCTTCGCTCGGGCGCTGCGGTGTCAGCGGCCAGGTCTTTCGGCATGGCTCCTGCGCGCCGCTGGACGAGGCCGGATCCGCCCGAGGGCTGCTGACCGTCGGGCGCCTCGACCTATGGCCGAACGAGTGCGACAGCAGTGTGGGGTCTGCTCCCCGGGCGTAGCGTGATCGCCACATTCGATGGCACGGCGCTTCGAGTCCGTTTTGGTCAGTTTGAGTCACGCACTCCGTCCGCAGGTGCGAACCGGGCGCGCTCACCCTCGCGGCGCAAGCCCCGGAGCCATCGTCCGCGATGCTCCGGCCGGATCGTGGACGCTGTTGCCCTCATCGAAGATCGCAGCATCGATGCAGCAGACGCGGAATGTCCAGGCATGCCAAGTTCGTCGGCAGGTGTTTGTCGACCTTGCGGCGGCGGCGAACTTCGACTCGCATCTGCTGCTCCCCGGACCCTTTGCGACGGGATATGCGGTCTTCAGCCGGCCTGGTCAGGACAAGCGGATCTTGTCGCCCGTGCTCTTGACCGCATGATGTGATGTTGCCGAGGGGCCTGTCTTCATTCCAACAGTTTTCACGACGGGCAGCCCATCTGCGTCCTCGATTACGGCTGGTCTGACCGAAGGACGGTCCCGCTGCGCGGGCCCTCGATCTTGTCCCCGCAACGGCCGTCCTCGACTTTCTTCCCCTGGCGCTGCGCGCCATTCCTCGCGAGACAAGAAAGTCGCTGCCGGCCGCCCTCCACTTCGTTTCGGCCCTTCAGGTGCGGGTCGATCGCCTCCGGTCTCACGACCGCCATCGAGGTCGCGATGGGCGCGGCCCGAGAAAACCAAGGAATGAGACAATGGCTACCATCGGCACCTTCACCTCCACGGGCAATGGCTTCTCCGGCGCGATCAAGACCCTCAACCTCAACGTCAAGGCCAAGCTGATCCGCGTCGAAAATCCTTCGGACAAGGGACCGCACTTCCGCATCTACTCGGGTAACGTCGAGTTGGGTGCGGCCTGGCAGAAGACCGCCAAGGACACCGAGCGCGACTACCTCTCCGTCAAGCTGGACGATCCGAGCTTCCCCGCTCCGATCTACGCCACCCTGACCGAGGTCGAGGGTGCGGAAGGCCTCCAACTGATCTGGTCCCGGCCGAACCGGGACTGAGCCTCCCAAGAGGGCTCCGCCGCGAGGCGGGGCCTTCTTCCCTTTGAACGGAGAGAAGATCATGACGGTCGACGTTATCGAGGAACTGCGCGCCGAGCTGCGCGACTGCCTGTTCAGCCCCGCGGAGCGCAAGGCGCTCGAAGCGCAACTCGCCGAGCTGATCCGGCAACGCACCCAGCCAACCACGTTCGGCGACGCATCGCCCGCCGATCAGCGGTTTTGCACCGCCGGGGCATAGCCCCGGCGTCGCTTTGTTCGCTCGAGCCAGTCAAACGCCTCGTCGGCTCTCGCGCTGTCGTCGAAGGTTTGCATCATCGTCTGACCGCTCGTGCCGATCCGGCCCCAGTTGCGGACCACCGCCACGCCGCCGAACAGGGTTGGCTGCAAGGACAGAAGGTAGAACCGCCGCATATTGCGGGCTGCGTCGACACGACGAAGATGGACAGGGTCCGGCGGAAGCTGAGGCATGCAGCGATTCTTCCGTCATCTGGAATCTGTGTCCAATTGGATTGTTGAATCGAACAAGGGCGATCGATTCATTTTCCTGATAGGTCGATTGCAGGTGCACGCGCGATCCCTCGATGGGGGCTGTTGTAGCGGCGCCGACGACGAGCATCAGCCATTTGGCGTGTCGGTCCGGCTAGATTCAGCTCCCATTCTGGCCCGTTCTCTGGCATTTTCGGTCCGATCAGAGGACGCCATGCCGAGCCGGATTCCACTCGACCCGAAACTGCCCAAGGCCTTTGACGCGACGCCGAACGAAGCGCGGAGCAAGGCACAGCTCGATCAGTGGTGGGATCGTCCCTACGGCCTCACCCGTCCGGATGGTCGCATCGAGGTTCGGTGCCTGAACGGCGGAGCATGGGACCGCTCGACCCATCTTGGCATTGCGGATGACTATGATGCTGCCTGCGCGTTGGCCGAAGCCAAGCAGGCCGAATGGCTGCGGTTCCGCGAGCACCCCCGTACCTGTCTTGACGAAGGCCGGGTCACGGTGATCCGGCAGCCGCAGCGGCCCGACGAGGAGATGCTGGAACTCGCTTCGTTCGCGACGGCGGAGGCGGCGACCGAGTACCTGCGCGCCAATTTCCCGGAACCATCTTCCTCGCGATAACCGCTCCGAGGGCATGGGGCGAGCCCCTTCGGGGACGGCTCTACTCGCGCCGCCAACGCGGCGCTCCCGGAGCCCGCGCGCGGTCTCCGCGCATGCGCGTGACGATCCTCTCGCGGGCCTCGGACACATCTTGCGATCCTCATTCAAGTCCCGGAGCCTTGTTTCCGGTAGAACCTCGCCATCTGGTTCTGACGCGCCGACATGCAGGCGTGCGTCGGTGAAAACAGCGGCCGCATCGCAGCGGCGGCTTGCCGGCCGTGAAGATGATCTGTTCGTCGGTTCGCATGCGCAGCTTCGTGCGGCATGATCAGCGGGCGGCGGGCGAGTTGCTTCTATCGTGTCCGCGACGAACCTGACATTTGCGAGGACTGGGTGAGCCGATCGACCTCCAAGGTCGCGTCGCCGCGGGCATCGATATAGGCCGCTGTCTCGGGATCGTTGATCGCCGAGAACGAGATCCAGGACGCCGCTTTCGAACCATTTGCTCGTCGCACCGCGGCCGCCATAAGCTTCGCGCATCTGGCCGATCGACTGGTAGAGCATCAGCAGGTTGATGACGTATTTGCGCCCGAGGGCGCCGCGCGTTTCTAACCGCCGTCCAGGTTTGGTGGGCGTCGGCTCCGACTCGTCTTCCCACACTATACGGAGATTGCGAGGTGGCGCTGCCTCAGAACGTGTTGGTTTGAACCAACACGGCTAGGGGCACACGCATTTGGCTTTCGTTGTCTTGCTTCAACTCCGGTGTGCGCCTGCCCAATCGATGCGAACTCATTTCGAGTGAGCGCCTCGTTCCTATGTGGCTCGGCCCACCTGACTCTTCTGGCAGGGGATTTTGTGCCTGGCTTTCAGGATCCTGCCGCGTGCTGGTTCGCAGTGGGCGTTGGTTCAAACCAACACCCAGGATGAAGAGGCCGGTTTGATCAGGACCGCCCCGGCAGGCGAAGCACGGTCTGGAGGAACATGGATGAAACGGGCGCAGATGGTTGCACCAAGGTCGACCCGGTGAACACGATCGTCATCAACAACCAGAAGGGCGGCGTCGGCAAGACGACGCTTGCCGTGCATCTGGCCTGGTTTATGGCGGAAGCGGGCCGCCGGGTTCTGATGATCGATGTTGATGCGCAGGGCAACGCGACCGACACGCTCAAGCAGCATAGAGGGTCAATTTCGGCGGCGGACCTCTTCAAGCCGGCGACCCGGTTTGTCGCTGGCGAAAACAACGGCATCACACTGGCGCCGGCCGACAGCTCATTGACGGATATCGATCGCGGCAATGCTGCAGCTGTCTTGACCCTGCAGCAGAATCTCGCCGATGCCGCCGCCCGGTTCGATGTTTGCGTGATCGACACCCCGCCATCGCTTGGCCTTCGCAGTGTCGCTTGCCTGGTCGCCGCCTCGCACGTGTTGGCGCCGATTTACCTGGAAGATTATTCCGTAAAGGGCGTCAAAGCCCTGATGCAGACCGTGATCGGTGTGCAACGACGCTACGGTCGTCAGGACACGCGATTCCTCGGCCTGCTGCCGTCGAACTTTAATACCAAGTCGCCGCGTCAACGAACACACTTGGAGCAGTTGTTGCGCGAAGCGGGCAAGTACGTGTTCCCAGGCCAGATCGTTGCACGGGACGGCTATGCCGAAGCCGTTGCGGAACGGGTGCCGGTGTGGAGCTTGAAGCGTCGCTCGGCGCAAGAAGCCGGTCGGGAAATCCGTGCGGTTCTCGCTAAGATCGTAGAACGGCTCGATCAGGAGACGACGAATGACGCTTGATTTCAGCTTCAAGGAGCTCGTCGACGTCGCGGCAAACCCTAGCGCAGCAGCCGGGCGGCCGCTCTTGGTCGCGATTGATTGCATTGACGAGGATCCCGATCAACCACGCCACACCTTCAGCGAACAGGAACTGGAGGAGCTCTCCCAATCGGTTGCCGAACATGGCGTGCTGCAACCCGTCGTGCTTCGCCGTTGTAGTGAAGATGGACGCTACGTCATCGCCATGGGCGCGCGCCGGTACCGCGCTGCGCGGCGCGCAGGGCTGCGTGAAATTCCCGCCTTCGTTCAAGACGTCGCTTCACCCGACCGATACGCTCAGATGATCGAGAATATCCAGCGCGATGATTTGCGTGCGCCTGAGATCGCCAGGTTCATCGCAGACCGATTGAACGCCGGAGATACCCAGGCGGAGATCTCGCGCAAGCTCGGCAAGCCAAGAGACTGGGTATCGCGTTACGCGTCGGTTCAAGCCATGCCGGACTTC
Source organism: Bradyrhizobium sp. CCH5-F6 (assembly GCF_001556045.1). Taxonomy (GTDB): domain Bacteria; phylum Pseudomonadota; class Alphaproteobacteria; order Rhizobiales; family Xanthobacteraceae; genus Bradyrhizobium. The sequence continues at coordinate 12,633 of NZ_LSIC01000187.1, forward strand.
CTTCGGGCGCGCCTTGAGGGCAGCTCGATCCGTGCTCTTTATGAACTCTACCAGGCCTGGCGCACGCATCCTGACGAGATCGAACGGCGATGCGCGACGCAGGACAGCTTTACCGACGCACAGGCTCGACAACTGGCCCGGGGCGTTCGCGGGGAGGGCGGCCGCGCCAATCCCCGGATCGAATTTCCGGTTGGGCGACCTCGATCCGAAAACTCCGATCCCCTCCCGGAAGCGGTGCTTCCGCGCAACGCTGTGAAAGACCGCGAAGCGGCAACGGAGGATCAGCCAAAAACTCGCGTCGTTTCACAATCGAGATCGGCAGCATCGCTGGCGATCAGGGTTCGGTACCAGAACCGGCTCGGACAGCTTGTTGTCGATCGGCTCGCGACGCAAGGCTCACGTCACGCTGTGGTGTTGGTCGACGGCGCGGACCACGAACAAGAAGTTCCAGCATCGGCGCTTACAATCGAGGAGATCCTGTCGAGATGAACTCGTTCGACACTTTCGCTGCCGCGGCGGCAGACTATCGATGCGCGCTGGCGGAGCGACTTTCCCATCCGAAGGATGGCGCGTTAGCGCAGCAGCCGAAGGCCGAACGCGCTTCCCATAGCGCCGTAGAGAGGCCGCAGGCTGCTGGAAAGTCGCGGTCCACAGTGGCAGTGTCAGTTAGTGCCTTCGTTTCCTCGCTTGCCGGCGGATCGGTATTCGCGATGGCTACTACGCCAGGCGAGCGCCGCGAGCAGAATTCGGCGCAGAGGGCAGGGGCCCTCGATCGCTTTGCCTTGGCGAGCGCTGAATGCGGAGAGTGTTGGTTTGAACCAACATCTAAGGGCAAAAATTTTTGCTTTCTAGTGCAGGATAGGCTTCGCGCCAGCGATGTATTACATCGCAATTGGGATTGGAGCGCATGGCTCTGATCTCGCTTCGCGTCTCCGACGAAGTCGCGGCGCAGTTCTCCGCTTTTGCGGCTACCCAGGGCGGCAAATCCGCGCTGCTGCGGCGTCTCATTGCTGATGCACTAGCTGCACCAGAGCCGCGCATCTTCGCGTTGCCGGTCGGACGGCCGGAAAAGGTGACGGTGCGATTTCGCGAGAGCGAGATGCGGCAGCTCGCGGAAGTTTCACATCAGCGTGGCATGACCCGCACCGGCTGGATTGCCGCGTTGGTGCGCTCGCGGTTGGGATCGCCTGTGCAGCATTCCCCGGACGAGCATTCCGCGCTCCGCGCGGTCGTTCGCGAGCTCAACCAGATCGGGGGAAACATCAACCAGATCGCGCGTGCCGCAAACATCAGTGTACTGCAGGGCAGGGCGGTTGAGCCCGATCTGTCCGCAATTCAAGAGGCCAAATGGGTCATTGAAAGAGAGCTCGCGCAATTGCGTAACGCGTTGAATGGCAACGCGGATTATTGGGATGGGCGGCGATGAGCCGACGCGCCGCGCCGCGGCCGGCCGACCTGACCTCCGAACTTCCGCCGATCTCGTATGTCTGGGAAACGCCCAATCGGCGCCCACGACGGGCCGAGTGGGATATCCCCGATCCGGCCGGTCCTAGCCGCCTTACGCCGGCGATGCGTGCAAAGCTCGAACGCATCGTGCGCCGAGCACCAGAGGTGATGGTCAAGATCACCGGTCGCACCAAGGGCGTGGCGCATCTCAAGTCGCACCTCTCGTACATCACGAGAAACGGCGAGCTCGATGCGGAAACAGAGCAGGGCGCGACACTGGCGGATCGTTCCGGATTGAAAGATCTGCAGCAACGCTGGGAGGATGATGCCGGTCTCGACGACAAGCGCCGCCGCGATGGGTCACTCTCGGTCAACATCATTCTGTCGATGCCGGCTGGCACCGATGCCGTCGCAGTCAAGGATTCAGCCCGGGCATTTGCTACCGAGACGTTCGGCTACAATCACGACTACGTCTTCGTCCAGCACCTCGACGACAAGCATCCCCACGTGCACTTGACCGTTCGGTCCCTGGGTCATGACGGCAAGCGCCTCAACCCGCGCAAGGCGGATCTGCAAGCCTGGCGAGAACGGTTTGCCGGCGAACTCCGGCTTCGCGGGATCGCGGCGGAGGCAACGCCGCGGCGTACCCGCGGGCGGGTTCGAAAGGCCGATCGCGGCGCGGTGCTCGCTTTACGCAAGCGAAAAATCACGCCCGATGTCGATCGGCTCGCTCGTAAGGAGGTGATTTCGGAGGTTAGGGGCGGCAGTACTGCCAAACATCCTTGGGACGAGCAGACCAAGTCACGTCAGGACGCGATCCGGCGGCGATATCTCGACTATGCTGCTGAGCTGCAGCGCTCCGGCGTGGCAGCGGATCACGAGTTAGCTCGCCAAGTTCGGCAATTCGTCAACGACATGCCTGCCGTCGAAACCCGCCGTCATGCGCTGAAGAATGAGCTTTCGGAGCTTGCCAGCAGCCGGCGTCGCGGGGCAGAGCAGGCGGGCCACGTTGACCGGCGCGATTACAAACGAGACGGTGAACGAACAAGATAATTGGATCCGAGGATGATCTGGGCTCCATCAGCTAGCGAAACGAAGATTCCCGCGAAGTGCCGCTGCGAAGTCCGAATATCACCGATGCGCAGCGGGAGGCGAAACGTCCAGGTTGCATCCGTCGAAGTGACCGCCGTCGCTGAATTCGGTACAAGGTTGTGGGCTGTGGATCAGCATCAGGTCAATGTGATCCATGCCAAGCGTCTTCAGCGATCCGTCGATGCGACCCCAAGCCTCCGCATAGGACTTGGATTCGGCGGCGAGCTTGGTGGTGAGATGAGGTTGGAGCGCGGAAGACCGCTTGCCCGCATGCCTTCGCCGAAAGACGCGCATCAACGAAAAGCCGTGGGGTTTCGAGAATTGGTGGCGGCGGGACATGCTGATTGCGCTCGGCAAAGACGTGTGACGCACGTCCCGATCGATGTGAGCTGAAGGCTTCGAACAATCAGGTGCGGCAGCGAGCCGCTATACGCCGAGCGCTTTTTCCAGCGCGGCTACGAGCGCCTCACGTTTTTCCTTGGAGAGCTTGTCGAGATTGAGCTGGCGCCATTTGACGGCCGGAAGATTGGGCACCCCGGGCAGCCCTAGCAGATCCCACTCCGGCATGCCCTGTTCGAAGCTGACCAGAAATTTCCGGTGCGCGTCCGGCATGTCGCCCACGATAGCCTTGATCATCACCTCGCGCGTCTCTTCCAGTTCGGCGAGGGGGACGGGCACTTCGGTCATCCCGACGAAGCCGTGTTCGTAGTCGTCCTTCATGTCCCGGCGCGGTGGATCGAGGACTTCCGCCATCGGTCGGTGATGGCTGAGCATGTACACGACGAAGGCCTTTCGCAGATCGTCGGTGATGCCCTCGTTGGCGAGCAAAGCGCGCACGTCGAAAAAGTCGCGCGGATGCTGCCGGTCGAGCGCCGCGACCAGCTTTCCGGCATAGAGGTCGGCGTGCGAGACGACTTGGATTTCAGCGAAGCCGAATTCGTCCTCGACGGTCGCGGTCACGGATTGCGTTTTCGCGGAATAGACGCAGCCGCGAAGGACCGGCGTCACCTCGATCTTGACGGTCGCGGCGCCGAGCTGGACGAACAGCTTGTTGACGCGGCGTTCGGCCGAGCCTTCCGTGACCTGGCACCCGGCGATTTGCGCCTTGATGCGGCCGGCGATGCGCCTGAGCGCGGCTTCGATCTCCTTGAGCGATTGGTCGCGCGGCTGCACCGGCAGATAGGTGAGGTCGATATCGACGGACAGGCGGGGCAGGTCGCGGACGAAGAGATTGATCGCGGTCCCGCCCTTGAGCGCAAAGCAGTCTTCCTGCGCGACCAGCGGGACGACGCGGATTAGCAGAGTGACCTGTCTGCGATACTGGTCGCTAAACGGCATCGAGCCCTTTCGGCACGGTGATTTGATAGGTGCGGTCGAACACGCCACCTTTGACCAGCATGCGCTTGCCGCTTCCGAGATCGACGTGATCCTTGTTTATCTTGTTTTTCCAGGCATGCGAATGGCGATCGGCAAAGAAGAAGAACAGCCGCTTGGCCTTCACGCTTTGGCACGCCTTCAGCAATGTCTGCATGCGCCTGGGGCTTAGAGTCGAGAGGCTCTCGACCAGCTTGTCCACGGCCTCGAAGCTCTCGTGATCGGGAAGCTCGTCGAGCACTTCGAGGAGCGCCCGCTCCGGCGAAGAGATCACCAGCGGCCAGCGCCATTGCCCCCATGACTGGATGACGAAGCCCTTTTCGGCCGCTTCCTTCTCGGCCGCGACGTTTGCGCGGTTGAGATCGCCTTGGGGCGGCAGGCTCGCTTCCGGCGAGAAGAACCTGGTGCTGTTGTGGAAGACGAAGTGGACGGAGAGGGGAAGCTTCGAGAGCCAACCGGGTGGCGCGGATGGTCCGTAGAGGTGCACCTGTTGCGTGACGCGAGGCAGGTAATGCTCGTAGCCTTGAAGCGCCAGCGCCGTTCGCCCGCCGACGGCCAGCGGCGTGCGGTAAAGAAGTGTCTGAAGGGATATGACGGCCTGCTCCCAGCTCAAGGCGCCGCGCGGCTTCCGGTACACACGGCCGGCCGGCCGTTCGAGATAGCCGGCCGCGACATACTTGCTGACCAAACTGGTGGAGTAGCCGTGCTTGCTCAGCCAAGCCGCGTCAACGAGCAGCCCCTCCGGGAGATCCCGGCGGAGGTGGTTTAGCTTTCCTAGTAATTGCGTCGCCATACTACGTAAAATAGCGAGTTTTCAAACCAAGCGCGAGTTTAAGTTTTAGGCGATTTACGTAGCTATGATACGTGAAATTAATATTCCGTAAACCGGCCCAGCGGCCCCAGTACCGTGTGATTTCGTAGTGCTCCACGGGCCTGAAGGCCTAACCGCAGCCATGTCAGCGCGCGCACTGCTTGTGCGAATTCCGGCCGGCCGCTTTGGAAATCGCGCTAAGGGAGGGCAACTAGCTCGGCGAGTTTGGTGGCGACGTCCGCCATCGACTCTTCTGCAGTGTCGAGACCGGTCCGAGAGGCAAGCATAGGGCTGATGTTCCTGAGAGCTTCATACGTCGTCTGGTGGACAACGGGAACGATGCGCGCACCGGCGAGCAGTACCGAAAGCTCCTTGTCGGCGATGCTCTCTTTTGGGAGGCGTTGCAGCAACGCAGGGGTCACCAATACGATCCCAATCCGCGAGTTCGCCAGGCCCTTGTCGATGGCGCGCATCAATGGAACGCCAAGGCCAACGTCCTTTTCGCTGAACCATACTTTGACGCCTCGTGCCTCAAGCAGATCGTGCAATTGTTTGGCTGCGCCCTGCCGGTCGTCCCACGCATGGCAAAGAAACATATCTCGAAGGTCAAGGGTCGCTTGCTTCTCAACGGCCTCGCGGACTGGAGTGAGCTCGCGCACCTCGGTCGGCGTGTACAGCACGGATGAGCCGGGTCGCGACCATCTGGCCCTTACGCGACTGCCAGACCCACCGCCGCTGCTTCGGCCGCCCGAGCTGCTTCCTGACGAAGAGTACGACGGGGACGAGTAGTAAGATGGGGGCGAGTACGAGCTGTAGCTGTGGCCACCGTAGCGGCGCCCCCAACTTCCCCGGCATGCCGGGCAGTTCGCCGCAGCGCTGGCTGAGCGATGGCCTTCTACTGGTGCTGTGCATCTAGCCACGCTGCGTCTCCTACTTGCCTTTGACAATCTGCGACAGCGATGCGCCGCCCATGCGTTCACGCAGCATGTCGAGGCGCATGTCGCTGCGGACGCTGGGCGCGAAGTCGGGCCCGTAGGTCTTGCGCAGAGTGCCCACGAGGGTGTCGCCACGCTTCTGGCGAATCTCGCCATCCTGGTCGCGGCAGCGATCATCCAGGCCGCTATTGCAGTGCTTAGTCATCGAAACTGATCCTTTCTATCCCCGACACTGAGTCGACGATTCCGTACAACTATATCTGTACAGTTTGCGTCCCGTCAACTGGTGTGGTACAAAATCGTCTGATAGCGGCGCGGTCCTAAACCGCGCCGTTACGATTCGACGAGAGGTCTGAATGGCGCTGGCTTCAAAAATCAAAGAATTAAGACTCAAAAAAAAGAAGTCACTTCAAGATGTTGCTGATGAGGTCGGCGCGTCGAAGGCGCACATTTGGGACCTCGAGACCGGCAAGAGCAGCAATCCGTCCATCGAGCTTCTGACCAGGCTGGCGAAATGCTTCGACGTCAGCGTCGCCGACTTGATCGGCGAGAATCCGACAGGCGAGGGGGCCGATCCGCAGGTCGTGGCCATGTATCGTGAGTTGAACGAGCTGAGTCCTGCCGACCGCCAGGCCATTCAGGCCATGATGGATCACCTGAAGAGCCGCAAGCCCAAGGGGTAGCCATGAAGATCTCGCGGATGGACTTGGCCGACACGGGCTCACCGATGGGCCTCGTCACCAAGATACTGTCCGTCGAGAAGGGCCTGCCGATACCGGTGCCGATTGAAGAGCTGGCCAAGCAGCTCGATATCGAGAAGATCGCGCCGCTTGAGACCGAGGGCTTTGAAGGCGGCCTTGTGACCGACGACGCCCGTTCGACTGGCTTCATCCTCGTCAACCGCGCGGCGCCTTCTGGGCGCCGCAGATTCACCATCGGGCATGAGCTGGGGCACTTCTTAATTGTGTCTCACAAGCCGGTAGAGCCCGGCAAATTCCTTTGCTCACGGGCCGACATGGCAAAATGGTCGGCCGACCAGGGCGACCGCTATGCTCGCATGGAGGCCGAGGCGAACGAGTTCTCCGGCCTTCTCCTGATCCCGCCGCCGTCGCTGCGGAAATTCATCCCGAAGGGTGATCCGACGCTTGCACACATCCCTCTGGTCGCGAAACATTTCGACGTCAGCAAAGAGGCGGCCGCCCGCGCCTACGCCCGCTATCACCCCGAACAACTGGCCATCGTGGTGATCAAGGACGGCATCGTCCGACGCGCCCACAAGGGACCGACATTCCCATGGATTTCGGCAGCCTACGGCAAGCCCGTGCCGCGGGCATCTAGCTTCTACGCGAAGGATGTGCGCCAGCGCGTCGCCAGCGAATTGTCATCGATCATTCCCGAGCTTTGGGTCGACCTCAAGCAAGGGCAACGGGCGGAGCTCTTCGAGCAGGTGTATCCTCAGCAGGACGGATATGCGCTGTTGATGCTCTGGCTCGAAATCGAGGAGGCCGAAGAGGCGGATGATGACCGGACGTCGACGCAGCGCTTCAGAGATCAGCAGGCGCGCTGGCGCTAGTCGCATTTGCGATTTTGCGATGTTCGGCTTCATCTCCAATGACACGCCGGGAAGCGATTTCCAAAGGCTGGCTCCGACACGGTCTGGGACCATCGTAAGGCTACCTTTCGCTTTATCCGTTCAGCTTGCCGTAGGCAGACAAAATTTGCGCTGTCTCGGCACCGTCGATGATGCAGTACCGTCGTGGCCGGCGCGGATCGTAAGCAAGGCTCTCCGTGACTCGAACCACTGTGTTCTCAATTTTGTTGCAGTGCTGCACCACGATTAGATCGACCGGCTCTTCGAACGCACGGATGAGCTGATCGCCGCGTTTGCCCATGTTGCCGGGATGGAGTGGGCCAGGTACGGACGGTCCTTTAAAGATAAAGGCTGCCGACGTCGGCTTGTCGTCGATCGTCAAGCGCGCGGTCTGCAGGTCGGATTTCTCGCCACCCCAATCCTTCGACACGTAAGGCTCCCCAATGATGTCGGCGAAGGCCTGTTTGACCGCTGCTTCGGGCATGCTCTCGATTGCTCTGAGGTCAGCGGCTGTTGGCTGCGGCCTCTGCTCAACTCGTGAGAATTGGTCAATTTGCTGCGGATAGATGCGGATCGATGTGGCGATGGGCATGGGAAGGACAGCGCCTTCAATCTCTTCGCCGATGATGTAAGGAAAGACTTCGGCCTTTTGACCATTGAATTCGAAGTGGCCGGCAACAAGCATGCGCTTCTTGCCCTTCAATACCCCGACCGAGGTGTCCGAGAAGAAATGCTCGTTGCTCATTTCGCCAAACATTTCGTATTCGGTTGTCGCCAGAGGTATGTTTCCTCTTAGGGTCGCGTTCTTGGGCAGCTTTCCTTTTTGCGCCCGCCTGCTTGCCTCGGCTGCGCCGGAAAACGAAAATACGCCCCACACGAAACCCAGGACGCGTTTGCCTTCGACGTCCTTCATGGCAACAACTTCGGTGAGATTTGGAAACCTACCGTGTCGCAGCAGCTCTTGAGCCGTGGCGGTAACGTCTCTCATTGCCAGTACCCGTTCGCCCGAATTTTCGACGAGGGGGTTTTGCGCTTCGACTGCGAAATTGACGTCAGCGAGCAAGCCAAGGCGCCGGCTGTTGAGGTAGTACGGAAAAAGCCGAGTGTCCTCGAAGCCGGCCATGTCAACGCACTCCCGTTATTGGCGCTCATGCTCGTAGAGCAGGGGGCCTACAGTCGACCCCGCTGAACAAGCTGCAGGTAGAACTTTCCGAGGTCGGTGAGAAGCACAAAGCCCGACCGCTCAGCACTCCAATACAGATCCGTTCCGACTTTCGGCCGGACCAAGCCCGCGATCTGATACTGCTTCAGCTTCTTGAAGATGGCGACGTTCTCGGGCTTTGCCGCCCCGACGTTGGTCTCTTCGAAGGTCGGATCGAGTTGATACTCGTGCTCCGGCCCTGAAAAATACCTCGCCAGCTCGCGCAGCGTCCGATGGTCGACCTTAGGTTCGCAAAGCCGCACGGGCTCAAGATGCGCCGCGTGAGACTTGTACAGCGGACGCTGATCCCAAGCTCCCAGCGCGGCCTCAGCGTAGGCATAGATCGAGGCCGCGGAAACCCGGCCGCGGACGTCCGCAGCACCGCCACGCAACGCGCCCAACACGAGGTTCGTGAAAACGCCGTGACCGTTGACCTCCATAGAAGGTTCGTCGGACCGGGACGCCGCAAGAACCGTTACGCCCTCTCGCAGCAGGACCTTTTCCATCCCGCCGTTCTGAAAGGGATTGATATTGCCGGTCGAACCGCTGAAGCAGCAGTCGATGATGAGAAGAACAGTACTCGCCTTGGATTTGTTGGCGAGATTGACCAGGTCATCCATGGCCAGACCGGGATCGCCCTCGCTACCCTCCTGGGTGACTAGGTAAGCGCCCGTCGACGTGGTCGCGCCGTGGCCGGAGAAATAGAACAGGACATCACCGTTGAACCCGGCAAAGAGATCGTCCCATGCCGTCCTCAACGTCGCCCGAGTTACGCGCTGTTTGCCCGGGCTCGTCAGCAGACGGGTGTCGAAGTTCCTCGACTGATCTGCATGAAAGCTGATGAGCTCGTCCATAGCCTGCACGTCCGCAACGCAGGCACCAAGCGGCGTGACGTTGTCGTACTCGTTGATGCCGACGAGTAAGGCGCGCTTGCTCACAGTTTGTCGAGAAAGGCTTTGATGTTGGCCCAGGACCACCCAACAACCGACACGCCGGAAAGCTCGGCGGGGAGGGAGGTCGGGCGCTCATCTGACGTTGTGTAGATGCCGCGAACGGCAACTTTTTCTTCTTTCGACGTCTTGATCTCCCAGAGCTGGCCGGCCGCGTTCTTGGTGTTCTTGCTAACCAACGCAATCGTGCCGTCGCAGCCCTTGATGCGCGACCGGCACTTTGTTTTCCATTGTTCGTCCCAGGGCTCTTTCACTGACATGTCGACGAATTCGAATGGGCTCTTCTCGTTCTTGGCTTGGCCTACCAGGTAGTCCCGGGCCCATTTGTCCTCGACGGCGAAAGCGATGAAAATTCTGTTCTTTGTTGCCATATGATTCTTCCTTCTCGCCGCGATTGTGGAGAAAGCCGGGAGTTACGTCAAATTGCAAAGGGAAATCCTTGTGGGATACTGGCGACAGTCGAGGGTGGGCCGGCGGAACGCCCAAGCCGGAGGTATCTCGCGACGAATTATGGCTCATCTGCCCGGCTTTAGACGGCAGGTTGATACAGTCTTGGAAACCATCGATCGACGAGGGCTGTCGGAAACCCGAGCTTCACAGGTGAGCGCGTGGTCGGCGAGACCAGGTAGCCCTTTTCAATAAGTGCATTGAGGACGGTCCGAGCCTGTCGCTCTTCATAGCCCGTGAGTGCCGGCGCGTGGCCTCGCGCGTACTCACCAGCCATGACGGCTTCACGCAGTAAAGGCCAGGAGCCCTTTGGCAGCCGTTTTGCGCGGGTTTCCTCTTCTGTCCAAATCTCCATACGCCTGAGCAGTTCTTCTGGCTCCAGAAGCCCGGCCATGAAGTCAACCTGATCGACGCAGGTCGTCAGGAAGAATTTGCAGAAATCAATGAGCCCGGCCATCGTGAGATTGCCGCGCCCATCGAGATCGCCGCGTCGCGGTTCGTCAGCCGCCTGTAGGTTGGCCTTGTAATCGGCGACGAGTCGCGCCAGCCCGCGCGAAACGGCCCACAGCTCAGAACCGACATCCAGCTCGCGCAAGAGCGCATGCGAGAACAGGCGCGTCACTCGGCCGTTACCGTCAAGAAACGGGTGTATCCAGGCCAACCGATGGTGGGAAGCGGCAACGCCGATGATCTTGCGCAGCCGCGAAAGATGCTTTGAGGAATAGCCTTCGGCAAACCGCGCCAAGAACGCGGGGAGGTCTGCGGGAGGGGGCGGGATGTGCGCGCCTACTTTGACGTGGTCCTTCCGCAGCTCGCCCGGGACCATCTTGATCTTCGCTTTAGTGGTGGGGTGTTCGGCGACGAGCAGCTCCTCGGGCAAGCGTTCGCAGAAGTTTTTGTGCGTCCAGACGATGAAGTCGACGGATAGCACGGGCGAGGGGGCTTCACCGCGATCGATCATCCGCTGCACCTCGATGTGGGCGCGCGCCTCCAATTGCAGGTTGCGGCGCTCCGGGTCCCTGGCGAAGTCGTCGTGAAGGGCGCGGTCGATGTCGATAGGCAAGGTGTTGTGGCCCTCGATGAGGTTCGAGTAATAGCAGTTCATCGAACGCACCAGGTCGCCGACGGAACCCCGCATGACGGGATGAAGGCGGCCGGCCAGGGTGCTGGCCTTGGCAACCAGGTCAGTGGCCAGGTCTTCGAGTTCCTGCCGGTCGTCGGGCAGGAGGGGTTCCATCGCTGATACGTTCATTTTGCCGCTTTCTTTGCCGCCAAATAGTAAAGCAAACAGAGGCACTAAGATAAGTTAAGACAGCATGATTTGCCGGTTTTATTGCCGCTTTGGCGGGCAAAAATCCTCGTAACCCGCTGCCTGCTCCACTACCTCTGTGGAAAAGTTCCCCTCCTGCGCAGCAAGGGTTGCACCCTCGGCCCTTGTTCTATAAATGTTCCCGCGGGCAGGAGGGAAATGATGCCGATTAAGGTCTTTATTTCACACAAAAAAGAGGACACGGAGCAAGCTGGCGCCATTGCGGCACATCTTACCGCCAATGGCCTCTTCGTCTACCTGGACGGCATCGACGCGCAACTGGGAAAGAGTGGGCCGGATCTCGCTGACTACATCCGGGCCCAAATGGAAAAGTGCACCCAGTTGCTGGCGGTCATCAGTGCGCAAACCCAAGCCTCCTGGTGGGTGCCGTGGGAAATCGGGGTCGCGACCGAGAAAGAGCGATTTCTGGCCTCGTTCGTTTCCGGCAACGCCACGGTGCCGGAATTTCTGCAGAAATGGCCTTACCTCCGCACAAGGGCGGACCTTGACGCCTATGTCCGAGAATCAAAACGCGCAGAACTGCTGGTCGAAAATCGCGTCCAAAAGGGCGATCGATTGACGGCCCGCGCGCAAGGCTTCCGATCGTTTCATACGTCATTGAAGGCTTCTCTCGGGCAGCCTTGAGCAACAAACCTTGGTATCAGGAGAAGACAGCATGGCTGCCACGAAAGTTGTTTTTGTTGCCTTTGCAATCGAGGACGTGAAGCAACGCGATTTGCTGAAGGGGCAGTCTCTTCATCCGCGCGCTCCGTACGAGTTCATCGATATGTCGGTGAAGGAGACGTACGACAGCGGCTGGAAAGACAAGGTGCGGACGCGCATTCGCCGATCCGATGGCGTCATCGTCCTCGTCAGCAAGAACTCGACCTCCTCGACCGGGCAGAAGTGGGAAATCGCCTGCGCGAAGGAAGAGGGCAAGAAGATTCGTGGAATCTGGGCCTACAGCGATGACCGCACGGAGATTCAGGGCGTGTCGACCTGACTCCCTGTAAGCCGGACATGCGCAAGGCTCTTATCGTTGGCGTCGATTACTATCACGACCTCACCCCGCTCAGCGGATGTGTGAGTGATGCAGATGCGGTAGCCGGCGTTCTGGCCCGAAATGCTGACGGAACAACGAATTTCACGACACCGAAGGTGCTGACCGCCACCGGCGCTCACAACCTGATCACCCGGCGGGCGCTGCGAGACGCCATCGAGGCACTGTTCGCAGACCCTTCCGAGATCGCTCTCCTGTATTTCGCCGGCCATGGGTACGTCGACACGACCGGCGGCTACCTTTGTGCAAGCGATTGCCGGGACGGCGATGACGGACTGGCGCTCAGTGATGTGATGACGTTCGCGAAGGCATCGAAAGCGGCGAACAAGATCATCATCCTGGATAGCTGCCATGGCGGAATCGCGGGCAACCAGGCCGGCAAAGGCGGTCTCGCGGAGATCGGCGAGGGCATGACGCTTCTGACCGCGTCGACCGAGAACCAATACTCATACGAGGGCGGGAACGGGGCGCCGGGCGTGTTCACCAACCTGCTTGTCGATGCATTGAACGGGGCGGCGGCCAATCTGGTTGGCGATGTCACGCCCGGCAGCGTATACGCCCATATCGACCAATCGCTGGGACCATGGGGTGGTCAGCGTCCCGTCTTCAAGACCAACGTCCGGTCGTTTGTGTCGTTGCGCAAGGCCACACCGCCGATTGCTCTCGAAGAGCTTCTGCAGCTCGCCATCCACTTCCCGCAACCGGGATTCAAGTTCCAGCTTGATCCGTCCTATGAGCCGGAAAGATCACAGGAAAAGCGCGACGATCCAGCGATCCCGCCGCCCGACCCGATAAGGAATGCCATCTTCAAGGTGCTCCAGAACTATGTCAGAGTGAATCTGGTTCGGCCCGTCGATGCGCCCCACATGTGGCATGCAGCGATGGAGAGCAAGTCGTGCGAGCTGACAGTTCTGGGCGAGCATTATCGTCGATTGGTAGCAGACAAGCTCATCTGAGACCGGGGAGGCGGGATGTCCGACAAGCAATTTACTGTATCCTTCGCCTCGTTGATCGAAGAGCTTGCCGCGCTTGAGCATCGGCGTTGGGCGCACTGGCAGCGCTATGTTCATGAAAAAGGCGAGCGCCGCCCCGACGGTTCAGTGGTCTTGCCGGCAGAGCTTGTTGCTCGGTGGGAACGCCTGATCAACACCCCGTACGAAGAGCTCACAAACGAAGAAAAGGACAGCGACCGCGAGCAGGTGCAGAAATATCTGCCGATCCTGAAGCGTTGGCTGCAGCGCGTTCGCGGAGAAAACGAAGGTAATGCCTGAATCATTCAAGTGCTTCCGTGACCCGCTCCTTTCCCTGTATCAATCGGCCGTCACTGAAATTGCCAAGAAAATCGACAAGGGAGCGGCCGCGGCTCCCCGGAGCCGTGCCGGGCTGCAGCGATCCATGGTCAGCACTCTCCCCGGTATCGCGGCGGACATCGCCGAGCGGGAATATAGTCGCGCGACGGGAGGTGTGGCGCCTGCTTCCCCAGCAGGGCCCTCTGCACGAGAACTGTCGAAGTCCGGCATTGCTGAGGTCTGTGCCGAATGGGGGTGGCGCTACATGAAAGCGCTGGCGGCCTCCGATGCCAACGCCATCCAGCAACTCGAGAACGAGTTCACCGCCGGGACTTGCGATCCCGCATGGTTCAGCACCCTGGTGGAATACAGGCGCTTTTTCGAGAACGGCAAGCGTAAGCCCATTCCTTACGTCCCGGCGCCCGCTGTCGGTCCGAAGACGATCGAGATCAAGGCCAACTCACGTATCGCGTTGATGGGAGACTGGGGCACGGGAGCCATACCTGCCATCGAGGTCTTGCAGCGCATCGCCGATGAGCATCCCGATATACTCTTGCATCTCGGCGACATCTACTACTCGGGCACAGCCGCGGAATGTCAATCGAACTTCATCGATCCGATCGACTCCATTCTCCGCAAGGACAAGGCGTTGCCGGTGTTTTCGCTGTCAGGCAACCACGATATGTACTGTGGAGGCGTGGGTTTCTACGACCTCATAACGAAGCTGAACCCTGCGCCCTTCACGCAGCCAGCCAGTTTCTTCTGTCTGCGATCAGCGGACGAGAAATGGCAATTGCTCGCCATGGATACCGGTTTGCACGATGACAATCCGGCCGCTGTCGCTGGCGCACTCACTTACCTTGAAGAAGATGAGCTGGACTGGCACTGCGACCGCATCAGGGAATTCTCCGGCCGGACCATCCTGCTGTCTCATCACCAGTTGTTCTCTGCTTTCTCTCCCATTGGGGCCGCCGATCCGCAGGGTAAGCGGTCTGCAGTCAATCCCTTGCTGCTCAAAGCTTTTCAGCAGATGACAGCAACAAAGGCGATTGCCGCCTGGTTCTGGGGGCATGAGCACACTCTCAGCATCTACCAGCCATTTGCCGGGCTGGAGCGAGGCCGTTGCGTGGGCCACGGCGCTGTCCCTGTCTCCGTCATTGACGAGATCTACAAACCGGTCTCCGGTCTTACAGAGACACCAGCTTTGATTGATCAGTCGCGGCTCGCGACGCGAGGAGGCGTTTACAATCACGGCTACGCGCTTCTAAGCCTCGAAGCCGATCTATGCAGAGCCGAGTATTATCAATCGACGGCTAAAGGCCGCGAACTGATGTACAGCGAATCATTTCGTTAGCCCCAGGCTGGCAGCGAAGCCTTCACGGATGGCGCTGCTGTTGCCCGATCGTCTGCACTAATCACTGTCCTCGAATCAGCGGCGGCTCTGTATCATCGGCCCGGGAGAACCGATATGCAGCGGGTCAACACGGCGGCCCTTGTCGAGGGACTTAAGCTCGAAGTTTCGTCCAACTTTCCCTTCCTTGAGGGCGAAACATTTGAGGAGTGGATATCGCGGGCGAACCAGCTCCTGAATCCATCTCAGCGCGCCATGCTTGCGGCTAGTATTGGCACGGTGCAGCGCAAGTTGGTCGCCGAGCGCTCTGCGCAAAAGCGTGCTTGGATCGCTGCTGCCCGTTTGGAATTTCAACCAGGACGCCGACAAGCCTGCTTTGTTTGCGGGGGATTCGAACCAATCGCGCAGGCGCACCATGTCGTGCCCCTGAACGAGCAGTTCGAACATGGCTTCGATAAACCCGATCACGAGTACGAGTGGCTTTGCCCGAACCACCATGTCATCTTGCATCTCTGCATTGATCGCAGCGCTTCGACCCAGAGTTTGGGGCGCCGGATCGCTCCCAGCATGGCCGACATACCGCTGGAGCACTTCGACAAGCTGATGGAGTTGGTCGGTCGTGCTGGTCGGACGACCCATCGGCCCCGATCGTCGCCGCAGCTCGCCGCTAGCTGGTCGGCGGCTTTTGCGAGATCATCAGCGAGAACGTCGTGATCTCTTCCAGATCAGGAAATTCGTCTGCCTCTCGGCCCCACCAACTCTGCGCATCCTTGTAAAAGATGTGCAGGAACTTATGGAACCGATCGTAGAAATCCGACATGTTGAGCTTCGGTCGCTTGATCCCAGCATGCGCGAGCGCAATGTTCCTGGCGCGGCGAAATTCGGTGGGCAGTGATGGCGGGATGCTCTCGGGAAATGCGCTGATGTGATTTTCCCAACTGGGGGCCGTGCCGTCCAGGATGGCGTCCCGTCTCTTCGGCAATGACTCTGCAAATAGCTGGCAATGTACTTGTCAGCATTGACAGCCTGCAGCGTGCTAATGGCGTGACGATCGCGTGCAATGGCGCAGAGCGCAAATTCATAAAGGTGGTGGACGAATCTCGCGTAGGCGTCATGCGCCTTGTAAGCCCGCCGCCGATCCTGCCCTTGCATGATTAGGTCTTCCCCCGCGGAGGCGAACTGTCTGAAGGCCTCATCGCAGCGCAGAAATTCGTGCTTCAGGGCGATGAAGAGCGCCTTATCAGTCTCATCGCCGATCGTGAATTTCATCTCGTCTAACTCATCTCCGGCTTCTTCTTAGGTTTCTTGCGCAAGATAATTGACGATGGCGTTGAAGTTAAAGCGGCGACCGTGTAATCGGGCACACGATTACACGATTTTGGGCTTCCACGATCCAGAAGTCCTTATCAAACAAAAGGCCCCGCTCAGGCACGGGGTCTGCGCTGCCCTTAACAGCGCTGCGAGCAGCATACCTCACGACAGCGCAGCAGCCAACCAGCGCTATCTGTAACCTCATTGCTTCCCGCCAGGGATCACGGTCGGCTTCCACGGCGAGCTTTCCCTGATCGAGGCGATCATGGCTTCGATGCCGTCAGCGACGAGGGGAGACAACTCATCCCTAGCGCCCTCGTTGGTCGCCGCGCGGGGGATTGCCCGAGCAAAATGCGCAAAACCACAGCGCTTGACTTGACCCTCCAAATTCGCTCGTCGTAATTCTGTTCTCGTGCGGCCGATTCTGTCGGCCCGTCCCATTTTGAATGACAACAGCAGCCACCACGATCCGGCCAGGAACCATGCACGAGATCATCTGTCCCCACTGTGACAAGGCCTTCAAGGTCGATGAGTCCGGTTACGCGGATATCCTGAAGCAGGTCCGTGACGCGGATTTCGCTGAGCAGCTCCACGAACGGCTGGAGCTGGCCGAGCGCGACAAGCAGAGCGCCGTTGAATTGGCCAAGGCCCAGGTAAGCAGCGATCTGCAGAAGACAACGGCTGCTAAAGACGCTGAAATCCAGGACTTGAAGTCCAAGCTTGAGGGGAGTGGCGTTGCCCAGAAGCTCGCGGTTGCTGAAGCGCTCAGCGCCGTCGAAAAGGAGCGGGACAGGCTCGCGAACGCGCTGGCCGAGTCCGAGCGCGAAAAGAAGGCGGCCTCGGAGCTTGCTGACGCGCTCCTGGCGAGCGAGCAGCACAAGATTGCTGCTGCCAAGGAAAAAGAAATCCAGGAGCTGAAGGCCAAGCTTCAGGCCGTCGAGCTTGAGAAGAAGCTCGCCGTGACTGAAGCGGTCGGTGCGATCGAGAAAGAGCGCGATGAGCTGAAGAACGGCATCAAGCAGGTGCAGCTTGAAAAGCAACTCTCCGAGCAGTCGCTCAAGGACAAGTACGAAACCCAGATCAAGGATCGCGATGACGCGATCGAGCGTCTCAAGGATATGAAGGCCCGCCTCTCGACCAAGATGGTCGGTGAGACCTTGGAGCAGCACTGCGAGACCGAGTTCAACCGGGTGCGCTCGATGGCGTTTCCGCGGGCGTATTTCGAGAAAGACAACGACGCGCGGACTGGCAGCAAAGGCGATTACATCTTCCGGGATTCCGACGATGCCGGCACAGAGATCATCTCGATCATGTTTGAGATGAAGAACGAGAGTGACAAAACCGCCACGAAAGGCAAGAACGAAGACTTCCTCAAGGAGCTCGACCGGGACCGGACCGAGAAGGGCTGCGAATATGCCATCCTGGTCTCGTTGCTTGAACCGGACAACGAGCTCTACAATGCTGGCATCGTCGATGTCTTTCACCGCTACTCGAAAATGTATGTCATCCGGCCGCAGTTCTTCCTGCCGATGATTACGCTCCTGAGGAATGCGGCCATCAGTTCGCTGAAGTACAAGACCGAGCTTGCGCTCGTGAAAGCGCAGAATGTCGACATCACCCAGTTTGAAAGCCAGCTCGAAACGTTCAAGGCAGCATTCTCAAAGAACTATGATCTTGCTTCGCGGCACTTCCAGACGGCAATCGCCGAGATCGATAAGTCGATCGACCACCTGCAGAAGACCAAGGATGCCTTGATCGGTGCGGATCGCAACCTGCGCCTTGCCAATGACAAGGCACAGGACGTGACGATCAAGAAGCTGACCCGGGGCAATCCGACGATGGCGGCGAAATTCGCGGAGCTTAAGAGCCCGCCTGCCGAAGCCGCGGAGTGAGGCGGTTAAAGTAGTGAGTCCGTGCGCGCGAAATCGTGTAATCGAATTCACGATTTCACGGTCTGACGCCGGAAGGGCGGCGGTTAGCCGAAGATATGTGCGGATTCCGACGAAGTCGCCCGGGTGTACCGATATGAAGTCGCCCGGGGATTC
>NZ_LSIC01000188.1 GCF_001556045.1 Bradyrhizobium sp. CCH5-F6
GGGTGGGAGGGCGGCTGATGTTGATGTACCGAAGATTGGATCAGAATTGTCAGCCGAAAGCGGTCGCACGGCTGATTCAGCAGCTGCGCGCAGGCCTCAGGCGCGCCGGTCGCCGCGATACGCACATCGGATTCATCATTGGTCCTTTCCCGACACTTTTCTGCGCCACGGGACAAGGAGGCTTTCAGATCGACATCGAATTCGCGATGTGGGGCGATTCGTTCGAAGAAGGTTGCATCGTTTTTCCGATGTCGTCGGCATCCTGGAGCAAGCAATTAACGAATGTGAAAAGGCGATCACTCCACCCAAAATTGATTTCGCCGATCAACGGCGATGTTGGAAGGGATCAGACTCGCTTGTTGGGCAACGGTGAAGCAGTGCGGGCCGCTTCTCGGTGCCAACGGCAGCCATCGACACGTGGAAGTCGCAACGGCTGGCTCGGTTTTCTCCGCATACATGTCGGCCATTGTCCACCGAACAGTCGGCTTTCGTGCCGCATCAGTTCATTGCAAACGCCGCGCGGCATCTTAGCCGGCGGTGAACATTGACTTGAGCGCAACACCTCTCGGTACGAACATTGGCACGCTTTGGCGATACTGCCGGTATGCATTGCCGAGCCGTTCAACGAGCTGTTCTTCTTCCCGGTGCGCCAAACGTACATAAACGGCGAGGATGGCCGGCGAGAGCAGCAGCGTCACAATGGTTGGCCAGTGAATGAGCTGCCCAAGGATGACCAGGAAGATGCCCGTGTACTGCGGATGCCGCATCAGCCCGTAAACGCCATCGGTGACAAGGCGACCAGCGGCGAAGTAGATCTTCACCCATCCCTTCACAATCAAAAGCGCGCCCACCAGCATCACACTGACGCCAAGCGCCATTTCCACCAGTGCGCCAACGCTCCCGTAGCCGAGTAGCGTTGCCCAGAGATGCCCGCTAACGTGGGCCAGCGGAATGTCCAAACCGAAAAAACCCGTAAGCAGGTAGATTGTCAGAGGAAAGCCGTACATTTCGCCGTAGAGTGCAATAATGAAGGCCTGCAGCAGACCTGCACCCACCCATTCGCGTCGATCGGCCGGGGCAACGAAATGGTAGAGAGCCCACGACACCAACAAGATCATGAGCACTGCATACGGCCAGTATTGCACAAAGTCGCGATATTGACTCATAACCTCGTCGCTCACAGTTGCCGGACTCCGTCTTCCCGGCGCGCCGCACATCCCGGTCTGTCATGTGCTTCCTAGCTGGTCGTTCGCCAACACCTCGCCCGCAACATAAAGAACAACCAAGCATTCAATCTTTTGCCTGTGCGGCATATCGCCGTTCCCGCGCGGGAAGGTTGATTTCGAATCAAACAGTTGAGGATGGCATCGCTGCGAGCGCGGCTGCAAAGCAATGACCTGCAGTGCATGGCCGCCATTTCTTGTCGACCTCCTATGGTCTCTTCCCTGGGCGTCTGATGGTTGCACTGTGCGAAGATAGAAGGCGGTCTCGTGCCGATGCCGTGACTGGTGCCGAAGTTCCTGACCCAAGATCATCAAGAATCGGACAGTCAGGCCTGTCATCGCCGCGGCATTTCTCCGCCAGGTGCTGCAACGCCTGCTTGATGGTCTCGAGCTCGACAATCTTGCGGTCGAGATCGTCGATGTGGAGCAGCGCGAGGCGCTTTACCTCGCGGCTCGGTCGATTGCGATCGCGATAGAGAGCAAGCAGCTGCTCGATCTCGCTAAGGGAAAAACCCAGGCCTCGCGCCCGGTTGATGAAGCGCAGGACCTCGACTTCCTTGTCGCTGTATGCGCGGTACTTGTTCTCTCCCCGAGCCGCCGGGCCGACCAAGCCGACGCTCTCATAATAGCGGATGGTCTTTGGCGGCACCCCGGAACGCTGGGCGGCCTGCCCGATCGTCATCGGCTCCATCTCACGATCCTCCAATTTGCGGGGCTGGTGCGAGCGATTGATCCGAGCGCATTGCATGTCGACCGGTCGCAGCCGGTCGCCAGCGTCTTAGCAACAAGGCATCTGTGACCACGCTAACCGACGAGAGCGCCATCGCCGCGCCGGCAACGACCGGGCTCAGGAGCCCGAAGGCAGCAAGCGGCAGGCCGATGACATTGTAGATGAACGCCCAAAACAGGCCTTGCCGGATTTTGTTATAGGTGGCGCGGCTTACCGCGATGGCATCACCGATCAGCAGCGGATCGCCGCGCATCAGCGTGATGCCCGCGGTCTCCATCGCGACATCGGCGCCGGTGCCCATTGCGATCCCGACATCGGCGGCGGCGAGCGCCGGCGCATCGTTGACGCCGTCGCCGGCCATGCCGACGCGCTTGCCTTGCGCTTGCTGGCGCTGCACTTCGGCGGCCTTTTCTGACGGCAGCACGCCGGCGAGCACGCGGTCGATCCCAAGCTGAGCGGCTACCGCCGCAGCCGTCCGTTCGTTGTCGCCGGTCAGCAGCAGGGTGTCGACGCCGATTTCGCGCAGATGGCGCACCGCCTCGCGCGCGGTCGGCTTCACGGGGTCGGCAACGGCGATGATTCCGCGCAGCCGCACTGCCGGCGCAAGCTCGGCAACCCACATCACGGTGCGACCGCGCTCCTCGAGCTCGACAGCCCGCGTTGCGAGCGGCTCAAGGCTCACATGGTGATTGGCCATGAGCCGGCGATTGCCGATGACAATCACCCGACCATCAACGTTGGCCGTCAGCCCCAGGCCGGCGTGGCTCTGGAAATCGATCAGCTTCGGCAGCTCGCGATCTTTTGCCTTCGTCAGCACCGCCTTGGCCAGCGGGTGCTCGCTGCCGGTCTGCGCGGCGGCGGCGAGCCCGAGCAACTGGTCCTCGTCTCCGTCGCAGGCGACCATCTCGGTCACGGCAGGCCTGCCTTCGGTCACCGTTCCCGTCTTGTCGAGAATAATGGTTTCGAGCCTGTACGCTCGTTCGAGCGCCTCGGCATCCCGAATCAGGATGCCAGCTCTGGCGGCTGCGCCAGTGCCGACCATCAGCGCCGTCGGAGTGGCAAGGCCAAGCGAGCATGGACAGGCGATCACCATGACCGATACCGCCGCGACGACCCCAGCGGTCACGTCGCCGGCTATCAGCCACCAGCCGAGGAAGGACGTAAGCGCGACGGCAAGCACGATCGGAACGAACACCGCGGAGACGCGGTCGACCAGACGTTGGATTGGCGGCTTCTTCGCCTGGGCATGCTCGACCAGGGCGATGATACGCGACAGCATCGATTGTTCACCGACGGCCTTCGTCTCCGCCCGCAACAACCCGCTGCCGTTGATCGAGCCGCCGGTGATCTTGTCGTCAGTCTGCTTCGCCACCGGCAGGCTTTCTCCAGCCAACAAGCTCTCGTCGACTTCGCTCCGCCCGGACAGCACAACCGCATCGACCGGGATGCGTTCGCCGGGACGCACGATGATGACGTCGCCGACTGCCACGTCCGCAACCGGCATTTCGATGTCGCCGCCCTCGCGTTCGATGCGCGCCCGCTCGGGCCGCAGCGACATCAGCGCCTGGATGGCGGCGGTTGTGGAGCGCTTGGCGCGCGCTTCCAGCCAGCGTCCCACCATGATCAGGGCGATAACCGCCGCTGCGGCTTCGAAGTAGAGGTGTGTGCCGGCAGGCCCGGCGAGCATCAGGTAAAGGCTGTCGAAGTAGGCGGCCGACGTGCCGAGCGAGACCAGCAGATCCATGTTGCCGGTGCGGGCGCGCAACGCCTTCCAAGCGCCCACATAGAAGCGCCAGCCGATAACGAACTGAACTGGCGTTGCGAGCAGAAGTTGCAGCCAGCCCGGCAGCATGATCCCGAGCATCGGCAGCAGCAACGGCGCGCTCAACACAACTGCGGCGACGATCCGCCGCGTCTCGCGCCGCAGCCGCCACTCGTGGGCGGCAACGATCGCCCGGTCGCGTCCTCGGTTGCCTGTCAGAAGCTCGGCGTCGTATCCGGCCTGCCGGACCGCGGCGACCAGATCGGAGGGCCGCGACAGCCCGGCGATCCCCTCGACCGACGCTTTCTCGCTCGCCAGGTTGACCTCGGCCCGGGTGATTCCGGATACGCGCTTTAGCGCCGCTTCGACTCGGCCGGCGCAGGTGGCGCAGGTCATCCCGGAAATGGCGAGTTCGCGCGTCTCGCGGGGAACTCGTAGCCCGCCTGCTCGACCGCTTGGGCAAGGGCAACCGGCGTCAATTGCCTGCGATCGAACTCAATGTCGGCACGCTCGGTCGAAATATTGACGGTGGCCTGCACACCCGGGAGCGCCGAAAGGGCCTTTTCGACGCGCCCCACGCAGGTTGCACAGCTCATTCCCTCGATCGGAAGAGTGACGTGCGTGCGATCAGCAGCAGCCGCTTCAGCGATGCTCATTGGTTTGCCCATTCGTTGCGCTCGCCTCTGTGACCGAGGCGCACAAACCCGACGACAATTTGGCAGGGCCGGCAGAATGGTCATATCGGCCGGAGCTCACCTCACGGGCTCAAACGCTAGGCTCAACGGAACGACCCGGCAGATTGCTTGTTCATCGCCCAACCCGTCACGCGATTGTGACTGCTCCGAGCAAGCCCCGGCACTGCTTGGCGGGGTTTTCGGAGAGCGCTCGCTTTGATCCACCTGATCAGGGCGACGGATTGGAGGCTGAGCACACCACTACGCATCGGCTCCAAAGGAGATTGGCATGCCGCCCCTGGACACGGTGATGATCACGGGAAGCAGCGGCTTCATCGGGTCAGCCCTCGTAAACAAGCTTGCGGGGCGTTTCAGACTCGTCGGATTCGACAAGATCGCAAGTCGAACACCACCGCCTGCTGCCGAGTGTGTCTGCATCGATCTGACGAATAAGGATGCAATTGAGGCCGCATTCGAGCGCGTGCGCATCGCCTACGGCGATCGAATCTGCTCCGTGATCCATCTGGCCGCGTACTACGACCTCTCCGGCGAGCACAGTCCGTTATATGAGCAGATCACCGTACGGGGCACTGAACGACTTCTGGAGCAGCTCAAGAATTTTCAGGTCGAACAGTTCGTCTTTTCGAGCACGATGCTCGTGCACGCGCCGACCGATCCTGGCCAGCGGATCAGCGAGGAATCCCCGATCGATCCGCGCTGGCCATATCCGCAGTCGAAGGTCGAAACCGAGGCTCTCATCCGAGAGCAGCACGGCAACATTCCTGTTGTCCTGCTGCGGCTCGCTGGGGTCTACGACGACCGCTGCCACTCGGCGTTCCTGTCGCAACAGATTGCGCGCATCTACGAGCGGCAATGGCTCAGCCACCTGTTTCCAGGTGACATCCGCCGTGGTCAAGCTTCCGTCCATTTGGATGACGTCACGGACGCGCTTGCTGCATTGATCGCCAAGCGAGGCGAACTGCCAAAGGAATCGACCCTGCTGGTCGGCGAGCCAGAGACGCTGAGCTACGACGAAGTGCAGCGCCTCGTTGGGCGCCTCCTCCGCTGGCGTCACCCTGATGTCGGCGCCCCCCTCCCATTGGGACGAAATGATGATGGGTAACGGCTGGCTCGAATGCCTCGTATCCATTCCGATCATCGCGGTCGTGCCCTTCGCGATTGTAATGTGGGCGGTTCGAATGGCCGCGCCGACCAATCTGACGAGGACCGGCGCTTTGGCCGGTCTGGTGGCGGGTAGCATCAGTGCCGTCGCGTACGCGCTGCACTGCACCGACGACAGTTTTCCCTTTGTTGCCCTCTGGTACGGGCGAACAATCATACTCTGCACCCTGGCCGGCGGCGCGCTTGGACCTCGGATATTGCGTTGGTAGGCAATGCTTCGGAAGCGATCAAAACGGTGTGAGTGTGTAACCGCGAGGCGATCTGCGACGAAATAACTGGCACATACGAAAGCAGATCGGTGACGTGTCATGCGTACTGCCGAGCTTATTGAACTGCTTAGTGCTCGCTTGCAGCCGGTTGACAGGCGCCAATTGACGCGCAGCGTTGCTCTTTCGGTGGGCTTCGGTTTTGCTGCAGCGATCATCGCGACAGCCCTGCTGTATGGCTTCCGCACCGATCTTGATCGCACAAGATCGGTTCTTTTCTTGCTGTTTAAACTCGCCTTCGCGTCAACGGTCGTGCTGGTCGGATTGGCTTGGCTGTTGCGGTTAGCCCGCCCCGGTGCTGAGCACGGATCGAAATACCTCGCGCTCGCGACCTTGCCTTTTGCCACTCTCTGCACGCTCGCAGTTATCAATCTCCTTCTCGTTCCCCCGGCCGATTGGGAAGCAATGCTGATGGGGCACGAGTGGCGGAAGTGCCTTTTCTCCATCCCAATCCTCGCGACGGCGCCATTCGCGGCGCTTGTCTGGGCTCTGCGCAGAGGAGCTCCTACCGATTTGAAGCGGTCCGGCGCTGTGGCGGGCCTGGTTGCCGGGGGGATGGGTGCTACCGCGTATGCGCTTCATGGCACCGGCGACCAGTTTCCTTACATTGCGCTTTGGTACAGTGGAACGCTGGCGCTATGCGCCCTCGCCGGCGCAGTCCTCGGGCCGAAGATGCTGCGATGGTAAACTGCTTCCTGTCTCGGTTTGGTTGTTCGCTTCGGCAGCCTGCGTAGTCCTCACGAGTCCTTTGCGGCAAGTCCAGTCCGCTCACGCCCGGCTTCTAAGCGGTCACCATCGCAGTCTGTCTTGGAGCGCCGATCACTGCTTCCCTGCTGGAAAACAGGCACGGCGACCGATCGTGGTACTGCCGGGTTAATTCCGATTGCGGTCGTCATCCCTTCAGCTCCGGCGGTTCCAGCATTGGAACCTAGATCAGGTCGAGGCGGTGCAGTCAGAATGTATTTACTTAGTGGGTCGCAGGAGTATTGTGGCATCAAATAACAGATTGTGGCGTGCCAAGATGGCCCGCGTGCGGCAACCGAGCTAGTTTACCGAAGCTGTGGTTGATTTGATCAACCTCACGATGGGTGTTTTGCTCTTCACGTCACCGTGGCTATTTGGGTTCAGCTCGGCTTTCGGCTGGCACACGTCCTGGATGGCGGGTGCCGCGATAACTATTCTAGCGATGTTTTCAATCGCCGATCTCTTCGAAGCCGTTCCCATGCCCGAAATCTTTGAAGAGGAAGAATGGATCATCCTGACTATTGGCCTGTGGATCGCGATCTGCCCGTGGATCCTCGGCTTCCATGGGGACGTCAGCGCGAGTAATGTGCACTTTGCCATTGGGCTAATCATTGCTGGCCTCGCGGCTGTGGAGCTATGGTCGCTGCGCCACACCCCGCATTCAAAGGTGTGAACCTCCAACGGTTCGACCGGCTCGGCCACCTCATATGCATGGCTTAAAGCGGCGGGTGCTGCATCTGTCTGTTATCTTTAGCCTGAAGGCACCGCGCGGCCTGACGTGTCAACGGGCCGGCCGGTCCACAATTCAGGCAGCTTTGTCATCCTGCCCACTGCCACTCCCAAGGCTCCATCCTATGCGGCCCTTCGCCGATTGAGGGCGAAGCCAATAGCTACAGCCGCCGTCATGAGTACCTGCGCCGCGATCGTTTGCATGGTTGGGAATAGACCAACCAACGAGATGCGTGGCACCGAGCGTAGCGGCGCGATGCTGACGATGCCGGCCTCCTGCAGGGCGGCGATACCCTTGCCGGCCAGCACGACCGTCAGAACCGCCATGAGCCACGAACTGTAACTGAAGAACTTGCCGACTGGCAGCCGGCGGCTATAGCGCAGCATGGCCCACGCGATGACCGCCAGCGCCGCGCACGCGCTCAGTGCTCCGGCGAGTACCGTAGCGCCGTTTCCCTGGCTCCACAGCGCCGCGTAGAAGAGGATCGTCTCGAACACTTCTCGATAGACGACGATGAAAGCAAGCCCAAACAGCAACCAGGCCGAACTGCCGGACAACGCCTTCGCCATCTTTTCGCGAATGTAGCGCTGCCATTGGTCGGCTTGTGCCTTGCCGTGCATCCAGATGCCAACCGAGAGCAGGACGACAGCGGCGAAGACCGACCCGAACCCCTCCGTCAGCTCCCGGCTCGCGCCGCTGATCCCGATCACCCAGGTCGCGACGACCCAGGTCACGAAGCCGGCGACGAGCGCACCCACCCAACCCGCATGGACGTAGGGCATGACCTCCGTCCGTTCGGCCTTGCGGAGGAAGGCGATCATCGCAACCACGATCAGCAGCGCTTCCAGTCCCTCGCGCAGCAGGATCGTCGCCGCCCCGAGAAACGTTGACAGGCCGCTCGCGGCGTCCGGGGAAAGCGATGCCTCCGCATCGTCAAAAAGTTCGTCGAGGACCTGCACGCGATCGGCGAGCGCATCGGCATTTTCTCCGCTCTGGATAGCGGCGCGGTAGTCGCCCATCGCGCCCTCGATCCGCTCCATAAGCGTACGATCACGCGCGCCCAGCGTCGGTTCGACCGTCTCGAATCCATCGAGATAGGCAGACAAGGCCAGTTCGCCCGCATGCTGGCGGTCTCCCGCACGATAGGCGGCAAGGCTCTCGGTCAGGCGGCTGCGCACCAGGGACAGCGATCCGGCCTGCTGCTGCGTGATCGCCTCGGGATGACGACGCAAATAAACCATGAGAGCGTCGGCCTTGTCCTGTCCGATCTTGCTCGCGAGCGCTGCGGGCGTCGTGCCGACAAGCGTCTTCAGATCGGGAACGAGCCGGCGAAGCGAGGCGTCCTGCTTCCACAGCCGCTCGCCTTCGGCCACAGCGGGATCGGGGAAGGCGAAATGACCGGCGTAGAACGCCAAAGCCCAACGATCATCGGTCGGAAGACCCTCGAAGCTCGGCATCGCGGCTCCGTCGAGACCTTGGGTAATCACCTGGTAGAGCGCGAACACGCTGCGCTGGCGAGCGCGCTCGGCGTCCGTGAACGCGATGGGCGGCGTATCAAGCTTGACGGCATCTGGTCCATGGCCGTCCCCGGCCTCGCCATGGCAGGCGGCGCAGTTCTGGCCGAATAACGTCGCACCGCGTGTGAAGTCCGGAACCTTGTTCGGCGCCAGCGGCACTGGGTAGGCCGCCAGCAACGCCGCCGCCAGGCCGCGCGCTATACCTGCGACTTGCTCGGCATCAGCCTTGTCTGCGATGGCGCGCTGCAGGCGGGCGGCCTCCGTCGCAAGCGCTTGCCGTTCCGGCTTCGGCGGGAGCGCACGGACCTTTGCGGCAATCGTCGCCGCGAACTCGTTCTGCTCGGCATATTCGGAAGGACTTGAGACCGACCCATGCGACACGGCGCCGGCGTAATCCACCGCGATGTAATCCAACAGTCGCCACGTGGTTTCGACATCGCTCGTCGTGGCCCTCGCTGCGCCGCAGAACACCAGAGCGACCAGCATGGCAATCACTGCGAGACGCGACAGTAAAGATAGCAGACTCACGGAATGCCAAGTTGAAGGTTGGATCCGACGATGGTCTACCGCCTGTTTCGGGTCGGCGCAATTTGAGGCGTTCTAATTCCGCTCTAGGTCAACTTCTTTTGAGGCTAGTCCGCCCGCTTTCTCAAGCGGTAACGCGCTCGCCGCCAACGGCACCAGGCGCGAGCCGTGGCGGCGACGACAGCCAGTCTCACACCACTATAACTATACTTGGGATGGTCGCTTTGTTCGACTATCTTCCCTCCCGATTAGGCGGTCGATCTGCGCGATGATGACGTCCGTCAGCGACGCACGCACATGGTTCGCGTGCAGAGTGGACATGCTTTGTGCTCTGTCCTTAAGGAGAGAACAATGCTGTTCCAAATAGGTGACTATGTGGCGGGCGCGGTGATCGGCATGGCAACCGCGCTGCTCGTTCGCCTTGTGATCTGGCCTGGAACGGACATTGGTGGTCGCAATGCTGCTCGGGATGGGCCTTGGCACGATCGTCTCGCTGCTCCTGAGCTACTTGCTCGCGCCGATGCTTGGTATTGTTGAGACTATGGTGCCGGGATCACTGACAGGGATGTGATGTATGGTGGCATGTTATTCGCAATGCGCGACTCGATGGCCGCTGGCTCGCGCACGACAAGCGCCGCAATCGTCGTCGGAGCATTTTTTGGAATTGTAGTGACCGCCGCCATAAAGCTCTATAGTTATGCGTTGCGAGGAACAGTGATGGAGGCCAGGGACTGACGGAACCTGCCATGGATGTTCAAACGCAGGAGAAATGGGATCGCGCCAGCCGGACCTACGACTTCTTTGGCGCGGTCGACAACAAGCGTCTCGGGTTGGAAAAGCAAAGGCTGCTTGCCAAGGCGCAGGGCAAGACGCTGCATGTCGCGGCCGGAACCGGCAACGATTTCAAGTTCTTTCCGCCTGGCATGCACATCGTCTCGATCGACATCAGCCCCAAGATGCTAGCGCGGGCCAAAATCAAAGCTGCGACCTACAACGGGACAATCGAGCTTCGTGAAGCTGACGTTCACAGCCTCGATTATCCGGACTCGACTTTCGACACCGTCGCCACAGTTTTTACGTTCTGTTCAGTACCTCAGCCGATCACGGGTTTGCGGGAGCTTTACCGCGTTCTGAAATCGGGCGGGCGAATTTTGATGCTCGAACACGTCCGCAGCACGGCCATTGGCCCGCTCGGCATCATGATGGACCTCATGTCGCAACTGACGCGACGGTTCGGGCCGGAGCTCAATCGGGATACCGTCGCGAATGTGCAAAGGGCAGGCTTCCGACTGCGTCGCGTTGAAAACATTTACCCCGACATCGTGAGAAGCATCGAGGCTGTAAAGGATTAGTCCGCGAGTTCGTCACCGCGAGTTGACCAGATGGGGTTGTCTGCTTGTCAGTCAAGGCTTCACTTGTGCCGCCTCGTCGACCGCTCGGCGTTGATCGCCAAGGCCAAAGAACTCGTGCGGTGCAAAGCCGAGAGCGCGCGCGAACAGCACGACCGGAAATTGCTGGATCATACTGTTATATCTCTGCACCATGGCATTGAATGAGCGGCGCGCTGCGGCAAGCCTGTTTTCTATTTTGGTCAGGTCGCTCTGGAGTTGCTGGAAATTGCTGTTCGCCTTGAGGCTCGGATAAGCCTCCGCCAACGCGAACAATTGGCGCAACGCACCGCCCAACATGGATTCGGCCTCTGCCCCTGTCGCTGAGTCCTGTGCCGCCACCGCGGCGTTCCTCGCCTGCACCACCGCGTCGAGCGTGTCACGCTCATGGCTGGCATAGCCCTTCACGGTCTCAACGAGATTCGGGATAAGGTCGTGGCGTTGCCTGAGCTGCACATCGATGTCGGCGAAAGCCTGATTGCACTGCTGTCGCATCGCAACGAGCCGATTGTAGCTCACAAACCCGAACAGCACGATGACCACGACGACGGCGAGAATAATCCATGCGGAAATGGACATGCGTACGGCTCCCGAGCTGGTGTCGTTCCGTAGCGTAGCGCGGACGCGGCGGGAGTCTATCCTCACTGCTGAGTTCTTGGTGACATAGAAAGCGTGTATAGCTCCCCACCCTGCGATGCACAGGACGAGGATAGCGACGATCAGGGCGTTCAACGTGATTGCCTGATCACCGCTCGGCAACTAGCTCAGTTTGCGCCCGCGGGCGTAAACCGCCTAACCATCAGGAGTACGAAATCGTAGAAAGTCGTAGTTTGGCGGGGGAAATCGTGGCGCGGCGTAGCGGGGGGCTCGAACCCCCACCTTAGGAGTTTGATTCCAGTGCTTCGAGCGATTCGTCGCGACGGCCGTATGAGCTCTGCGGGCCTATAGTTGCTGAGAAAGCGCGAGCCGATGATTCTGCCTAAATGACGGATTGACCGCTCGCGGCGCTATGACTTGATGCCGAGTAGAAGATGATCGAATGTGTGAGCCCGCGCATTCAACGCTCACGCTCTTGCATTCTCATGCGTTCGCCACTCTGACTTTCAGCGACCATTTCCCCGCCGCGGCCTGCTTGATGACGCTCTCGAACAGGCTCCATGACTGTCGCCCGCGCAAACGAATGCCCCTTCTCGAGGTGCTGAGCGATGCGCTCCTTGGCGAAGGCCATAATGCTCTGGCGAGCATTCTCGTCGTTCGGCAGAGCGCGTTCGACAAGCTTGTTGATGACGACAATCTGGGATTGGGCCGCGAGCAGGTCAGAATCATGCGCGGCCGCCGTTCGGTCTGCACGGCGTTCCTCCACCGTCACCTTCCACATGTTGCGCCACATCTGGCGCCGTTCAATGCCAGCGGCTCCTGTGGCGGCGTCTATGGACTTGATCGACCTGATGATGGGTGCGACGCCATCCCTTCGCAGAGAGATGCGGTCGCCAGGCCTGGCGCCACTGTCTGCGACATCAGTTACAACGCCGACGCCCCACACCTGATGTCGCCGACCATCATCCAGTTCGATGGCTACATAGGTGGACGGCTCCGCGTCGGCGCGGTTGCGATACGGGCCAAAACCGACCTCCATCAGACGCCCGGAAACGCCCTTGTCGTAATCGAGCCTATCCCCTAGAGATGACTTGCCGGAGTCCGAGCGAGTCTTTACGTCGTTGGTCCGGGCGTGGGCTCGATCCCATGCCGTTCGTCGGTCAGCAAGCGCCTGACGATCAAGCTCGTTTGGCTGATAGCCCTGCACCTCTATTCCGCGCGCGCTAGCCTCGAGCCACGCCTCCCGCCGGAACTCTACTGAGCCACGGACGTGAACTGCCTCCCACTGGCGATGCTGTGCCACGCTGACCATGTCCCGGATCACTTCCGCGGCTGCTATGCGGGTAACCAAGCGATCATCAGTGGCCTTGAACGCGAGGTACTCTTTCCGCTCATCGGCATAGAGCCGCGCATCAGAACCATCCTTTTCGGATTCACTGGCCACTACGTAATATTTCCGCCGGATACGGTCCGGAAATGCACTATCTGTTACCTCCGGGGATGAAGGCTTCTTGGGGGCTGTTGCTATCTCGTCTTCCCCCTTTTCTCGGGCGGAAACGCGCCCCGCGCGACGTTGCCGCTCCAGGCTGAATTCCTCGCTCGCGTCATGCCTGTCGTTCATGCTGCTCACTCGTCTGCTTGCGGCCTGTCCGCCGCGCCGGCGGAATGACCTGAGCGTCGATGTATTTCAGGGTCCAGGCTTTGAGGTCGTCTTCGGATAGGCCTTCGAGATCGACATCCACGTCCCCGAAATCGAAACTAGCCTCGGCAGGAATCGTGGAGGGATCAGCCACCTCCTCGTCGGTCATTGGCCGTTTTCGGAATACTGCTCGTAGCTCGGCAATCTCAGAGCGCAGCTCCTTGAGTTCAGCGTCCAGCAGCGCATTTGAACGCCCCTTGGGCAGTTCTGGGACGGGCGCCGGCAGCAATCGCTCCAGAAAAGACTTGTCTTCGTAATAGATGATCTTGTCGGCGATGATTGGCGGAATGCCGGTGCCGAGAATGAAGGCCTTGGATTTCGGAAGAAGCTTGAGCTCTTGCGGCAGCATCAGGGCGCGACGATGCTCGGAAACGGTCTCGCTGATCGCGCGCATCGCCAGCCCTTTTGGTCCGCTGCGGCTGCGGGCGTTCACAGTCTCGTAGCCGATGCGCTCCGAGAGCTCATTCGCTACGTCCTGCTCCTTCGGGGCAAACACGACCTCCACGGCGTGGTTGGTCATGAAGTTGCGCGCAGCATCGACCCCGTAGA
This sequence comes from Bradyrhizobium sp. CCH5-F6, assembly GCF_001556045.1. Classification (GTDB taxonomy): domain Bacteria; phylum Pseudomonadota; class Alphaproteobacteria; order Rhizobiales; family Xanthobacteraceae; genus Bradyrhizobium. Next base: position 13,587 of record NZ_LSIC01000188.1, read on the forward strand.
TCGCGCGGAGCTGCGCCGGGCTCTGGACCACCGTGAGAAGACGGATGCCGTACCCGGCGACGAAGGCAACCGATTTTGCCAATACATTCACATTGCCCAACGCCGGAAATTCGTCGAGCAAGAGCAGGAGTTTGCGAGCCAGTTTGGGGTTTTGTTCGGGTAACTCCCGGGTGTTGAGATCGACCACCTGCTGGAAAAACAGGTTCAATAGCGGCGCCATGCGGTCAAGATTATCAGGCGTGACCCCGAGATAGATCGACATGGGCTGCTGCCTCAGCTGCCGCAGATCGAAATCATTGCTCGAGGTTGCGGCATCGATGCGAGGATTGAGCCAGAGGCCGAGCCGTGCCGTTACGGTCTTGCGGACCGAGTTCAACGTGTTCTCGGAGGCTGCGAGGAAGTCGTTCAGCGCCGTGATGCAGTGCCGGGACAGCGGGGAAGGACCGGCCTTGCGGTCGGCGATGATCTTGTCGAAGTGGGCTTTGAGATTCTGGGTTGCCGAGAGCTGGCGCAGGATCTCGCCGATCGTCAATGGTAAGCCCGGCGTTTCCGCGACGTAGCCGCCGATCGCCACAAAGGATGAACGAGCTGCCTCGAACCAGAAGGGATCACCGCGGCTTTCAGCTGGAAACAGCATCACTGCAATGCGCTGCAGATCGTCGTAGAGATCGGCGGGGTCGCTGCGCACATAGCCCAGGGGATTGTAACGTGCGGTGCGACCGGTCTCGTCGAGTGGGTCGAACAGATGGACTTCCTGCCCGTGGGCGGCGCGAAAGCCTGCCGAACGATCCCAGTTCTCTTTCTTGACGTCGAGGGCAACAACCGAATCCGGCCAATTGAGCAGGTTTGGAATAACATAGCCGACACCCTTCCCGGCGCGCGTCGGGGCATAAAGGAGGACGTGTTCCGATCCGCCGAAACAAAGCATTTTTCCATCTTTTCGGCCGAGCAGTAGGCCTTCTTTGGATCGCAGGCCGGCGGCCCCGATCTCGCGCTCGGAGGCGAAACGGGCCTTGCCGTGAAGTGGAGGCGGCCGGTGCCGGAGGACGGCGCCGAGCAGGCCAAAGACCACGATCAGGCCGGCGAGGGTCGACAGCGTCAGCCAACGGTCGAAGCGCGGGTCCTCCCCGTAACGGGGCCAGCCTGTGGCGATCTCCGACCAGTGAAAGCCGCCATCGTGAAGTCTAAGCCCAAGCAGCAGAACGTTCGAGGCGACCAACAGAAAGACTGCGGCGGCCCCGAGCGCGAGCGCCGTGCCCTGGGCCGCCTTAACGGGCGTGGTCGCGTTTGCGAACGGGGTCATAGTAGATTTCCGATATACGATAACGTCCGTTCCGCTTCTGCATCTGGACGACGACATCGACCAGGTGCAGCAAGAGGGAGCGGATATCGTCGCGGTGGAGGTCCCGTCCCTCCGCGCTCTCTTTGACCAGCAGTGTCATCTGTTCGAAGGCAAGGCGGGCGCTGTCCGCGTGAACGGTCGTGATCGATCCCGGGTGCCCCGAATTCACGTTCCTGAGATAGAAGAAGGCGGTGCCGTCGCGCAGCTCTTGCAGCAAGATGCGGTCGGGCCGCATCCGCAAGGACGATTCCAGCAGTTCGCGCGGGCCGATCTTGGCTACTCCCTGCCCATCCTTAGCATAGAGCAGCCGGACGCAATTCTGATGCGGGATAACCAACTCGGCGGTGTCTTCGATGGTGATCAGCCGCTCATGCGCCGGGATCGCGGCAATCAGTGCCTTGGACAGAGTGGTCTTGCCGGAACCCGTCGCCCCCGAGATCAGGATATTGCGGCGGGTTCCGGCAGCTCAAGGAACTCCCGCCATTGGCCGGCCTCTTTCAGGGCGAGCAGTCGATGCTCGTCAGCGTCCAGCTCGTCACTGGCGGAGCGGACCTCATCGAACAGTCTTACCCGCTCCAGAGCGTCCAGGTTCATCGTCAGCGTTGACGGTTTGCGGATCGTGAGGCTGATCATGCCACCAGGGACGGCGGGTGGCACAACGATCTGACAGCGCTCCTCGCCGATTAGGCTGGTCGAGAGCACCGGATATTCCGGCCCGATGTCCTGGCGGGTGTGACTTGCGGCTGCGGTTGCAAGATGAGAGAGGTAAGTTTGCGTAAGGGCTTCCGATTGATGCCGGGTCCAACCGTCAGGCCCTTCCACGAAGATCTCGCCGGGACGGTTGACGACAATTTCGGTCAGGGTGTCGTCCGTGAGGTAAGGAGCCAGCGGCTCGAGATAGCGCGCCAGCACCAGACGCCCGCCATCATGTCCGATGGATGCGACCTGACTCATTTTGTCACCGTAGCCGGCCCGACGATGCCTCCGGGGAGGGTGCGGTCGAGAATCTGGGTGCGGCTTTCGATCCGCTTGAGTTGGTAGACCGACGAGAAATCGAGGTCGCGCGCGACAAAGATATTGACCAGCTCGCCCTGATTCTTACTCAGCGTTGGCGGGATGTTGATGGACTGCTCGACGGCGATGCCGGCGGCCGTGTTGGTCGCGCCAGCCGTGTTGTTGATCTGGATCGAGCCGTCTTGCAGCTGCTGGCGTCCGATCGAAGAGGCATCGCCGACGATTGACAACAACAGCGCCGAGCCGAAGCGCTCCCAGAAGTGCGTGTCGATGTCGCCGTCGAACCCCGCGCGGCCGAGCGCATCTGTGGCGGGTGAGGCCAGCGCCACGATGACACCCGTCGGCGTCTTGGCGCGAGCCCATAGCACGAACATCCGCTTGGAGCCGCGCCGGACATTGCCCCGATATTCGCCGACCACTTGTGTGCCCTTTTCCATGAGCACAACGTTGCCCGAATCGGACATCACGTCGCGCAGCACGACACAGGAGACGAAGCCGGCCACATCCGACGACATCGCGGTCTCCAGCACGCAAGGGATCGACGTGCCCTGGGTGACCAGAAGATTGCGATTGGGAAGCCGCGCTGCACGGACGCCTTCGATCGGAGTAGGTTTCAGCTTGTCTGCAAGCTCATTGCGTGGCTCGGCCCGTCCAAAATCATAGGGATCAACGGGGACACCTGCACTCGGGACGTCACGGGCCGAACGTCCCGATGCGACCGGCCGATTGTAGGCCAGCACCGGCGCGCGCCGCGCGCTTTCGAGCATCTGGTCGGGAGCCGGCGCCGGGGCCGCCGGCGTGGCTGAGATAGGTGCGACCGGAATGGATGCCGTGGTGATGGGCGCGGCAGGCGCTTCCGCGGCCGGCTCGAACGCCGCCGCCTGGCGGATCATGAGCTTGCGGGCGGACTCGCTGACCGGCTTATCGCTTTTCCAGGTTCCCCAGATAATCAGGAAGGCGAATGCGGTGAGCGCGAGCGCGCCGAAGCCGCGCTTGAGCATCGCCGTTCGACCATTGTCCCCTCCTCCCACCGGAGTAATTCCGCGTTCGCCGGCAAGCGTCTCATGTTCAAGCTCGGTCATGTTGCACCCGCCTCATCGCGCCTTAAGGGTTGGAGATGACCTCTTCGCCCGCCGCTCGACTGAGGGGCTCGTGGTGTTGGTGCCGGGATTGACGCCGACAGCATCGAAGGCTTCGTTGAAGATGCAGAGCACGGTCTCGCCCTTGCGCAGCCGAAACTCGCGAGCCGTGGCGTGGACCACCACGAGCTCGCCGCGAACATCCTTAGGCACCAGACTTTCAGAGCCGTCCGAGTTAATCAGGTAGATCGCCGGGATCTCGCGATTGCCAGCGAAGCGGAAGGTCGTCTCTTTGCCGTCGTCGAAGACGGCTTCGGGTTCGAGGTCGATCGAGCCCTGGGCCGAAAATCGCCAATTGCGCGCACCATAGGCATGATGCAGGTCAAACGTCTGATCGATCAGTGCGCCTTCCCGCTCGGCGCCCCGGGCAGCCGCTTCGACGCGCCGGCGCTCGATCTCGTCGCCGGGATAGGCAAAGCGGACGACGAAGTAGCTGTCCGCGAGCGTCGTCTCGGCGATCGACAACTCGAACTGATAGGAACGCTTTCGCCCGTCGGCCCGGGTGGTGACGACCTGCAGATTGGTCGATGGATGTTTTTCGCGCGGCTTGAGGAAGAGAATCGAACCCGCGGGCGCGACCTCCCATGCGATGGCGTCGCCGATGGCAACATGCGCAATCTCCTCGTCATCGGCAAAGACCACCTGGGTAGAGGCGCGAATGACGCCGTTGAGGCGGACCACATTGGCTGGATCATAGGTCACGGTGCGTACGCGCGCATCGTGTTGGCCCGGCGTCGGCTGTTGCAGGGCCAGCACGGGTCCGGCAAGTCCGAGAGCTAAAGTCATCAAAATCGCGAAACGTTTCATGGCACGACCTCCGGATCGGCGCGATACTCCGAAACCAGAAAGCCGAGCGGATTGATCAGACGGTCGGCGGACGACATCGGTGCGTTGGCGTAAGAGAAGGTCAGGGTCGAGACCCAGTGAGTAATGTGGGTTTCCTCGCCCTTGCGGGTCTCTTTCATGAACCGAACAGACGCCACATTGTCGGCTAGGAGAGAGATCGCTTTGATCCGGACCGTGGCAACGCCAAAGCGGCCCTGAACGACCTGCGGACTTTCGGGATTGGAGCCGCGGTACCAGGCTGCGAAGCGGGCTTGTTCGCCCTGCCCCGAAAGCAACGAAATCGTCCTAAAATTGGCTTCCGCCTCCGGATAGCTGTAGCCTTCCCGAGCGCGAACGTAGCGCCCAAGGAAATATTTGGTGACGGCCTCGTCGTAGCGCGCCGGGTTCGAGTTAAGGGCGGAGACGGTGTCGACAATGCCGGTCGCATTGTCGACCCGGATGACGAACGGCTCGACCGTTTTCAGCGGCGCTAGCGCTGCGACCGCACCCACTGAGGCCACCGCCAAGGCGCAGGCGCCAGCGGCAACCACCCACGCTGTTCGCCGCGAGCGATGGGCCGAGAGTAACAGGTCCTGTTCCCATCGCCGCGCATTGTCGAAATAGCTTTTCAGGTCATCATGCCCGACCATCTCACGCCTCCTTGCCACAGGCGCGGTAAGAGGCCGCAATATCGGCTGAATGGCTGGACGCGGCGAGATGGGTCGAAGGTGCTGACGGACTGCCTTCGCCCTTCCGGATGATAGGTGCGGACGGCGAAGCTTGCGGTTCCGGCGTCGCCGGTGGTGCGCCGGCCTCCCAATCCCACAGCGAGCGATTGAGCGGCCGCCGAGCCAGGCCATCACAAGAGGGCGGCCCCTTTGACCAGTTCGCGCAGCCCCCAAGCTGCCATGCAATGACGCAAATGATGAATAGTCGACGCCACATCGTTCTGATGCCCCTGTTTTATCTGTCGCCTCTTCTGGCGACCTTTTTTGCTTAGGCCGCCGTCGCGCCGCGCGATTGAGCGCGCCGCATGCTGCCGCCTTGACGGCTGGCTCTGAGTGCAGCGAGGCCGCGGCCGGCCGACCACCGGGCGCCGGCATAGGCACCTCCGGCGGCGGCCGTGGCATTGGCGATCATTGGGCTCGTGACCAGTCGGCTTGCCAGAGACGCCCCTCCCCCGGCAAGACCGCCCGCGATGGTCGGCAATTGAAGTGAGATGTATCCTGACAGACCCAGCACTGCGCTGATGGCGACCGCGGCCACCACCATCTCACCCGCCGTCCCGGCGTTGGCCGCGAACCTGTCGATGAAGCCGCTGACAGTAGTCAGCATCAAGCCGACCAGAGCGACCACCAGGACCAGCAGGATCACGAAGTTCGCGAGCTGCCGAAGCCAGGCTTCTGTAAACGGGCGGGTTGCCTCAAATAGGCCCAGTGCGATGAAGAGCGGGCCGAGCGCGATGACGACGCCAAGACCTACTTTGGCGTAGAGCAGGATAGCAAACTGCAAGAAAGAACCGACTGCTACAAAAACGAGAAGAATGCCCGCAATCAGTGCCGGCGCCACGTCGGTTATTCCTGCTTGATCGTAGATCTTATTAGCGACGTCGATCCCTTTGGAGAGAAGTTGATCGAAGGGAGCCCCGGAACTGGTATTCAGCCCGGAGCCCGCCAGCGCATTGCCGATCTCCTTTGGCAAGGAATCGAAGAACAGGGTGGTGACGTATTGCTGAAAAGCGCTCGAATTCGTTGCCAGCAGCACGACGACCACGATCCGCATCGCCCGCCAGGCGAATTCCATAATTGGTTCGGAGATCGCGCCGCGCATCACGGCAAAACCATAGAGAACAACATAGAGCATTACGGCGGTGCGAAGTGGTCCGTCGATGTAGGTGGCGAGGTTCGAGACCGAGGTCGACACGAATGCCGTGATCGGTTGCTCAAACTCCTTCAGGAAACTGTCGAAGACGTTTACAGCCATCGTGGCGGTCCTTACTTCAGGGCGTCCTTCATCTCTTTGACGAAGGCCTTCTTGCGGGCTTCATTGGCGTTGATGCAGTCGGGAGTGTTCCTGCGCTCGCCCGGATTATCGCGGCACGCCTTGAGAGCTATCGCAAGCTCATCCCGATGATCCAAGAACCAGCCGACAGTTTTTGCTTCTTGACCTTTGTTGACGTCGTTGCAGCCCGCAAGGGTCGCGGCGACGGTGAGGAGAACAATGGCAAGGCTCGTCTTCATTGCAGGGCCGCCCTCATTTCATCGACCAGTTGTCGCCGTCTCTCCCGCTCTCGTTGAGCATCCATGTCCATGCGGGCCTGTTGGATCATCGCCAGACCCTGCATTCGGAGCACGTCGTTCTGCAGCAGCGCCTGTTCGGCCTGCAGCCGCGCGGATAAATCGAGGATCTCCTTGGCGTCGCTCGCCGAGCTGATGCGAGCCCTGAGTTCCTCAAGCGCATCGATGCGCTGCGAGGCCGTGTCGTACACCGCCTGGCCCATGGAGTGCTTCGCGCCCGCCTGCCGGGCGATCCGGTCGAGCTCGCTTTGGTAGTACGAGTTTCCGCTGTTGCCGGCATACGCGCGGTTCTGCGAAAGATAGTGGTCGATGGCGTCGGCAAAATTTCCGCCGCCCTGCCCCGTGACGAGCCGTTCGATGTCCGAGAACTGCTGGGGCAGAACCTTCCGAAACTGTGGTGTGTTCAAGAGCGCGCCGATGTCGTTGGCGTTGGTTCGCTTGTTGAAGCTGTCATAAAGCTGCTTGGCTTGGCTCAATTGATCCTGTGCGACCTTGAGCTGTGATGTCAGGGTATCGACCTGCTTTTTCAGCTCCGTCAGTTGCTCAAACTGCCGGGCATAGACGCTTGGGTCGAACACGATCTCCGCCCCGGCCGGTGAGGCCGTCAGCAGGGTGACAACGGACAGGCAGGCGAGAGCCGTCGGCCTACGTTGGACCATCATTGCGTTTTCCTTCGCTCACCGTGAAATACCGGCAGCCATCGCGCGGGGTCGTCGCCGACCTGCTTGCGAATGCGATCAAGCAGCTCGACCGTTTCGGTACGCCCCGACAAGACGGCAAGCGCGTCGTCGAAGCCGCCGAGGTCGAGTTCCGCCACCACTGAGTTGTGCCCCTGTTTGACCAGAAAGCGCCGGCTTTCGGGTGCGAGCTCCTCCTTGATCAGGCGGAATTCCGTGTCGGTCAGATGGAAGCCGTCGACATAGTCCGCGCGTGTTCCCCGCGCATTCGGCAGGAAGATCTGGGTCGGGCATTGTTCGACAATGGTATGCGCGATCGGCGAGGCGAGCGCGTCGCGTGGCGACTGCGTGCCGAACACCATGACGCCGTTCTGCTTGCGGATGGTTTTCAGCTTGTTGTTGGCGAGATCACGAAATGCCTCGTCTCCAAGGGCCTTCCAGAACTCGTCGATGTCGATGATCAGGCGCCGGCCGTCGATCAGCCGCTCCACGCGATGGAACAGATACATCATCAGCGGCGTGCGCACCGTGGGATGATCCAGGAGATCGGTCATGTCGAAACCAATGAACCGGGCGTCGAGGCCGATGGCGTCGTGATCGCCATCGAGCACCCAGCCGAAGGGAGCGCCGCGGCACCATCGCTCGAGCCGCGCACCAATGCCCTCGCGGTCCTGCTGTCCGAGAAAAGCCCGCAGTGTCCCGAACGATCGCTCCGACTGGCGCAATTGACCGAGCGCGCGCAGTCCGGAATCGATCCTTTCCTCCTCGATCACCGTCAGCGGGCGATCGTCCGGGGTGACGAGTTTTCGGATCAGTTCGCCCAGGAAGGAAAGATTCGCTGGCGTCAGCTCCAGCGCCTTGAGTGGCGCGCAACCGGTCGGGGTACCATTGTGGAGTGTCAGATAGGTGCCACCGGCGGCGCGCACGAAAATCTCGGCGCCACGGTCCTTGTCGAAGAAAACGTAGGACGCACCTAACCGCTCCGCCTGAGACAGCAGAAAATTCTGCACGACGGTTTTGCCGGATCCTGAGGGACCGCAGATGAAGGTGTTGCCGAGGTCGCCGTAATGAAAGGAGAAGTAAAAGGGTGAGCCGGATGCGGTCTTGAGCATCGCTACCGCCGGTCCCCAATGGTTCCCCGCTGGCTGCCCGGTCGGATAGGTGTGGAACGGCGAGAACGCCGCGAAATTCCGCGAGTTGATCGCGCCAGTGCGTGCCCGGTATTTGAATAGGCCAGGAAGCTGCGCCCAATAGGCGGCTTCAAGTCCAAGATCTTCTCGTGCGATCACAGCACCCGCATCGGCCAGTGCGCGACGTGCCACGCTCATATGATCCTGCAGCTGCAACGGCGTATCTGCGTAGACCAAGAGCGAGAGGTGATGGTCTCCAAGCACGAACCGGTTGGATTCGAGATCGTCGAGCGCGTCAGAGAGCTCGTCGATCTGTGAGGCGGCCGGATCCTGGGCCGAGACCAGCTGGTTCTGCTTGCGCGTCAGCACCGTCTTGGCGTCCGCCTTCGCCAAAAACGCGAATGATTGCGTGACGATGAGCTCAAACGGCGCCGACAGCAGCGCGTTCAATAGGCCGGGCCGGGTGGATGCCGGATACTCCTTGAGGCCGAACATGCCAGCGAATCGCGATCCACCGGCCCCGCGGATCTCGAGGGCTTCGCGGCCGAAGATGACGCGATTCGAATAGAGCGCAGGACCGATCGGCCCTTGCGGCAATGGCATCGACATCCATTCCCCGGAGGCGAGCGCGTGGAGCAGCTCCATCGGTTCTGAGAAGGTGATGCCGTCGCGCTCAAACAAGCCGACCGCGCGGGCTCCGTAACGATCGAGTGCCGCAACGATATCTCGCGTAGCATCGTCAAGCCGCTTCAGGGCCGCGCTGTCGACCTCGGCGGAGTTCCCTACGCTTCGGCCAACCCGCCGAAAGAACGCGGCCGCCGTATCCGTCGCCGTGCGGCCGGGGTGACAAACCAGGGTCAGATACAGATCGTTGCGAAATAGCGCTTCCTTGCAAAGTCGTTGGCGATATTGTGCGTCAAGTGCCGTCGCAAAGGTCGACCGGAAGGCGCCGTCGGGATAGACCGATGTCCGGCGGCGCACCAGGTGGCTCCAGAGGGCGAGTTGCGGATCTGCAACGTTGCGCAGGGTCAGATTCAGCTTAGCATGCAGATCGTTCAGATCCGACGTCTCGGCAGTCTCGAACGAGGTGCCGTCAATCCGGATCACAGTCAGCAGGGCTCGGGTTGTAAGACCGATCGCTGTGTCGGTGACATGCCGGCCGAACGGCAGGTAGACGTTGGGCTCGATCTCCCGGGTTTTAAGCGCCCTATTGCGCATAACCGACGTCCCTTGTTCGATATCGCCGAACGAGCTTGAGTGGCGTGCAGGACGAGCCGCCCCAGAAGGCGGCGTTGCGCGCGCGCCCACGGGTTTCGATCCAGGCGATTAGAATCCGGAACATGTTAGGGTCGTGTCGGCAGATGATGCGACAGAGACCATGGATCGGAATCGCAACGAAGCCGTAGACGATGCTCCCGGCCACTAGGAAGAGGATGCAGGAGAACATCACGTTGAGAGCCATGGCCTCCATCGTGACGCCGGCAACCATGGCGGGACGCGTACAGGCGAGGAACAAGGTGTCCTCCGTGAGACGCGCGGCCTCGACCATCAATGACCCCCAGTCAAGGTCGAGACCACCTCGGAGGCGCCGAACGTGATGGCGACGCCCAGCACGACATAGGCGGCCTTGCGCAGATCGAGATAGCCGAACATCCAGGCGATACCGACGATGATGACCGCCAGCGTCGCCAGCAGCCGAGCGACGTTGCCGGTCAGCATGTTGACGATGTTCTGCAGCACGCCTTCGATGTTCGCGGTCTGCGCCAGCGCCGGCTCAACCAACGCGATGCTGAGAACGGCCCCCATGCAAAGCAGGGCAGCGGAGTGTTTAAGAGGAGAAGTCATGGCAGCGCTCCGATTGGCAATGCAGCCGGCCCCGGTCCGGACCGCCTGTGGTGTTGAGAGGAAAAGACGGCGTTCTCATCGTTCGTAAACAAAGGCTGACGTGCCTAGTCCGGAGCGATAGACGTCCCAACGTGGGCGCTCGCTGGTAGAGGCTGCGGGTCGATTGATTGTCGTATCGCCGGTGGGGCGATCACCATCGGCAGATGGCATCGGTTGGGTGCGAGGCTCGGGCGCTTGGCTGGGAGCCTTGGCCGAGAAACTTGCGACAACGTGCGCTATCGCCTCGTCGCGGTTTGCGCTTTTTATGCCCGCCGCTTGCAGTCGCGCGTCGAACAATCTGCCAAGGCCAGCAATGTGCTGGCACGCATCGAAGGTCGTGGTAGCCGTCAGCCCGGCCTTCTTTGTTTCCTCAGCATCAAGTTGAGCGAGCCCGGTTCGGACCTGCTGGCCGGCGGCGATGGCCTCGGTCGCGAGCTGGATGGCTTCGTCACGATCGGTGGCTTGAATCGGAATTGGTTTGCGCCCTTCGCTCGTGATGAGCAGCGGCTCGAACGAGCTCGCCTGCCGCACGATGGCCGTCAGCGGCCGGACCATTGCCGTCGGGGCGCATTGTTCGACCAGAGCCGCGAATGCTGCTGGATCCATGGCGAGAGCCTTTTTGTCAGGAGCTGAGGACGTTCGATGTTAGGCCGCGATCGCCAAGCTTGATGGCGCGTCAATTGCGTGCCCTGAGATCTGCCCGGCCGCTCGGATCGCGTCGAGAGCCTTATCGGTGACGGGCAGCAATCCAGCGACGGCTTTGGTCGGCCCGATTTGACGAGGCGTGCCGAGGCGATCGAGATGCCATCCGGCCCGGCGCAGGATGCGTTCCATGCGCAGATCAGTGACGGTTGCGATGGCCTGAAGGTCGCGTTGCTGCCCCCATTCGATCATGGCTGCAAACAGCAGGAACGTCGCTTTGCGCAGACCATTCTCTGCTGTTGCCGCAACAGTCTTTGTGTCAACGCAAAAGCGCGAGCTCTCCCAAACCGTCGTCGCCTTCGGCGCCGGGTTGCCATCCAGCAACACCGGGAACGTATCGGCGAGCATGTTGCGCCCAGTGGTCGGCAGCAGGCGAACACAACCCACGACCTCGGTCCGCTCGAGTGCCAGCAGATATGTCGGCTTGAAGGTGTCGTACTGATCGATCTCCAGTCCGTTGGAAACAGAGACGTCCCAGTCGAGCCGATCCTTGAACACGCGCCCTCGCAGGCGATGCATTCCCAGCGTTAGTTCGGAGTCGTGCAGGAGTGCCGGACGGCTACGCACAATGACCTTCATTCTTAACCTCAAACTTACGAATCACAGCTTCGAGATCAAGAAAGCAGCCACGGTCACGGCGTTGCGCTGTCAGTTCTGACAGGGGGTGTTTGGAATCGTTCTTGCCGCAAAGCTGCCGCAACGTCGCAATACACGCCTGCACGTGAAACGCGAATCGTCAGATTGTTCGCGTTGTGGGAACTAAGAAGCGACTGAAGTGGCGCAATGAAAGATGTCAAAAGAGCATGCGATGAATTTGTCGATTGTCTGCACGCTGCCCATACGGAAGATGATTTTCGGCGTGTCGCGGAACGAGCTGCGCATGCCCTGGGATTCCGGTGGTTCGCTTATTTTGGTCAGCGCGCCAATGGCCCCAATCTGATCTCTTCCTATCCGAAGAGCTGGACCAGCCACTATTTTCGGGAAGGGTATCACAACATCGACCCCGTTCTTCAGGAACCGCGAAACACGAGCCGGGTGTTCCTGTGGGATGGACGTGAAGCGCGAAGTGCAAAATCAGCGAAAGAGCGCCGTCTGTTTGACGATGCGCTCAGCTTCAAGATCAGGACTGGCCTGACGGTTCGCATTCCCTCGAGTCAGAACCAGTTCGCGGCGTTTACGCTGGCGGTTGACGAGCGCAGCCTGGGACTCGATCGTTTCATCGAGAGCTCGCAGGACATGTTGGAAAGGCTGGGTCTCACCTACCATGCGCATGTGAGCGCCTCCAGAGTTGAACGCACGTCCCCAAACGGGAAGCAGGTAAGCCCCTTGACTCAGCGCGAGCGGCAGTGCCTCGCCTTGATCTCAGATGGCAAGACGATGCAGGACATCGCGGATCTTCTTGGTGTTTCTTCACGCGGCGTAAAGTTCCATCTGGACAACGCAAGGGGAAATCTTGCTGCATCAACCCTTCCCCACGCTGTGGCGCTCGCGTTTCGGCAGGGATTGCTCCCGTAATGCGCAAAATAGCTGTCCCGCTTGTAAGAAGTTCCAAGATCGACGGTTCAATCAGGATGGTAGGTTGGGTGGTTGCATTCAAGGCGCGGGATTCTTTGGAACATAACCACGGCGTCTTTTGCGGACCAGCCAAGCCTCGAGCGCTTCGACGGCCTGGACCTTCCCGGCAAAAAGATCCATCCGCCGGCGGCCGCGTTTGCCGAGACGCCCCCATTCGCGCACCAACGCCGTATCACCGAACAGAGTCGGTTCGATCGTGAGGACATAGAATCTGGCCATATTGCGGGCCGGATCGCACCGTTGGAGCACGAGGTATGGCACCGTGAGTTCGGACATGCGCAAGAATCGCAACTGTCGAAACCGCCGTCCAATTAAGTTATCGAATCGATCAGGCCTATCGATTCAGAATTTTAATACCGGTGATGAAAGGCATGGAGGGTGCGCAACGACCGGTCTCGGATAATATATCGGCTGTTGTGCGCCTCTGACTGCGAAGAAAGCGGGCGTCGCCCTGCGGGCCGGGCTGGAGGCTGCGCTGAAGCCCCGCGAGCGGGTCTTCCCCCTTACGGGCTGCCATCCCTGACGCGAACGGGCGAGCGGCCCAACCAACAAACTCTGCCCCGATCTGGAAGGGGCGAATCGATTGGTTTTACCCCTATTGGCGGTACACTTCCTCGCTGGGGGGCGATTCGTTACCTATCCCCTGCATGATCCCTTGTTCGTCGTAGGTCCTGCATTTCAACATCGGGTGGATGGGGGACCAACATGGCAGAAGCCGCTTTCAAACTGACGCCGTCAGAGGCTCCTCCGTACCGCCAGCCGCCGCACAATATCGAAGCCGAGCAAGCGCTGCTCGGTGCTATGCTGATCAACAACGACGCCTTTCATCGTGTTGCGGATTTCCTGAAGGCGAATCATTTCTTTGAGCCGCTGCACGGGAGCATCTTTGAGGTGATCAGCGAGCTGATCCGCTCGAACAAGGTGGCCAATCCGATCACGCTGAAGACCTTCTTTCCCGCCACTCTTGATGTGGCTGGAATATCGATGGCGCAGTATCTCGCGCGCTTGGCCGCGGAGGCGACGACGATCATCAATGCGGTCGATTACGGCCGGACGGTCTACGATCTAGCCGTGCGACGTGAGTTGATCAGGATCGCCGAGGACATGCTCAATGGCGCATTTGAAGCACCCATCGATTGCGCTCCAGCAGATCAGATTCAGCATGCCGAGCAGCTACTATACGAAATCGCCGAAACGGGGCGCTATGGCGGAGGCTTCGAGACGTTCGAGACCGCACTCGACAGCGCCATTGATCGGGCCGTGCAAGCGTACCAGTCCGATGGCAGGCTTTCTGGCCTCGCAACCGGCCTCAAGGACCTCGATGCAAAAATGGGAGGCCTTCAGCCAACGGACCTCATCATCATTGCTGGTAGGCCCGGCATGGGAAAGACGTCTCTAGCCACCAATATAGCTTTCAATGTTGCCAGCGCCTACGATGCGGCACAGCAAGTCGGTGTCTCGACTAAACCCGCGGCTGGTGGCGTCGTTGCTTTCTTTTCTCTGGAGATGTCGTCGGAGCAACTCGCCACTCGCGTAATCTCGGAGCAGACGGAGATCCCGTCCTCCAATATCAGGCGTGGCGACATCGACGAGGCAGCTTTCGGTAAGCTGCTCGATTGCCGTCAAAGGATGCGGCGTCTGCCGCTCCTCATCGATCAAACTGGCGCCGTCTCCATCGCTCAACTCGCGGCCCGCGCGCGCCGTTTGAAACGACAACGAGGACTGCACCTCATTATTGTCCTATATCCAGCTCATGCAGGGCAAGTCACCGCGTGCGGCGCAGAACCGCGTGCAGGAGATCACTGAGATTACGACCGGCCTAAAAGCGCTCGCCAAAGGACTTAATGTGCCAGTCATTGCGCTATCCCAGCTTTCACGCTTGGTCGAGAACCGCGATGAAAAACGCCCGCAACTCTCAGATCTCCGCGAGTCTGGCTCGATTGAACAAGAGTTTCGTGAAGAATATTATCTCAAAAACAAGGAGCCGAAGCCCGGCACCGACGAGTACCTCGCTTGGGAAACAGAAATGAGCGATGCGCGCGGCAAAGCAGAGATCATCATAGCTAAGCAGCGGCATGGTCCCACCGGGACCGTGGCTATGACCTTTCAAGGTGAGTTCACCCGCTTCTTCGATCTTGCCGAACACAATCGCTTGCCACGCCGATCAGACTAAGTCTTGCCGATACTGGCTCTTCATTCACGCTCTGCCCGGTGCAGCGATCCGGTAGGGCAAACCAAACGAGCGCTATTCTCGCCGCGCTAACTCCGAACCCACGCCTGTCAAGCTGACCCACGCTCGTTCGTAGGCATCGAACGCGCCTCGCTGCTTCAACAACAAGGATCACACTTGTTCTCGCGTCGCGATCTGGTCGGCAAGGGCCCGCGGATGAAAGATGTGCAGTGCGGCACACGATGCTTTCGGAGAAGGACCAGCCCCGCTCTCGAATGGGCTTTCCTTGGTTCTGGTGCGGCCTTCCACGATCAACCCGCAAGGGGTTCGCTACGCAAGCGTGCGACCTCTTCGGCTTCGCCTACGAGGTGACCGCGACCGCCCCCGAACACGTCGGCGCCTGTCGAGCGGGGATGGTCCCCGCCGCAAGACGGGAGCCTTTCGATGTCGCACAATCTCGCCCTCGCTCAGAACCACGCCTTCGATCTGGCCCGCACGCTGATGGTGCCGGTCATCCTTTTCCAGGCTGAGAACGAATTCGGTGTGATGGTCTCCAGCGAATACGAGGGCGACCAGGACGCCATCGTCCATGATTATGATCCATGGGAGATTATGGACAGCTAAGGCTGTCGCCCGAGACAAATCCTTGATGTGCCGAGCCTATCGTTCGGCGCATCTTCGATTGAACTGCACATAATCCGAGGGCCTGCTCAAACTCCCAACGACGGAGATCGAGCATGCCCATATCCCGACGCCTTCTCAGGACCGAAGATCCGGACAATGTTCTCTGGCCCATCATGGGCCTTTATACGGATTACCTCGCTCGCGGCCGCTACGGAGCTAAGCGTCGCCGTCGATATACCGCCTGTGCTCTTCATTTCGGCGACTGGTTGCACAGTGAAGACGCTGGACCAAGCAACATCGACGAGGCTCGGATCGGCCGTTTCCTCACCGGCCACCTGGCGATCTGCTCATGCGAGCCCCCGGTCCCGCGTGGCCTCATCCTCAACAGGGCGGCGATTAACAATTTGCTGCGCGTTCTGCGCATGCATTGCATTGTCGCGTCTCCAGCACCCAACGCCATCGAGGTGGAGCTCGCCCAGTTCGACGCTAAAATGAACGAGATCTGGGGACTGACGCAGGGCACGCGCGATCACCGCCGCCGCATCATTCGACGCCTGCTCCGGGAGCAGTTTAGCACACAACCGATCGATCTGAGCGTCATCACGCCCAATGCCGTTCGCGCCTTCGTCCTTGGCGACGCCGGCTGGAGCACCAGCACGATCCGTGTCATGGGTGGGGCAGTCCGCTGCTATCTCCGTTATCGCGCACTGCTCGGCGACGACGTTGCTCATCTCCTCAAAGCGGTGCCGCGCCCGGCATTCTGGCGGGATGCCGAGCTCCCGGAGGCCCTGTCGGCCGCCGATGTCGAGCAGCTGTTCTCGGCGTTTGACCGGCCTTGTCCGTCGCGCCGGCGAGGCTACGCCATCGTGCGCTGCCTGGCCGATCTCGGCTTGCGTTCGAGCGAGGTCATCCGACTAACCCTTGATGACATTGACTGGGAGGAAGGCATCGTAAGGGTGCCTGCCGGCAAGGCCCGGCGGTCCGACGTACTCCCGCTCTCGCTCGCGACCGGCGAAGCGATTGTCGATTATGTCCTCCACGAGCGGCCGGCAACCGCCCAACGAGAAGTGTTCGTCCGCCACGTCGCGCCGCTCGGCGAGCCCGTTGGTAGACGTGTCGTGCAGAAGACGCTTCACGCCGACTATGCCCGGCTGGGCTGGGACCGGAGCCGCGTTCACATCCTCCGTCACACGCTCGCAAGCCGGCTGGTCAACAGCGGCGTGCCAATGAAGCAGATCGCTGACGTTCTACGTCACCGAAGCATCGTCACCTCCGCGGGCTATGCGCGGGTTGACATCACGCGGCTGTCGGCCGTCGCGCTGCCCTGGCCTGGAGCGGCCGCATGAGCACCCCCGTCACAATGCTCGCGCGCGCCAAGGCCTACCTCGCCGAGCGCCGCCGCCTCGGATTCGTGCTGGATCGGTCGGGCAATCTCACGCTCGCCTTCGCCCGCTTCGCCGACGCAAGCGGCCACCAAGGTCCGCTCACGTCCGCCCTCGTGCTGCGCTGGGCGAAGGAGGAGGCGATGCATGCCGATCCCTTCACCTGGGCGCAGCGGCTCAACGTACTCCGGCCATTTGCGCGTCATCTGGCTGGTGCCGAGTCAGGAACCACCTTCCCCGAAGGCTCACCCTTCGGGCGCTCGAAGCGCCGCCTAGCGCCACACATCTTCACACCGGACGAGGTGAACGCGATCATCGGAGCCGCGCGTGCTCTTCCGCCAGTGTTCGGTGCCGGCCCGGCGACGTTCCCGACGCTCCTTGGTCTGCTTGCGGCGGCGGGTCTGCGCATTTCGGAGGCGCTGTGTCTCCGCTGCGGAGAGCTCGACGAGGCTGCAACGCAGATCACGGTGAAGCAATCCAAATTCGGGAGGACACGCATGGTTCCGTTGCACCCGACCGCGTCAGCAGCTTTGCGAGATTACCTGCGCACCCGAGCGAGGCTCGGCGCGACCGACCATTCTGCGCCGTTTTTTCTCGACGAGCGCAGCGGTGAAGCTCTGGGCTACGGGGCCGTGCGCCGCGCGTGGCTCCGGCTGACGGCAGACCTCGGCATCGTGCCGCGCGGCGGCCATCGGTTCATCCGTATCCACGATCTGCGGCACACCTTCATTTGCCGGCGGCTGATGCTCTGGCAGGCCGAAGGCGCTGACATTGACAACACAATGCTGGCGCTCTCGACCTACGTCGGCCACGTCAATCTCGGCGACACCTATTGGTACTTGCAGGCTGTGCCCGAGCTCATGGCGCTGGCCGGCGATCGCTTCGAGGCGCTTGTACCGCAGTGCGGGGAGGCGGGTCGTGACTGACATGATCCCCTCGTTCCCGATGCTCCTCCAGCGCTTCTTCGTCGATCATCTGCGCCAACAGCGTGCAGTCAGTCCCAGCACGGTCGCGGCCTACCGCGACACGTTCAAAGCTGCTGCTCGCGTTCGCGGAGAAGGCGATAAGCAAAGCGCCGACCGACCTCGCCCTCGCCGACCTGAACGCGACGCTGATCCTCGCCTTCCTCGATCACCTCGAGCGCGAGCGGAAGAACAGCGTACGGAGCCGTAACGCGCGCCTGTCGGCGATCCGCACGTTCTTGAAGTATGCCGCCCACGAAGATCTGACCGTGCTTGCGGTCATTGAGCGCAGCCTTGCCGTCCCGCAGAAGCGTCACGACAAGCCTGTACTCGGTTTCCTGTCCCGCGCTGAAATGGACGCGATCATCGCGGCGCCGGACTGCGCAACATGGGCTGGGCGGCGCGATCAGGCCCTGTTTACGTTCCTTTACAACACCGGAGCCAGGATCTCCGAGGCGATCAACCTCCGGGCTGGCGACGTGGTGCTGGATGTCTCGCCAGTCGCTCATCTCCACGGCAAGGGGAGAAAGCGACGGAGCGTCCCACTCTGGAAGGCGACGGCCGCTACACTCCGGCAGTGGCGTCGCCATCTGCAAGACGCCGGCCCACAGGGGTATCTGTTCCCAAGCAAAGCAGGCGGCCGGCTATCGCGGTCCAGGGCGGCTCAGCGACTCGCACTGGCAGTCGCGCAGGCAGCGCGCCAGATCCCGCCCCTGGCTGAACGGGCAATCTCGCCACACACGATCCGCCATACGACAGCGATGCACCTGCTACAGTCGGGCGTGGAGATCACCGTCATCGCGCTGTGGCTCGGACACGAGGATCCGAGCACGACGCACATCTACTTGGAGGCAGATCTCGCCATGAAGAGGCCGCTTTGAGTCGGCTCCAGCCGATCACGGCTGCACCGGCACGATATCAACCACCGGACCAACTTATGGCTTTCCTCCAATCGCTGTGATTATGCGCAGTCCGGCTTCGAGCCGGACTGCGCTATCCCAGGCATTCTCAGTCGGAGCTGTCCATAATCTCCCATGGATCATAATCATGGTTATGCTCACATCCGCATAACCATGAATACGACCCCTGGTGCCCGGCTCATTGAGCCGGGTGACCGGCTGCCGCTGGCGCCATGCCGGCTGCAAGGGAAGCTTCGCCGCGCCCAGCTATCTGACAAATTCGACAGCTTGTCCGCGCGCCCTTGCGCCCGGCAGGCTTCGCGGCCGGTCGGGGATGTGCCGCAAGGCTAGGAACAGGTGAGACCAACAGAAGGAGGGACCGGACGTCGCCTGCGCGACGCCGGTGCAGACAATGGACAAGAGAGAAATTGAAGAGCTGCGAGAAAAGGTTGGCTGCGCGGCCCTTTTGGAGAAAGACGGCTGGAAGGTCGACGTCAAGGAAAGCACGCGGCGCGCGATCAAGTATCGCCGCGACAGCAACATCATCATCGTCATCCACCAGGGCCGCGGCTGGTTCGATCCCTTGTCGCCGGCAAAAGGGGACGTATTTTCGCTTGCCGAACACCTCGGCGCCGACGGTTTCGTCGAGGCATGTGACCGTGTTGCGGATGTGGTTGGCTTCGTTCCAAGCGCACCAGCATGGCAGCACCCGGAAAGGCCCAAGGCCCTTGCGTCCATTATAGAGCGGTGGGGACATCGCTTCAGGCCGCGCCCCGGTTCGCCAGCCTGGCGCTATCTCACCGGCGAGCGCGGACTGCCAGCAGACATCGTGAAGCAGGCGGTCGCCAGCGACCGGTTGCGAGAGGGTCCCCAAGGCAGCATGTGGGCGGCGCATATCGATTCTGCTGGAGCGCTCACAGGCTGGGAGGAGCGTGGACCGGCATGGCGGGGCTTCGCCACGAACGGCGGCAAGAAGCTTTTTCGCTTCGGGCCGGGGGAGTCCGAGCGGATCTGTATCACCGAGGCGGCCATCGATGCCATGAGCCTCGCCGCGATCGAGGCCCTGCGCCCTGACACCCTTTATGTCAGCACCGGCGGCGGTTGGTCGCCCGCGACCGATGACGCCATTCGCGGCCTCGCCGAGCGCGCCAGCGCTTGGCTCGTGGCAGCAACCGACAACAATCGGCAAGGCGACATCTACGCCGACCGTGTTCGCGTCGTCGCGGCGGATGCAAGGGCGCGGTATGACCGATTGCGGCCGTGCGCGGGCGACTGGAATGAGGATTTAAGGGCCTGACGGCTAACTCTTGATGTAGCGCGCGAGAGCGACGCGCGGGCTGCGTGGCGGCGCCGCACCAAGGCCTCCGCATGAGTGGTTCTCTGACGCCTTGGTGTTGAGCAAAGGAAAAGGAGATCGAACAATGAGGGAGAGGAAATGAAGTGGGAATGAGCGCTGCCGCATGCGCGACCGGCGCGTCAAGGGTGAAGCTTCGCCCGCGTTCCGCGGCCCTTGACCCGCCGGATCTTCGATGCGGCCGGCGAGGAGGTGTGATGAAGGACTGAAGTGACGAAGAGATCAGGCGGATCGCTCGCGCTGTCAGTCCGGCCAGGCCAAGAGGAGCCGCCCATGCACACCTCCCCCAGCATCCGCAAAGTCTTCGAGGGCGTTGCGACGCGCCACGAGATGCACCGCTTATTCAACCGCCATCGTGGTGACCCCGCGATGGCCGAAGGTGTAGGCCAGCATCTCTTCGCTGGAGAGTGGTTTGAGGTCAACGAGCGCGAGCACGACTACATGCTCGAGATCCTGCCACCGCTGTTCATGCGCGCCGACATGTTCGCGATGCGCGAATTCATGACGGGCAGCGTCACCAGCATCTTCTTCGCGCTTGCCATCGACGGAAGGCGGCGCTGGTTCCATGGCTATTGCGATCTTTCCGATCGGCTGTCGCCAGAGCGGATGAAGGCGGCGATCATCGAGCGCGAGTCACGGCCCGTGCGCGCGATGACGCGCGACGAGCGGCTCGAGCACATCTGGTCGAGCACGCATGACGATTATCGCGGCTATGCCGGCGAGCGCTGGCCGCTTGCCATGCGCGGCCGCCGCACCGTACTCGTCTATACCGGCCAGAGCGGCACGGTCCTGAAGCTGCTCGATGACCTCACCGAGGCAGAGATCGCGGCCAAGTTGCCGGTGCAGTTCCGCCATCTGCCGGCGACGGTCGCGGCTTAGCCTGACCTCCCCTCCCCGCCCCGCGGCAGCCCGGCCTCGCGCCGGGCATCGCATTTCAGCACCCGGCCTGGCGCCGGCCCGCTCATCAACTCCCGCAACGCCGTGCCGTCCGTCGCAGCCCGCGCCGGCGGACGGTGGCGCGCGCCCAACTGGAGGACATTTCCCATGGCGCATGACGATCCATTCACCCTCGACCTCTTCGGCAATACCGCCCTTTCCTCCAGCCTCGGCCTCGGCGTCACAGCCTTCGCCGCCGGTTTCGGCGGCGCTGACGACCATGGGGATGATCCGCCGCCGTCGACGCCGGCTTCGGTAAGGCCGGCGATCGAATCGGCGCGGCGCTCCGAGGACGGTCCCCGCAAGTGCGGCGACAGTTTCTATCTTTCCGGCGAACGCGGCCTCGCAAAGGGCTGGAAACAGCGCGCCCGCGACAGCATTGCCGCAGTTCGGCTAGCCGCACAGATCGAGGCCGAGGAGCGCCCCGCGACGAACGAGGAGCAGCGGCAACTGATCCGCTTTACCGGCTTCGGCGCCTCAGAGCTCGCCAATGGCGTTTTCCGCCGACCGGGCGAAGCCGAATTCGCGAAGGACTGGGACGAGATCGGGGCCAATCTGCAGGATGCGGTCGATGAGGCTGACTACGCTTCGCTGGCGCGCTGTACGCAGTATGCCCATTTCACGCCGGAGTTCATCGTCCAGGCGATGTGGGCGGGTTTGCTGCGCTTCGGCTGGCGCGGCGGCCGCGTGCTCGAGCCCGGCATCGGCACCGCCCTGTTTCCGGCGCTGATGCCGCCGGATCTGCGCGAGGTCTCCCACGTCACCGGCGTCGAGCTCGATCCCGTCACAGCGCGCATCGCGCGGCTGTTGCAGCCCCGGGCGCGGATCGTCACCGGCGATTTCGCGCGCACCGAGCTGCCGGCACGATTCGATCTCGTGATCGGCAATCCGCCCTTCTCCGATCGCACCGTCCGCTCGGACCGCGCGCTGCGCTCGCTCGGTCTGCGGCTCCACGACTATTTCATCGTCAAGGCGATCAAGCTTCTGAAGCCGGGCGGGCTCGCCGCCTTCGTCACATCGCACGGCACGATGGACAAGGCGGATGGCTCGGCGCGCGCGCTGATCGCGAAGCACGCTGATCTCCTCGGTGCCATTCGCCTGCCTGAAGGTAGCTTCCGCGCCGATGCCGGCACCGACGTCGTGGTCGACATCCTGTTCTTCCGGCGGCGCAAGCAGGGTGAGCCCGAAGGCGACCTCTCGTGGCTCGAGCTCGACGAGGTGCGCCCGGCGACCGAGGACGAGGGCCCAATTCGCGTCAACCGCTGGTTCGCGTGCCATCGCCACCTTGTGCTCGGCGCGCACGCGCTGACCTCCGGCCCGTTTGGCGAGACCTACACCTGTGTGCCGAGTGACGGCGAGGATCTCACGACCGCGCTGGACGACGCGATTGGCCTCCTTCCGGTCGCAATCTATGACGGCGAACCGGAGGTGATCGTCTCTGACGGCGAGCACGAGCCCGCGTCAGCGAAGTCGGAGAGCCCGGCGAGCCTCATGGCGCGCGAGGGCAGCTATCTGCTCGATAGCCGGCATGGCTTGATGCAGATCCTCGACGGGAAGCCGGTTGCTGTCTCAGTGCGCAAGGGCCGCGGCGCCGATGGCATTCCGGAAAAGCACGCTCGGATCATCCAGAAGCTGATCCCGATCCGCGACGCGGTCCGCGAGGTGCTGAAATGTCAGGAGCTCGACCGGCCGTGGAAGGACGCGCAGGTCAGGCTGCGCATCGTGTGGTCGAACTTCGTGCGCACCTTCGGGCCGATCAACACGACCATCGTGTCGACGGCCGAGGACGACGAGACCGGTGAGGTCCGCGAAACGCACCGTAGGCCGAATCTCCAGCCATTCCTGGACGATCCGGATTGCTGGCTGGTGGCCTCCATCGAAGATTACGACCTCGAGTCCGACACGGCGAAGCCGGGTCCGATCTTCACCGAGCGGGTGATCGCTCCGCCGGCGCCGCCCGTCATCACCAGCGCCGCCGATGCGCTAGCCGTCGTACTCAACGAGCGCGGCCATGTCGATCCCGGCCATATCGCGGAGCTCGTGCACCGCGACGCGGACCACGTCATCGCCGACCTCGGCGGCGCCATCTTCCGCGATCCGGCCGACGGCTCGTGGCAGACGGCGGACGCCTATCTGTCCGGCGCGGTCCGGTCGAAGCTTGCGGCGGCGGAGGCCGCGGCAGCGCTCGATCCGGCCTATGAGCGCAACGTCAGGGCGCTGCAGGAGGTGCAGCCTGCCGACCTCCGACCCTCGGACATCACCGCGCGCCTTGGCGCGCCGTGGATTCCCGCCGCAGATATCGTGGCCTTCGTTAAGGAAACGATGGGCGCGGAGATCAGGATTCACCACATGCCGGAACTGGCGTCGTGGACCGTGGAGGCCCGGCAGCTCGGCTGGATGGCTGCTGGCACGTCGGAATGGGGCACGGAACGGCGGCACGCCGGCCAGCTTCTCTCTGATGCGCTCAACTCCTCCGTCCCGCAGATCTTCGACACCATCAAAGACGGCGACAGCGAACGTCGGGTCCTCAACGTCGTCGACACCGAGGCGGCGAAGGAGAAGCTCTCGAAGATCAAGACCGCCTTTCAGAATTGGATCTGGTCCGATCCGGATCGGACCGACCGGCTGGCGCGGGTCTACAATGACCGCTTCAACAACATCGTGCCGCGCGCCTTCGACGGATCGCATCTGAAATTGCCGGGCGCCTCGGGCGCCTTCGTGCTCTACGAACATCAGAAGCGCGGCATCTGGCGCATCATCGCCTCGGGAACGGCCTATCTTGCCCACGCCGTCGGCGCCGGCAAGACGATGACGATGGCGGCCGCGATCATGGAGCAGCGCCGGCTCGGGCTGATCGCCAAGGCCATGCTTGTCGTTCCGGGGCACTGCCTGGCGCAGGCGGCGCGCGAGTTCCTGGCGCTCTATCCCGGTGCCCGCATCCTCGTCGCCGATGAGACCAACTTCACCAAGGACAAGCGGCACCGCTTCCTGTCGCGCGCCGCGACCGCGACGTGGGACGCGATCATCATCACCCATTCGGCCTTCCGCTTCATCGGCGTGCCGTCCGCGTTCGAGCAGCGGATGATCCACGACGAGCTCGAACTCTACGAGCAGCTCCTGACCAAGGTCGAAAGCGACGACCGCGTCTCGCGCAAGCGGCTTGAGCGGCTGAAGGAGGGATTGCAGGAACGGCTCGAATCCCTCGCCACCCGCAAGGACGATCTCCTGACCATCTCCGAGATCGGCGTCGACCAGATCATCGTCGACGAGGCGCAGGAGTTCCGCAAACTATCCTTCGTGACCAATATGTCGACGTTGAAGGGAGTCGATCCCAACGGCTCGCAGCGCGCCTGGGACCTCTATGTGAAATCGCGCTTCGTCGAGACCAAGAACCCTGGGCGGGCGCTGGTGCTCGCCTCCGGCACGCCGATCACCAACACGCTTGGCGAGATGTTCTCGGTGCAGCGCTATCTCGGATACGGCGCACTCCTGGATCGCAAACTCCACGAGTTCGACGCCTGGGCCTCGACTTTCGGCGACGTCTCGACGGAGCTCGAGCTCCAGCCGTCCGGCAGATACAAGCCGGTCACACGCTTCGCCACGTTCGTGAACGTTCCTGAATTGATCGCCATGTTCCGGTCCTTCGCTGACGTGGTGATGCCGGAGGACCTGCGGCAGTACGTGAAGGTCCCGGCGATCTCGACGGGCAAGCGCCAGATCCTGACGGCAAAACCGACACCGGCGTTCAAGCGCTACCAGGTCCTGCTCGACGCGCGGATCAAGGCGATCGAGACGCGCGACCGGCCGCCGGAGCCGGGTGACGACATTTTGCTCTCGGTCATCACCGATGGGCGGCATGCGGCGATCGACCTGCGTCTGGTTGATCCGGACAGCGATAACGAGCCGAACAACAAGCTGAATCTTCTCGTCGGCAACGCCTTCCGCATCTGGAAGGAGACGTCTGACAACACTTACGTGCGCGCCGACGGCAAGCCGTACGAGCTGCCGGGCGCCGCGCAGATGATCTTCTCCGACCTCGGAACGATCAGCGTCGAGAAGACGCGCGGCTTCTCGGCCTATCGCTGGATCAGAGACGAGCTCATTCGCATGGGCGTGCCCCCGTCCGAGATCGCCTTCATGCAGGACTTCAAGAAGTCCGAGGCCAAGCAGCGCCTGTTCGGCGATGTGCGCGCCGGCAAGGTCCGCTTCCTGATCGGCTCCTCCGACACGATGGGCACCGGTGTCAACGCACAGCTCAGGCTGAAGGCGCTCCATCACCTCGACGTCCCGTGGCTGCCGTCGCAGATCGCGCAGCGCGAGGGCCGGATCGAGCGCCAGGGCAACCAGCACGACGTCATCGACATCTTCGCCTATGCGACCGAGGGCTCGCTCGACGCGAGCATGTGGCAGAATAACGAGCGCAAGGCTCGCTTCATCGCCGCGGCGCTCTCCGGCGACACGTCGATCCGTCGGCTCGACGACCTTGGCGAAGGCCAGGCCAACCAGTTCGCGATGGCCAAGGCGATCGCGAGCGGCGACCAGCGGCTGATGCTAAAGGCCGGGCTCGAAGCCGACATCGCCCGGCTCGAGCGTCTGCGCGCGGCCCATATCGACGACCAGCACGCCGTCCGTCGGCAGATCCGCGACGCGGAGCGCGACATCGCGTTCTGCACGAGCCGAATCGCGGAGGTCGGCAAGGATATCGAGCGCCTTGTTCCGACGGCCGGCGACGCCTTCGCCGCGACCGTGGCCGGCAAGCGCTATGTCGAGCGCAAGGAGGCCGGCCGCGCGCTGATGAAGGAAATCCTGACCCTCGTCCAGCTCCAGCAGGAGGGCGACACCATCATCGCCTGGATCGGCGGGTTCGATCTCGCGTACTCCGGCGAGCGTTACGGCCGTGACGGCTATCGCTACAGCACCTCGCTGATCCGCACCGGCGCCGGGCATGAGATCGAGTTGCCGGTCACGGTGACGCCGCTCGGTGCGATCTCGCGCCTTGAGCACGCGCTCGACGATTTTGAGGGCGAGCGGGAGCGCTATCGCCAGCGTCTCGCCGACGCACGTCGCCGGCTCGCCTCGTACCGGTCGCGCGAGGACGGCGAATTCGCATTCGCAGCCGATCTTGCCGAGAAGCGCCGGCAGTTGGCTGATGTCGAGCAAGCCCTTGCGACGGATGTGGAGGGCACGGGCGGGAGCGCAATCGCAGCATGATGAGGGAGGAAGGGAAAACCCTCTCGCAGAGCGGTCAGGCCGGCAACGCTGACGCTCAACCGCCGCCTGCGCGATCCCAGCCCGTCGTCCTTCGCAGAGCTGTTAGCCCTGCTTGTCCGGCCTGGCAGGGATGCTCGGCCGCGATTGTGCCGGCCCGACCGCTCCGCGGGCCGGGGGGTGTCTTCGGGAAGAAGACGAGGAAGGGCCGGCAAGGCGCGGTCCGCGAACCCGAACAGGAAAAATCCTATGCAACTCATCAAGATTGATCCGCGTGCGCTGAACGAAAATCCCGATCGCATGCGCCAGACGAAGTCGACGCCGCAGGCCGACGCCCTACTGCTCGCGACGATCAAGGCCGTCGGCATAGTCCAGCCACCCGTCATCACGCCCCAGACCGGCGGCGGCAACGGCTATGTCATCAATGCCGGTCATCGCCGCGTGAAGCAGGCGATCGCCGCCGGCCTCGAGGAGATCGACGTCCTCGTCGATGAGGCGGCGAACGACAACGGTGCCATGCGCTCGATGATCGAGAACATCGCGCGCGAAGCACTCAATCCCGTCGACCAGTGGCGTGCGATCGAACGTCTCGTCGCTCTCGGCTGGACCGAAGAGGCAATCGGCGTCGCATTGACCCTGCCCGTCCGGCAGATCAGGAAGCTCCGCCTGCTCGCCAACGTGCTGCCGATCATGCTCGATCACATGGCCAAGGGCGACATGCCCGACGAGCGCCAGCTCCGCACCATTGCCTCGGCGTCGCACGATGAGCAGAAGGAGGTTTGGAAGAAGCACAAGCCCTCCAAGGCGGATCCGCAGGTGTCGTGGGGGAGCGTGGCGCAGGCCCTGACCAAGGTCCGCATGTACGCTCGTCACGCCAGCTTCGGTGACGACCTCGCCCAGGCCTACGGCATCCAGTGGATCGAGGACCTGTTCGCGCCGGCGGACGAGGATAGCCGCTACACCACAGATGTCGAAGCGTTCCTGGGCGCGCAGCAGGAGTGGATGACGAACAACTTGCCGAAGCGCGGCATCATCGCCGAGACGACGAACTGGGGCGAGGTCAAGCTGCCGCCGAAGGCGGAGCGCGTCTACGGCAAGCCGTCGAAGTCGGATTGCACGGCGATGTATCTCGACCGTGACGGCCGTGTGCAGAGCGTGCATTACCGCATGCCTGCGGCGAAGAAGTCGAAGGACAAGGGCGCGGCGGCCGGCACTGACGCTGCCGATGAGAGCACAGCGGTCTCGAAGCCGCGTCCCGACGTGACGCGCAAGGGCGTCGAGATCATCGGCGACTTCCGAACGGACGCCCTCCATGAGGCGCTGGCACGCGCGCCCGTCGAGGACGATGCGCTGATGGCGCTGCTGATCCTCGCGTTCGCGGGCCAGAACGTCTCGGTCGATTCCGGTAGCGGCGGCACCTATTACGGCAACCGGCGCATTGCGCGCCATGCCGCAACGCTGTTCGATCAGGATGGCAAGCTCGTCCTCGACATGGACACGCTGCGCGTCGCTGCGCGCTCGGTCCTCATTGAGGTTCTCTCGTGCCGGGAAAACCGCACCGACAGCGGCATCGTTGCGCGCGTCGCCGGCGAGGTGGTCGGCGCGGACAACTTCTTGCCGAACATGGGCACCGACGACTTCCTGTCGTGCCTGTCGCGCGCCGCGCTCGAAGGCTCGTGCAAGGACACCTCGGTTCTCCCGCGCCAGAAGGTGAAGGACACCCGCGCCGCTTTGGTCGAGCACTTCAAGGAAGGCCGCCTTGTCCATCCGGCAGCGCTGTTCGCTCCGGACAAGGTCAACTTGCTGGCCTGGCTGGCGAAGAACGCCGTCGCGGCCGCCGATGAGGCCGACGACGAGGTCGAGGAGCCGGACGCTGGCGACGAGGACGACGGCGAAGCCTTAGGTGACGAAGCGTTCCGTGAGGCGGCTGAATAGCCCGCACGCCATCGACAATCCGAATGACACCCCCGCCGCCGGCCCAGCCGGCGGCGGCTTCGTTTCCAACACCCATGAACAGGAGAACGTCCATGTCCGCGCAGTTGATCTACGACCTCGTCCCGCTCGGAGCGATCATCCGGTTTTCCGACGGCACGCCGCGGCCGCCGGAGCGGCACCGCAAGAAGCTCGCGGCCTGGGAACACCGCAACAGCGGCGGCAGGCTGATCCGCAAGCAGGCAGAACACCGCGTCGGCAACACCATCATCGCCGCCACTATCACACTGCACGCCGGCGACTGTGGCGGCGGCGGCGTTGTGGTGCTTCGCGTCCACCGGAGCTTCTCGGTCGACAGCGACCTGAGGTTCGTCGTAACCGAACGCCCGAGGATCGGTGCGGTCCGCGTGCTCAACCGACCCGGCGAGGACGCCGAACTCGTCTATCTCGGCAGCAGCCGCGCCGACGCGGAATGCTGGCTGCAGAGCCACGGCTATCCGGATGCGGTTCTCGACGAGGTGACCGCCGATTCGCGGGCAGCCGACGTCATGGAGGGGAGGACGGCCGTATGACTACGCCCTCACCGCTCACCACCGAGCCGGATTCGAATTCTGAATTTCCCGAGGTCGAGTTCGGCCGCAGCGGCGACGGCCATCTCGTCGCTCGCGTCGGCGACACAGCCTTCGCCATGCTGCCGGGACGCGACGACCGCCATTATCTTGCGACCGGCTGGCGCATCAACCGGCCGATTGCCGAATGGAAGCGCTCTGACTTCTACGGCCATTCCGGCGAGCTCGCCGACGAGGCGGCCTTTCGGACAAAGGTCGCGGAGAACGCCGAGCATCAGCGCGAGAAGCGTGCGCTCGGCCGTCGCGACATCGGCTCGAATGCGAACACGCCATGGGGTCCGTCGCAGGGTGCAACCGTCTATGCGGAAGGCGTTGTCTGCCATTCGACGGCGGGCCACGGCGGCTTCCATCTCTCGGCCGAGCGCAACCGCAAGGTCGACCCTGTACTGCGCGCGCCGGGCGGCTGGTACGAGGAAGACGAGGCCTGGGCGATCGTGGCGATCACCTTCCCGCATCTCTTCACCGGCTACGAGCGGCGCTGCGCCGAGCGCACGATCAAGGATAGCTGGCCCGATGCGTGGGAGGTGATCTTCGGGATCGTGCTGCAGCCCGGCGAATCCCGTGAGAAGGATCGGCGCGCTTTCGAGAAGGAGCACACCGATAATTGGATCGTCGTGTCGGCGATCACGTCCGATCAGCAGCCGGGCTTTGTTGAAGTCGTCGCCACACCGGGCGGCAGACGCGGCGCGGGGACGGAGGAGCGACGTTTCCTCATCCCGTCCGACGAGTACCGGATTGGCCGCTTCGGCTTTGTCGTCGATGAGACCCGCCACCCGGTCTATTCCGGCCCGTCGAGCTTCATCGGTTGGCAGGGAAGGACGCCGCCATGAAGGCTTCCTCCGAACGTCTCGCCCAGCTTTCGCGCATGGAAGAGGCACGGCGCCAGACGCAGCGCCAGCTCGACATGATCGACCGGCAGATCATCCGCCGCATGACGGCGCTGATTCCGCAGCTTGGCCGCAAGCGGTCCGCATACCGTGGCGGCAAGCCGCCCGACCCCAGCGCTTTCCTCGAACGCTATCGTTCGAACCTTGCGGCGATCACCGCAGAGCGCCAGCCGGAGATCGACGCGCTGTCGCGCAAGCTCGCCCGGCAGGATGTCGCGATCGAGACGCTGCGGGCCCGATGCGCGCCGGAGTTTCGACCCGCTCATGACGACCCGGAGCGCGCACATCGCAAGGACGAATGTCGCAGCTCCGCCGACTGTCGTCCGGGCAAGCGCCATGGTGCTGCGGCCTAGCCGAGCCGAAGCCGACCTTGCGGTCCGCTCAGGCGGATAACTCGAGCACGGCGCGAAGCTGGCGATCTGCTGGCTCGAACCTTTCCAAGGTTTCGCCAATCCGGCCTGGACCCTGTCGGCTCTCCCCTCGGGTTTGCTGCGGTCTGCGCCCCCGGCGGTCCGCTTCAAGGCCAAGTCGCAAGCGACCGGAGACCGCCGATCTCGGCAAGGCCCAGCCGCGTCCGGCGCAGGGCCCCAGCAAGCTGGACCCTGCTTGTCCGCAGCCGGACCTCGCTCGCCTGGCGGTCCCCGGACCTTGAAGCGGCCCTCATCCCGGCGGCGCTCGGCGACCGCACCCGAAGGGAGGTCCGGCAGGGGCCGGCTCGAACCGACGGCGAAACCAGATAAGGAATTCACCAATGACCAAACCTGCTCGTTCCTCTCGCGCCAGCGCCCGCGTCATCCCGCTTCGCAAGGGCACGACTCTCGAAATGGTCCGGCTCGCCTGCCCCGACTCGGCACAGGCACAGCGCATCTCTGAAAGCTTCGGCCTTGCGATCCTGGACAGTGACGGCATCCGTGATCTGCATGAGCGGCTCATCATCGAAACTGCGGACGCGCTCAAGGACGGCCTGAGTGAACGCGCAATGCAGATTCACCTTCAAAGGATCGTCGGCGCTTATGTCGGCTCCGCGCACGGCGCCGGCCAGTTCTACACCCGCGCAGTTACCGAAGCGCGAGATGCGACCGCCAAGCTCGCCAACGACGGCCGCGATGAGGACCTCGATGGTCCGGTCGGCTTCGATAGCCAGGCACAGCGCAAGCGTGAATTCGCCGCCGACATGGGCGTTCAGTCTCACGCCCTTCGCATGGCCGCCGAGGGCGCCGTCGCTGCCTATGAAAAAGTGGTCGGCGAGACCTGGAAGCCTTTCGAACGTCCTGTCGACAACACGACCGACACCGTCGGCCGGAAGGCGGCGAAAGCTCAGATGTCGGCGTTCGACTAACTGTCAGCGCGGGGCCTCGGCCCCGCGCCTCTTCCACTGCAGCCACCTCGCGGGCCGGTCTGGAGGAACCGGCCCTTTTTTCGTGCCGCCGCTGCAACAAAGGGCGCCTGCCCGCGCTGCGTGCCATCGTCGACTCCTCCCGGTCCGTGGTCCTGCGCCGGACCCTATGCCCGCGCAACGGCTTTGCCGTCCTTCGCGCTGCTTCGGCCCTGCGGGTGCGCGGACCTTGGGCCCGGCGTTGGCGGCCCCCGTGAGGAGCCGCGATGGGCGCGGCCTCCCGAACGGAGTCATTAAAATGAACAGGAACGGAGAAAAGACGCGAGGCGACCTGTACGCCCGCATCACGGACCGCATTGTCGCGGAGCTCGAACGCGGCGTGCGCCCCTGGGTTCAACCTTGGGCCACCGCGAATATGGCAGGCCACATCACGCGACCGCTGCGACACAACGGCCAGCCCTATACGGGCATCAATGTCGTGCTGCTTTGGTCAGAAGCCGTCGCGCGCGGCTTCAGCTCTCCGATCTGGATGACGTTCAAGCAAGCCAGCGAACTCGGCGCGCACGTCCGTAAGGGCGAGACCGGCAGCACCGTGGGTTATGCGAGCCGCTTCACCAAGACAGAGACCGACGCTCACGGCGACGAAGTCGAAAGGGATATCCCCTTCCTGAAGGCCTATACCGTGTTTTGCGTCGATCAAATCGATGGCTTGCCCGAGCATTATTACGGTCGGCCGGCCGCTGTCGCATCAACGATCGAGCGTAACGCGAGCGCCGACGCTTTCTTTGCCAATACCGGCGCGATTGTTCGGCATGGTGGCTCGCTGGCGTTTTACGCGCCCTCGTCCGATCACATTCAGATGCCGACGATCGAAAGTTTTCGCGACACCGCCTCCTATGTCGCCGTCAGAGCCCATGAGACCGTGCACTGGACCGCTCCCGCTCACCGCGTTAATCGCGATCTCAGCCGTTACAGCAAGGATCGGAGCGAACGCGCGCGCGAAGAGTTGATTGCCTTATCTTGACAGTCTGCACCGACTCTCAGCGTCTTGCTTACGTCGATGCAACAGGACTGACGGAGGCGGTAGGTCTTGTCCCCACTTGTGGTGAGCTCGGTGGAGCAAAGCCGTCCGCACGCGCGCCATCCAATAGCGCCGTAGCGGGCGGACGGCTTTGCGGTGCTCACCGCCGGCCGTAGCGTTCCCACATAGCTGGCGACGGCCGGCCTGGATAGCGCCGGGCAAGTTGAACTCCTTCGTTGATGCTGGCTCCCCGGATGGGGGTCCGGGGGAAGGTTGAACAACTTGTGGACAACGTAGCGCCGGCTTCGAACATCACCATTCAAGAGCGCCGATCGGCTGACGGCCTTGATGCACACGTCCCTATGATCCTGCGGGACGGGGCACTCTACGATCCTGATCTGGATCGTTTCTTCCGCGACCTTCCCCTCAATGGCGTCCGCTCACGGCACTCCCTTCGTGCGTATGGCTATGACGTCCTGGTCTGGGTCCGCTTTCTTTCGGAAGCCTGCGGCAAGTCCGTATGGCAAGGTGATCGTCGCGACGTCCTTGCCTATCATCGCGTTCGTCGCCGGACGGAGGCCGGCCAACGTATCTCCGCGGCGTCCTGGAATCGAGCTGTTGCCTGTCTCGATCGGCTCTATCGTTGGGGCGTTCGCGAAGGCTTGCTCCCTGAAGCGCCGTTCACGCACCGCTCGGTTTGGAGGCAAGGATACGGCGGCCGGCGTGCGCAGATTACAGCCCGCAATGACGCCTATGAGCCGGCTGCTCGTCGAGCAGATGTCAGCTTTGTCACGCTCGATGACTACCGGGTATTTTGGGACGTCGGCCTCAGAGGGCTTATGCCTGATGGCGGAGCGCGGCCGGGAGCGCGTGATCGCAACGGCATTCGCAATGCGTTGTTTTCCGACCTCGTTGTGACGACGGGCCTTCGGCTGGAGGAAGCCTCCTTTCTGTTTGCATCCGACCTTGCTGCCGTCGATCGGCGAACAGCTCGACAGGTATGGCTCGATCTGCCGGACGCGCTGACGAAGGGCGATCGTGGTCGCCAGATTCTTCTTTCCGGTCGACTGCTTGAACAGGCGCGGGCCTACATCGCGGTTGAACGAGCTCACGCCGTCACTAAGTTCCGACAACGCTCCGGCTGGCGCTCGTACGAACGCCCGATCTTCGTTCACAGGGAGCGGTCAGCTTCCCGGTTGCGACTGCTCGACGGGAGTGACGTCGTTCTTGATCTGCTGAGCCCCGAAGAGCGCAGCAGGACCATCGTCTGCGATGATGACGGTACAGCGGGCGAGCCCGCCGTGCTGTGGCTCACGGAAGTCGGATTGCCGGTTCAACCGAACTCCTGGGAGGTGATCTTCGCCCGGGCATCCGAGCGGTGCAGGTCTCTCAGCTTTTCCGTCAACATCACGCCGCACCAGCTCCGCCATACCTTTGCCGTGCATATGCTCGCGATGCTGATCCAGCAGCGGATTCGAGATGCAGCGTTGCCCGCTGGCCCGATCGAAGGATATCGGCAGATCCTCGGCGATCCACTCCAGCAAGTGCAACGGCTGCTTGGCCACGCCAGCCTCGCAACGACCTACATCTATCTCGATCACATCGCTTCGCGCGCCGATACCGTTGATGCCGCCGTCGAGGAGTTACTGGCGCTGCTTCCCTCGGAGCGCTCGTTATGAGAGGCCGGCCGCGCAAGGGAACTTCAGTTCGTTTTGTGCCCGCAGATGGTGTTGTTCCAGCTCATGCCGGTGACCAGGTGATCGGACTGCGCTTCAACATTGAGGCGCGTCATGGCGGGATCGTCGAGGTCGATCTCACCAGCCTGAGCCCGCGAGCACTTGCGATAGCCTTTGCCGGCGCTGTTCGCCGACAGGCTGAACTCGGCGGGGCGTTGGGAGCGCGCTGCACCATCATGCAGCACATTACAGCATATCATAAGTTTTTCGCATACCTGCGAGCCCATTCTCATGCCACGAAGCCGGCTGATCTTCGCGCGCAGGATATTGACGGATTCGAAGCCTCCCTTGAGGCCGGCGGCATGACGCCGATCCATCGGCACACGGTCCTCGCGAAGGCGATTCTGGCGCTGCGCTCTATCGATGCCGATCAACCCGGCCTTCTCGACGATAAGCTCCGCCATCGCCTGAGCTACACCAGCGCGCAATCCGCAGGACGGTCGCAACCCCGCGACGCATATAGTCCGTTCGTCGCTCGTCAGCTACGTGACGCGGCTCGGGCCGATATCGGCAAAATATTCCGACGTATCGGCCGTCCGCTCGACGAAGCCATTGATTCCAACCTCCGCAGCGCAGTCGCCGATGTTGAAGCCAGGATTGCCGCTGAAGGCAAGATCGACCACTCGGACCTCGCCTTCAAACGCCTGTACTTCATGCGCCTGCGACGGGGCCTGCCGGTTTCGAGCTTTTCCGAAGATGTCCATAACCGCCATCATTTGCTCGCAACCGATCTGCCGCCACTGCTGACGTTCCTATCATTAGAGACAGGGCTCGAGATCGAATGCTGCAAGACGCTGACCATCGATTGTTTGCAGAGCCCAGAGTCCGGGACGATCGAGATCAGCTACATAAAGCGTCGCGCGCGTGGTGCCGAGCAGAAGCGTCTGCGAGTTCGTGATGGCGGCCTCGGCACGCCTGGCGGATTGATCCGCAAGCTGATCGAGGTGACGAGCTTTACAAGGCGCTTTCTTCCGGTCGAGTCTCTCTGGGTCTATCATTATAAAGGGCGAGGACAGCTCCGGTCCGGCATCGATCACCCGCATCAGTTGGTGGACAACTGGGTCGCTGGACACGGCATCGTCGACGACGATCGCCGTCCGCTACACCTTGTTCTCTCCCGGCTGCGCAAAACACATAAGGCACTCTGGTATCTCAAGACCGAAGGGCACATGGCGCGCTTTGCCGTCGGCCACACGCCGGAGATCGCCGCTCGTCACTATGCGGATATTCCGTCACTGCGCCCTTTGCATGAAGCCACCGTCGCCGAGGCGTTCACGGATGTTGTCGCGTCCGCAGGACCGATCGTTCTGTCACCCGACAGCGAGTCCCTTTGGCGCGAGGGTGTTGACGCCCCTGTGCAGAACAATAACATTCCCGCGCTCCTGGATGGAGATCAGGACGTCTGGCTCGCGGCGTGCGCGGGCTTTCAGAACAGCCCCTTCGCCGAAGCAGGCTCACCCTGTCCGCAGCCATTCTGGGGTTGCCTGGAATGCCGCAACGCGGTCATCACGGCTCGCAAGCTGCCAGCGATCCTCGCGTTTCTCGACTTTATCGAGGGCGAGCGCGCCGGGCTCTCTGCGGCCGACTGGAGCATCAAGTTCGGTCGCGCGCATGCGCGCATCACACAACAGGTTCTGCCCGTCTTCTCTGAACGTTTGATCGCCCAAGCGCGCAGCGAGGCCACCCAACAATCTCTCTATCTTCCGCCCGAGGTGCGGCCATGAGCAAAGTTGCCCTCGCTCCGCTCCCACAGGATCTGCATGACCGTCCGGTTCTTGCTTCCGCGGCGCTGAAGCAGGGCTTCGATCGGAGCTGCCTGTCCCGCTATGGCGATGCAAGCTGGGATCTCGGGCCGGCGGTATTTCGCGAGAACGCCCGCCGTTGCCATGTCACCGTACATTTCGGCTCGGTCGAAGATATCGGTACCCGCGAAGCAATCCGGGAACTGCTCTATGCCCGGCTCAACGTCGATCTCCCTGGTCATCGCAAGAAGCTCCCGCCTGTCTGTGTTCGGCAGATATTCAACCGAGCGCGTCGCTTCTTCGAGTTCGTCCGCGGCGAACTCAGCGCCGTCGATCTCTCGCGGATCGATCAGCAATTGCTCGACCGCTACGCGCGCCATCTCCAGACCGGTTGCAGCCGACGGCCTGTCATCGTCGGTCACCTTCTCGAGGTGCCGGTCGACCTCTATGCTTTTCGCGATCATCTTCCCTCCGGAGGGCTGCGGTTCCAGCCGTGGAGCGGACGCGCTCCAGCCCGCGTCGCTGGTTATCGTCACGTCCGCGAGAACCGCACCCCACGAATGCCGGAAGAAGTCATCGCCCCACTGTTGGCCTGGTCGATCCGCTACGTCACCGAGTTTGCGCCCGATATCCTCGCCGCTCGCGACGAGCTTGATCGATTGGAGACCCATTGCGCCAAGCTTGTTCAATCAGATCAGGCCCTTGACCGCAAACAGCGCCGTGCCCGACAGCGCCGGCGTCTCATGGACTACTTTGAGCGGCGACGACGTGAAGAGCGCGGTGTGCCGATCTGGGGGACCGCTCACAATGGCGCCACTATGCGGCTTCCAGATACAGGGGACGTATCGCCTCCTGTCAACTCGCACCTGCTTCATCTTCATATCGGGATCGATGCCCGCGCAGAGTCGAGGATGCATATTCAGCTTGCGAGTGGAGCGCCCGATCTGATCGATGCAGCCATACGCCAACTCGGCGTTGAGACTGGCGGCATGGATACGTGCATCTCTCTTCTGCCCGAGACGGGCCTTCCGTGGCGACCTCGATTCGACGCCAAGACGCTCGCCCAGGAAGAACGGATGCTGCAATCAGCAGCATATATTCTGTGTGCGTATCTGACCGGCATGCGCGACTGCGAAGTTCAGGCAATGCAGCGTGGATGCCTTGCTATATCCCGCAGTGAAGATGGCCTGATCATGCGCCATCGCGTCCGGTCAGTTGCCTACAAAGGCAAATCGAGCCATGGCGAAGCAGCCGATTGGGTCACGATCGAGCCTGTCGCCAAGGCCATCGGTGTGCTGGAACGCCTCTCGTTCCAGGCCGCATCGGCCCGCGGCCTCACGACACTCTGGCCGGTCCTGGCCGCTAAATCCGTGTGCAAGGATCACCTCTCTGCCGAGATAGTACGCCAGCTCAATCTTTATCGCGATCACCTCAATGAACTGTTCGGCACGATCAACGAGCCGGTTATTCCCAACAGTTCCGAAGGCAAGCCTTGGCGAATCACAACACGGCAATTTCGCCGAACGATTGCATGGCATATCGCCAACCGTCCCTTCGGTACGATCGCCGGCATGATCCAGTATAAGCATGCCTCCGTCGCGGCCTTCGAGGGCTATGCCGGCTCCAGCAAGTCTGGCTTCCGCGCCGAGGTCGAGAACCAGCGTGCTCTTGGGCAACTCGATGACCTGCTGGTTTACTTCGATGAGCGGCAAGTTGGTTCGACGCTTTCCGGACCAGCGGCACCACGCATATCGAAGGCGCTTGATGCTGCAGCGGTAGAACTTAGCCCCCTTCCAGTCATAATTGCAGATCGCGCGCGGCTTCGCACGATGCTCGCCAGTCTCGCGCGCACATTGCACGTCGGCGTGCTCGCCGATTGCTTCTTCGATCCCGGGACCGCCCTGTGCCTGAAGCAGGCAACCAACGCCGACAACAACAAGATGCCGCTGACCGTGCTTTGCCAACCGACACGGTGTCCAAACGCCTGCATCACCGCCAGGCACCGGCCAGCATGGGCACGTTCCGCAGACGAGGCGAGAGCTGTCCTCAAAGAGAAGCGGTTGTCTTCGCTACAGCGCTCCGCCCTGCAACAGGATCTCGCACGCATCGAGGCTGTCCTCGACGATATCGATCGCAGCAACTGACGTCAGAGCTCCGGACCTGAGGTTGCGGCCGCGCCGGCTGGTTCTCGCCGGCGTCCGCCCCGGCCAGGTCGGAGCGCGCGATGCCCCGCACGGCCGCGCAACGGCTGATCGCCGTCCTCCGCTATCGCTTCGGCTCTGCGAGTGCGCGGTCGCGCTTTCAGGCATCGCAGGTGGCTGCTCCGCCGCCGGGGACGGACCCCGGCCGAACGGGAACACCCATCATGATGAGACAGCACAAAACCAAAGACGGCCGCCCTGTCGGGCGGCGGGAGAGGACGAGGAGGGCCGGAATCGGGCGGCCGGTTGAGGGAGTGAGAGAGGCTTGCTCCGCCGGCCGCGGAGATTCTCCCATGTCCTATACATCGAGTTCGGCGGACCGCGCCGATGTCTATACCCGCATCACCGCCGAGATCGTCGCCGCGATCGAAGCTGGCGCCGGCGAATGGCGCATGCCCTGGCATCACGACGGCACTGCCATCACCCGTCCTCAGAACGTCTCGTCAGGCAATCGATACCGCGGCGTCAACGTGCTCGCACTCTGGATCGCTGCGCAAGCTCATGGCTATGCCGACGGCCTCTGGGGAACCTATCGGCAATGGCTGGCTATCGGCGCGCAGGTACGCAAGGGCGAACGAGGAACGACGGTTGTTCTCTGGAAGCAGGCAAAGCCGGCCGCCAACGACGATGCAGATGATGGTGACGATGACGTTCGTCGCCGCGTCTTTGCACGTGCATTCACGGTGTTCAATGTCGCCCAAGTCGATGGCTACGAACCTCAGGTCATCGAGGAGCTTCCAGAGATCGATCGCCTTACTCACGTCGGCGAGTTCATCGATGCGCTGAAGATCCCGATCATCACCGGCAATTACAATGCGCACTACCGCATCGACATCGACACGATCTTCATGCCGGACTACGCGGCATTCACGAGCCCAGCCGCCCATGCCGGCACGTTAATACATGAAGCAGCTCACGCCACTGGCGCAAAGCACCGGCTCGACCGGAACTTCCAGGAACGGTTCAAGCGCGATTGGCTGCCGATCGAAGAAGCCACCGCCGAATTGACCGCTTCCTTCATCCTGGCGGATTTGGGCGTCGCCCATCATCCCAGGCCCGATCACGCCGCCTACGTGGCATCCTGGTTGCGCCTCCTCAAGGACGACCCTCGCGCCATCTTCACCGCCGCCAGCAAAGCCCAGCAGGCGGCTGACTGGATGCATGCCCAGCAGCCTCGGACCGAGGAGATGGCGGCATGATCACCACCATCCCCAACAGGGTAAAATTTCAAAAAAGGGCTGGACTGTCAGGATATGTCGCGGAACTCGGGAGCTGTTTCCTCTGCGCGGATCTCGGGATCTCTCCCGAACTCGAACCGCGACCTGATCATGCAAGCTACCTCGCATCGTGGTTGGAAGTTTTGTCGAGTGAGAAGCGCTTTATCTTCTCGGCTGCTGCGCATGCGCAACGCGCCGTCGCCTATCTGCACGACCAGCAGCCGAAGGCCGCTGAGGTCGAAGAGGCAGCATGATACATGATGAGCGCATAACGTGATTGGGGCCGGCGCTTGCCGGCCCTTAGCTATCCGGTGATTCAGCGCAGAGATCCGGCCTTGTTGGCTGCTCGAGGGCCGGAGTCCGTTCATTGCTCGTGCTGCGCCACCTGATTGTGGCCTTGCGTGCCGTCGTTCGAGGAGGACGTTCTGACTTTGCACAGGTCTTCGCTGTGCCGAGCAAATCTCGCTCGCGGCCTCCCGATTCACTTTCGGGCCGCGTGGCTCTCTTGAAGGCAGAGTAGCACGCCTTCCCTCTCATTTCGGGCATCGACCCGTAAGCCTGAGTAGTTG
This sequence comes from Bradyrhizobium sp. CCH5-F6, assembly GCF_001556045.1. Classification (GTDB taxonomy): domain Bacteria; phylum Pseudomonadota; class Alphaproteobacteria; order Rhizobiales; family Xanthobacteraceae; genus Bradyrhizobium. The sequence continues at coordinate 52,977 of NZ_LSIC01000188.1, forward strand.
AAAGATGTGTGCCGCGAGCGGTGATCGGGTTGTTTCGTCGGTCAAGGTTTCGATGGTCGCCATTGTCGTTTTCCTCGGCCGTTTCTTCTGGCACACCCACGTCGTCCTCGATTGGCATGTCTGACCGAAGGGCGCCGTCGCTTGAGCGCCGCCTCGCTCTTATCCCCGCAACAGCCGGTTACAACTTTCTTCCCCTGGCCGCTGCGCGCCATTCCTCGCGCAAGCCAAGAAAGTCGTGCCCTGGCTGCCCTCTACTGCGTGCCGGCCCCTTCGGGGTGCGGGTCGATCGCCTCCGGTCTGTCGCCAGCCATCGAGGCCGCGATGGGCGGCCCGGAAAACTGAATGGACACGACAATGGCGACCATCGGCACCTTCACCTCGACCGGCAACGGCTTAGGTTACGCGCGAGAAGGTGTCCTTTAGCGCGCTGACTGTTGCGAGTTTTGCA
>NZ_LSIC01000189.1 GCF_001556045.1 Bradyrhizobium sp. CCH5-F6
TCATGGATGATCTGTTGCGGGAGTTTTTGACGGAGACCAGCGAGAGCCTGGACACCGTGGACAATCAGCTGGTGAAGTTCGAGCAGGAGCCGAACAACGCCAAGATCCTGGATAACATCTTCCGCCTGGTCCACACCATCAAGGGCACCTGCGGGTTCCTGGGCCTGCCGCGGCTCGAAGCGCTGGCGCATGCCGGCGAGACCTTGATGGGCAAATTCCGTGACGGCATGCCGGTGACCGGGCAGGCGGTGACGGTGATCCTGTCCTCGATCGACCGCATCAAGGAGATCCTCGCAGGCCTGGAGGCGACCGAAGCCGAGCCCGAGGGCAATGACCGCGACCTCATCGACAAGCTGGAAGCGATGGTCGAGCAGGGCATGGCCGCGATGGCGGCAGGTGCTGCAGCTCCCGTTGCCGACGCTCCGCCGCTGGTGCCCGAAGCCCCGGTGGCCGAAGCCAAAGCTGCGCCCGCCAAGGAGCTGACCACGGGCACGCTGATCGAGCAGACCCTGGAGCGCCCGTTGCGTCCGGGCGAAGTCTCGCTCGACGAGCTCGAGCGCGCCTTCCGCGAGACCCCGATCGAAGCGCCGGCGCCCGTCGCCAGTGCCGAAGCAAAGGCCGAGCCCGCCCCCGAAGCGCCCGTCGCGGACGCAAAACCCGCCCGGGAAAAGGCCGCGCCGAAGAGGTCGACGGCCGACGAGGGCGCCTCCGAGGGCGACCGCATCGCCAACCAGTCGATCCGCGTCAACGTGGATACGCTGGAGCACCTGATGACCATGGTCTCCGAGCTGGTCTTGACCCGCAACCAGCTGCTGGAGATCTCCCGCCGCAACGAGGACACCGAGTTCAAGGTGCCGCTGCAGCGTCTGTCCAACGTCACCGCCGAGCTGCAGGAGGGCGTCATGAAGACGCGCATGCAGCCGATCGGCAATGCCTGGCAGAAGCTGCCGCGCATCGTCCGCGATCTGTCGAGCGAACTCGGCAAGCAGATCGAGCTGGAGATGCACGGCGCCGACACCGAGCTCGATCGCCAGGTGCTCGATTTGATCAAGGACCCGCTCACCCACATGGTGCGCAACTCCGCCGATCATGGCCTCGAGACCCCCGCCGAGCGCCTCGCTGCCGGCAAGGGCGAGCAGGGCACCATCCGCCTGTCCGCCTATCACGAGGGCGGCCACATCATCATCTGCATCGCCGACAACGGAAGAGGCCTCAACACCGAGAAGATCAAGGCCAAGGCGATCTCCTCGGGCCTCGTCACCGAGGCCGAGCTCGAGAAGATGAGCGAGGCCCAGATCCACAAGTTCATCTTCGCCCCGGGCTTCTCCACCGCGGCCGCCATCACCTCGGTGTCGGGGCGCGGCGTCGGCATGGACGTGGTGCGCACCAATATCGACCAGATCGGCGGCACCATCGACATCAAGTCGGTGGCCGGCGAAGGCTCGTCCGTCACCATCAAGATCCCGCTGACGCTCGCCATCGTCTCGGCGCTGATCGTGGAAGCGGCCGGCGACCGCTTCGCCATCCCGCAGCTCTCCGTGGTCGAGCTGGTGCGCGCCCGCGCCAACTCGGAGCACCGCATCGAGCGCATCAAGGACACCGCGGTCCTGCGCCTGCGCAACAAGCTGCTGCCGCTGATCCACCTGAAGAAGCTGCTCAAGATCGACGACGGCGCGGCGAGCGACCCCGAGAACGGCTTCATCGTGGTCACCCAGGTCGGCAGCCAGACTTTTGGCATCGTGGTCGATGGTGTCTTCCATACGGAAGAGATCGTCGTGAAGCCGATGTCCACCAAACTGCGTCACATCGACATGTTCTCCGGCAACACCATCCTGGGCGATGGCGCGGTGATCATGATCATCGACCCCAACGGCATCGCCAAGGCGCTCGGCGCCGCCGGCTCCTCGGCCCATGACATGGGCGACGAGAACGGGGCGCATCACATCGGCTCGGGCGAGCAGACCACCTCGCTGCTGGTGTTCCGCGCCGGCTCGTCCCAGCCCAAGGCGGTCCCGCTCGGGCTGGTCACGCGCCTGGAAGAGCTGCCCGCCGACAAGATCGAGTTCAGCAACGGCCGCTACATGGTGCAGTATCGCGAGCAGCTGATGCCGCTCGTCGCCATGGAGGGCGTCACCATCGCGTCCCAGGGCGCCCAGCCGATCCTGGTGTTCGCCGACGACGGCCGCTCCATGGGCCTCGTCGTCGACGAGATCATCGACATCGTCGAGGAGCGCCTCAACATCGAGGTCGGCGGCTCCTCCTCCGGCATTCTCGGCTCGGCCGTGATCAAGGGCCAGGCCACCGAGGTGATCGACGTCGGCCACTTCCTGCCGATGGCGTTCTCCGACTGGTTCACCCGCAAGGAGATGAAGCCGTCGCTGCACTCGCAGTCGGTGCTGCTGGTCGACGACAGCGCGTTCTTCCGCAACATGCTGGCGCCGGTGCTGAAAGCGGCCGGCTACCGCGTCCGCACCGCGCCGACCGCGCAGGAGGGCCTGGCTGCGCTGCGCGCCCAGAGCTTCGACGTGATCCTGACCGACATCGAGATGCCGGACATGAACGGGTTCGAGTTCGCCGAGACCATTCGCTCCGACAACAACCTCGCTTCGACGCCGATCATCGGCCTGTCGGCGCTGGTGTCGCCGGCGGCGATCGAGCGCGGCCGCCAGGCCGGCTTCCACGACTATGTCGCCAAGTTCGACCGTCCCGGTCTGATCGCGGCGCTGAAGGAGCAGACCGCGGGCGCCGCCGGCGCCTCCGAGCTGAGCCGGGCAGCGGCGTAACGGACAGGATCAGGAGATACGCTTATGGCCAACAAGACCCAGTCCAGCGAAGGCACCATGGTCGAATACGTCACCGCGATGATCGGCGGCCAGCTGTTCGGCCTGCCGATCTCCCGCGTCCAGGACGTGTTCATGCCCGAGCGCGTCACCCGGGTGCCCTTGTCCTCGCGCGAGATCGCGGGCGTCCTCAATCTGCGCGGCCGCATCGTCACCGTGGTCGACATGCGCTCCCGTCTCGGCCTGCCCAGGGACGAGGACGGCAAGACCCCGATGGCGGTCGGCGTCGACCTGCGCGGCGAATCCTACGGCCTGCTGATCGACCAGATCGGCGAGGTGCTGCGCCTGCCCGAGGCGGGCATGGAGGAGAACCCCGTCAACCTCGACCCCCGCATGGCCAAGCTCGCCGGCGGCGTTCACCGCCTCGACGGACAGCTCATGGTCGTCCTCGACGTCGATCGC
>NZ_LSIC01000019.1 GCF_001556045.1 Bradyrhizobium sp. CCH5-F6
TCAAGAATCCCCCCGGCCATTCCGCCTGGAAGCTGATCGACGCGGCCGGGTGCCGCGGTCTGCGCGTCGGCGGCGCTCAGGTCTCGGAGATGCACTGTAATTTCCTGATCAACACGGACGATGCCACCGCGCGCGATATCGAGACGCTGGGCGAGACCGTGCGCGAACGGGTGAAGGCAAACTCCGGAATCGAGCTACTTTGGGAAATCAAGCGGATCGGGGTGTCCGCGTGAGTGTCATTCCGGGGCTCGCGAAGCGAGAGCCCGGAATCCATTGGGCCGCGGAGGCTTTGGTGAAATGGATTCCGGGCCCGCGACTTCGTCGCGCCCCGGAATGACGAACGAGAGAGATTGCGGACAATGACCATGCGCATCACCATCCTCTTCGGCGGCTCGAACAGAGAACGTCTTGTTTCGGTCGCCTCGGCCCAGGCCCTGCATCAGGCATTGCCCGAGGCCGATCTGTGGTGGTGGGACGTCGAGGACAAGGTGCATGTCGTGCAGTCGAAGCAGCTGCTCGAACATGCCCGCCCATTCGAGGACGAGTTCAAGCCGGGCACATCAGGCATTCCGCTGGAGCGGGCGCTCGACCAGGCCAAGGCCGAAGGGCGCGTGCTGGTGCTCGGCCTGCATGGCGGACGGGCCGAGAACGGCGAATTGCAGGTGATGTGCGAGGCGCGCGGCGTGCCCTTCACCGGCTCGGGCTCGGCTTCCTCGCATCTTGCCTTCGACAAGCTCGCGGCCAAGCGGTTCGCCGCGCTGGGCGGCGTGACGCCACCGGCGAACGTTGCGCTCGATGACATCGACGAGGCCTTCGCCGAATACGGAAGGCTGATCGCAAAGCCGGCGCGGGACGGATCGAGCTATGGCCTGATCTTCGTGAACGCCAAGCAGGACCTCGTCGCGGTCCGCAATGCGGCGAAGCACGAGGACTACGTCATCGAGCCCTACATCGCCGGCGTCGAGGCGACCTGCGGCGTGCTGGAGCGCACGGATGGCTCGATCATCTCGCTGCCGCCGATCGAGATCATTCCGGGCGAAGGCAATTTCGACTACGCCGCGAAATATCTCCTGAAGTCGACCCAGGAGATCTGCCCGGGCCGTTTCGCACCCGAAATCACCGCCGCGCTCAAGGAGCAGGCGATGCTGGCGCACCGCGCGATGTCCTGCACCGGCTATTCCCGGTCGGACTTCATCGTCTCGCCCAAGGGCCTCATCTATCTCGAGACCAACACGCTCCCCGGGCTGACCAAGTCCTCGCTCTACCCCAAGGCGCTGAAAGCCGAAGGCATCGCGTTCGTCGACTTCCTGCGCGGCCTGGTCGAGCTCGCCGAGCAGCGTGTGCGGAAATAGTCGGGACTGGTTAACGGCCGGGTGGTCGAAATCGCCCGATTTGGCGGCCAAAACCGGTAAAATGCCGGACATCGCGGCACAAATGCCGGATATCGCGGAGCAAAAAGCATCTCGCGTTAACGAATTTTACCTTTTGTTTACCAGGAAGGCCGAAGGTTAACGCTGGCGGCGCATATGGCGCTTTGGCTGCCGGCGCGTGAGCTGTCGCGGGTGATGTCACCTCCAGCGAACGCTTTGAAGGGGAGAGGTTTTCTTCTGCTGAAGACCAGCACCCGGCCCGGCACGTCCGAGACGTCATGTTCGCCAGGATCCGTGCGATGTCGCGGACAAACTGTTGACGAGCTCGTGCAATGGATGGAGCAGGAAGCCTCTCCCGATCGCTTTTGAGATCGCTGAGGCCCCAAGCTGACCTGAAGGCGGCCGCGATTGGAGCGGCCGTGCTTCTGCGCGAGTGGGTGCAGGACAAGAGAGCAGCGCGCGCCGCCGCCAAAGACGAAATCAAGATCAAGTCGAAGTCCAAGGCCCGGGCCAAGGCCGTCGTCGAGCGCGAGCCGCCGCCGCGCATGGTTGCGCTGGTCGAGCGCTATCTGCCGCACCGGGTCGGGCTCAGCATGACCGTGCTGCTGCTGATCGGGAGCTGCGGCTTCGGCATCGTCAAGGGCGGCCATCTCCAGGATTTCGTCACCGCGGTCAGCGACGCCCGCAACGCGCTGGCCAATTCCGCCGGCTTCCGCATCACCTCCGTCGTGATCAACGGCCGCAAGCAGCTCACCCAGGACGAGATCCTCGCGATCGGCGGCGTCAGCGGCCGCTCTTCGCTGCTGTTCCTCGATGCCGAGGCGGTGCGCGACAAGCTCAAGGCCAATCCCTGGATCGCGGACGCGACCGTGCTGAAGCTCTATCCGGGCCAGCTCATGATCGAGCTCACCGAGCGCAAGGCATTTGCGCTGTGGCAGGAGGCCGGCCGGCTCTCCGTCATCGCCGATGACGGCGCCGTGCTCGAACCCTATGTCTCGCGCCGCTTCCTGTCGTTGCCGCTCGTGGTCGGCAAGGGCGCCGACACGCAGGCGCGCGATTTCCTGGCGCTGCTGGCGCGCTATCCGCAGGTCAATTCAGTGACGAAGGCCGCGATCTTCGTCGGCGAGCGGCGCTGGAACCTGAGGCTGAAGGACGGTCTCGACATCCGCCTGCCCGAGCAGGACGTCGGCAACGCGCTTGCGATGCTGTCGAAGCTCGAGAAGGAAGACAGGCTGTTCTCCCGCGATATCGTCGCCGTCGACATGCGCCTGCCCGATCGCCTGGTGGTGCAGCTGTCCGAGGACGCCGCCAAGGCGCGCGAGGAGCAGTTCAAGGACAAGAAGAAAAAGAAGGCCGGGGATTCCGCATGACCGGTCTCGATCGCACCCAGACCCCGAAGACGCGCCCGATGCCGCACAAGCGCGGCGGTATCGTCGCCTGCCTCGATATCGGCACCAGCAAGATCGCCTGCATGATCGCGCGGCTGAAGCCGTCGCCGCCGAGCGAGGCGCTGCGCGGCCGCACCCATGCGGTGGAACTGATCGGTTACAGCCAGATCCAGGCGCGCGGCATGAAGGCCGGCGCGGTGATCGATCTCGGCGAATGCGAGCAGGCCGTGCGCCAGGCCGTCGGGCTTGCTGAAAAGATGGCCAAGGTGCGGGTCGAGTCCGTGCTGCTGTCCGTTTCGGGCGGCCGGCTTTCCGGTCAGCTGGTCGAGGCTGCCGCCGACATCCGCGGCGGCGCCGTGACTCCCGCCGACATCAGCCGCGTCACCTCCACCGGCATGCGCCACGCCACCGGCGAGGGCCGCACCGTCCTCCACGCGCTGCCGGTCGGCTACACGCTCGACGGCGTCAAGGGCATTCGCGATCCCCGCGGCATGGTCGCGCACCAGTTCGGCGTCGACATGAACGTCGTCACCTGCGACGCCACCGTGGCGCGGAACCTGATGCTGGCGGTGGAGCGCTGCCACATCAATGTCGAAGCCATGGCGGCCAGCCCCTATGTGGCCGGCCTGTCGGTGCTGACCGACGACGAGGCCGATCTCGGCGCCGCCGTCGTCGAGATGGGCGCGGGCACCACGACGATTGCCGTCTATTCGGGCGGCCGGTTCGTGCATGCAGCCGGGTTTGCGGTCGGCGGGCAACACATCACGATGGATCTTGCGCGCGGACTCTCGGCGACCATTGCCGATGCCGAGCGAATCAAGACGTTATACGGCACCGTCATCACCGGCGGATCGGACTCGCGTGAGCTGATGTCTGTGCCGACAGCCGGTGATGAGCAGGATCTGCCGCAGATCGTCTCCCGCGCCACCATCGCCAACATCGTCAAGCACCGTGCCGAGGAAGTCTTCGAAATGGTTCGGGACAAGCTGAAGGATTCGCCCTTCGCCGCGGAGCCCAACGGCCGCGTCGTGCTCTCGGGCGGCGCCTCCCAGCTGACCGGCCTCGTCGAGCTCGGCACCCAGATTCTCGGCCGGCCCGTGCGGGTCGGACGTCCGCTCGGCTTCGGCCGGCTGCCCAACGAGGCGAAGAACGCCGCGTTCGCGGTGCCGGCCGGACTTCTCGTCTACCCGCAATATGTTCACCTCGAACATGTCGAACCGCGGCATACGCGGCAGCAGGTCAGGACAGGGACCGGCGGATATTTCGGAAAGGTCGGACGATGGCTACGCGAGGGCTTCTGATGACTGCTTTCTGCAAATGTCGATTTTCACCAACACCCGCGGCCGACGGCCGGGGCGAACCCACGCGCGCGTGATCGAGAGGCAGCACCCATGACCATCAGCATCAATGTTCCTGATATTCACGAACTGAAGCCCCGGATCACCGTGTTCGGCGTCGGCGGCGCCGGCGGCAACGCCGTCAACAACATGATCACGGCGGGCCTCCAGGGCGTCGATTTCGTGGTCGCCAACACCGACGCGCAGGCGCTGACGATGTCGAAGGCGCAGCGCATCGTGCAGATGGGCACGGCGGTCACGCAAGGCCTCGGCGCCGGCTCGCAGCCGAACGTCGGCGCCGCGGCGGCGGAAGAGGTGATCGACGAGCTGCGCGACCATCTCTCGGGCGCGAACATGGTGTTCGTCACCGCCGGCATGGGCGGCGGCACCGGCACCGGCGCCGCTCCCGTTATCGCCAAGACCGCGCGCGACATGGGCATCCTCACCGTCGGCGTCGTGACCAAGCCGTTCCACTTCGAAGGCGGCCGCCGCATGCGCACGGCCGAGGCCGGCATCGCCGAGCTGCACAAGGTCGTCGATACGCTCCTGATCATCCCGAACCAGAACCTGTTCCGGGTCGCCAACGAGAAGACCACCTTCGCCGACGCCTTCGCGATGGCCGACCAGGTGCTCTATTCGGGTGTCGCCTGCATCACCGACCTGATGGTCAAGGAAGGCCTGATCAACCTCGACTTCGCCGACGTCCGCGCCGTCATGCGCGAGATGGGCAAGGCGATGATGGGCACCGGCGAAGCCTCCGGCGACAAGCGCGCGCTCACCGCCGCTGAAGCCGCGATCGCCAACCCGCTGATCGACGACAGCTCGATGAAGGGCGCCAAGGGCCTCCTCATCTCCATCACCGGCGGCAAGGACCTCACGCTGTTCGAGGTCGACGAGGCCGCGACCCGCATCCGCGAGGAGGTCGACCAGGACGCCAACATCATCGTCGGCGCGACCTTCGACGAAGCGCTCGACGGCCTGATCCGCGTCTCGGTCGTTGCCACCGGCATCGAGCAGGCCGCGATCGCTCGCAACAGCCAGGCGACCTCCGCTCCCGTCGCGAACCCGGCACCGCAGGCGCAGCCGGCTGCCGCACCGGCCGTCGCTGCCGAGAGCCGTCTCGCCGACCTGACCGCCCGGCTCCGTGCCGACAACCAGCGCCTCGCCGAGCGCGCCCAGAAGCTCGAGGGGCAGACCCCGGCCGCGGCGGCGGCTCCGGCTGCCCCCGCGCCCCGCCCGAACGTCGAGCGCGCGGCGCTCGCCGCCATCGCTGCCGCCGTCTCGGACGTCCCGCAGGCGCCCGCGCCGATGCAGACCTATGGCGACGTCACCGTGCGGCCGATCGCGCAGAAGCCGACCCTGTTCCCGGAGCCTGACATGACCCCGGTGCCGATGCAGGAGCCGATGACGCCCGAAAACTTCATTCCGCCGCAGGCTGAACGCCCGCCGGTGCGTGCGCCGCGGATGCCGCGCATCGAGGAACTGCCGATGCCGGCCCAGGCCGAGATTCGTCAGGCCCGCGGCGAGGTTGAAGAAGAAACCCCGCAGAAGACCCGCCTGTCGCTGCTTCAGCGCCTCGCCAATGTCGGCCTCGGCCGCCGCGACGAGGAAAGCGAGCCGCCGGTCGCGGCCCGCACCGCCGGTCCCGCGATGCCGCCGCTGCCTGAGCGCCGGCCGCAGAAGACCGTGGCGCAGCAGATCGCATCCAGCGAGCCGGTATCCGAGTATGCTCGCCGTCCCGCGCCCCAGGGTCTCGACATGCACGGCCGCCCGGCGCCTGTTGCGCCGGCGCCACAGGGCGACGATCATCTTGATATCCCAGCTTTCCTGCGGAGGCAGGCGACCTGAGGATTGTTACAATAAGGCGGACGAAAAGAGGTCCCGGCAGCAAGCTTGCCGGGACCTTTCCTTTTATCCCGTGCACATCAGGATTGTGCGGACAAGCAACTGATTTTAAATCATTAATTACGCATTCAGTGGTTCAGTAAGATTGCCGCTAGCGGCCCCGGACGTCGGCGTAATTTGGTTAAGCCTTGGCGCGAATACGGCAGGTTTGGGGTAACAATCGGTAAAAAAGCGTGAGTTGGCGCTGTTTGAGGCAGTGACTATGGTTTGCCGTGACTTGGGGATACGGAGATTCGCAACCGTCGGCACTGGCCGGCCAAGTGGGTCTCGTATAAGTCGCAGTGGGTCGTAGTGGGGCGGATTCCTGATGAAGCTTAGCCGGCAAACAACGCTTCGTGCGCAAGCCTCTGTGGCAGGCGTGGGCGTTCATTCCGGACTTCCCGTAACCCTCACGATTGGGCCTGCGCCTGTCGATGCGGGCTTTATTTTTGTCCGGACCGGACTTGAGGGAAGTGACCGCGAAGTCCAGGCGACCGCCGAGCAGGTGATCGCGACCGACTTCGCCACCGTCCTGGGCGACCGCGATGGCCCGTTGGTGTCTACCGCCGAGCACGTTCTTGCTGCACTGCGGGGCATGGGCGTCGACAACGCCACCATCGAGATCGACGGTCCCGAAGTACCGATCATGGACGGCAGCGCCGCGCCCTTCATTGCGGCGATCGACCAGGCCGGCATCGTCACCCAGCCGGCGCAGCGCCGCTACATTCAAGTTTTGAAGCCGATCTCGGCCAAGATCGGCGACTCCTTCGGCGAGATCAGGCCCCACACCGGCGGGTTCCGCGTCGAGGTCGAGATCGACTTCACCAATCCCGTCATTGGCCAGCAGAGCTACGCCTTCGATCTCAACCCTGAAGGTTTCCGCCGCGAAGTCGGCCGGGCCCGGACCTTCGGTCTGATGTGCGACGTCGCCCGGCTCTGGAGCGCGGGCTATGCCCTGGGGGCCTCCTTCGACAACACCGTCGTTTTCGACGACGAGCGGCTGCTCAACGCCGAGGGCCTGCGCTACGCCGATGAATGCGTCCGCCACAAGGTGCTGGATGTGATCGGCGACCTTTCGCTGGCCGGCCTGCCTCTGCTCGGCGCCTACCGCTCGGTGCGCGGCGGCCACAAGCTCAACCACGCTGTCCTGACCGCGCTGCTCGCCGACCGAACCGCTTGGCGGATCGTCGAGGGCGAGGCTGCCCGCCGCACCACGCGTCCCGTGGGCGAAGTCGGTCGCGGCATCGTCGGTGGCCGGATCGCCGCGGCGTTCGGACCGGATGTGTCCTGAAAGACCTGTCGTCTCGGCATTTGGTTGGCGACTTCCCCCCGGGAAACTCCTGGTAACCATGATCGCCAGGATTGCGGCGCATTCGCCTTAATCCCGGCGAAATGCCTCCCTATCCGGTTGGTTAACGATCGTTTTTCGGATACATCGGCGTGGTCGCATGGCAGGCACCACGGTTACATTTCGCGCCCATGACGGGGTTCGTGGGCTGGCGGACACCGCATCACAGGGCGTCAGGGCTTAAACTCATGTCGGCACAGCGTATGACGCGCGGATATTTCCAGGCCTTGTCCCGAGAGGTCTCGTCGCGAGCCCGCGGGCTGCTTCAGGCCGTCACCTTCGTCCTGCTCGCGCTGCCGCTCGCCGGTTGCGGCACGGGCTCGCTCTGGGACAAGTTCACTGCCAAGGACGACACCTTCGTCGAGGAGCCTGCCGACAAGATCTACAATGAGGGCCTGTACCTCATGAACGAGAAGAAGGACATGAAGGCGGCGAACAAGAAGTTCGAAGAAGTCGACCGCCAGCATCCTTATTCCGAGTGGGCCCGCAAATCGCTGCTGATGTCGGCCTATGCGTCCTATCAGGGCGGCGACTATGACGGCTGCATCGGCGCCGCCACCCGCTACGTCACGCTGCATCCCGGCAGCCCGGACGCGGCCTATGCGCAATATCTGATCGCCGCCTCGCACTACGACCAGATCCCGGACATCAGCCGCGACCAGACCCGGACCGAGAAGGCGATCGCCGCGCTGGAAGAGGTGGTGCGCAAATATCCGAACTCGGAATATGCGACCTCCGCCAAGGCCAAGATCGAGGGCGCGCGCGACCAGCTCGCCGGCAAGGAGATGAACGTCGGCCGCTACTACGCCCAGAAGCGCGACTACACGGCGGCGATCAACCGCTACAAGACCGTCGTCACGCAGTACCAGACCACGCGCCACGTCGAGGAGGCGCTGTTCCGGCTCACCGAGGCCTATATGGCGATCGGCATCGTCGGCGAGGCGCAGACCGCGGCAGCCGTGCTCGGGCACAATTTTCCTGACAGCCGCTGGTACAAGGACGCCTATAATCTTGTAAAATCCGGCGGTCTCGAACCGAGCGAGAATCAGGGGTCCTGGATCAGCCGGACCTTCAAGAAGATGGGTCTCGGCTAGGAAATTTGGTTCCATGCTGGCGCGTCTGTCGATCCGTGACATCGTCCTGATCGAACGGCTCGATATCGAATTCGCCTCCGGCCTCGCGGTTTTGACCGGCGAGACCGGTGCGGGCAAATCCATTCTGCTCGATGCCTTTGCGCTGGCGCTCGGCGGCCGGGGCGATGCCGGCCTCGTGCGTCACGGCGCGGAGCAGGGGCAGGTCACGGCCGTCTTCGACGTCCCGAAGAATCACCCTGCGACGAAGATCCTGGCCGAGAACGGTCTGGACGATACCGGCGAAATGATCCTGCGCCGCGTGCAGCTCGCCGACGGCCGCACCCGCGCCTTCATCAACGACCAGTCGATCAGCGTGCAGACGCTCAAGGCGGTCGGTGCTGCCCTGGTCGAGATCCACGGCCAGCACGACGAGCGCGCGCTGGTCGATGCCGCCACCCACCGCCGCCTGCTCGACGCCTTTGCCGGGCTCGAGAAGGACGTCGCGGCGGTCGAATCGCTCTGGGACGCGCGCCGCAACGCCACCACCGCGCTCGAGGAGCATCGCGCCGCCATGGAGCGCGCCGCGCGCGAGGCCGATTACCTGCGCCATGCTTCCGACGAGCTGAAGCAGCTCGCGCCCAGGGATGGCGAGGAGACCGCGCTGGCCTCGCGCCGCACCACCATGATGCAGGGCGAGAAGATCGCCTCCGACCTGCGCGAGGCGCAGGAGGCGGTCGGCGGCAATCATTCGCCGGTCGCCGCGCTGTCGGCGGCGGTGCGCCGGCTGGAGCGACGCGGCGTCAACTCGCCGGCGCTGGTCGAGCCTGCGGTGAGGGCGATCGACGCCGCCATCAATGCGCTGGAGGAAGCCGATCAGCATCTCCAGGCGGCGCTGGCCGCGACCGATTTCGATCCCGCCGAGCTCGAGCGCATCGAGGAACGGCTGTTCGCCCTTCGCGCCGCTTCGCGTAAATATTCGACGCCGGTCGACGGGCTCGCCGCGCTGGCCGCCAAATATGCAGCCGACGTCGTGCTGATCGATGCCGGCGCCTCGCGGCTCAAGAAGCTGGAGCAGGCCGCGATCGAGGCGGATGGCCGCTATGCCGCCGCCGCCAAGAAGCTGTCGCTGGCGCGGCAGAAATCGGCCGAGAAGCTCAACAAGGCCGTGAACGCCGAGCTCGCGCCGCTCAAGCTCGAACGCGCGAAGTTCATGACGCAGGTCGAGACCGACGAGGCCGCACCGGGCCCGCAAGGGTTCGACCGCGTCGAGTTCTGGGTGCAGACCAACCCCGGCACCAAGCCGGGTCCGTTGATGAAGGTCGCCTCCGGCGGCGAGCTGTCGCGCTTCCTGCTGGCGCTCAAGGTCGTGCTGTCCGACCGCGGCTCGGCGCCGACGCTCGTGTTCGACGAGATCGACACTGGCGTCGGCGGTGCGGTCGCGGACGCCATCGGCGGGCGCCTGGCGCGGCTTGCCGGCAAGGTCCAGGTCATGGCCGTGACCCACGCCCCACAGGTCGCCGCCCGCGCCGACCAGCATCTGCTGATCTCCAAGGACGCCCTCGACAAGGGCAAGCGCGTCGCCACCCGCGTCAATGCGCTCGCCGCCGACCACCGCCGCGAGGAGATCGCGCGCATGCTCGCCGGCGCCGAGATCACGGCGGAGGCGAGGGCGGCCGCGGACCGGCTGCTGAAGGCGGCGACGGCTTAAGCTATACACACCGTCATTCCGGGGCGATGCGACGCATCGAACCGGGAATCTCGAGGTTCCGGGTCTGGTCCTTCGGACCATCCCGGAACGACGCGCTAGAACCTTTAGTATGATGGCCAGAGCAGCAAAATCCAAAGCAACACCGCTTCGCGACGTCGCCGATCTCACCAAGGCGCAGGCCAAGGTCGAGCACATGCGGCTTGCGCTCGAGATCGAGGGGCACAACGAGCGCTACTATCAAGAGGACGCGCCCACCGTCACCGACGCCGAATATGACGCGCTGCGCCAGCGCTTCAACGCGATCGAGAAGCGCTTTCCGGAGTTCGTCAGCGCGGACTCGCCGTCGCAGAAGGTCGGCGCCGCGCCGTCAGGGCGCTTCAAGAAAGTGCAGCATTCCGTTCCGATGCTGTCGCTCGACAACGCCTTTGCGGAAGAGGACGTGCGTGACTTCGTCGGCCGCATCGTGCGATTCCTGAAACTCGACGACGACAAGGTCGATTTCTCCGCCGAGCCGAAGATCGACGGCCTCTCGATGTCGCTGCGCTACGAGGGCGGCGAGCTCGTCACCGCCGCGACGCGCGGCGACGGCGCGGTCGGCGAAGACGTCACCGCCAACATCCGCACCCTCGAAGACGTGCCGCAGAAGCTGAAGGGCCGCAACGTCCCCGACATCTGCGAGGTGCGCGGCGAGGTCTACATGACCAAGAAGGCGTTTCTCGCGCTGAACAAGAAGCAGGTCGAGGCGGGCGAAGCTCCCTTTGCAAATCCGCGCAATTCGGCCGCGGGCTCGCTCCGGCAGAAGGATCCGACCATCACCGCCTCGCGCCCGCTCGGCTTCTTCGCCTATGCCTGGGGCGAGATGAGCGCGATGCCGGAAGACACGCAGAGCGGCATGATCTCCTGGTTCGAGCGCTGCGGCTTCAAGACCAATCCACTGACCAAGCTCTGTCACTCCGTCGAGGAGCTGCTCGCCTTCCATCACGCGATCGAGGAGCAGCGCGCGCGGCTCGACTACGACATCGACGGCGTCGTTTACAAGGTCGACCGCATCGACTGGCAGGAACGGCTCGGCTTCGTCTCGCGTACGCCGCGCTGGGGCATCGCGCACAAATTCCCGGCCGAGCGCGCCATGACGGTGCTGCGCGACATCGAGATCCAGGTCGGCCGCACCGGCTCGTTCACGCCGGTCGGCAAGCTCGAACCGGTCGGCGTCGGCGGTGTCATCGTCCAGAATGTCACGCTGCACAACGAGGACTACATCAAGGGCATCGGCAACAAGGGCGAGGTGCTGCGCGAGGGCCGTGACATCAGGATCGGCGACACCGTCGTGATCCAGCGCGCCGGCGATGTCATTCCGCAAGTGGTCGACGTCGTCCTCGACAAGCGGCCGAAGACCGCCAGGGAATTCCACTTCCCCAAGAAGTGCCCGTGTCCGCTCCACACCGACGTCGTGCGCGAGGAGACGGCGACAGGCGAGGAGGGCTCGCGTGCCCGCTGCACCGGCGAGTTCGCCTGTCCCTATCAGAAGATCGAGCACCTCAAGCTGTTCGTGTCGCGGCGTGCCTTCGACATCGACGGCCTCGGCGAGAAGCAGCTTCAGTATTTCTTCGATGAGGGGTGGGTGAAGGAGCCCGCCGACATCTTCACGCTGGAGAAGCGCAACGCGAATCTCAAGCTCGAGGAGGTCGAGGGCTACGGCACGACCTCGGTGCGCAATCTGTTCGGCGCCATCGAGAGCCGACGCAGAATCGCGCTGGAACGTTTCATCTATGCGCTCGGCATGCGCCATGTCGGCGAGACCACGGCGCTGGCCCTGGCACGCGGCTACGGCTCGTGGGACGCCTTCCACGACGCCTGCCTCAAGGTCGCCAAGGGCGACGAGGAGGCGATCGCGGACATGGACGCGCTCGACCAGATCGGCGACACCGTGATCAAGAGCATCGCCGACTATTTCGGCGAGAGCCACAACCGCGGCATCGTCGAGCGGCTGACCAAGGAGGTCGAGATCGTCGACGCCGAGAAGCCGAAGAGCAATTCGGCCGTCGCCGGCAAGACCGTGGTGTTCACGGGCTCGCTGGAGAAGATGACGCGGGATGAAGCCAAGGCCACGGCGGAGCGTCTGGGGGCAAAGGTGTCGGGCTCGGTGTCGAAGAAGACCGATCTCGTCGTTGCCGGCCCCGGCGCGGGCTCGAAGCTCGCGGAGGCCAACAAGCACGGCGTCAAGGTGCTGACCGAGGACGAGTGGCTGAAGCTGATCGGGGAGTAGGGCTCTTCCCTTCTCCCCTTGTGGGAGAAGGTGGCGCGAAGCGCCGGATGAGGGGTTCTATCC
>NZ_LSIC01000190.1 GCF_001556045.1 Bradyrhizobium sp. CCH5-F6
CGTGTGTTGGGCTTCACCTGTATGCTGCTGTGCGGTTCTTCCTGCGTGTGCATTTCGCGCAGCGGACCGCGGGTGCCGCCGGCACCCGGCCTTCCCCGCGCCCTCTTGGCTCGAGAGGGTGAGCGACGAAGCAAAGCTCGGGCGAATTCAGCCGCGAGAACGCGAAGGCGCGTCTTCAGTTTGCGTGCAAAACGGAAGCTGGCTCTTTGCCGAACACTCGCGCCTTGCAACTTGTCCGGGACACGAGCGGCAGATTGGCAGCCAATGGCGAAGCGACTCAGCCGCATGGTGCGCCGTTCTCGCTGCCAAAATGAGCGCACTGCGTCCGTCGCAAATCTGAAGCTGCCCGATGGCCTCCCAATGGAGGTATCGAAGTAGCTTCATTCGTGTCTTCCACGCCACGATTGTTGTGTCTCCGCAACACTCCCGCCGGATTTAACCCTTCGTCGCTGGCGGTTCGCATCGCCGCCGCTTTTTGGCCACACCCGAACATGAATAAAATCGCTCTAATGTTCTAAGGGAAGCGGCGGTCTTCGAAGGCGACGAGAAAATCCCAAGGTCGATTCAAATCTTGGCTCTGATTTTTCGGGTCTGAAAGGGTTGGCCGGGGGAAACTGGTTGCGATGGCCGCAAAGATTGACAAGCAGAGGCTGCCGAGCCGTCACGTGACGGAAGGTCCTGCGCGCGCGCCCCATCGCTCCTATTTCTATGCCATGGGTCTGACCACCGATCAGATCCACCAGCCCTTCGTCGGCGTCGCCTCGTGCTGGAATGAAGCCGCTCCCTGCAACATCGCACTGATGCGCCAGGCCCAGGCCGTGAAGAAGGGCGTTGCGTCGGCCGGCGGCACCCCCCGTGAATTTTGCACCATCACCGTCACCGACGGCATCGCCATGGGCCATGACGGCATGCGCTCGTCGCTGCCGTCGCGCGAATGCATCGCCGACTCGGTCGAGCTGACCGTGCGCGGCCACGCCTATGACGCGCTCGTCGGCCTGGCCGGCTGCGACAAATCGCTGCCGGGAATGATGATGGCGATGGTGCGCCTCAACGTACCCTCGATCTTCATCTATGGCGGCTCGATCCTGCCGGGGAATTTCCGCGGGCAGCAGGTCACCGTGCAGGACATGTTCGAGGCGGTCGGCAAGCACTCGGTCGGCGCGATGTCGGACGAGGATCTCGACGAGATCGAGCGCGTGGCTTGCCCGTCGGCGGGTGCCTGCGGTGCGCAGTTCACCGCCAACACCATGGCGACCGTCTCCGAGGCGATTGGCCTCGCGTTGCCTTACTCGGCCGGTGCCCCGGCACCCTACGAGATCCGCGATGCCTTCTGCATGACTGCGGGCGAGAAGGTGATGGACCTGATCGCCCAGAACATCCGGCCGCGTGACATCGTCACCCGCAAGGCGCTGGAGAATGCGGCTGCCGTGGTCGCGGCGTCCGGCGGCTCGACCAATGCTGCGCTGCACCTACCGGCGATCGCGCACGAGGTCGGAATCAAGTTCGACCTGTTCGACGTCGCCGAAATCTTCAAAAAGACACCTTATGTCGCGGATTTGAAGCCAGGCGGCCGTTATGTCGCCAAAGACATGTTTGAAGTAGGTGGCATACCGCTTCTGATGAAGACGCTGCTCGACAACGGCTTCCTGCACGGTGATTGCCTTACCGTCACGGGCCGCACGATCGCCGAAAACCTCAAAAGCGTGAAGTGGAATCCGCACCAGGACGTGGTGCACCCGGCAGACAAACCCATCACCGTCACGGGCGGTGTGGTCGGTCTGAAGGGCAATTTGGCGCCAGAAGGTGCGATCGTGAAAGTCGCGGGAATGTCTAACCTCAGGTTCACCGGTCCGGCCAGGTGCTTCGACCGTGAGGAGGATGCTTTCGAGGCGGTCCAGAACCGCACCTACCGCGAAGGCGAAGTCATCGTGATCCGCTACGAGGGCCCCAAGGGCGGCCCCGGCATGCGGGAAATGCTCCAGACCACAGCGGCGCTGACCGGCCAGGGCATGGGCGGCAAGATCGCGCTCATCACCGACGGACGCTTCTCCGGCGCCACCCGCGGCTTCTGCATCGGCCATGTCGGGCCGGAGGCCGCCATCGGCGGCCCGATCGGGCTGCTCGAGGACGGCGACATCATCGAGATCGACGCGGTCGCCGGTACCCTTAACGTAAAATTGAGCGACGCCGAGCTCGCCCAGCGCAAAACCAAATGGAGCGCGCGCGCGACTAACCATACGTCGGGTGCGCTCTGGAAATATGCTCAGCAGGTTGGACCAGCGGTCGGTGGGGCAGTGACCCATCCGGGCGGCGCGCACGAGAAACAGTGCTATGCGGACATCTAGGCGTGTCATGGTTGCGTTTGTGTTCGGGGCAGCTGCGCTGGCCGCGCCGGCGTTCGCCTTCGACGGCGCACCGGTCAATCCGAAGGATGCGACCATCCCGGTCGTGACCACCTTGCCGGGGGCGGCTGGCGCGGTACGCGGCAAGGTTCCGCCCGCGGTCGCGACCCAGGAAACTTCGCTCAGTGCCCTGCAATACGCGGCCGAGGGCGGTCATCCCATCGCTCAGTGGAAGCTCGGCCGCATGTACGCCAATGGCGACGGCGTGGCCCAGGACGATTTGCGCGCCTTCGAATATTTCAGCCGGATCGCCAATGCGCATGCCGAGGACAGCCCGTCGGCGCCGCAGGCGCAGATCGTGGCCAACGCCTTTGTCGCGCTCGGCCGTTACTATCTGAGCGGCATCCCGAATTCGAAGATCAAGTCGGATCCCGACCGGGCGCGGGAGATGTTCTCCTATGCCGCGTCATATTTCGGCAACGCCGATGCGCAGTACGATCTCGCCCGGCTGTACCTGAAGACGCCGGACGCATCGCGCGAGGACTTCCGCTATGGCGCGCGCTGGCTCGGCCTTGCCGCGCAAAAGGGACAGCACCAGGCCCAGGCACTGCTCGGCCAGATGCTGTTCAACGGCGACCGCCTGCCGCGGCAGGCCGCGCGCGGTCTGATGTGGCTGACCCTGGCCCGTGACAGCGCCGGCCCCGATGAGGTCTGGATCAAGGAAAGCTACAACCGCGCCTTCGCCAAGGCCTCGGACGACGACCGCGCCATGTGCCTGCAAATGCTGGAGCAGTGGGTGCAGGGCCGCCGCGAATAGGCCGCAAAGGCGGCGGCCTCACGCCGCCTCGAGATCGAGATCCGCCCATACCGGCACGTGGTCCGACGGCTTCTCCCAGCCGCGCACATAGCTGTCGATCCCGACATTGGCGAGCCGGTCGCTGGCCTGTGGCGACAGCAGCAGATGGTCGATGCGCAGGCCCTGGTTCTTCTGCCAGGCTCCGGCCTGGTAGTCCCAGAAGGTGTAGAGCCCGGGCTCGTCGGTGACGGCCCGCAGGGCGTCGGTCAGGCCGAGGCCGAGCAGGGACTGGAAGCTCTCGCGCGTCTCGGTCTTGAACAGGGCGTCCTCGGTCCAGGCGGCGGGATTGTGGACGTCGCGGGCATGCGGGATGACATTGAAGTCGCCTGCGAGGATGAGTGGGACCTCTTCCTTGAGACGCTCCTTCGAATACTCAAGAAGCCGCGACATCCATTTGAGCTTGTAGGGATATTTGTCCGTCCCGACCGGATTGCCGTTGGGCAAATAGAGGCAGGCAATGCGCAGCACCCCGCGCTTGAGCGTCACCACGCCTTCGAGGAAGCGGGCATGCGCATCCTCGTCGTCGCCGGCGAGCCCGGACTTGGTCTCGTCGAAGCGGAATTTGGAGAGCAGGGCAACGCCGTTGAACGTCTTCTGCCCATGCGTCACCACGTTGTACCCGAGCGCCTCGATCTCCAGCCGCGGGAAGGCCTCATCGACGCATTTGATCTCCTGGAGGCAGACGATGTCTGGCTGGCACTCTCTCAGCCAGGTCAGGAGGAGATCGATCCGCTGCCGGACCGAGTTCACGTTCCAGGTGGCAACTCTGATGGGCATTGGGGAGGGCTCCAGGCGGGGCCACCCTTAGAACAAAATGCAAACGCGCCCGTCAAGGCGGCCGCAAAATCTCCCACAAAATTAACCCGGTCTAAGCAGGCGGCGGGCCATTGATCGTCAAAAGGTTTCTCGGATGGGATGGCCGGACAAATCCATGAAGCGAACTGAGCCGCGCGACGGGCTGATCGGCGCGTTCCTGTACTGGCTCGGCGGCTTCGAGATCGAGGACGGCCTGATCGCCGATCTCAGCGATCGCGAGATCCGCCGCATCCGCGCCAAGCAGATCGACGCGGTGACGCGGCTGATCCCGGTGACGATGGCGGTCACCATGCTCAACGTCGCCATCGTGCTGATCCTGTTCTGGGGCAGGGGCTGGAACGACTTCCTCGCGATCTGGGGCCTGACGCTCGGCGCTACCGCCTCGCTCGCGGTGCGTTCGTGGCGGCGGTCGCTTTTCCTCGCCGCGATCTGGGGCATGCTGCCGCTGGCGCTGTTCAGCCGGATCGAGCCGACCAGCCAGCTCATCCTGGCCTGCCTGATGGTCGGCATGATGTCGGGCGGCGCGTTCACGCTCTCGACCTTCCCGCGCGCCGGCCTCGTCTATCTCGCCACCATGACGACCGCCTGCGCCGGCGCGCTGCTCTTGTGCGGCACCGGGCCGTATCTGGTGACCTCGGTGTTCCTGCTGCTGTTCGCATTCTTCATGGCGCGCAACATCGTCTCGCAAGGCAATCTGTTCCTCGGCAATCTCAAGGCCCAGCTCGAGCTCGAGCGCCAGACCGAGATCATCTCGCTGCTGCTGAAGGAGTTTCAGGAGAACGCCAGCGACTGGCTGTGGCGGACTGATGCCGAAGGCCATCTGGTCGAGGTGCCCGAGCGCTTCGCTGCGGTCGCGCAGTTGCCGCTTCCGCTGCTCAAGGGATCGCATTTCGCCGACGTGCTCGACATGCTCTGCCCAGAGGACAAGACCGCGGCCTACAACATCGTCGGACTGATGGAGCAGGCCGAGCCGCTGCACGAGATGAATCTCAAGGTCGTCGCGGGCGGCGAGGCGCGGCTGTGGTCGCTGACGGCGAAGCCGGCCTACGATCGCGAAGGCCATTTCCTCGGCTATCGCGGCTTCGGGCGCGATGTCACCGAGCGCTGGCGCGCGGAAAAGGCCGAGGCGGAGAGCCGTGCCAAGTCGGACTTCCTGGCGGTGATGAGTCACGAGATCCGGACGCCCATGAACGGCGTGCTCGGACTCGCCAGCATGCTGCTCGAAACCAGGCTTGATCCGGAGCAACGCGAAGCCGTCACCACGATCCGCGAGTCCGGCGACAACCTCCAGCGAATCCTCAACGACATTCTCGACCTGTCAAAGCTCGAGGCCGGGCGCTTTACCTTCGAGGCGATCGACTTCGCCCCGCAGACGCTGGTCGAGGCCGTCGCGACCGTCGTCCGCGCGAGCGCCAAGAGCAAGGGGCTCACGGTCAAGGTCGAGCTCGATCCGACCCTGCCGCCGACCTTGCGCGGCGACGTCGCGCGCATCCGCCAAGTGCTGCTCAACCTCGCGTCCAATGCGGTGAAGTTCACCGACGAAGGCGAGGTGACGATATCAGCCACCTGCCAGGCACGCCGCGACCTGCTCGCGACCGTCGAATGGAAGGTGACCGACAGCGGCATCGGGATCGCCCCGGAAAAGCTCGGCCATCTCTTCAGCGACTTCGCCCAGGCCGATGCCTCGATCAGCCGCCGCTTCGGCGGCACTGGCCTCGGCCTTGCGATCAGCAGGCGCATCATCGAGCAGATGGGCGGCACCATCGGCGTCACTTCGACGCCGGGCGAGGGCTCGACCTTCCGCTTCACGCTGGTGCTGCCCTGGAGCCAGGCGCAGGCGTCCGATCAGGCGGCCGGGCGCGATGAGGCAGAGGAGCTGAAAGCTCGTATCGCCGACCGCGATCGGCCGCTGAAGGTGCTGGTCGCAGAGGACGATGCCGTCAACCGTATGGTCGTGAGCAAGATGCTGGGGGCCTTTGAAGTCGAGCTGCGCGTCGTCACCGACGGCGTCGAGGCCGTCGCGGCCGCCTTGGAGGGCGATTACGATGTCGTGCTGATGGACGTGCGCATGCCCGGCATGGACGGCCTTGCCGCGACCCGCGCGATCCGCGCGCAAGGCGGGCGCTTCGAAGCCTTGCCGATCGTTGCGCTGACCGCCAACGCCTTCCCCGAGGACGTCAGGACCTGCCGCGAAGCGGGCATGTCGGATTTTCTGGCGAAGCCGCTGCGCAAGCCGGCGCTGGTCGCAGCCTTGCTGCGCGCGCTGGACGGCGGCGGCTTGGCGTCGGAGGACGCGCCGCTTCAGCCGGAGCTGATGCCGGCCGATGTGGAGTGGACGGACGAAGAGAGGCAGATCACCGGCGCCTAAAGCATGACCCGGAAAAGTGCGCAGCGGTTTTCCGAGAAGATCATGCTTAAACAACAACCTAAAGCGCGATGACGTTTCATCCTAATCGCATCGCGCTTTAGCCGGTCGGATCAGATCGAGAAGCTGGTCCCGCAGCCGCAGGACGCCGTCGCGTTGGGATTGTTGACGCGAAACGATGCGCCGATCAGGTCGTCCACGAAATCGACCTGTGAGCCCGCGAGGAAGGGCTGCGAGGCAGAGTCGACCAGCACCACGGCGTTGTCCTGCTCGATCACGAGATCGTCGTCGGTCCTGGCACGGTCGATGTCGAACTTGTACTGGAAGCCGGAGCAGCCGCCGCCCTCGACGGAGATGCGCAGCATCGCGCCAGAGCCTTCGCCCTTGAGGATCTCCCCAATCCGGCGTGCGGCCCGGTCACTGATGGTCACGGCAGTCGTCATCGTTCGTCTCCGATAGTCCCCGCGGTCATATCAAGTTCATTTGCCCAATTCATTTGGTATCCCGCGCCCGACATAGTTAAGTGCGAGGATACGCAGAATCAAATGGATAGGGACTAAATTCGCCGTGTCCGTCGGAATGGCAGCCCCCCGCGCGCCCTATGCCTGCGATCCCGATCGCAGCCGTGGCCGGCTGGTCGCCGAACCCCCGAGCCGGACCCGCAGCCCGTTCCGGCGGGATTGCGACCGTGTGATCCATTCCACCGCCTTCCGCCGCCTGAAGTACAAGACCCAGGTGTTCGTGTTCCATGAGGGCGACCACTACCGCACCCGGCTGACCCATTCGCTGGAGGTGGCGCAGATCGCCCGGGCGCTGGCCCGGCAGCTCGGACTGGACGAGGATCTCACGGAAACCCTGGCGCTCGCGCACGATCTCGGTCATCCGCCCTTCGGGCATGCCGGCGAGCGGGCGCTGGATGCCTGCCTGAAGGAATTCGGCGGCTTCGATCACAACGCCCAGACGCTTCGCGTCGTCGCCTCGCTCGAGCACCGCTATCCCGAGTTCGACGGGCTCAACCTGACCTGGGAAGCGCTGGAGGGCATCGTCAAGCACAACGGTCCGCTGACCGACCGCAGCGGTGCGCCGGTCGGGCGCTATCGCGAGCACGGCGTGCCCGTCGGCATCGCCGACTACATCAAGACCTACGACCTCGAATTGTGGAGCTTCGCGTCGCTGGAGGCGCAGGTCGCCGCGATCGCCGACGACATCGCCTATGATGCCCATGACATCGACGACGGCCTGCGCGCGGGCCTGTTCCACCTCGACGATCTCAAGGCGATGCCGCTGACAGCGGAGATCATCGCCGAGACCTCGGCGCATTATCCCGATCTCGAAGATGTCCGCCGCGGCGCCGAGCTGGTGCGCGAGCTGATCTCGCACCTGATCGGCGCGGTATTCGCCGAGGCGCAGAAGAACCTCGCCGCCGTCAAGCCGCAATCGGCCCAGGACGTGCGCCAGCAGAGCCGGGCGCTGATCGCGTTCCCGGCCCAAGTCGCGGAGGAAGAGGCCGCCATCAAGACGTTCCTGTACCGGCACATGTACCGCCACGAGCGGGTGATGCGGGTGATGGGAAGGGCGGAGCAGATCCTGTTCGACCTGTTCGCAAAATACCTGAAATCCCCCGGTGAGCTGCCGCCGGAATGGCTGCTGGGGGCAGAGGCGGACAATGAGGGCGACCGGGCCCGCCGGATCGGCAATTTCATTGCTGGAATGACCGACCGTTTCGCCCTGACCGAGCATCAGCGGCTCTTTGACTCGACCCCCGATTTGCGTTAGGCGGCGGCCATGCCCGACACAGCTCCATCCCTGCATTTGTTCGCCGATGTGCTCGCACGCGTGCACGCCGCCTGCCGAGCGCTCGCGGCGGAAGCCAACTGGCCGGAGGGCATCGATTTCTCCCGCGTGGTGGTCGAACCGCCGCGCGATGCCTCCCATGGCGACATGGCGACCAACGCTGCCATGGTGCTGGCGAAAGAAGCAAAGGCAAAGCCGCGCGATCTCGCCGAGCAGATTGCCGAACGGCTGCGCACGGATGCGCTGATTGCCAAGGTCGACGTCGCCGGTCCCGGCTTCATCAACCTGACGCTGAAGCCGGCCGCCTGGGCCGAGGCGCTGCGGACCGTGCTGCGCGAGGGGCCCGATTACGGCCGCGTCCGCGGCGGCTCCAAGGTCAATGTCGAATACGTCTCGGCCAATCCGACCGGGCCGATGCATGTCGGTCATTGCCGCGGCGCCGTGTTCGGCGATGCGCTGGCGAGCCTGCTCCAGTTCGCCGGTCACGACGTCACGCGCGAATATTACATCAACGATGCCGGCGCCCAGGTCGACGTGCTCGCACGCTCGGCCTTCCTGAGGTATCGCGAGGCGCTCGGCCAGGACATCGGCGCGATCCCGGAAGGGCTCTATCCCGGCGACTACCTCAAGCCGGTCGGGCAGGCGCTGGCGAAGGAGCACGGCGACAAGCTCCTCGCGATGAGCGAGGCGGAATGGCTGCCGCCGGTGCGTGCCAAGGCGATCGCGATGATGATGGACGAGATCAAGGACGATCTCGCCGCCCTCAATATCCGCCATGATGTGTTCTTCTCCGAGCGTTCGCTGATCGAGACCGGCAACAACAGGGTTGCCGAAACCATCGATTTCCTGAAGGCCAAGGGCGACATCTACGAAGGCCGCCTGCCGCCGCCGAAGGGCGCGCCGGTGGAGGATTGGGAAGACCGCGAGCAGCTGCTGTTCAAGGCGACCGCCTACGGCGACGACGTCGATCGTCCCCTGATCAAGTCGGACAATTCCTACACATATTTCGCCTCCGACATCGCCTACCACAAGAACAAGTTCGACCGTGGCTTTGCGGAGATGATCGACGTCTGGGGCGCCGATCACGGCGGCTACATCAAGCGCATGCAGGCCGCGGTGAAGGCGACCACGTCCGGCAAGGGCGCGCTGGACGTCAAGATCGTCCAGCTCGTGAAGTTGCTGCGCAACGGCGAGCCGGTGAAAATGTCGAAGCGGAGCGGGGACTTCGTCACCCTGCGTGAGGTGGTGGATGAAGTCGGCCAGGATGCCGTCCGCTTCATGATGCTCTACCGCAAGAACGATGCGGTGCTCGACTTCGACCTCGCCAAGGTCATGGAACAGTCGCGCGACAACCCGGTCTTCTATGTCCAATACGGCCACGCCCGCGGCCACTCGATCTTCCGCAACGCGCGGGCCGAGGTGTTCCCGGAGCTGCCTGCGAATACCGCCGAGCGCATCGCCTGGCTGAGTGAGTCGCCCGTGGAACGGCTCTCAGACCCGGTCGAGCTTGAACTTCTCAAGCGCCTCGCAATATATCCGCGCATGCTCGAAGCCGCCGCCGCGGCCCACGAGCCGCACCGAATTGCCTTTTACCTCTATGAGTTAGCGAGCGAATTTCACGCACTTTGGACGAAGGGGCGCGATTTGCCCTATTTACGCTTCATTATCAATAATGATGCAGATCTTACAAAGGCGCGGCTGGCCATGGTCCAGGGCGTCGTCTCGGTTCTGGCATCGGGCCTCGCCATCCTCGGCGTCCATGCTCCGGACGAGATGCGGTAGTTTGGGGCGAACTACCTAAGGAGAATTCGGGGGTAACCGGCAGAAGCCGGATCGCTTAGACTTGGTTGAAAGCCTTGTGGGTCGAAAGCCGTGCCTTGGTCGAGGGGCGCGCGGCTTTCCCGAAGGGACGCATCATTACGATGGCCGAACGATATCAGGACAGACCGTTTCCTCCCGATGACTATGGTCGCGGTGGCGATCAGCACGGGAGGGCGGACAATGATCCCTTGGCCGAGCTCGCCCGCCTGATCGGACAAACCGATCCGTTTGCAGCGCAGTCGCGGCCGGCTGCCCGCCCGCCGGCAGCGCCCGCCCAGAGCTATCATGAAGACGATTATCGCCAGGACGATGATCGGCAGGACTATGCCGAGCAGGCTCCGACGCCGCCCGGGCCGCCCTCATGGATGCGACGCGCCAACGTGCAGCCGGCACCCGCGCCGGAGCCGGACTATCCCGTCTCCGTGAGCCCGGTGCATCCCTTGCATCGCTATTCGGCCAAGCCTTCCATGCCCGAGCCTGCCGTGCCCGAGCCTGATGTCCATCAGCCGCAGGCCTATCAGGATCTCTCTTATCAAGATCAGGCCCATCAGGGTCAGGTCTACCAGGAGCACGGTCAGGCCTACCAGGAGCAGGCCTATCAGGAGCCGTACGCGCAGCCCGATCCGTCGCGCTACGACGATGCGCTCTACGGCCGGCTGGAGACAGGCGAGCAGGATTATCAGCGCGATCCGGCCTATCCGGACGATCCTTACGCGTTCCAAAGCGACTACCCCGAGGCCGAACTGGACGAGCCGAAGAAGCAGCGCGGCGGCATCATGACGGTCGCAGCTATCCTGGCGCTGGCCGTGGTCGGCACCGGCGCGGCCTTCGCCTACAAGACCTATATCGGCTCGCCCCGCAGCGGCGAGCCGCCGATCATCAAGGCCGACAACACGCCGACCAAGATCGTGCCGGCGCCGACGGACTCCTCGGCCAAGGTGCCGGACCGCATGGTCAGCGGTGACGGCACTGAAAAGATCGTGCCGCGCGAGGAGGCGCCAGTCGACGTCAACGCCAAGGCGGGTGGCCCGCGCGTGGTGTTCGACGGCGCTGCCGCCGAGCGCGAGCAACGGTACGCTGCCGAACAATTCGCCGCGTCCCATCAGGACCGTGGCTGTGAAGGGCGATCAGGCCGACGGCGCCGTGCCGCAATCGGCCGCTGCCAAGCCGATGGCTGCGGTGGCGCCGAAGCCCGTCGTCGCACCCGCAGCGCCGGCCGTGCCCCGCAACCCGCCGACCTCAGCAAATGCCAGCGTCACCCAGCCGCTTTCGCTCGCGCCGCAATCGGGATCCACGGCCGAGCCTCCGCAGCGGATGGCTGCCACCAACCCGGCGCAGATCGCGCCAAGCAGCGGCGGCGGCTATATCGTGCAGGTCTCCTCCCAGCAGAGTGAGGACAGCGCCGCCGCGTCCTATCGAGTGCTTCAGAGCAAGTACGGCAGCGTGCTCGGCTCCCGTTCGCCGGTGATCAAGCGGGTCGATCTGACCGACAAGGGCAAGGGGATCGTCTATCGCGCCTTCGCGGGTCCCTACGCTTCGGCCGAGGAGGCGACGCAGGCTTGCAACAGCCTGAAGTCCGCAGGCCTTTCCGCCTGCTTCGTCCAGAGGAATTAACGGCCGTTTCCTTGACCCCCTCGCGGGGCAGCGTTAATCGGCCGTTATGAGCACGCGGGCCTTCATTACCGGCGTATCCGGAACGGAACTGACCGCCGCCGAGCGGGAGTTTATCCGCGCCGAGCGCCCATGGGGCTTCATCCTCTTCAAGCGCAACGTCGCGACACCGGCCCAAGTCACTGCATTGGTTTCGGAATTGCGGGCGGTAGCGGGTGCTGCCGACGCGCCGGTCCTGATCGATCAGGAGGGCGGACGGGTGCAACGGCTTGGGCCGCCGCACTGGCCGGTCTATCCGCCGGGCGCCGTATTCGGGAGTTTGTACGACACTGATTCGGCCCTCGGGCTCGCCGCGGCGCGCCTGAGCGCCCGTCTGATCGCAGCCGATCTTGCCGAACTCGGCATCACCGTGGATTGCCTGCCCTTGGCCGATTTGCCCGTGCCGGGCGCCGACGCCGTCATCGGGAACCGGGCCTACGGCACTGAGCCGGGCAAGGTCGCGGCGATTGCCCGTGCGGTCACCGAGGGCTTGGAGCAGGGCGGCGTGCTGCCGGTTCTCAAGCATATTCCCGGGCATGGCCGGGCCACCGCCGACACCCATTTCAGGCTGCCGACGGTCGACACGCCCAGGGACGAGCTGGAACGGACCGATTTCGCCCCGTTCAAGTCACTTGCAGATCTGCCGATGGCCATGACTGCACATGTTGTGTTTAGCGCGGTCGACCCCGCCCATCCGGCGACGACATCTGCGACAATGATCGCTGACGTGATTCGCGGCGCAATCGGGTTCCAGGGTTTGTTGATGAGTGATGACGTGTCGATGAACGCGCTGTCGGGGAATATCGCGGAACGGACCCGCGCCATCTTCGCGGCCGGCTGCGACGTGGCTCTGCATTGCAACGGCGACATCGAGGAGATGCGCGAGGTCGCCGGCCAGACACCTGAACTGACCGGCAGGGCGCTGGAGCGGGCGAGAGCCGCGCTCGCCGCACGCAAGCCGCCGCAGCCGTTCGACCGCGTGGCCGCACGCGCCGAACTGGACGCATTGATCGCACGGGCAAACACGGCATCGGCATGACCGCAGAAATCCTATCGTTTGAAACCGGGCGGCCCGCAGAGCTTGCCGAGGGCGAGCCGGCATTGGTGGTCGACGTCGAGGGTTATGAAGGCCCGCTCGACCTGCTCCTCGCGCTGGCGCGGCAACAGAAGGTCGATCTCTCCAAGATTTCGATCCTGGCGCTTGCGGACCAGTACCTCCACTTCATCGAAGCCGCGCGAAAGATCCGGCTGGAGCTTGCCGCCGACTATCTCGTCATGGCGGCCTGGCTCGCCTTCCTGAAGTCGCGCCTGCTGCTGCCGGAGCCGCCGAGTGCGGAAGGCCCGAGTGCGGAGCAGATGGCGACGGCGCTGGCGAACCGCCTGCGCCGGCTGGAAGCCATTCGCGAAGCCGCCAACAGGCTGATGAACAGGCCGCAATTGCAGCGCGACATCTTCCCGCGCGGCGAGCCCGAGCAGATCGCCGAGATCAAGCATCCGAAATACACGGCGACGCTGTACGACCTGCTCACCGCCTATGCGGCGCAGCGCCAGTCGCGCGTGCTGGCGAGCGTGCACCTGGCCAAGCGCACGGTGTGGTCGCTTGCCGAAGCGCGCGCCACGCTGGAGCGGCTGGTCGGCAGCCTGAACGAACAGGATGACTGGGGCGTGCTGGACGACTTCCTGATCCGACACGTCGCCGATCCGACGCAGCGGGCAACGGTGTTCGCATCGAGCTTTGCCGCCGCGCTCGAATTGGTGCGCGAAGGTCAGCTCGAACTGAATCAGAAAGAGGCGTTTGCGCCGATCTATTTCCGGAAGGGGCGCCCAAAGCCGGTCCCGGACGCAGCTCCTGCGCCTGATGCGCCGGTCGCTTAAGTGCAAGAAGGAGAATCTGCCATGGCAAGCCTGGCTGAAGTGCGGGTAGAAGAGGCCGAGCCGATGGAGAACGAATCCCAGGCGCGTCCCGAGGAATTGCGGCTGCTGGAAGCGCTGCTGTTTGCTTCGAGTGAGCCGCTGGACACCGCGACGCTGGCCAAGCGCATGCCCGAGGGCGTCGACGTCAAGGCAGCGCTCGAGCAATTGCAGGCCGACTATGCCGCGCGCGGCGTCAACCTCGTCCGCGTCGCCAACAAATGGACGTTCCGCACGGCCGGCGATCTCGCCTGGCTGATGACGCGGGAAAGCACCGAGACCCGCCGCCTGTCGCGCGCTGCGATCGAGGTGCTGGCGATCATCGCCTATCACCAACCCGTGACGCGAGCCGAGATCGAAGAGATTCGCGGTGTCGTCACCTCAAAGGGCACGCTCGACGTGCTGCTGGAGACCGGCTGGATCAAGCCGCGCGGACGGCGCAAGACGCCCGGCCGTCCCTTGACCTTCGGAACCACCGAGGAATTCCTGTCGCAATTCACGCTGGAGCAGCTCGGCGACCTGCCGGGGCTGGAAGAGCTGAAGGGCACGGGCCTGCTGGATTCGCGCCTGCCGACCGGATTCAGCGTGCCGACGCCGTCCGATGACCCGGCCCTGCGGGAGGACGAGGATCCGCTCGAACCGGGCGAGGACCTGGATCTTGCGCTGGCGCCTGCGGTCGAGCCCGAGACGGCTGAAGGTGACAATGAGGGCGGCGGCGAGACTGGCAGCGAAGGCGGTTCCGAGGCGTGATAGCCCGCCGGTTCCGCGCCGTGCGACCGGTTAACACTAGCAAGATTGCGTAGCGCCGACAGCGAATTGGCGCCGCCTTGGTCCTTGTTTTTGAGGCCTGCCAAGCCTAGGTTTCGGTGAAGATCGGCCGGGTCCCCGGCCATGCGCGTTTGGAGGGTTGCAGGATGGGTTCACTCAGCATTTGGCACTGGATCTTGGTGATCGCAGTGGTCCTGCTGCTGTTCGGCCGCGGCAAGATCTCGGATCTGATGGGCGACGTGGCGCAGGGCATCAAGGCATTCAAGAAGGGCATGCAGGACGACGACAAGCCTGCCGAGAAGCCCGATCCGGCCAAGTCGATCGAGCACAATGCTGCGCCGACCGCGGCTCGGTCCGACGTCGGCAGCAAGGCCGTCTGAGCCGGAAGAAGCACGCGAGACACGGGTATCGGCCCCGATCCTGCGCGCGAGGATTGGGCCGGCTCCGGCTGGCGTGAACGGAAGACCTCATGTTCGACATCGGGTGGAGTGAACTGGTCCTCATCGGGGTCGTGGCCCTGATCGCCATCGGCCCGAAAGAGCTGCCGGGCGTGTTACGCATGGTCGGGCAGTGGATGGGCAAGGCCCGCAAGATGGCCGCCGAATTCCAGGGCCAGTTTCAGGAAGCGATGCGTGAGGCCGAGATGGCCGACCTGAAGAAGAGCTTCGACGAGGTCAAGGAAGCCGCCACGGGATTCAATCCGCTGACCTCGCTCCAGAAGGACGTCAGCGACGCGCTCCGCATTGATGCGCTCGACAAGCCGGCCGAGACGTCGACTGCCACTGCTGTCGAGCCACCTGTCACCCCGACGACCCCGGAAGCGCCGACGCCCGCGACCTTTGTGGAAGCCGAGGCGCATGCGGCTGCGAACGAGCCGCTCGCGATCACCCGCGAAGTCGAGCAGGCCGCCGTCGCGCAGGACACCGCGCCATCCGAAGCGATCAAGGACGCCAAAGCGTCATGACCGACGCCGATATCGAGGCCAGCAAAGCCCCGCTGATGGACCATCTGATCGAGCTGCGCTCGCGGCTGATCAAGGCGCTGCTCGGCTTCGGGGTGGCTTTCATCTTCTGCTTCTTCTTTGCGAAGCAAATCTACAACGTGCTGGTCTGGCCGTTCGTGTGGATCGCGGGTCCCGAGAACTCGAAATTCATCTACACGGCGCTGCTGGAATATTTCATCACCCAGCTCAAGCTCGCGCTGTTCGGCGCCGGCTTCATCTCGTTCCCGATCGTGGCCACGCAGATCTACAAGTTCGTCGCGCCCGGGCTCTACAAGCACGAGAAGCAGGCCTTCCTGCCGTATCTGGTCGCGACTCCATTTTTCTTCGTGCTCGGCGCCGCGCTCGTCTATTTCGTGGTGCTGCCGATGCTGGTCCGCTTCTCGCTCGGCATGCAGCAGGCCGGCGGCGACGAGACCGCGCAGATCCAGCTCCTGCCCAAGGTCGGCGAATACCTGTCGCTGATGATGTCGCTGATCTTCGCCTTCGGCATCGCCTTCCAGCTTCCGGTGATCCTGACGCTGCTCGGCCGCATCGGCATCGTCACCTCGAAGATGCTGCGCGAGAAGCGCCGCTACTTCATCGTGCTCGCCTTCGTCATCGCGGCCGTGCTGACGCCGCCCGACGTGCTCAGCCAGTGCTCCCTGGCGTTTCCCCTGATGGCGCTTTACGAGGGCTCGATCATCGCGGTCGCGATGGTGGAGAGAAAGGCGGCAGCCTCGCAGGCCGCCGCCGGCACCGACGTGTCCACGCCGGCCAATCCGGCGGAGTAGGGCGGTAAACCCTCCGGCGTCATTCCCCGCGCATGCGGGGAATCCAGTACGCCGCGGCCTATCGTGGAATCACTGCCGTCTCTGGAATACTGGATCATCCGCTTTCGCGGATGATGACAGCTGTGCTAGGGGAGACGCGCTGGCGTACAACGTTTTCCGGTGTACGTTTACGCGCTTCCCCAGGACCACAGCCATGCACGACATCAAATCGATCCGCGACAATCCGCAAGCCTTCGACGCCGGCCTCGCACGGCGCGGCTTGAAGCCGTTGTCGGCCTCGCTGCTGGCGATCGACGAGAGGCGGCGTACGGCGATCCTCGCCTCCGAGCAGGCGCAGGCGCGGCGCAACGCGGCCTCGAAGGAGATTGGCGACGCCAAGAAGGCCAGGGACGAGGCGCGTGCGGCGAAGCTGATGGCCGAGGTCGCCGAGCTCAAGACCACGATGCCGGACCTCGAAGCCGCGGCGAAAGCTGCCGACGAGGAGCTGACGAAAGAGCTGTCGGCGATCCCGAACATTCCGTTCGACGAAGTGCCCGACGGCCTCGACGAGCACGGCAACGTCCAGCACCACGTGTTCGGCAAGAAGCGCAGCTACAGCTTTGCGCCGAAGCTGCATGACGATCTCGGCACCGCGCTCGGCTACATGGATTTCGAGGCGGCGGCAAAGCTCTCCGGCGCACGCTTCGTCGTGCTGAAGAAGGGGTTGGCGCGACTCGAACGCGCCATCGGCCAGTTCATGCTCGACCTGCACACGACCGAGCACGGCTACACCGAGATCAATCCGCCGCTGCTGGTGCGCAACGAGGTGATGTTCGGCACCGGGCAGTTACCGAAATTCGAGGACGATCAGTTCTGGGCGATCAAGGGCGAGCTGCTTGCTGCGCCCGACCATGAGCGGCTCAAGACCGAGCGCCTCGGCCTGATCCCCACCGCCGAAGTGTCGCTCACCAATCTTGCGCGCGAGTCCATCCTCGACGAGAAGCAGTTGCCGATGCGCCTGACCGCGCTGACGCCGTGCTTCCGCGCCGAGGCCGGCGCCGCGGGGCGCGACACCCGCGGCATGATCCGCCAACACCAGTTCACCAAGGTCGAGCTGGTCTCGATCACGACGCCGGAGACCAGCCGGGACGAGCTGGAGCGGATGCTGTCCTGCGCCGAGCGGGTGTTGCAGAAACTCGACCTGCATTATCGCGTGATGACGCTGTGCGCAGGGGACATGGGCTTCTCGTCGCAGAAGACCTATGACATCGAGGTGTGGATGCCCGGGCAGGGCGAGGGTGGCATGTTCCGCGAGATCTCGAGCTGCTCGGTTTGCGGCGACTTCCAGGCGCGACGCATGGATGCGCGCTCGCGCGGGCCGGACGGGAAGCCGCGTTTCGTGCACACGCTGAACGGCTCCGGCACCGCGGTCGGCCGCGCGCTGATCGCGGTGATGGAGACCTATCAGCAGGAGGACGGCTCCATCGCAGTCCCCGACGTGCTCCAGCCCTATATGGGCGGGCTGAAGGTGATCGGGCGCGACTGAAGCGTTTTCGAGCGAAGTGGATACCGGTTCGCGTCAAGAAAACGCGGCATGACGAGAATCGCGTTGCGAAGACCGGGCGGCCGGCTATCCTGCCGGCCCGTCAACGCGAACCCCACCGTTCATGGCCTTGCACCGCGACATCTTCTGGGTCGGCCGACAATGGGCAGTGACGGGGGCGGGCATCCAGGCCGTCGACCAGCGCCTGCGCGGCGTCTTGGACATCGAGATCGCGCGGCTCTGGGACGACGATCTCGTCCAGGGCCGGCGGGCCAAGCCCGGAGTCAATGCCGCCGACTTCGACAAGGCGCTGGCGGTGGCGCGCGAACGCTTTCCGCAGACGCCGAAGTCTGACCCGCTGGTCCCGCAGCTGGAGGCGCTCGGCGTGATCGAGGCGCCCGTCGCAGATCCGGTCGTACCGGTGATGAAACTGCGCGCGGAAGGCCGGCTCGCGCGCTTCCTGCCGCAATGGCGTATTCGCCGCTAACGGGACGAGCCCGGGAACCGGCCACCGGCGCCCCGATCGCCCGGTTTGCCTGATCGGCTACAGCCGGATATGACAGATCAAACGGCTTTCGGAATCGACCTCGCGCATGCGCATTCTCTGCACCAATGACGACGGCATCCACGCTCCCGGCCTCAAGGTTCTGGAGGAGATCGCGCGCGCCTTGTCGGACGACGTCTGGGTCGTGGCGCCCGAGCTCGACCAGTCCGGCGTCTCGCATTCGCTGTCCTTGAACGATCCCTTGCGCCTGCGCGAGGTCGGCCCGCGACACTTCGCCGTGCGCGGCACGCCGACGGACTGCGTCATCATGGGCGCGCGCCATATCCTCGGCGCCAAGATGCCCGACGTCGTGCTGTCCGGCGTCAACAAGGGCCGCAACGTCGCCGAGGACGTCGTCTATTCCGGAACCATCGCCGGCGCGCTGGAGGGCACCATCCTCGGCCTGCCGTCGTTCGCGCTCTCGCAGGAGTTCAGCGTCGAGACCCGCGAGCGGCCGCCCTGGGACACCGCGCGCAAATTCGGGCCCGACATCCTGCGCAAGGTGATCGCCGCCGGCGTTCCCAAGGACACCGTCATCAACGTCAACTTCCCGTCCTGCGCGCCGGAGGATGTTCTGGGCGTCCGCGTCACGCGCCAAGGCAAACGCAATCTGGGCTTCCTCAGGATCGACGAGCGCCGGGATGGCCGTGGCAATCCCTATTTCTGGATCGGCTTCGAATGCACCGCGATGCTCGACACGCCCGCCGACGGCACCGATCTGGCAGCGCTGCGCGAGCGCTACGTCTCGGTCACCCCGCTCAGGCTCAATCGCACCGACGAGGCGTTTTCGGAAGAACTGAGCGCGACGCTGAAGTAGTGCCTAGAGCCTTTCCCGTTCCGATGGAATCGGAACGGGAAAGGCTCTAGCTTTTTGTTTCGACGCGTTTTCTTGACGCGAACCGGCGTCCACTTCGCTCGAAAACGCTCTAGCTGCCGCGAAGCGCGGCTTCGATGGTCTTGCCGAGCGCGTCGAGCTGGAACGGCTTCTGGAGTGCCGGCCGGTCGCGGTACTGCTCGGGCAGGCCGGACGAGCCATAGCCGGTGGCGAAGATGAACGGACAGCCCTTCGCCATGATGACATCGGCCACCGGCGAGATCACCTTGCCGTTGACGTTGACGTCCAGAATGGCGAGGTCGAAGTCGGTGGATTGCGCGAGCCGCATGGCCTCGGTGATATCGCCCGCTTCCGCGGCAACCTTGTAGCCGAGCTCCTCCAGCATGTCCGCGACCATCATTCTGATCATGACCTCGTCCTCGACGAGGAAAACAGAGCGGCCCGAAAGCCCTGTCGCAGTCATAGGTGAGTCCTTGCCCATTCTCATGAACGTTCGCAGATAACGATCAGCGACGCAATGCGCGTTTCGGCGACGGCAAACCGCAAATGGCTTAGCGCGTTCGTTGCCCGATTGTGCTCAAATGATGCGCCGAAAGGCTATCATGAGTTCCTGGGGTGGAACAAGATTCTCGTCCCGGGTTCTTGCGGTGCAGTACGCCGATCCGCCAGACCAGATGAGCAACAGCAGCAATGACGTCCGATCAGCATCCGCCGGAAAAGATGATGTTTCAGCTGACGCTGAGACGTCGGGGCATCAGCGATCAGGCCGTGCTGCGGACCATGGAGGAGGTGCCGCGCGAGCTTTTCGTCGACGAGGCCGATCGCGACGGCGCCTATCGTGACAGCGCGCTGCCGATCGCCTGCGGACAGACCATCAGCCAGCCCTTCGTCGTCGCCTACATGACCGAGCAGCTCCAGCTCCAGAAACAGCACCGTGTGCTCGAAATCGGCACCGGCTCCGGCTATCAGGCCGCCGTGCTGTCGCGGCTCGCGGGTCAGGTGCTGACCGTCGAGCGCTATCGCAAGCTCGCTGACACGGCACGCGCCCGGCTGGAAAAGCTCGATTGTCACAATGTCGAGGTGATGCTCGGCGACGGCCTCAATCTGCCTCCCAACATCGGTCCGTTCGACCGCATCATCGTCACCGCCGCCATGGAGCAGATTCCGGAGAACCTGATCGAGCGGCTGGAGGTCGGGGGTATCCTGATCGCCCCCGTCGGCCCGCATCAGGGCGTCCAGACGCTGACCCGCTTGACCCGCACCGAAACCGGGATCGAGCGCAAGGAACTCGTCGAGGTCCGCTTCGTGCCGG
The DNA here is from genome assembly GCF_001556045.1 of Bradyrhizobium sp. CCH5-F6. Taxonomy (GTDB): domain Bacteria; phylum Pseudomonadota; class Alphaproteobacteria; order Rhizobiales; family Xanthobacteraceae; genus Bradyrhizobium. Next base: position 20,310 of record NZ_LSIC01000190.1, read on the forward strand.
CGCTGCCCGGCGTGGCGCGGGAACTGTAGAACCCGGATCGGCTGTGCCGCCAACACCTTATCGGGAGGGTTAAGCCGTTATTTACTCGGCAGGTGTTTACTTAAAACACCAGTTCTGTTGCGTACGAGTGAGTAACCATGTCCGCTGTAGTCGAGTTGCTTTACTCGCGCCGCGTGCCGCAGGTCGCGGTGCTGGCGCTGATCTCCTTCAGCTTCGCAGGGTGCAGCGCCGACATGTCGTCGCGGCTGTCACAGTCGAATTTCTCCAATCCCTTCGCCTCGGAATCCACGGGGTCGGTGCAGCAGGCGCCTCCGCCGCAGCGTGAGCTGCCGCAATATGCGCGGCCGCAGACGCAGCCCGGCTATTATCAGTCGCAGCCCTTGCCGCCGCCGGCGGTGTCCGCGCCGCAAACCTACCCCGTTGCGTCCGGTGGGGGCGTCTCCGGTGGTGGGCGCGGCGTCAGCTCCTATGCGCCTCCGGCGCAGCCGCATCTTGAAACCACGGCCACCGTGCCGCCGCGCTCGGTCGCTGCCGCCCAGCCGGCCGGCGGGACCAAGATCATCGTCGGCACCAGCGATACGCTCGACGTGCTCGCCAAGCGCTATCGCGTCACGCCACAGGCGATCCTTGCCGCCAACGGCTACAAGGGCCCGCGTGCGCTCTCGCCCGGCCAGCAGCTGATCATCCCGCATCCAGCGACGGCCGCTGCGCCGGCACCTGCCATGGCGCCCGTTGCGGGCGCTCCCGCTGCGGCGGCGCCCGCTGCCAGGCCGGTCGCGGCGATGGCTGCGCCGTCGAGCACCCACTTCGTCAATCGCGGCGACACGCTCGCCAGCATTGCCCGGAAGAACCAGATCTCGTCGGCTGAACTCGCCCGTGCCAACGGCCTCGATCCGTCTGCAAAACTCAAGCTCGGCACCAAGCTGACCGTGCCTGGTGCCAAGACCGCTGCCGTTGCGGCGGCTCCGGTCGCGGCTGCGCCTCAGGCGACGGCCAATGTCGAAGAGAAGCCAGCCGAGACGCCGGCAAAGGCTGCGGAGGCGACCGGCGCGCTGCCGACCTTCCGCTGGCCCGTCCGCGGCAAGGTGGTCACGAGCTACGGCGCCAAGACCAACGGCAAGTCCAATGACGGCATCAATCTGGCGGTGCCCGAGGGGACGCCGGTCAAGGCGGCCGAAGACGGCGTCGTCGCCTATTCCGGCAACGAGCTGAAAGGTTATGGCAATCTAGTCCTGGTTCGGCATTCCAACGGCTACGTCACCGCATATGCCCATGCGAGTGAGCTGTTGGTGAAGCGCGGCGATACCATCAAGCGCGGCCAGGTCATTGCCAAGTCGGGTCAATCCGGGGAGGTGGCGTCGCCGCAGCTCCACTTCGAGATCCGCAAGGGATCGAGCCCGGTTGACCCGCTCCAATTCCTGAATGGGGCGTGACGCGCAGGCGCGCAGCGTAGGGCACGCCCTCGCCAAAAACACGCTGTCATCGTCCGCGAAGGCGGACGATCCAGTATTCCAGAGACGCCAGTTGTTGAGCCGATAAGCCGCGGCGTACTGGATTCCCCGCCTGCGCGGGGAATGACAGTCGTGGGTGAGGTGATAGCGAGCCTTACTTACCCGTCAGCCTCACGCCCAACCGTCCCGCCAGCTCCTGCACGAACTGCCAGGCGACGCGGCCCGAGCGCGAGCCACGCGTCGTCGACCATTCCAGCGCCTCGTGCTCCAGCGCGTCGTCGTCGAGCTTGATGCCGAAATGGCTGCAATAGCCGCGCACCATGGCGAGATATTCGTCCTGGCTGCAGCGGTGAAAGCCGAGCCAGAGGCCGAAACGATCCGACAGCGAAACCTTCTCCTCGACCGCTTCGCCCGGATTGATCGCGGTCGAGCGTTCGTTCTCGATCATCTCGCGCGCCAGCAGATGACGGCGGTTGGAAGTGGCGTAGAGGATGACGTTCTCGGGTCGACCCTCGATGCCGCCTTCGAGCACCGCCTTGAGCGACTTGTAGGAGGCATCGTTGCCGTCGAAGGAGAGGTCGTCGCAGAACACGATGAAGCGGAAGGCGGAAGCGCGCAGTTGCTCCATCAGAGCGGGCAGGCTCTCGATGTCCTCGCGGTGGATCTCGATCAGCTTCAGCTTGTCGGCCGGTTTGCGCTCCGCGTTGATGCTGGCATGCGCCGCCTTCACCAGCGACGACTTGCCCATGCCGCGCGCGCCCCAGAGCAGGGCATTGTTGGCGGGCAGGCCATTGGCGAAGCGCTCGGTGTTCTCCATCAGGATGTCGCGCATCCGGTCGACGCCCTTGAGCAGGAACAGCTCGACGCGGCTGACCCGGGGCACGGCCGCAAGGCGCCCGTCGGGATGCCAGACATAGGCGTCCGCGCGCTCGAACGCCTCGGGCTCGGCGGCCGGCTTGCCCTGGGCGGAGAGGTGCGCCGCAATGGTCTCCAGCGCGCGGACGATGCGCTCCTGGGAGAGGTCTGGCGCTGCCGCGGCGATCGCCGTGGGGCGTTTTGCCGCGAGGCGGGCGGGCTTGCGAGCAGGGGTGCGGGGGCCTTTACCGGCCGGGCTTTTGCTTGGTTTTTTGGGCATGTCCGAAGTTCCTGAGAACGCAGCCTTATCGGGCCTCACGGCCCACCGCAAGGTGGCCGAAAAGGGCGGTCTGGCAGCGTTGCAATTGGGGCAATGGCCGCTATAGTCCGCGCGAATTTGACCGAACCGGTCGCCGTTGAAGGCCTGACCGGCCTTCCCCCGTTCTCACGAGGATCGTCCGAATGCTGATTTCCCCTGCGTATGCCCAGGCCGCGGGCGCCGGCGACACCAACAGCATGTTGATGTCGCTGCTGCCGTTCGCCCTGATCTTCGTGATCATGTACTTCCTGATTCTGCGTCCTCAGCAGAAGAAGGTCCGCGACCACGCCGAGCTCGTGAAGAACATCCGCCGCGGCGACACCGTCGTGACCTCGGGCGGCCTCGTCGGCAAGGTGACCAAGGTCGTCGACGACGACCAGATCGAGTTCGAGATCTCCGACGGCGTGCGGGTGCGGCAGATGCGCCAGATGATCTCCGGCGTGCGCGCCAAGGGCGAGCCGGCCAAGGAAAGCGCAAAAGAGAGCGCCAAGGACGACACCGCAGCGAAGTGAGCGCTTCTGCGCGAGTCTCTTCAAGTCTCCTGATCTGACAGGTCCAGTCGATGTTGTATTTCACGCGGTGGAAGGCGCTGGGGATTATCCTGACGGCGCTGATCGTGTGCCTCTGCGCGGTCCCCAATTTCTTCCCCGAGGCGGAGGTCAAGACGTGGCCCGCCTGGGCGCAGCGCAGGCTCGTGCTCGGCCTCGATCTCCAGGGCGGCTCCTATCTGCTGCTCGAGGTCGATTCCGCCTACGTGAAGAAGGAGAGGCTCGATCAGGTCCGCGACGACGTTCGCCGGACGCTACGCGACGCCAAGATCGGCTTTACCGGCGGCGTTACCGTACGCAACGACGCGGTCGAGGTTCGCATCACCAAGGAATCGGACGCGCAGGCTGCACTTGCCAAGCTGCGGGAGCTGTCCCAGCCGCTGGGCGGCCTCATGGGATCCAGCGGTCAGCGCGACCTTGAGGTGTCCGATGCCGGTGGCGGCGTGATCCGGCTGAGCGTCCCGCAGGCCGCGACCCTGGATCGTCTGCGAAAGACGATCGAGCAGTCGATCCAGATCGTCGAGCGCCGCGTCAACGAGCTCGGCACCGTCGAGCCGGTGATCCAGCGCCAGGGCAACGACCGCATCCTGGTGCAGGTCCCCGGTCTTCAAGACCCGACCCGTCTGAAGGAGTTGCTGGGCAAGACCGCGAAGATGGAGTTCCGCATGGTCGACGCCTCCGTGCCGCCGGATCAGGCGCAGCAGGGCAGGGTGCCGCCTGACTCCGAGCTCTTGATGAGCGCCTCGCCACCGCCGACACCCTACGTGGTCAAGAAGCAGGTGCTGGTCGCTGGTGGCGATCTGACCGACGCCCAGGCGAGCTTCGACCAGCGCACGGGTGAGCCGGTGGTCAGCTTCAAGTTCAATACGTCGGGCGCGCGCAAGTTCGCGCAGGCCACACAGGAGAACGTCGGGCTGCCCTTCGCGATCGTGCTCGACAACAAGGTGATCTCGGCGCCTGTCATTCGCGAGCCGATCACCGGTGGCCAGGGTCAGATCTCCGGCAATTTCACCGTGCAATCGGCCAACGACCTCGCAATCCTCCTGCGCGCCGGCGCGCTGCCGGCGCCGCTGACGGTGGTCGAGGAGCGCACCGTCGGTCCGGGCCTCGGCCAGGACTCGATCGAGAAGGGCGAGCTTGCGGCTTATGTCGGCTCGATCCTCGTCATCGTGTTCATGCTGCTGACCTACCGGCTCTTCGGCGTGTTCGCCAACATCGCGGTGGCCATCAACGTCGCCATGATCTTCGGCCTGCTGTCGCTGCTCAATGCCACGCTGACGCTGCCCGGCATCGCCGGCATCGTGCTCACCGTCGGTATCGCGGTCGATTCCAACGTGCTGATCTACGAGCGCATCCGCGAGGAATTGCGTGGCGGCCGCAACGCGATCTCGGCGATCGACGCCGGCTTCAAGCGGGCGCTCGCGACCATCCTCGATTCCAACATCACCACATTCATTGCTGCCGCGGTGCTGTTCTACATCGGCACCGGCCCGGTGCGCGGCTTTGCCGTGACGCTCGGCATCGGCATCATCACCACGGTGTTCACCGCCTTCACCCTGACCCGGCTGATCGTCGCCTGGTGGGTGCGGTGGAAGCGGCCGCAGAGCGTGCCGATCTAGGAGCCTGATCGTGACTCACACCGTTCTCATCGGGCTCGGCGTCCTCATTGCCATTCTCACCGTGGTCTCCGTGTTCGGCTGGCTGCCGTCGCTGCGCATCGTCCCTGACGATACGCATTTCGACTTCACGCGCTTCCGTCGCATCAGCTTCCCGATCTCGGCCGCGCTCTCGATTCTCGCAATCGTGCTGTTCTTCACCCATGGCCTGAACTTCGGCATCGACTTCCGCGGCGGCACGCTGCTGGAGGTAAAGGCAAAGTCGGGCGCGGCCGACATCGCTGCGATGCGCACGACGCTCGATTCCTTGCGCCTCGGCGAAGTGCAGCTGCAGCAGTTCGGCGGACCCGAGAACGTCCTGATCCGGGTCGCGGAGCAGCCGGGCGGCGATGCTGCGCAGCAGGAGGCGGTGCAGAAGGTCCGCACCGCGCTCGGCGATTCCGTCGAATATCGCCGCGTCGAGGTGGTCGGCCCGCGCGTCTCCGGCGAACTGCTGGCCTTCGGCATGCTCGGCCTGATGCTCGCGATCCTCGGGATCCTGGTCTATCTCTGGTTCCGCTTCGAATGGCAGTTCGCGCTCGGCGCCATGATCGCCAACGTGCACGACATCGTGCTGACCATCGGCTTCATGTCGATCAGCCAGGTCGATTTCGACCTCACCAGCATCGCCGCACTGCTGACGATCCTGGGCTATTCGCTCAACGACACCGTCGTCATCTACGACCGTATCCGAGAAATGCTGCGGCGCTACAAGAAGATGCCGATGCCGCAGCTGCTCAACGAATCCATCAACTCGACGCTGTCGCGCTCGATCATCACTCACGTCACCGTGACGCTGGCGCTGCTCGCGCTGCTGCTGTTCGGCGGCCACGCCATCCACAGCTTCACCGCGGTGATGATGTTCGGCGTGGTGCTGGTCGGCACGTACACCTCGATCTTCATTGCGGCCCCGATCCTGATCTATCTCGGTGTCGGCGAGCATCGCGAGGATGCGGTGGAAGCGACGACGCCGGCGAAGAAAAGCAAGGCATGATCCGAACCTCGTGCCCTCGCAGGAGTTTGCGAGGGCAGTAAGCCCATTCGGACGAAGCTCATGGCCGGCGATCCCAATGCTCCGCATTTCCCGCGCTCGGCGCCGATCGACGCCTATGGCAAGGGCGGCTTCGCCTTTGCCGGCATGTCGCATCGGGGCTCGCTGCTCTGCCTGCCCGATGCGATCTGGGCCTGGGATGTGACGGACCCCCAGAAGATCGACCGCTATTCGCTGGATCGGGTCTTCACGGCCGCCAACAGCATCGACACGCTCCTGGTCGGCACCGGAACCGGGCTGTGGCTGCCGTCACCGGAGCTGCGTCAGGCGCTCAAGGCGGTGAGGGTGGTGCTGGACACGATGCAGACCGGGCCCGCCGTGCGGACCTACAACATCATGATCGGCGAGCGGCGGCGGCCATGACTTTCCGCGCTACGCCGCGACACTGTTCGTGCCAGCCACCGAGCGTCGTGCGTTGCTGGCGCTGTATGCCTTCAACGTTGAGATCGTCCGCGTCCGCGACCAGGTCAGTCAGCCCTTGCCCGGCGAGATCCGCCTGCAATGGTGGACCGACATGCTCTCGGGCCATGTCCATGGCAGCGCCGAGGGCAATCCCGTGGCCGCCGAACTGCTCCGTGCGATCCGCGATTTCAACCTGCCGGTCGAGCCGCTGTCGCTGCTTGCGGACGAGCACCAGTTCGATCTCTACAACGATCCGATGCCGACCATGGCGGCGCTGGAAGGCTATCTGGCTGCGACCTCGTCGGCGTTGTTCGAACTGGCGGCGCGGGTTTTGGGGCCGCCGTCCGAGACGGTCGCGCATCTCGCCCGCCATGCCGGGCTGGCGCAGGGCATCGTTCAGGTGATCGCCAATTTGCCGCGCGATGCCGCGCATCGACAGCTGTTCCTGCCGCAGCAGGTGATGGAGCGGCACAATTGCAGCATCGAGGATGTCTTTGCCGGCAAGGAGACGCCCGATCTCCATGCGGTGCTGGAGCAGCTCGCGGGCGAAGCCCGGCAGCATCTGGCGACGGCTGTGTCGCTCCTCGCGCAGGTGGCGCCGTCCGTGCGGCCGGCGTTTCTGCCGCTGAGACAGGCACAGGCCGATCTCGAGCGCCTGTCGCGTCCGGGGCGCAACCCGTTTACGCTGCAGCCGTCGTCGCGGCTGCGCACGCTGTGGACGCTGTGGCGCGCCTCACGATCGCGCGAGTTTACCAAATAGCGGTTGGCTTGTCGCCTGAGCCGGCCAATTGCTCTATGCTGTCCTATGGCTGACTTGTCCCAAAGCACGTCCGATCTCAGCGGCTTTCCGGTCGCACCAGGCGACATTCTTGCCGCCGCCGAGACCATCCGCGGCGCCGTCGTCGAGACGCCGTGCAGCCACAGCCGCACGCTGAGCAGCATTTGCGGCTGCGACCTCTGGCTCAAATTCGAGAACCTCCAGTTTACCTCATCCTTCAAGGAGCGCGGCGCGCTCAATCGGCTCACGGCGCTGACACCGGAGGAGCGCGCGCGGGGCGTGATCGCGATGTCTGCGGGCAACCACGCGCAAGGCGTCGCCTATCACGCCAAGCGGCTGGGCATTCCCGCCACCATCGTGATGCCGATCGGCACGCCGATGGTGAAGATCGAGAACACCAGGCATCACGGCGCCCAGGTGGTGGTCACGGGCGCGACGCTGGAAGAGGCGGCCGCCTTTGCGCGCAGCCACGGTGAAGCGCATGGCATGATCTTCGTCCATCCTTACGACGATCCGCTGGTAATTGCGGGGCAGGGCACGATCGGGCTGGAAATGCTCAAGGCGGTGCCGGAGCTCGACACGCTGGTCGTTCCGATCGGTGGCGGCGGGCTGATCAGCGGCATCGCCATTGCCGCGAAATCGATCAAGCCTTCGCTGCGGATATTGGGTGTCGAGGCCTGGCTCTATCCCTCGATGTACAACGCCATCCATGACGGCAACCTGCCGGCGCGCGGCGACACGCTGGCCGAAGGCATCGCGGTGAAATCGCCGGGGAAGATCACCACCGAGATCGTCCGTCGTCTCGTCGACGACATCGCGCTGGTCAACGAAGCCGAGCTCGAGCGTGCCGTCGCAACGCTGATCTCGATCGAGAAGACGGTGGTCGAGGGCGCCGGCGCCGCCGGCCTCGCCGCGCTAATGTCCGATCCGTCCCGTTTCGCCGGCCAGAAGGTCGGCCTTGTGCTGAGCGGCGGCAACATCGACACGCGGCTGATTGCCTCGGTCCTGACGCGCGAGCTTGCACGAGAGGGGCGGCTGACGCAGTTGTCGCTCGATATTCCTGATCGCCCCGGGCAGCTGGCCGCCGTGGCTGCGCTGCTGGCCGAAGCCGGCGCCAACATCATCGAGGTCTCGCATCAGCGGACCTTCTCCGACCTTCCGGCCAAGGCGACCCTGCTGCAACTCGTCATCGAGACCCGCGACAGCGCCCATCTCGACGAGGTGATGGCAAGACTGAGCGCATCCGGATTGAGCGCGCGTTGCACGTAAGGACACGCGACGCTATCGCGGTGCCAAACCCGCGATGTGATCGATCAGCCGACCGATCTCGGCTTCCGTGTTGTAATAATGCGGGGAGGCGCGAACGACCGGCGGAAGCGCGCGAAGTTCCGCATCGATGCGGGTGCTCGCAGGATCTGAAGCACCGATCGTGATGCCCGCCGCAGCGGCACTGCTGACGATGGCGTCTGCCTCATACCCCTTCACCGTGAAGCTGACGATGGCGCCCGGCGCGCGGCCGAGGTCGCGGATTTTGATGCTGCCAATGGCGGAGAGACCGGCGCGAAGACGGTCTGCGAGCAGACGGCAGCGCTGTTCGATAGGACCAATCCCGATATCGAGGGCATAGTCGATTGCTGCTCCCAGCCCCAGCCGGGCGGCGTAATTGTTCTCCCAGGTCTCGAAACGGCGTGCATCGTCGCGAAGCCGATATTCATCTCGCGAGACCCAGGGCGCGGCAAAATGGTCGATCATCGGCGGTTCGAGCTGTTGCAGCAGCCCCCGGCGGACGTAAAGAAAGCCGGTCCCCCGCGGGCCGCGCAGGAATTTGCGCCCGGTAGCCGACAGCATGTCACAGCCAATCGCTTCGACGTCGACGGCCATTTGGCCGACCGCCTGACAGGCGTCGAGCAGGTAGGGAATGCCATGTGCCCGCGCGATCTTGCCGATCGCCGCCGCGGGATTGACCAGCCCGCCATTGGTCGGGACCCAGGTGATGGCGATCAGCTTGGTGCGCTCATCGATCAAGCGTTCGAGCGCCTGCACGTCGAGCTCGCCGCTGGCATCGCTCGGCACGACTTCGATCGTCGCGCCGGTTCGCTTCGCAACCTGAAGAAAGGCGACAAAATTGGCAGCGTATTCCGCCTCCGCCGTCAGGATGCGGTCGCCCTTGCGGAACGGCAGCGCATAGAAAGCCATCTGCCAGGCAACCGTCGCATTCTCGACCAGGGCAATCTCGTCAGGCGCGGCATTGAGCAAGCGCGCCACCGATCCATAAACCGCGTCGAGCCGATCGGACTCGCGGTCCGCGGCGGCATAGCCGCCGATTTCGCTTTCCAGGTTGATGTGCTGCTTCATCGCCGCGACAACGGGCGCCGGCATCAGAGCCGCGCCGGCGTTATGCAGGTACGCGAGCCGCGCTGCGGCCGGCGTCTCGGCACGTATCCTGTCGATGTCGATCACTGACGCCTCCGCTTCTCGCGATCCCAGTGCATGAAGTAGACGCGCCGGGGACTGCGAGCAAGACGGCCTGTCAAGCCTCAGATGCAGAGGCTGAGCAGCTTGATGGTGCAGGTGCTGGATTTGGGCTTGGTTGCGGGCGCCGCCTCCCGCTTCACGGCGACCACCGGCTCCTTGTCCTTCTTGCCCTTGCCCTTGCCTTTCGGCTCGTAATCGCCGGCGATCACCATGGCCCAATAGGTGCGCTTGCCGCTGGAATTCTTGGCGCTGGCGATGCCGACGCGGGAGGCGTTGTGCAGCAACAGGTTCTTGCGGTGCCCGGACGAGTCGATCCACTGTCCAAGCGTCTTCTCGAAATTGTCGTAGCCATAGGCGATGTTCTCGGCGGCGCGGCCCGCACCGGCCGGCGCGACACGGCGGGTGAAGGGGCCGAGCGCGTCGTGGCTGAGCTCATCCTTCGCTGCCATCGCGCGGGCCTGATCCATGGCGATACGATCGAGCGTCGCGTCGCGGACGACGCGCACTTCGCCGTGCTTGAGACGGAAGCTCGAGATCAGCTCGGCTGGGGAGTCGGCCATTGCGGGCGCGCTTGCGAGCAGCAGAAGACCGGCGATCGTTCCGCCCGCCACACGATGCATCATCGTTCCCCAAATGCCCATGAGCTCGCCAAGCCTGCCTTTGTTTGACCGCTTCTCCATCGCCAATGTGGACGCTTCAAGGCGCAGACCCAGCGGCTAGCCCGCCGGTAGATCCGCCTCGAAATTGAAGCGGTCGCGCAGGTTCTTGCGCTGCTCCAGGATGTCCTTGAGGAAGGCGCGGTCCTGCTCGTTCTTCATCATCGGCTCGATCAGGTCGAGCTGGTTCATGGCGACCAGTTGCAGGATCTCGGTCCGCGGCGTGCCGCTGGTGTTGCGCGGCAAGGCGTGCACGATCTGGATGTGCTCGGGTGGCTTCGGTCCCCTGGCTGCGGCAAGCTCGCTGCGGAGCTGGCCCTCGAGCGCGGCCTGATCGGCCTCGACGAAGGCGTAGAGCCCGACGCCGGAGCGGCGGTCGGCAAAGGCGACGATGGCGGTGTCGCGCACGGCGGGATTCCGGCGGATCAGCTCGGCCAGCACCCGAGTGATGGCGCGATAGACCTTTTTGCCGGTGGCGAGCCAGAGGCTCGCGGCGAACGACTTCTTCGCCAGGATCTTTCGCTCCCGCGGCGTCAGCGCCTCCGGCGCATAGGAGCGCTTGTGCTTCAGCAGATGCCGCAGGTCCTCATAGGCGAGAATGCGATAGAGCCGGCCGCGGCGAGCAAAGCAAGCCGCAAGCTGAAAGTCGGTCACGTAGGCACGGCCGTCGCGGCCGACCAGCCAGTTCTGCTCCTTGGCAAGATCGTTGTGGCAGATACCGGCGCGGCGCAGCCGGCGCAGCACGGCTTTGGCCGAGCGGAAATAGGCGAGATCGCCATGCGGCTTGGCGAGATGCAGCGCGACGCCATCGACGAAGCCGCGCACCAGAGCGCGGCGTCCGGCCCACAGCAGCTCGGGACCGGCGTCGAGCCCTTTGGCGCGCACCAGCGCATGCTTCTCGCGGGCGAACAGATGGCGTGCCAGCAGGAACGACCACCATGGCACCTCGTCGAGCCGGCGCAGCACCGCGTCGGTCTCGCCGCTCTCGGTGCGGAAGCGGCCGCGCTCGACGGTCGAGAACACGTCGCGCTTGAGCAGCACGCCTTCGGTCCAGCGCGCCGACAGCTCTGCGGCGTCGTCTTTGGGGAGGCTCATGGACAACTCACGCTGCCGCAGCGATGCGCAGGTGATCGGCGATCCAGCGATCGAGATCGGCGAGCGCCCGTGCGCTCAGCGCCTGCTTCTTGGCCACTGTCTTCTCGTTGCCGCGCAATCGCGTGCCATCGGGCTTTTTCGTCGGCACCGTCGCGAGCGGCGGGAACAGGCCGAAATTGACGTTCATCGGCTGGAACGAGCGCGCGCCCGGTTCGATGGTCTCGATATGGCCGCCGGTGATGTGCCCGAGCAGCGATCCGAGCGCGGTCGTGCCGGGCGGACTGACAAGCGTCTCGCCGCGCGCGTCCGCTGCTGCATAGAGGCCGGCGATCAAGCCGACGCTGGCGGATTCCACATAGCCCTCGCAGCCCGTCATCTGGCCGGCGAAGCGCAGCCGCTTCTGTGCGCGCAGCCGCAGTTGGCTGTCGAGCAGCTTTGGCGAGTTGAGGAATGTGTTGCGATGCAAGCCGCCGAGGCGGGCGAACTCGGCCTTCCCCAGACCGGGAATGGTGCGGAAGATGCGCTGCTGCTCGCCGTACTTCAATTTCGTCTGGAAGCCGACGATGTTGTAGAGCGTGCCGAGCCTGTTGTCCTGGCGCAGCTGTACGATCGCATAAGCTTTCGTGGCGGGATCGTGCGGATTGGTGAGGCCGACCGGCTTCATCGGGCCATGACGCAGCGTTTCGGGGCCGCGCTCCGCCATCACCTCGATCGGCAGGCAGCCGTCGAAATAGGGCGTGTTCGTCTCCCACTCCTTGAATTCGGTCTTCTCGCCGGCGATCAGCGCAGCGACGAACGCGTCATACTGCTCCTTCGTCATCGGGCAGTTGATGTAGTCCGCGCCGTTGCCGCCGGGGCCGACCTTGTCGTAGCGCGACTGGAACCAGGCCACCGACATGTCGATGGATTCGCGGTGCACGATCGGCGCGATCGCATCGAAGAAGGCGAGCGCGCTCTCGTCGGTCAGTTCGCGGATGGCGTCGGCGAGCGGCGCGGAGGTGAGGGGGCCGGTGGCGACGATGACGTTGCTCCAGTCGGCCGGCGGCAGGCCGGTGACTTCGCCACGCGCGATCTCGATCAGGGGATGGTCGTTCAGCGCCTTGGTGACGGCCGCCGAGAAGCCGTCGCGATCGACCGCCAGCGCGCCACCGGCGGGCACCTGGTTGGCGTCGGCCGCGCGCATGATCAGCGAATCGAGCCGGCGCATCTCCGCATGCAAGAGGCCGACGGCGTTGTTGGCGGCGTCGTCCGAGCGGAACGAATTGGAGCAGACGAGCTCAGCGAGCCCGTCGGTGCGGTGAGCCTCGGTCATGCGGGTCGGCCGCATCTCGTGCAGCACCACGGGCACGCCGGCCTTGGCCACCTGCCAAGCGGCTTCGGAACCGGCGAGGCCGGCACCGATCACGTGCACGATGTTGGATTGGGGTCCTGTCATGGGGCGGACAGGTAGCGCTTTTCGGCGGAGAGTGGAATCGCCGAGATCGAGTTTTCTGCCACCAGATACGACAACGCCCGCACGAGGCGGGCGCTATCGGGTCGTCCGGTTGGGGGCTGAACGTATCAGCCCTGATACTGACCGGCGGCAACGCGCGGGATGTCCGAGCGATCGAGGCCGATATCGGCCAGCTCGCGATCGCTGAGTTGGGACAGCTCGGCAACATTGCGCTGATAGTCCCGGAAAGCCTGGATCATGCGGATGAGCGAGAGCAGCATTGGTAGTCTCCTGTAGTTCGATTCAGCTCTTGCCCGAGCCTCATCGTTGAAGTGAATATAGATGGGAGTAGTGCAGTGCGAAAGTTCCTATGTTGCGATGCAGCTAGGCGCTGGATGCATAGCGTAGGTAAGGCACGCTTAACCCTTTGGCAGTCGGCATCGAGTTGCGAGCAAAAGCAGCGGCTTTTGACGCGAAAGTCCCGTGAAATCACGGAGTTAATTGCGCGCCCACCTGATACGATCATTGCTGAAATATGTTGCTCATGGGCGACCTCATAGCCGCCCATCAGCATCTAAACCCAACTCTCGCCTGCGTGATTCGCATGGAGGAAAGAGAGGTAGGGGTGAATATATATTCATATTATTCGCGCGGAACGCCGGTCTGGTCAGACCTTTTGACGTCTGTCAGCCGACATGGCGATGCTCACAAGTTATTGCTTCGGAGACGGGTCGCCGGCTGTGGACCCCTCGCTAGTCCTGAGGTTTAGGGGGCGCGCGCCAGCTGGGTGGCGAAATGGGCAATGGTCTTGGAATAGATCTCGCTCTTGTTCCACTGCCGGAGCACTTCGAAGTTCGGGCTGCCCGGCTGCCAATCCTTGCCGCGCTGCCAGCCGTAGCCGGCGAGATAGTTGGCGGTGGAGGCGAGTACGTCGGGCGCGCTGTGCAGGAGATCGCGCTTGCCATTGCCGTCGAAGTCGACGGCATATTTCATCCACGACGAAGGCATGAACTGGGTCTGGCCGAGCTCGCCGGCCCAGGCGCCCTTCATGTCGCCGGGCGCGAGATCGCCGCGCTGGACGATGCGCAGCGCATCCATCAGCTCGGCACGAAACTGCTCGGAGCGGCGGCAATCATAAGCGAGCGTTGCCAGCGAGCGGATGGTTGCGAACTTGCCGGTGTTGACGCCGAAATCGGTCTCCAGGCCCCAGATCGCAACCAGCACCTCGCCCGGCACGCCATAGGCCTGCTCGATGCGCGAGAGCACGGAGCCGTACTGCTTCATCATGTTGGAGCCCCGCGTCATGCGCGGCGGCACCATGCGACCGGAAAACTCCTCGAAGCTCTGGCTGAAGACCTTCTGCGAGCGGTCGCGGTTGATCACGTTCTGATCGAGCGTCACGCCGGCAAGCCCGGCGGTGATGGCCTGCTGCGAGATGCCTTTGGCCGCAGCGTCGGTTTTCAGATCCGCAAGCCAGGCGTCGAAATTGCCCGAGCCGCAGGCAACGGCGGCGAGCGTCGGCTGGGCTGACAGGATGGACGCGGAGAGGGCGAAGGCTGCGAGAGCGAGACGAGAAATCGTCGGGGTCATCAGATGAAATGGATTCCGTGAAGCGATCTTATCGGCGAGCATAATCTCGGTGGTAACCGCGGCCAAAGCAAGGCGTGTGGACAGCGCGCGATCCTGCACGAACGCAGGATCGCGCGTCACGATATCGTCAGGCGTCCGTTCTGTTCCGCCAGGGGAAGAGGTTGGCGGGAAAGTCCGCGGCCGGCTTGCGCGGGCGATGCGGCGGAGGCGGCAAGGGAAGAGCGCCTGGATCGGACGCAATCACCTTGCGATAGAGATGCCAGGTCGCGTGGCCGAGCAGGGGGATGACCACGGCGAGGCCGAGGAAGGCCGGGATGGTGCCGAGTGCCAGCAGCACCGCCACGATCAGGCCCCAGGCCGTCATCGGCACAGGGTTCTTCGCGACGACGCGCAGCGACGTGACCATCGCCTCGAACGCATCGGCATGACGGTCGAGCATCAAGGGGAACGACACGGCGCTGATGCAGAGCGCGGCGAGGGCGAACAAAAGGCCCGTGCCGCAGCCGACCACGATCAGCCACCAGCCCTGCCGCGTCGTCAGCACGCGCGTCAGGAAATCCGAGATGCCGCTCACGCCCTCATAGCCGAACGCGGCGATATAGATCGCCTGCGCGGTCGCGACCCAGGTCACGAACAGGGCGAGCAGCAGCGCGCCCAGTCCGAGCATCGCGCCGAAGGAGGGCGAGCGCAGCACCTCCATGGCGTCCCAGGCGGTGGCCTCCTCATAGCGTTCGCGCCGGCTGGAGAGCTCATAGAGACCGAGCGCCGCGAACGGCCCGATCAGAGCGAAGCCGGCGGCCAGTGGAAACAGCAGCGGCAGCACCGAATAGCCCATCACAATGCGGGCGAGCACGAGGCCGAGCACCGGATAGATCACGCAGAGGATGATGGCGTGGCTCGGAACCGCCTTGAAATCCTCCCATCCGCGCTTCAAAGCGTCGTGCAGGTCGGACAATTGAATTGTTCGGATCACCGGTCCGGCCGCGTCCGCGGTCCGGACCACGGTGGGGACATTGCCCTGGTAGAATGTGGCCATGGTCGCTAGCTCCCTTGCCGCGCGGCTGATCTCGCGCCGGCAACGGCGCGGCGGCCGCTTTCTTTGAACTATTGCGATCCCGACCAGACGCGAATGTCCGGATGGCATCGCGAGCTGAACCACAAGAGTACTCCCAATTTCGAGTCATGTCCCTCACGCTTGGGTGAGATTCGATGTCGCAACGCAACTTCGACGGTGTCACTCGGTCGTCATTTCGCCGCAGATAAGCTGATGCTGCTTGCTGGTTCGCAGAACTTCGCGGGCGCAACGCAGGAACTTGGTCTATAAGTGCCACTCAAGGCCCTTCCAACGGATCCTTTTTTAGGGAGCAGACATGAGCATTTTCGGGAAAATCATGGGCGCGATCTTCGGTAGCCAGCCGGCCTCCGCCGCGCCAGCCGGTAGCGCACCTTCGGGAAGCGCCCCGGCGCCAGGCGCTTCGGCGCCGGCCACTGCGCCCATGGCCGCGGTCGACGTGGCGGCAATCGTCGACAAGGCGGTGGCGGCCCATAAGGGCGAAAAGCTGGAATGGCGCACCTCGATCGTCGATCTCATGAAGGCGCTCGACATCGACTCCAGCCTTCCGGCACGCAAGGATCTCGCCAAGGAGCTGGGCTACAGCGGCGACATGAACGACTCGGCGAGCATGAATGTCTGGCTGCACAAGCAGGTGATGTCCAAGCTCGCCGCCAACGGCGGCAAGCTGCCGCCGGAGATCAAGCACTGACCCGTCCGGGTCGTGCCGCAGGGGGCCCGCGATATCGCGGGCCCTTTTGCCCTCAGGCGACCAGATCCGCATCCTCCGGATGCCTGTCGAGATAGTCGACGACGAAGCCGCAGCCGGCGATCACCTTCCTGCCGTCGCGCCGTATCAATTCCAGCGCGCCCTTGACCAGCTCCGATCCAATGCCGCGGCCGCGCAGCGCACGCGGCGTTTCGGTATGGGTGATGACGACCGCGGACGGTGTCAGCCGGTAATTGGCGAAAGCGACGTCGCTACCGACATCGAGCTCGAAGCGGCTTTTGTCCTTGTTGTCGCGTACCGATGCCGCCATGGCCGATCCTTCCGAAGTGTGCATGGCCCTGATCTAGGAGTCCCGGCCCGCCTTTGGCAAGGCGTGACCCATGCCGCTCGCTGCACGGAGCCATCCGTAAATGCGCCGGTCTGTGGCCGCAGCCTCAAATATTCCGGACACCGCCCTTGCATGTTCTACGACGGCTCCCACGTCCTAACGAGGACATACGCCCGAATGCGGCCGGCAGGGTCGCTAGACATTCGGAGTGTCGTGATCGCCAGCCGCAGACGTATGCCTCTATTGCAGGAGGGTACGATGTCGGACTTTGGCTTCTTGAAGACTCATCGAACATGGGAAGACTGGTGCGGAATGCTGGTGGGCGCGCTGATCGTCGCTTCGCCGTGGTTCCCCGCCCAGGATCAGTCCGCGATCGCCGGAAACCAGACGGCGGTCCTGAATACGGTCGCGATCGGTCTGGTCGTGTTTGGCATCAGCCAGCTCGAATATGTCGCTTTGCAGCGCTGGCAGGAGGTGGCGACGATCCTGGTTGGACTGTGGCTCATCGCCTCGCCCTACGTGATCGGCTATTCCAGCGACGGCTTCCTCAGCATCTATCACACGAGCCTCGGTGCGGTGGTGGTGCTGCTGGGCATATTCCTGCTGTGGCAGGACTGGGATCTGAACGACCAGGATATGCTCAAGCACGGGCAATAGGCCCTCGGCATCGGCGGGCTCGCGAGCTACGGCAGCGGGCCTGTGGTTTCCGACCTGGAGGCCGTTCGGTTCATTCGGTTGCCTTGGCGAGCCTGGAATCTTCGGCCTGAGGTTGCGGGCGGAGGCAGCCCTGGCAGATGACGAGGGAGCGGTTGACCCTGGCATCCTGCTCGGCCTCGATGCCGTCCTGCGCGTGCCACCATTCTTTCGAATAGGGCGCGAGCCCGGCTTGCGACCCGCTGTGCTCGGATGTCGCCGCAGCACGCGTCGTGCGCGAGGCAGCACGCGGCCGATTGGGATCCTCGCCGGCGCCATCCCAAGCATAGCGTGCAGGCTTGAAGGCAGAAGTTGAGGCCATGTGCGCTTGCGGGGACACGACACATCCGGCGAGCGCCAGCGCGAGCAGGAGGGTGGCGGGCGCTTTGATCATGACATGCACTCTGTACGCGGAGACGGCTGAAGGGTGCGCTGATCATGTTTAAAATTCCCTGAACGATTGCGATCATGGCTGCGACCAACGCCAATGCGATATCTGATCCTCTTGCTCACCTTGCTCATGGCCAGCGCGCGGGCCGACGAAGCAAAACCGTTCAATCCGGCCGACTATCCACCGGGCGTGCAGACGGCGCTGCGGTACGCCAATGAGGAATGCGAAAGCCAGCAGGGCGGGAAGGTGACCTTCGCGCCCGATACCGTGCGCAAGATCGACCTCACCGGCGATGGCCACGAGGACTACATCGTCGATTTCCAGGACACCAAATGCGGCGACCGCGAGACGACTTATTGCGGAACCGGCGGCTGCGTCATGAAGATCCTGGTGACGCTGCCGGACGGCAGTGTGCGCGAGGTGTTTGGCGGCCATGTCCTCCGCTACAGGATCATGGCCCCCGCGGTGAAGCGCGGCGCCGCCCGCACCGTCCGCTTCGATCTGCATGGCAGCTTCTGCGGCGGCTTTGGTGCGCAGGCATGCGTCAAGCAGAAGGCCATCACGGCGACGCCGTTTGCGTTCAAGCAACCTTAGGGCAGCTCCGCTGCCGCTGGCCTTGCAGGGGCGCTGGCGATGGCGATAAATGGGCCGCAATGAGCGGGCCGCTCGCGTGCCGCCCGCCGTCGAAGAGGAAGCCCGATGCAGCCCCTGCGCATGTCCCGCCGCGTCATGAATCTCGCCTACATGCTGACCCAGAACGCGCGGCGGCATGGATCGCGCCCCGGCTTCGTCTGGGGTGACAAGTCCTGGACCTGGCGCGAGATCGATGCGCAGGTCTCGGCGCTGGCGGCCGCACTCGCCGCGCGTGGCATTGCCAAGGGTGATCGCATCCTGGTCCATTCCAAGAACGGCGAGGAGATGTTCGTCTCGATGTTCGCCGCGTTCCGGCTCGGCGCGATCTGGGTGCCCACCAATTTCCGCCTGATGCCGGACGAGGTCAGTTATCTCGCGCAGGCCTCCGGCGCGAAGGCGTTTCTGTGCCATGTTGATTTTCCCGAGCACGCGGCGGCCGTGAGCGGCGGCGCGCTGGAGTTCACCTGGAGCATCGACGGCAAGGCGCCATTCGCGGATATGTCGGTTGCCGAGGCCATGGCCTCGCGGGCAGGAACGGCAGTCGAGAACGTCGCGGTCGAACACGACGATCCCTGCTGGTTCTTCTTCACCTCCGGCACCACCGGCCGATCCAAGGCGGCCGTGCTGACCCACGGCCAGATGGGGTTCGTGGTGACCAATCATCTCGCCGATCTGACGCCCGGCGTGACGGAGCAGGATGCCTCGCTGGTGGTGGCGCCGTTGTCGCACGGCGCCGGCGTGCACCAGCTGATGCAGACCGCGCGCGGCGCGCGCACCGTATTGCTGCCGACCGAAAAATTCGACATCAACGAAGCGTTCCGCCTGATCGAGGCCCATCGTGTCAGCAATCTCTTCACGGTGCCGACGATCCTCAAGATGATGATCGAGCATCCCGCGGCCGATAAATACGATCATTCCTCGCTGCGTCAGGTGATCTATGCCGGCGCGCCGATGTATCGCGAGGACCAGAAGGCGGCGCTGAAGAAGCTCGGCAAGGTGATCGTGCAGTATTTCGGCCTCGGCGAGGTCACCGGCAACATCACCGTGCTGCCGGCCGCGCTGCACGATCCCGAGGACGGCCCGCACGTGAAGATCGGCACCTGCGGCTTCGAGCGCACCGGCATGCAGGTTTCGATCCAGGACGACGAGGGACGGGAGCTTGCCGCGAACCAGAGCGGCGAGATCTGCGTGATCGGGCCTGCGGTGTTCGCCGGCTACTACGACAACCCGGAAGCCAATGCGAAGGCGTTTCGCAACGGCTGGTTCCGCACCGGCGATCTCGGCCACATGGACGAGGAGGGCTTCGTCTACATCACGGGACGGGCGTCCGACATGTACATCTCCGGCGGCTCCAACATCTATCCGCGCGAGATCGAGGAGAAGATCCTGACGCATCCTGCGGTCGGCGAGGTCGCCGTGCTCGGCGTGCCCGATGCGACCTGGGGCGAGGTCGGAATAGCTGTCTGCGTCGCGCGCGAAGGCGCGAAGCCCGTGAGCGAAGCGGAGATGGCGGCGTTCCTCTCGCCGAAAGTGCCGCGCTACAAGATGCCGAAGCGGTTTTTCTTCTGGGAGGCGCTGCCCAAGTCCGGCTACGGCAAGGTGCCGAAGCGGATGGTGCGCGACGAGCTCGAGGCGCGCGGGCTGCTTGATCTCGACAAGATCAAGGCCAGCTGAGCAGGCGTCATGCGCAGCATCAAGCAGCCGGGCCCGCCCGTCGCCGAACGCATCCAATGGGTGGAGGCGAGGGGGCGGGCCTTTTCCTTCACGCTTCAGGCAGGTCTGCCGCTGCTGGACGCTGCACGTCGCGGCTTTGCGGCAGAGGGATTTGCCGGCGGCGTGCTGAATTTCCGCCGCGGTGCGCTCGGGCCGTTCGCCTATGTCATGCCGGCGCTGTCGAAGACCGGGGAGAACGCGGCATTCTACAGCGACACGTATCGGCCCGAAGGCGTGACGCGCTTGAGGCTCGGCAGCATGACGCTGGGCGTGCGGGACCGCGCGCCGTTCTTTCATTGCCATGGGCTCTGGACCGAGGCCGACGGCAAGGCAAGCGGTGGCCACATGCTGCCGGACGAGACCGTTGTGGCCGAGCCCTTCGAGGTCGAGGCGTTCGGCGTCGATGGCGCGATGTTCACCGCAGAGCCCGATCCGGAAACCAATTTCAAGCTGTTCGGGCCCATCGCGGTCGCGAGCACCGGCGCGCGTACGACGAGCCGCAGCTTCGCATTGCGGCTGCGGCCCAATCGGGATTTTGCCGGCGGCCTCGAGGACTTCTGCCGTGCACACGGCATCGCGCGTGCGAAAATTCACGGCGGCGTCGGCTCGACCATCGGCGCGCGTTTCACCCATGGCGGTGTCACCGAGCCGTTCGCCACCGAGCTGGCGATCACGGCCGGTGCGATCGCGCCCGGCGCTTCCGGTGAGCTGGAAGCCACGCTCGATGTTGCCCTGATCGACTACACTGGCGGCATCGCCGAGGGCCGCCTGATCCGCGGCGACAATCCCGTGCTGATGACCATGGAGCTGGTGCTGGAGGCGCTGGAGTAAGCCTGTCAGGCTCGGACGGGTGGGTGCAGATACCGCTTTCGCAACTCTTGCGTTCCCGTTATGTTCAAATGGAGCTTTCAGGGGCGGGCAATGGCACGACGAGGCAATCGGACGATCAACCTGCCTGCGCCATATCTGAAGCGGGTCTGGCTCGATCCGTCGCAAGTTCGCGATCGCGAGGCCTATCCGTTTTGCCTGCCCATTTTCCCCGATGATTTCGAGCTCAACTTCGACGCGGCCATCACGATCGTCGTTGGCGAGAACGGCACCGGAAAGTCGACGATCCTCGAGGGCATCGCGGCGCTCGCCGGGTATGACGATGCCGGTGGCGGCAAGGGCTACATGCCGGTCGATCATTCCGAAGCGCGCGAGAAGATGGGCGGCCAACTCTCGAAGGCGCTGCGCGCGAGCTGGCTGCCGAAGATCACCAATGGCTGGTTCTTTCGTGCCGAGAGCTTTTTCTCGGTTGCGCGATATCTGGACAAGGCCGCACGGGACGCCGGCCAGGCTGGCCCCGATTTCCTCTCGCACTCCCACGGTGAAGGCTTCCTGCGCTTCTTCGAAGAACGCTGCCAACGCCAGGGCATCTTCATCTTCGATGAGCCGGAATCGGCGCTGTCGCCGGCGCGTCAGATCGAGTTCCTGAAGCTGCTGCGCCGCATGGAAGAGTCCCGCATCTGCCAGGTGATCATGGCGACGCATTCGCCGATGCTGATGGCCTATCCCAACGCGCGGCTGTTGCGGCTCGGGAAATACGGCCTGGAGCCGACGACGGTCGAACAGACGGATCATTACCGAGTGATGCGGGAGTTTTGTGCTGATCCACGCGGGTTCGTGGAGGCAACGCTGGCGGAGTAGTTGAGACGGGCGTCCGACACTCGGTCTCTCCACCGTCATTGGCTGCGCTCGCAATGACGGAGTGAGTGGCATTGGCGTCGCCTCGATCGACATTCGCCTCGGTGCGGACGCAGTTTCCCGTTCTCGCGGCACGTCGTGCCCGAGCTTTGCGGTCGTCATCACCCTCGAAAGTGCCGAGGGCGCAGGGAAGGCCGGGCGCCGGCTGGCACCCGCGGTCCGCTGTGCGCGAATTGCGCTGGAAGTGATGCACAGCGGCGTACAGGTGAAGCCAAATGTCCGGCCTTCCCTGCGCAGTGGGTTTACGGCTTATGTCGTGATCTCCTCGGGGAGCGATGCACTATTGCCCCCGTCGCCTTGCGGATGAGCGACGGTGCGAACCCGGTCGGGCCGCAACGTCACCGCAAGCCTTGGCGCACAGACCCCGGGCGCCGGGACCACACGATTTTGCCGTACGCAGGCTGCGCCCGTCGTGTGCGCGCCTCGGCTGCTCACGGTGTGACCCGCCCTGCAAACCGCCTGCGCACGACGCTGCCCGCGTCCACCACATTCCCATCCCGCGTTCGTGACGATCGCGATCCGCCCCTCGGCCCGGGTTGGGGTGGCCAAAACATGCGATAATTCCGAATTCTAGTAAAGCGAAATTTTTCCGCCCGCGGGAGTTGACCGTGGTCTGGCGTGTTTTGCCCGTCGGCAACGCAAGGAATGGTGTGGATGGGGGGGCCGCGCCCCTCGCCACAGCTGCGCCACGAACAGGTCTCCCCATGGTCCAAAAATGCGCTACGATGGTCTCAGCGCGCCTCAAGTCGCGCAGATCGAAAAGAGTGAGGAAACGACATGCGGATGACGATGGGACCGGCGTTCGCCGGGGTGGCGGCGCTGGCGGTGGCCGGGATGACTCTGATCGCCGCCTTCGAGCCGGTCTGGGCGCACGGGCCGACGCGGCAGAAGGTGAGGGAGTCCATCGAGATCAACGCGCCCCCGGCCAAGGTCTGGGCGGTGATCGGCAATTTCCAGGACATGAGCTGGCTCCAGCCCGTCACCAAGACCACGGGCGAGAAGGGCAACGAAATCGGCGCGACGCGAACGCTGACGCTCACGGGCGGCGGGACGGTCGAGGAGGAGCTCTACAAATACGAGCCCGACATGCTCAGCTATTCGTACCGGATCACCAAGGTCGACGTGAAGGTGCTGCCGGTGACCAACTATTCCTCGACGCTGACGGTATCGCCGGCGCCGGACGGCAAGGCGAAGCTGGAATGGGCTGGCGCGTTCTATCGCGGCTATCCCAACAACGATCCGCCGCCGGAGCTGAGCGACGAGGCCGCCAGGACCGCTGTGAGTGGGCTGTACAAGGCAGGGCTCGAGGCGCTCAAGAAGAAGATCGAGAGCGGCAGCTGATCGTGCGGGCGCTGCTCCTGGCGGCGTTCGCCGGCAGCCTTTGCCTCGTCGGTCCCGGCGGCGCGTTAGCTGAAGAGGCGTTCGTCACCAACCAGCTCAGCGACGATCTGTTGGTCGTGGACCTCGCGAGTGCTCGCGCGGTCTCGACCATCCCGATCGGGGGCAAGCCGGCGGGCGTCGCAGTCAGTGCAGACGGACGCTTTGCCTATGTGACCAGCCCCGACGCCAAAGCAGTGACGGTGGTGGACGCGGCCGCGCGGCAAGTCGCGGGGCGGATCGAGGTCGGCGGCGGGCCGCTCGGCATTGCCGTCTCACCCGATGGCCGTACCGTCTATGTGGCCGACTGGTATGCCGCCGCGGTGCGGGTGATCGACACGGCTTCGCGCAGCGTCACGGCCAGCATCGCGGTCGGCGCCTCGCCATCGGGCCTCGCCGTGACCCCGGATGGCAGGTTGCTGCTCTCGGCCGATCGCGACGACGACAGCGTCTCTGTGGTGGACACCGCGACGCGCCAGCGCAAGGCGATCATCAAGGTTGGTACGCGTCCGTTCGGCATCACCATCGACGCGGAGGGAAGACGCGCCTACACTGCCAATGTCGGCTCCGACGATGTCTCGGTGATTGACATTTCCGAAGGCAAAGAGATCGGCCGCGTGCAGGCCGGGATGCGGCCCTATGCGGTGGCGCTGACGCAGGGCCGCGGCTTCGTGACCGATCAATATGGCGGCACGGTCAGCGTGTTCGACCTCGCGAGCTTGAAGCCGATCAAGCGCATCGCGGTCGGCGACTATCCCGAAGGCATTGCGGCAACCGCCGACGGCAAGCGCATCATCGTCGCCTGCTGGGAAAGCAACACGCTTCATATCATCGATGCAGCCGAGTTGAAGGTGGTCGGCGAGGTCAAGACCGGCGACGGCCCGCGCGCGTTCGGGGCGTTCTTGCGGAAGTCGGAGTAGTTCGTCAAACCCGCGGCAGCTTTCCAAACGGCGACGCGGCATGAAGCTGCTGCCGATCGCTCATTCAGGAACGCCCGTCAGCGCTCATCAGTTGGCGGAGGGGCGGCCTGATCGGTAACCGCCGCTTCCGAGACTGCGTTGCCCGGCGCACCTTTGTCGGTCCAATCCGGCGGCAGCCCAATCCTCTCTCCGGCCAATCCAATCAGTCCCGGCGCTCGCCCGAACGTTTCACAGATCGCCTCCTTGGGCGCGCCACCGAGAGAGGCCTGCAGTCTGCCGATGGATGGCGGCGCCGAGACCTTCCCGAATGGACTCTCGGCGGTAACAAGCATCTTCCCGAAATCATCTCCGAAAGCGCCAGCGAGATCATAGGCATCCCCGTCGCTCGATGCGCGCGGCGCGCTGGTGAAGGAATTCGCTCCGCGCGCCCAGATCATGGCCGCTTTCTGATTGCCGCTGCGATCACGGGCCTCGGCCTCTACGGACAGGCTCCCAAGTCCGATCGGAAGCCGCGGTACAGGGATGGGCACACCGGGAGCAACGATAGACGGTACAACGCTCGCGACCTTGGAGACACCGGCTGCCGTCGCATCGGTCGGCGCAATGTGGGTGATGACCGCCCGAACGTTCAAGTCCGCGGTTTCCGTCGGTGCCACGATCCGGAAGCGCTCGCTCAGCGCGAGACACATGGCTCGGTTCATCGCATTCTTGATCAGGCTGCGCTGCCGTTCGGAGAACGGCTGGCTGGCGGCGGTGACCGCGAACGCAGTTGGCTCGATACGCGCAGTCTTCGCGGCGAGAACGTCAGCCTTGTCGATCCGAACCTGCGACTTGGTCAGAACACCGTCGGACGGCGTCAGATTGTCGTAAGAGGCCAGGGACCCGGACCGCTCCAGCGGTGCGGTGGCGCAACCGGCAGCCATCAAGCTCAAGGTCGCGACGACAGGCCATTTCATGGCGCGGCAGCAAGATCGATCGCCGCCCTCTGGGCCAAGCGCCGGGAACGCGCGACCGGAACGGGAGGCGGCGCGGCGCCGGGCGCCGATGCCAGGATTGGCTGCCAGGTCACGTTCCAACGCGCCAGCGTCGTCTCGTTGCCGTCGAAGGCCAGATCGAGGAAAGCCAGAGTGAGTTCTGCCGTCGCCGCCTTCACTTTCGGATTGAGAGCCGGACCACCCGTGAACGAGCGATCGGTAAAGATGCTGTGCGAACCGCCCTCGAACACGGCAAGCAGCTTGCGCGGTTCGGCAATGGCGTTGAAGACAGCCAGTCGATCGGCAGCAGGCGAGTGGTATCCGGGGATCTCGATGACGTCGTTCGTCGCGGTCACGTGCAGGTTCGGAACGGCGATCTTGCCCAGGACCGAGGCAAGATCGGACTCGCCGTAGAACGGCGGGGCAGAGATGACGATCGCCGCCGAGAAGCGCGGATCGCGGGCCTCGACCCACCGCCCTTCGCGCATCACGCGTGCGCCAACCGCAAGCAGGGCCGTGTTCGCGCCATATGAATGTCCGGCCGCTACGATACGCCGGCGGTCGACCTGGGCGCCGTAGGGGCTCGACAGCACGAGGTTCAGGGCGAAGTGCAGATCCCTGGCCCGCGCCAGCGCCTCGCTCTCATGAGCCGCTCGCTGCAAGCGGTCCACGACGGTGAGAGGATTGCCTCGCCAGAGCGACGAATCGCTGCCCGCATGCTGGACGTGCAAGCTCGCAATGCCACGGGCCGCCCAATATCGTCCCAGATAGCTGTAACCCCGGCGGGAGCCACCCAGGCCATGGGAGAACACGATGAGCGGTACGCGGGATCCCGGCGTGACACTCGTCGGCCAATGCAGGCGCACCGGAACGGCCCGCGAACGCGCGGGATCGACCCAGTCGAAGTCGATGAAGGCGGGCGGGGCGGACTGCGCTTGCGCTGGAGGCGCCGCAACGGCGGCTGTGACTGCGACGGCGAGCAGCGCGGCGCCGAAACGCCGTCGCGTCATCTTTTCCGAGGCGATTGCATCGCCGGCGCTACGCGCGGCGGCGGCTCGAACATGCCAAGTGGAAGTGTCGCCGCCCAACCGGTTCACCATGAATGCACCTTGCGTAAACCCGCACCGAGTGCAAGTTTCAATTGCACTTAGTGTAATTTTGCAAACTGGTCGATTTCATGGCAGAAACAGGCGATGAAAAATTCGCCACGAAAGGAGGAGGGCCTGCGCGAACGGAAGCGGCGCGAAACGTTGCATCGCATCACCGAGCAAGGCCTGAAACTGTTTCTGACCAAGGGCTACGACGCCACCACGCTCGACGCGATCGCGGAGGCGGCGGGAATCTCGCGGCGGACGTTCTTCTACTACTTCAAGTCCAAGGAAGAGATCCTCCTGGCGTGGCAAGACGGTGGTTTCAACGAGACCCTGCGAGCCGCCGTGCTGGAGCAATCGACCAAGCAGTCACCTCTCACGGTCGTGAAGAACGCCCTGTTGGAGCTGACGGCCCGCTTTCCCGTCGATTACAAGCAAACCAAGGTGATCGAGCGCCTGATGTGCGCGAACGAGTCGCTTCGCATACGACAGCAGGCGAAATATGTAGAGAAAGAACAAGCAGTCTTCGACGCGCTCTGCCAGATGTGGCCGCAGGCCAGGCGGCAACCTGCGCTCCGCATGGTCGCCATGATGTCGGTCGGCGCACTGCGTCTTGCGATCGATAACTGGAACCGCGACCAGGGGAAGCGACCTCTCGCCATTTACCTGAAAGAGGCTTTTGCATGCCTGGAGCAGGAGATCGGAAGGGGCGTGCTCGCGCAAGACTGACTCGTGCGCGACTGACGGCCGATCGTACGAAGTGCGTCAGCGTGCGTATCGGTGCTACCGCGGCGGGCACAACGCCCGTACGATCTCGTCCAATTGTTCGAACGTGTGGTCTGGTGCATGCGCCCGCAGCGCCGCGGGCGCCGCATAGCCCCAGCATACCGCGCCGCAAGCGATGCCTACGGCGCGAGCAGCCTCGATGTCGCGAACCTCGTCGCCGATCGAGATCACCCGGGCAGGCTCGACGCCGGCACGGCGGATGACACGGCGGAATTTGGCGGGCTTGCCGAACAGCGACGCCGCGCAGTCGAAATGTGAAAACAGCGCCGCGGCCTCCCCGAGCTTCTCCCGCGCATTGGCCTCGCTGTCGGATGTCACCAGCGCGAGCTGCACGCCGTTTCCGGCCAGCGTCCGCAGCATGGCCTCGACACCGTCGAACAGCGATATCTCGCCAGTTGCCTCCGCCTTCAACCGCCGCGCATGCCGCGCGATCGCCGGCAGCTTCCACAAGGGCACCTCGAGCCGTGCCAGGATCTCGCGGCTCGACGCATGCCGCAGCTCCTCGATGTCCTCATCCTTCACGCGACGAAGATTGAAATGATCTGCGACGTCGTTGATGGTGCGAAGGAACCACGGAAAGCTGTCGGCCAGCGTGCCGTCGAGATCGAAGATGGCGAGAGAGTATGTCACGTGAAGGGAATATCGGTTCGTTCATCCAGTTATTGAACTAGAATTTCCACACAGTGTCTTCGGTCCAACCCAATTCTGCAAATTCGCTGGCGCGGAGCGGTGCCTCTCCTTCCGCGAAGAATTCATCAAGCTGAGGCGGTGCGACGCTCGTTTCGGACAGCATGGCGTGCGCCTGTCCGCGATGATGAATCTGATGTTGGAAGAGATGCATGAGCAGCCGGTCGCGGCGTTCGGTCTGAACGGCCGTGTCGCGGTTGATCCTCACAACGGAGTTGAGAATCTCGGGCGTCAATGCATCGCAGACAGCAATCAAGCGCTCGTCGACCGCGGCTTGCGCGGGCTTGAGCGCGGCAAGGGAAGGGTACGGCACCTCGTTCTTCCAGGCCGCCGGGCCCAACCATCCGTCCTCCAATGCATCGACATAGAAGAGGTCAATGACATGGATGTGGTTTAGCGTGCGCTGCAGGCTTGGAAAGAACCCGGTCCGCTTGGCTTCGAAATCAATCTGAGGCAGAGCAGCGCAAGCAGTGAGCAGCCGATGGTTTGCCCAGGCATTATTATGGGCGAACGCGCGATAGGTTTGCACAAGTCCGGCAGGCAAGGCTCATTCTCCTTCAGACATGTGCGTCGACACATTCCGGGCGCGCAACCTACTCCGCCGCCTCGCTCGTCGTCCGCCTCCGCTTCGGCTTCCGCGCCTTCTCCAGCACCGGCGCCAGGAACTTGCCCGTATAGCTCCGCGGCGCCTTGGCGATGTCCTCGGGCGGGCCCCACGCCACTATCTCGCCGCCGCCGTCGCCGCCTTCGGGGCCGAGGTCGATGACCCAGTCGGCGGTCTTGATGACTTCGAGATTGTGCTCGATGACGACGACGGTGTTGCCCTGCGCGACCAGCTCGTGCAGCACCTCCAGCAACTTCTTGACGTCGTGGAAGTGCAGACCGGTGGTGGGCTCGTCCAGGATGTAGAGCGTGCGGCCGGTGGCGCGCTTGGACAGCTCCTTCGCGAGCTTGACGCGCTGGGCTTCGCCGCCCGAGAGCGTCGTCGCCTGCTGGCCGACATGGATGTAGTCGAGGCCGACGCGGTGCAGGGTCTGGAAGGTCTCGCGCACGCGTGGCACCGCCTTGAAGAAGTCGGCGGCTTCCTCGACGGTCATGTCGAGCACGTCGGCGATGCTCTTGCCCTTGAACAGGACTTCGAGCGTCTCGCGGTTGTAGCGCTTGCCCTTGCACACGTCGCAGGTGACGTAGACGTCGGGCAGGAAGTGCATCTCGATCTTGATGACGCCGTCGCCCTGGCACGCCTCGCAGCGGCCGCCCTTGACGTTGAAGGAGAAGCGGCCCGGCTCGTAGCCGCGCGCTTTCGCCTCCGGCAGGCCGGCGAACCACTCGCGGATCGGCGTGAAGGCGCCGGTATAGGTTGCCGGATTCGAGCGCGGGGTGCGGCCGATCGGCGACTGGTCGATGTCGATGATCTTGTCGATGTGCTCGAGGCCCTCGATGCGGTCGTGCGGCGCGGCGCCCTCGCTGGCGTTGTTGAGCTTGCGGGCGATGGCGCGGTAGAGCGTGTCGATCAGCAGCGTCGACTTGCCGCCGCCGGAGACGCCGGTGACGCAAGTGAACAGGCCGAGCGGGATCTCCGCCGTGACGTTCTTGAGGTTATTGCCGCGCGCGTTCACCACCTTGATGGTGCGGCGATGGTTCGGCGGGCGCCGCTCCGGCACCTCGACCTCGAGCTCGCCGGTGAGGTACTTGCCGGTCAGCGATTTCGGGTTGCGCATGATCTCGGCGGGCGTGCCTTCGGCGACGATGTTGCCGCCGTGCATGCCGGCGCCGGGGCCGATGTCGAGGACGTAGTCGGCGAGGCGGATGGCGTCCTCGTCATGCTCGACCACGACCACGGTGTTGCCGAGGTCGCGCAGCCGCTTCAGCGTGTCGAGCAGGCGGGCATTGTCGCGCTGGTGCAGGCCGATCGAGGGCTCGTCGAGCACGTAGAGCACGCCCGTCAGGCCCGAGCCGATCTGCGAGGCGAGGCGGATGCGCTGGCTCTCGCCGCCCGACAGCGTGCCGGAGGAGCGGGACAGCGTGAGATAGTTGAGGCCGACGTCGAGCAGGAAGGTAAGGCGTTCGCGGATCTCTTTCAGGATGCGGCCGGCGATCTCGTTCTGCTGCTTGTTCAGCGCATCGGGCACGCCTTCGAACCATTCGCCGGCCTTCTTGACCGACAGCTCCGAGATCTCGCCGATGTGCTTGCCGCCGATCTTGACGCAGAGCGCCTCGGGCTTGAGGCGAAAACCCTTGCAGCCCTCGCAGGGCACGTCGTGGAAATACTTCGCCAGCTCCTCGCGTGCCCACTCGCTCTCGGTCTCGCGGTAGCGGCGGTTGATGTTGGTGATGACGCCCTCGAACGGCTTCCTGGTGTCGTAGGAGCGGACGCCGTCCTCGTAGGAGAACTTGATCTCGTCCTCGCCGGAGCCGTAGAGCAGCGCGTTCTGCGTCTTCTTCGGCAGGTCTTTCCACTTGGTGTCGAGCGTGAACTTGTAATGCTTACCCAGCGCGGTCAGCGTCTGCACGTAATAGGGCGATGACGATTTGGCCCAGGGCGCGATCGCGCCCTTGCGCAGCGTCAGGTCCTTTTCGGGGATGACGAGGTCCTCGTCGACATGCTGCTCGACGCCGAGGCCGCCGCAGGCCGGGCAGGCGCCATAGGGATTGTTGAACGAGAACAGGCGCGGCTCGATCTCCGGAATCGTGAAGCCGGAGACCGGACAGGCGAACTTTTCCGAGAACAGGATGCGCTCGGGGCCGCTCTTGTCGTGGATCTTCGCGGTCTTCTTTTTCTCTTTCTCGTCCGCAGGCGCAGCCGCCGGCGCGTCGGCGAACTCGACGACGGCGAGTCCCTCGGCGAGCTTCAGCGCGGTCTCGAAGCTCTCGGCGAGGCGCTGGCCGATGTCGGCTCGCACGACGATGCGATCGACCACGACGTCGATGTCGTGCGGGAATTTCTTGTCGAGTGTCGGCGCCTCCGCGAGCTCATGGAAGGTGCCGTCGATCTTGACGCGCTGAAAACCCTTCTTGAGCCATTCGGCGAGCTCCTTGCGGTACTCGCCCTTGCGGCCGCGCACGACCGGCGCGAGCAGATAGAGGCGGGTGCCTTCGGGCAGGGCCAGCACGCGGTCGACCATCTGCGAGACGGTCTGGCTCTCGATCGGCAGGCCCGTGGCCGGCGAATAGGGCACGCCGACGCGCGCCCAGAGCAGGCGCATGTAGTCGTAGATCTCGGTGACGGTGCCCACGGTCGAGCGCGGGTTCTTCGAGGTCGTCTTCTGCTCGATCGAGATCGCCGGCGACAGGCCGTCGATCTGGTCGACGTCAGGCTTCTGCATCATCTCCAGGAACTGGCGGGCATAGGCCGATAGCGATTCGACGTAGCGGCGCTGGCCCTCGGCGTAGATGGTGTCGAAGGCGAGCGAGGATTTGCCGGAGCCGGAGAGGCCGGTGAACACCACGAGCTTGTCGCGGGGGATCTCGACGTCGATGTTCTTGAGGTTGTGCTCGCGTGCGCCGCGGATCGTAATTGCGCGCAGGCTGGAGCCCGCGTTCTGTTGTTGGCGCTTGGCCTTGATCACTTCGTCCATCCCGCTGGCCCTCAAAGGAAAGCCCAACGGCGCGAGCCGCGCCCGAGGTCAGGGCGCGCTTCGCCCGGAACCGGGATCGGCGCCGATGGGTATGTCAGTGAACGTAGGAAGAACGGGAATGGATTTCCAGAGGCAGTTGGGAATCGTCAACGGATAGTTGGCGCGCTGGCGGCATCTGGCAGCAGGGGGGCCGATTCGCGCAAAGGGCCGGCGCGAGTCCGGTCCTTTGGTCGCGTCGCGATGCGGAGGGCGAGACCGCATGTGAGCAGGCCTGGAGGTTCCTGCAGAGAAAAGCGAGTTGAGCGCGCCAGGCTCAGTATTTCACGACGACCGGTCCGCCCCAGCGGTAGTTGACGCGGATCAGACCCATGTCGATGTCCTGGCCGATCCGGTCGCTGCGGGCCAGTGCGCCACCGGGAACGGTTGCGAAATCCGCGGTGTGATGGCCGAGGAACACATGGTTGTACTCGCCGCCAACGGACCAGTTCTCGGCGAAGGCCCATTCCATGCCGATGCCGAGCGTGTAGCCCCAGCGGGTCCGCTCGACGCTGTTGAACACCGGCACGCCGCCCGGGAAGAATGTCTCGTATTTGGCATGAGCCACCCCGGCGCCGGCCTTGCCATAGAGAAGCAGGCCGTTGACGGTATAACCCATCTGCCCCGTGAACAGGCCGAAGGCGTCGATCCGCGTCTGGTTGGTCTGCGGTGCCAGCGCCACGCTGACATTGCTGCCCTTGAAGCTGGCCCAGTTGCCCTGGCCCTCGAGGCCGAACACCCAGCGTGCTTTCTGCCAGCGATAGCCGATCTGTCCGCCGACTGTGCCGCCATCGGCATTGTGACAGCCTTCGCCGACGGCCGGATCGATGGTTGCGCCGAGCGCATTGACGATGCTCCAGCAGGTGTGACCGAACCCGCCGCCGCCGTTGATGCCGGCATAGACGCCGGTCCAGTCATGGCCGACCACCGGCGCCGCCGGCGCCTTCGCATAGAGCGGAAGATCCGCGGCTTCGGCGGTGGCGATTGTGCAAAGGCCGACCGCAGCCAGTGCTGCCGTCGTCTTGAACGCCTGGATCAACCACGTCTGCATGTCACGTCCCCAACGCTTCGCGCCTTGCCGTCGTGGGCGATGTGGCGCCCACAAAGCGTTGACGAATCGGGAGGGGTGGCCGCGAAAACAAAAAGGCCGGCGCGAGGCCGGCCTTTCGTGACGATGCAACGTCAGCAGTAATCAGTACTTCGCGACGACCGGGCCGCCGAAGTGATAGTTCACGCCGACCTGCACGGTGTGGAGGTTGAGCGTGCCGCTGGGAACGGTACCCGAGAAATAGGTCTCGCCGCCGAGGCTGCGATAGAGGTACTCGCCCTTGACCGACCACTGCGGAGCGAAGAACGCTTCGACGCCCGCACCGACGGTCCAGCCGGAGTGCCACTTGCTGTCGGAGATCGAGGCGGCGCCCAAGGTGGCGGTGACCTTGTTGTCGATCCAGGCGTAACCACCGGTGCCGTACAGCAGGACGTTGTTGACGGCCCAGCCGATACGGCCGCGCACGGTGCCCATCGCGTCGGTCTTGGACGACACAGAGGCGGGGATGCCACCGACGCCGGCGACGAAAACCGTGCCAGCCGCCGAGGCGCTGACGTCAGCCCACGCACCATCAGCCTCGATACCGAACACGACGTTGCCGGTCTGCCAGTTGTAGCCGGCAGTGCCGCCGACGAACCCGCCCTGCATCTTCGGGTCGCCCGAAGAGGCTTCCCAGGCACCGCCACCGACGATACCGAGATAGAACCCGGTCCAGTTGTAGACGGCAGCCGGAGCAATCGGAGCCTTGGTGTAGGGGCGCGCTGCAAGGTCGGCGGCCGAAGCCGGAGCAGCGAGAGCGAACAAACAGGCCGAAGCCAGCAAAACCTTTTTCATTTTCAACTTACCCAGTCCCAGTTTCTGTTGTTGCCTTCCAGTGACGGAAAGGAAGCGGACTCGAACGGCCCAACTGACGCCGTATCTACACCACCAAAGCTGCAAGTTGTGTCTCCGAAAAGCCACAACGGCCGCAAAATGCGGCAGACCTGCTGACTCATTGTTCCCATTGAGGAACTCGACAAAAAAAAGGCCGGCGCGAGCCGGCCTTTTGATGGTTGATGTCCGCTGTTCTCAGTACCGCGCGGCGACAGGAGCGCCCCAGTTGAAGTGGTAGTTCACGCCGACCTTGACGGTGTGAACGGTATCGGACCACTCGGACCGATTGGTCACGACGGGCGTGTACTGGATCGTGGTCTTGCCGAAATCGATGTAGTTGTACTCGACCTTGGCCGACCAGTTCGGAGCGAACATGTATTCCGCGCCGGCGCCGATGGTCCAGCCCCAGCGCCAGTCGTTCCGCGCGAAGACGTTGCCGGGAATGCCGTCGTAGCGGTGCTGCATGTCGCCAACGGCGGCGCCGCCGCTGATGAACCAGAGCGCGGGTCCCGTCGAATAGCCCAAGCGGCCCTTGATGTCGCCGAAGCCGCGGATCTTGGTAAAGTAGGTGTCACCAAGCCCGGCGTTGACCACGGCCGAGCGGCCGTTGATGTCGGCCCAGTGGTAGTCGCCTTCGATACCGAACACGACATTGTTGACCTGCCAGTTGTAACCGAACACGCCACCGACGAAGCCGCCGCTGATGTCGTAGTCCTGCGTTCCGGCGAAGCCCACCGCATTCGGCGCGCCGAAGAAGACCTCGTCGCTGCTGCCCCAGCCGCCGCCGCCCTGGATACCGGCATAGAAACCAGTCCAGGTATAGATCGGCGCGGGCGCAACCATCGGTGCCTTCGTGTACGGGCGAGCGGCGAGATCCGCGGCGTTTGCCTGAGCGGAGAGGCCCAGCGCAGCGGCCCCGATTGCAATTACTAAGCTCTTCTTCATTTCCATTGCCCTCCAAGTTGTCCGCTTCATGCAAAATCCCCGAAGCGGTTAGGCGCGACGCCCATAGCGTTCATTCCGAGGGCAACGTAGCCCAGGAATCAGTCAGCGTCCGTCTCCGAAATGCAACACTCGCCGACTGATTGAATCGGTTCCAAGTTTATGAATGTTAAGGATTTTTCCTGTTTCTCGGGAACCCAAAAAAGTTCCATCGGGTTCCGCTTTTTTTTCGCGCAACCGAATGGACTGGACTGTTTCTGGCGCCAAGAACAAATCTGGAACGAAGCCGTGGGCGATGCTATATGTGGGGATAACCCAGGGTGCGGCGGGCTGATTGGAGCCCGCAAGCGTATAGGGTCGCGTCAGCAGGGCGGAGAGGAACGCGGGCAGCGGGACTCGCCTTTGAGATTCAGCGGTATTCGGAGCGGAGAGCGGCGATGGCGGGAAGCGTCAACAAGGTCATTCTGGTTGGAAATCTCGGCAAGGATCCTGAAATCCGCCGCACCCAGGACGGGCGTCCGATCGCGAATTTGAGCATCGCCACGTCGGAGACCTGGCGCGACAAGAACACCGGCGAGCGCAAGGAAAAGACCGAGTGGCATCGTGTCGTGATTTTCTCTGAGCCGCTTTGCAAGATCGTCGAACAGTATCTGAAGAAGGGCGCGAAGGTTTACATCGAGGGCGCGCTCCAGACCCGCAAGTACACCGACCAGAGCGGCGTCGAGAAGTATTCGACCGAAGTCGTGCTCCAGGGCTTCAACTCGACGCTGACCATGCTCGACGGCCGCAGCGGCGGCGGAGGAGGCGGCAGCTTCGGCGACGAGCCTGGCGGCGATTTCGGCTCCTCCGGTCCCGTCAGCAGCGCGCCGCGCCGTCCCGTTGCCGCCGGCGGCGGCCGCAACAACGACATGGACGACGATATCCCTTTCTAGCGCTGGATCCCGTTCTAGCGCTGGCGAAGAGTCGGCTCGGACAGGAAACGGCCGACCCGGCTTTCGAGGATCCGGACCAAGTCGGGATCCATGAATTCATAGTCGTCGGGAATGTCGAGGCAGATGACCCGCTTGCCGTTCAGGCTGGAGCGGAATTTCCGGTTCAGCTTGTTACGGTGGGCCTTTTCCATGACGAAGATGATGTCAGCCCATTCGATCTTCTCGGAGGACAACGACACCTCCGCGCCGTTCGAAATGCCGGCCGAGTCGGTCTCGATTCCTTGTGTAATCCTGGTTGCGTGGCCGGCTTCGGCCGACCCGGAGAACGCGCCCCGTGAGCCTTGCGCCGCTGCTTGATGCCGCTCCGGCGATCCCGCTGCATGCCTTCGCGGCAACAGCTGCGTTCTTCCTCGGGGTGATCCAGCTCGCCGCCCCCAAGGGAAAGCTGCCACATCGGGCTCTGGGCTGGCTTTGGGTTGCGCTGATGCTCGTCGTGGCGCTCAGCTCGTTCTGGATCCACGAGATTCGTCTGGTTGGGCCGTGGAGTCCGATCCATCTGCTCTCGATCTTTGCGCTGGCGATGCTGGCGCTCGGCGTGATGGCTGCGCGAACCCGCAATGTCCGTCGCCACAAGATCACGATGATCTCGATCTTCTTCGGCGCACTCGTGATTGCCGGGCTGTTCACGTTCATGCCCGGACGGATCATGCATACGGTGATTTTCGGGCCATAGCTGCGGCCGGAATCGGCGCCCCCGGCGTGGGGCCGCCCGGGTGCGGAAACCGCTTCCGGCTTGCCCGGTAAGTACATGAAAAAACGAAGGGAAAAAGCGCTTCCCCTGGACCCTGCGAGGGTGGTTATCCGGGTCCCGATGCGCTATATGATTCCCAGATAAAACCTCACCGGATTCCCCCTTGGCTGACGACGACAACAAGCCCGGCGACCAGCCGGCGCAACCCTCGGACATTCGCCCCGTCTCCATCTTCGAGGAGATGAAGAAGTCCTATCTCGACTACGCCATGAGCGTGATCGTGGCGCGGGCGCTGCCCGATGCGCGCGACGGTCTGAAGCCGGTGCACCGCCGCATCCTGTACTCGATGAACGAGCAGGGGCACACACCCGACAAGAAGTACGTCAAGTCCGCCCGCGTGGTCGGCGACGTCATCGGTAAGTATCACCCGCACGGCGACCAGTCGATCTACGACGCCATGGTCCGCATGGCGCAGGACTTCTCGATGCGCGTGCCGCTGATCGACGGCCAGGGCAATTTCGGTTCGGTCGACGGCGATCCCCCGGCTGCCTATCGTTACACTGAGGCGCGCCTGACCAAGGCGGCGCTGGCTCTGCTGGCCGACATCGACAAGGACACCGTCGATTTCCAGCCGAACTACGACAACAACGAGACCGAACCGTCAGTCCTGCCGGCCAAGTTCCCGAACCTCCTCGTCAACGGCGCGGGCGGCATCGCGGTCGGCATGGCCACCAACATCCCGCCGCACAATCTCGGCGAGGTCATCGACGCCTGCGTCGCGCTGATCGACAACCCCGCGCTCACCATCGACGAGCTCATCAACATCGTGCCGGGCCCGGATTTCCCGACCGGCGGCGTCATTCTCGGACGGCAGGGCATCCGCGCCGCCTATCACCTCGGCCGCGGCTCGATCGTCATGCGCGGCAAGGTCGCGATCGAAAGCATCCGCAAGGAGCGCGAGGCGCTCATCATCACCGAGATTCCCTACCAGGTGAACAAGGCGACGATGGTCGAGCGCATCGCCGAGCTGGTCAAGGACAAGAAGATCGAGGGCATCGCCGACCTCCGCGACGAGTCGGACCGCGACGGCTATCGCGTCGTGATCGAACTGAAGCGCGACGCGGTGCCCGACGTCGTGCTCAATCAGCTCTACCGGTTCACGCCGCTGCAGACGAGCTTCGGCGTCAACATGGTAGCGCTGGACAGCGGCCGTCCGCGGATCATGCACCTGAAGGACCTGCTGTCGATCTTCGTCGACTTCCGGGAGCGGGTCGTCACGCGGCGCACCAAGTACCTGCTCGCCAAGGCGCGCGATCGGGCGCATATCCTGGTCGGTCTCGCGATCGCTGTCGCCAATATCGACGAGATGATCCGCGTCATCCGGAGCTCGCCAGACCCGACCACCGCCCGCGACACCCTGATGTCGCGCGACTGGCCGGCCCGGGACGTCGAGGACATGCTGACGCTGATCGACGATCCGCGTCACCGCATCAGTGCGGACGGCACGATCCGGCTCTCGATGGAGCAGGCGAGGGCCATTCTCGATCTGCGCCTTCAGCGACTGACCGCGCTCGGCCGTGACGAAATCCGCGACGAGCTCGACAAGCTCGCCGGAGAGATCGCCGATTATCTCGACATACTGCGCTCGCGCGAGCGCGTGCTGGGCATCATCAAGACCGAGCTTGCCGAGGTGAAGGCCGAGTTCGCCACGCCGCGCCGCACCGTGATCATGGAGCAGGAGGGCGAGGTCGAGGACGAGGACCTGATCCAGCGCGAGGATATGGTCGTCACCGTCTCGCATGCCGGCTACGTCAAGCGCGTGCCGCTGTCGGCCTATCGGGCCCAGCGCCGCGGCGGCAAGGGCCGTTCCGGCATGCAGACCCGCGACGAGGATTTCGTCAGCCGGCTGTTCGTGGCCTCCACGCACACGCCGGTGCTGTTCTTCTCCTCGCGCGGCCAGGTCTACAAGGAAAAGGTCTGGCGGCTGCCGATGGCGGCGCCTAACGCGCGCGGCAAGGCGATGATCAACATCCTGCCGCTGGAGCAGGGCGAGCGCATCACCACCATCATGCCGCTGCCGGAGGATGAATCGACCTGGGGTAACCTCGACGTGATGTTCGCCACCACCGGCGGCAACGTCCGGCGCAACAAGCTGTCCGACTTCGTCGATGTCCGCCGTTCCGGCATCATCGCGATGAAGCTCGACGACAACGAGGCGATCGTCGACGTACAGATCTGCACCGAGCACGACGACGTGCTGCTGACCGCTGCCGGCGGCCAGTGCATCCGCTTCCCCGTCACCGACGTGCGCGTGTTCACCGGGCGCACCTCGATGGGCGTGCGCGGCATCGCTCTCGGCGAGGGCGACAAGGTGATTTCGCTGGCGATCCTGCGCCATGTCGAGACCACTTCGGACGAGCGCTCGGCCTACCTGAAGATGCGCCGTGCGGTCGCCGGCGAAGCCGCAACTGACGACGCAGCCACGGCAGATGCCGAGGCCGAGGAGACCTCCGGCAGCTTCCAGCTCCCGCAGGAGCGTTATGTCGAGATGTCGGCGCAGGAGCAGGTCGTGCTGACGGTCTCGGTCAACGGCTATGGCAAGCGGACCTCGTCCTACGAGTACCGCACCACGGGCCGCGGCGGCAAAGGCATCGTTGCCATGAGCGTCAACAACCGCAACGGCAACCTGGTGGCCTCATTCCCGGTGGAAGACGCCGACCAGATCATGCTGGTCACCGACAAGGGCCAGCTGATCCGCTGCCCGGTCGAAGGCATCCGGATCGCCGGCCGCTCGACCCAGGGCGTGATCGTGTTCGACACCGCCGAGGACGAGCATGTGGTGTCCGTCGAGCACATCACGGAGGAGGCGGAGAACGGCAACGGAGCGAATGGGGAGTGACGGGTAGGCCCGGAAAGCCTATTCGGGATCGCTGAATGCTTGGCGGGTTTTCCGTATGACGCCCGTGCTCCCTTCGGGCCCAGGAATTCGGACCCGCCTGATGCACCATCGTCGCGCCGACTACGGGGTCCGATCAGCAGTCACGAGGCGCGCCTCGCGGACGTTCGCCTTGGTGCCGGCCTTGCGCAGGCACGAGGCCTCGAAGTTCGGCCAGGCCTGCTGCGAGCAATCCTTGCCGATGGTGCGGATATCCAGTCGGTCGCTCTTGGCCAGCGGCTGCGGCACGCTGGCTTCGACGGTGGGGGCGAAGCCGGGCAGGAGGGTGAGAGCCGCGGCAACACATGCAGAGAGTGCGATCGCTGAAAGGGTCTTGATCATTGACGGTCCCCTGTGGTGCGGCCGCTCACGCCCAGTGTGCGGCCCGTCATTCGTTGACCGGATTAGTAACCATGGCCAGTTTCCGGACGTCTTCGCCGGAGCGGGAAATGGTTTCGTTCTCGCTCCGTTTTGTTTCGTGGCTGCCCCGAGGACGAAACAAAGCGGCCTTTGCCGACATGTACGGTGAGACATTTCCGGATCACGGGCAGGGAAACGGCCAAGGAACCCGCCCGGCTTGCCGGGCGGGGCCGGGCGCGGTAGGACGGGGCCATGTCGCGCATCGCCTTCTACCCGGGTTCCTTCGACCCCATCACCAACGGCCATCTGGACGTGGTCCGGCACAGCGTTTCGCTGTGCGACAGGCTCATTGTCGCGATCGGGGTGCACCCCGGCAAGAAGCCGCTGTTCTCGACCGAGGAGCGGCTGAAGATGCTGCACGACGTCTGCGGGCCGGTGACGGCCCAGGCCGGCTGCGTGCTCGAAGCCGTGACCTTCGATGATCTGTCGGTCACCTCGGCGCGCAAGCACGGCGCCACCATCATGATCCGGGGCCTGCGCGACGGCACCGATCTCGACTACGAGATGCAGCTCGCCGGCATGAACGAGGCCATGGCGCCGGAGGTGCATACGGTCTTTCTGCCGGCCTCTCCGATGGTCCGCCCGATCACCGCCACTTTGGTGCGCCAGATCGCCGGCATGGGCGGGGATGTCTCGGCCTTCGTCCCGCCGCAGGTCGCGGCACAGCTCAAGTCCAAATTCGCCGGATAACGGCCCGCTTCTTTCTCATCCTGACCGGAGTTGTCATGATCCGAATTCTCGCAGTTCTTGCCGCGCTTCTGTTCGCGGTCCCGGCAGTGGCGCAGCAATTGCCGGCAAACCTCGACAAGGCCAACGCCATCGTCATCGACAGCACCAAGGGCCGTATCGTCATCAAGCTGCGGACCGACATCGCGCCGCAGCATGCCGAGCGCATCAAGCAGCTCGCGCGCGAGGGCTTCTACAACAACGTTCCGTTCCACCGTGTGATGGACGGCTTCATGGCGCAGACCGGTGATGGTCAGAACGGCAACGGCACCGGCGGCTCGAAATATCCGAACCTGAAGCAGGAATTCTCCAAGGTGCATTTCGCCCGCGGCATCGTCGGCATGGCCCGACGCGGCGACAGCGTGGACAGCGCCAACTCGCAGTTCTTCATCATGTTCGCCGATGGCGGCAGCCTCGATGGCCAGTACACGGTGATCGGCGAGGTCGTGCAGGGCATGGACGTCGTCGACAAGCTGAAGAAGGCACCTCCCGGCTCGCCCGGCGGCTCCGTCACCGATCCCGACAAGATGGTGAAGGTTCAGGTCGCCTCCGACATCAAATAGGCGCGGCCATGGTGCGCGGTGGCAAGCTCGTGCTGGTCGCCGCGATCCTGCTGCTCGGCGTCCTCCCCGGCACGGCCGCGGAGGACGCGCAGGTCAACACCATCCAGGACATCTTCCGGCACCTGCGCACCTGCTGGAGACCGCCGTCGCCGGCCAGGGCGCGCCCACTCGACATCACTGTCGTGGTGAGCTTTAACCGGGCCGGAAACATTCTGGGCCATCCGAGGATTACCTATGAATCCGCGGAGGCCTCCGACAATGACCGGCTGCAATACCGGATTGCGGTGATGGAGGCGTTGCAACGCTGCACGCCGGTGCCATTTACCGATGCAATGGCCGGCGCCGCCGCGGGGCGTCCATTCGCGATCCAGTTCCGCAGCCGCAGAACGTCACCTGACAAGACTTCACCCCCAACGCAAGAGAGACGAGCATGAGCGCCACCGAAAACACCCTGATCCTCGAGACCACGCAGGGCCCTGTCACCATCGAGATGCGGCCCGACCTTGCGCCGAACCACGTCGCGCGCATCAAGGAGCTGGTCCGCGAGGGCTTCTATGACGGCATCGTGTTCCACCGCGTGATCGACGGCTTCATGGCGCAGACCGGCTGTCCGCACGGCACAGGCACCGGCGGCTCCGGCAAGAAGCTGAAGGCCGAATTCAACAAGGAGCCGCATGTGCGCGGCACCACCTCGATGGCCCGCGCCGCCAGCCCCGATTCCGGCGACAGCCAGTTCTTCATCTGCTTCGACGACGCCCGCTTCCTCGACAACCAGTACACGGTCTGGGGCAAGGTCACCGAGGGCATGGAGAACGTCGACAAGATCAAGCGCGGCGAACCGGTGCAAAATCCGGACAAGATCGTCAAGGCGCGGATGGCGGCCGACACGGAGTAGACCCTTCTCCTCATGATGAGGGGGCGCGCAACGCCGTCTACGGACGATGCTTTGCATCGCCGAGCGAACCATGAAGGCCGAGCTCCAGCAGCGGGGCCTTCATCCTTCGAGACGCGAGTTCCACGCTCCTCAGGATGAGGAGTGACTGTGTGGCGTTGAGCCCGAGATGCGCACCGATCTCTTCGATTTCGACCTGCCCGCCGAGCGCATCGCGTTGCGCCCGGCGAGCCCGCGCGACTCCGCGAAGATGCTCGTGGTCGAGAACGGTACGCTGCGCGACCAGACCGTCGCCGACCTGCCGCGATGGCTGAATCCTGGCGACCAGCTCGTCGTCAACGACACCAAGGTGATCGCTGCGCAATTGAAGGGCCGCCGCATCGGTCGCGAGACCGAGCCGAAGATCGAGGCGACACTCATCAAGCGGTTCGACGGCTCGCGCTGGCAGGCGCTGGTGAAGCCGGCGAAGAAGCTCATGGCCGGCGACCGCATCCGTTTCGGCAATGAGGGCAAGGTGTGCCTGCTCGGCCATCTCGATGCCGAGGTCGAGGCCAAGGGC
This sequence comes from Bradyrhizobium sp. CCH5-F6, assembly GCF_001556045.1. GTDB lineage: Bacteria > Pseudomonadota > Alphaproteobacteria > Rhizobiales > Xanthobacteraceae > Bradyrhizobium. Next base: position 61,992 of record NZ_LSIC01000190.1, read on the forward strand.
AGCGAAGGCGAGGTGACGCTGTCGTTCTCGTTCCACGGCCCGGCTCTTGACCAGGCGATCGCTGATCTCGGCAGCCCGCCGCTGCCGCCCTACATCGCCTCCAAGCGGACGCCCGACGATCAGGATCTCGCCGACTACCAGACCATGTTCGCGGCGAACGAGGGCGCGGTGGCGGCGCCGACCGCGGGCCTGCATTTCACCCCGGCGCTGGAGCAGGCGCTGCGCGAGCGCGGCGTCGGCATCAATCGTGTGACGTTGCATGTCGGGGCAGGGACGTTCCTGCCGGTGAAGGTGGACGACACCCAAGGCCACAAGATGCATGCCGAGTGGGGCATGATCTCGGCCGAGACGGCGGAACGGCTCAACGCGGCGCGACAGAACGGCGGCCGCATCGTCGCCGTCGGCACGACGTCATTGCGGCTGCTCGAAAGCGCTGCCGCCGAGGACGGCACCATCCAGCCGTTCGCGGCCGAGACGGCGATCTTCATCACCCCCGGCTATCGTTTCCGCGCCGTCGATATTTTGATGACAAATTTTCACCTGCCGAAATCGACGCTGTTCATGCTGGTGTCGGCGTTCTCGGGGTTGGAGACGATGAAGCGAGCGTATGCGCACGCGATCGCGAGCGGGTATCGTTTCTATTCGTATGGCGATGCGTGTCTGTTGTTTCGGGAAAAGAAGTAGGGTGGGTTAGCTGAGCAGAGCCGCGAGGCGGATCTGCTCAGCGTAACCCACCATCCTTTTTTCCACGCGAGAATGGTGGGTTACGGCTTCGCCTAACCCACCCTACGGCACCTTCCGCGTTACGCCATCACCCGCTGCGGCAAGAGCTCGGCGATCTGCACCGCGTTGAGCGCCGCCCCCTTGAGCAACTGATCGGCCGCCACGAACATCGAGATCGAATGCCCGCTAGCGTCGCTGAGATCCTTGCGGATGCGGCCGACCAGGACGTCGTCCTGGCCCGAGGCGTCGATCGGCATCGGGAAGTAGTTCTTCGCGCGGTCGTCGACCACCTTCACGCCGGGCGCCTGCGCCATGATGGCGCGGACCTGGTCCTCGCTGATCGGCTTTTCGCATTCGAAGGTGATCGCCTCGCAATGCGCGCGCAGCACCGGCACGCGGACGCAGGTGACGCCGACCGCGATGGTGTCGTCCTCGAAGATCTTGCGGGTCTCCTTGATGACCTTGGTCTCTTCGTCGTTGTAGCCGGTCTCGGGATCGACGGCGGTGTTGTGGTTGAAGAGATTGAAGGCGTAGGGGTGCGGCATCACCCTGGGCTCATAAGCCTGCCCGTTGAGATTCGCGCGCGTGGACTCGACGAGTTCCTCCATCGCGGCGGCGCCGGCGCCGGACGCAGCCTGGTAAGTTGAGATGATGACGCGCTTGATCCGGTTCTTCTGGTGGATCGGCCACAGCGGCACCAGCGCGGTGATCGCAGCGCAATTCGGGTTGGCGATGATGCCCTTGTGGTCGCGGATGCGGCTGGCGTTGATCTCCGGGATCACCAGCGGCACGTTCGGGTCCATGCGGAAGGCGGAGGAGTTGTCGACGACGACGGCGCCGGCCTTGACCGCGATCGGCGCGTACTTCTTCGAGATGCTGCCGCCGGCCGAGAACAGGGCGATGTCGACGCCTTCGAAAGACCGCTCGGTCAATTCCTCGATGACGACGTCCTTGCCCCGAAACGACACCGTCTTGCCGGCCGAGCGGGCGCTGGCCAGCGCCTTCAGCTTGCCGACGCGAAAACCACGCTTGTCCATGGTGGCGATGAATTCGGCGCCGACCGCACCGGTGACGCCGACAATCGCGACGACGGGATCGTTACTCACTTTGTCCTCCATTGCTTTGAAATCCAGACAACAAAAAAGCCCCGGACCATCGAGGGCGGGGCTTCGGTAGAGCTGATGCGTTAAGTCGACGACTACGCGCGCACGCCTCCCCGGGCCCCTGAGGCCGTGGTGGTTTTGGTCGTGCGTTTGGTGGTCGTGAACATGGCGGCGACTTATGCGGGAGAGTCTTTCAGACGTCAATGGCCTTTCGCCCCCCGGTCGATGCAGGGGCGAGCGGGCCGCTATTTCGCCCGTGCGCCCGGCGGCTCCAGGATGACCTCCTTGAGGTCGTCGCCGCTGATCACGACGATCGCGAAATTGAGCCGGCCGCGCTCGCGCACCAGCCCGCCGCTGATCGCCTTGCCCGAGGCGGCGCGTTCGGCGACACGCACGGCATCGGCGAGGCGATGCCTGATGGCGCCAAGGGCCGCGAGGTTACTGCGGTCCTCGTGATCGAGCTCGGTCAGGGGCAGGGCGGCTTCCCCGCCGACCAGCTCGCCGGTCGACGCATTGATGGTGTGGCGCCAGATCCGGTCGTTGTGAAGGGTCTTCACCCGATACACCGGCACGCCAGCGGCGCCGTCGAAACTCACATCCGCCGTGGTGGAGCCAGCGTGCCTGCCCTCGGCAATCGCCATGGCCTGGCTGATCGAGATCGGCGAGCTGCGGAAGCGTTCGATCTCGCGGCTGACGGCCAGACGGTCAGCCTCGGCGGTGTCATCCGTCTCGCCGTGAAGGGCGGTGGGGGTGCCTCCGGCCGAGACGATCGCCTGCGCCGGGGCGACGACGAGCAACGCCGACAGGGCGGCGGCGAAAAACGTCCAGGGGTGCTGTCGTGCTGTCGTCATGCTCGAAACCCTCGGCCAGCGAGTGTGCCGGATGATCGTAAAGAATTCGCGGCCGGCCTTGGGCGCCGGCCGGCCGCGGAGCGCCACGGCGGGCTGTACCCGCCGGGACGATCGAAGCGGTACGGACCTCTTTGGGGCTGGTGAACAAGCGGCCCGTACCAACTTATAACTAAACCATACCGTATCGTTTTGTTTTGGTCAATGCCGTTTCAACCGCCCCTTGGGTGAAAGGTCGCGCGTTCACGGAATCGTCAGCGGGAGGAGCGGCGCCGCGGCGGCCCCTTGGCGGCGTCCCGGGCGCGGTCGGCAGGACCCAGCGCGCCGGCCAGGAACAGCTTGATCGCGGTGCGCATGCGCTTCTCCGCCGATTTCAGCTCGAGCGTCGTTCCGAACGTCGCCATGCGGTGGGTATGTCCGACGACGAAGTCGAGAAACACCTCGGCTGCAATGGTGGTGTCTTCGACGTCGAGCGCGCCTTGCGCCACCAGGTGGTCGAAGAAGCGCGCGGTGGTAGCGACGGCCTTGAGCCAGCCTTCCTCTTTGCCGAGCTTGGCGACTTCAGGGAAGTTGATGGCCTGTGACGTCATCATGCGGCTGAACGCGACGGCGTCGGGACCGCAGGTGAATGAGAGCATCTCGCGTCCGATCTCGACCAGTCGTTGCTCGACGGAAATGTCCGAGTCACTGGAGAGCTGCGTCTCTGCCGCGGCTGACAACGGCGCGAGCCAGCGCGCGATCTCGCGCCTCAGCACGGCCGCGAACAGCCCGCGTTTGTCGCCATAGCGCGAATAGACCGTGGGCTTGCTCACCCGGGCCGCTTCCGCGACCGCGTCGAGCGAAGTCGCCTCGAAGCCGCGATCCAGGAACAGGCGGGTGGCGACCTCGATCAGCCGCTGGTCGCGTTCGATGGCAGCGGTCTTCGTCGGCCGGCCGCCGCGGGATTTCGGCATCTCGCGCCGTGGCGCCGCCGTTTTTGTCCTGGCCGCAGTCAATCCCATGCCCAATGATTCCCTGCGCGTTCCTGATCGTGTCTGTTCTATAACGCGCAGCAACAGGGGCGTCATCGCGAATCTGGCCGAATTGGCCGTATCGTCAACGGCTTCGATAAAACCTCGTTCCGTCGCGCGGGCTCACGGAAGCGTCGAGGTCCAGGCTTGGCCGGATGCGGCCTTCTCGTATCCATACTGATACAGCGCCCGCATATAGGCGGTATCGAACCCTTCCGAGGGCGGGGCGGGGTAATCGCGCGCGATGTAGGAGAGATGGAATCCCAGCCGGTTGCGCTTGGCGAAATCGTAGGTCGAGAAGATGATCGAGCGCGTCTGCGATTGGGTGATCGCCGACAGGCTGCGTGAGGCGACGTCGATAGTGCCGTTGGAGACGAGCTCGAAGTTGCGCTCGATCTTCTTGTTGACGAGGATGTAGATGTCCATCTTCCCATTGCCGGGCAGGCGTCCGCTCTGGAACAGCAGCGCCTCCGGCAACGTCAGAACCGGGGCCGTCACGCCGCCGTCGACATGCATCTCCTGAAACTTGCGGCCCTGGCCTTCGGCGTCGATCATGATCGGCGGAAACACCAGGGGAATGCTGGCGGAAGCCGCCATCACGTCGCGAAACAGCTTCAGGGCCTCGGGCGTCCCGACCGCGGCGATCTTGCCCATGTCCCAGATCACGGTGCGCTGGGTGTCGAGATCGGTCGTCACCACCAGCAACTTCCGGCCTTTGGCATGCTCGCGCGCGACCTGGGCCATGATCTCGGGCCCGACATAGCGGGCGACGAGCTCGCGCAGGCGCGTGTTGCCGAACAGGCCGGATCCGAACAGCACGCGCACGATGCTGGGATCGTTCAGGAGGCTCTCGGCGATGCCGCTGGTGTAGACCTCCCTCAGCGTGTCGTCATATTGCGGGCCGAGGAAGGCGAAGGGCGCGATCAGTCCGCCGGTACTCACGCCCGAGACGACAGAGAAAGTGGGGCGGGTTCGGGCCGCGGTCCAGCCGTTGAGCACGCCGACGCCATAGGCGCCGTCGGCGCCGCCGCCGGACAGCGCCAGATAGGATCTCGTCGCGGTGCTGTTGTCCTTCTCGAAGCTGAATTTCGTGACGGGATCGTCGGCATAGCGCCGGAGGCCGTCGATATCGAGCACGCGCGACGTGCTGGCTTCAGCGGCCGTATAGGGCGTGCGCGGCAGGGAGGTGCAGGCGCCGAGCGCCAGGCTGCACATCAGGACCAGCGATCCGATCAGGCGGACGGCTGTTTGCCTGATCCGGTCGGGCGAGGAGACGGATGCGTCGGTCGAACACGAAGGGTGAGGCATTGTCGGTGGCTGGCGATCACGCATGTACAACCGCCGGCAGATCGCCGCGGCATCTCGTCCAGCCCCCAAGATAAAACTACACGGTATCGTTTTATTTGGCAAGCGCGGGAGCCCCGATCCTCGCACTCGCTGGTGTCCCGGTCTGAAGCACAGGCGGGGCCGAGCCGCCTCGCGGGTTGATCGGCCTGCTCCGACACGCAATAAGCACCGCCATGAATCCGCTTGATGACCTTCCCAATCACTTTGAATTGCTCGCCACCGAGGGCGCCGCGCGCACCGGGCGGCTGACCACGCCGCACGGCGTGGTGCGGACGCCGGCCTTCATGCCGGTCGGCACCGCTGGCGCCATGAAGGGCATGCACTGGCGCGAGGTGCGCGACGCCGGCGCCGACATCGTGCTCGGCAACACCTACCATCTGATGCTGCGGCCGAGCGCGGAGCGGATCGCGGCGCTCGGCGGCTTGCAGAAATTCACCGGCTGGAACGGGCCGATGCTGACGGATTCCGGCGGCTTCCAGGTGATGTCGCTCTCGGACTTGCGCAAGGTCAGTGAGAATGCCGTCACCTTCCGCTCGCACATCGACGGCGCCAAGGTCGAGCTGTCGCCGGAGCGTTCGATCGAGGTGCAGCGTTTGCTCGGCTCCGACATCGCCATGCAGATGGACGAATGCGTGCGGCTGCCCGCCGAGCGGGCGGACATCGAGCGGGCAATGCGCCTGTCGCTGCGCTGGGCCGAGCGCAGCAAGCGTGCCTTCGCGAGCGCCCCCGACGGCTACATGCTGTTCGGCATCGTGCAGGGCGGCGACATACCCCAGCTGCGCCATGCGAGCGCCGAAGGTCTCGTTGCGATCGGCTTCCACGGCTACGCGATCGGCGGCCTTGCGGTCGGCGAACCGCAGGCGGTGATGCTGGCGATGATCGACGAGACCGCACCGCTGCTGCCGAAAGAGCGTCCGCGCTACCTGATGGGCGTCGGCACGCCCGACGACATTCTCGAAGCCGTGAAGCGCGGCATCGACATGTTCGATTGCGTGATGCCGACGCGCAATGGCCGGCACGGCGTCGCCTTCACGCGCTTCGGCCAGGTCAATCTGCGCAATGCGCGCCATGCCGACGATCCGCGCCCGCTCGACGAAGAGAGCCCATGGCCCGCGGCGCGCAACTACGCTCGTGCCTATCTGCACCATCTCGTCAAGGCGGGCGAGACGCTGGGGGCGATGCTGCTGTCCGAAATCAATGTCGCCTATTACCAGTTCCTGATGCAGGGCATCAGAGATGCGATCGCGCTGGGAAAGTTCGACGAGTTCTATCAGCGCACGCGCGAGGACTGGGCGAGGGGCGACATCGCCCCGCGCTAGGTCAATTGCACGTGAAGCGTTGCTTCACGGCGTGCTTGGTCACGAAGCCGTAGCCGCAATTGTCGCAGGTCCAGAGATAGCTGATCATGTGGTCCGAGACGTAGGCGGACGCTTCGGCGGCGACCATGGAGTCGGCGCAGACGGGACAGGTCGGCAGCTCGCTGCAACGCGGATCGCGCTTCGGCGCGACGGTCGACAACACTTCAGCAATTGCTGACATCGTGGTGACCTCCCTGCTTTAAGACGTAAGTCTAACATAAGCAGAAGCGGTTGACGAGGTCGCAACACAAATGCGTTGGTTTTCTGAACTTTACCGCTCACGTGATTTTGCGATGCAGCGTATTTAACATGTGCCGCATTGTCGCTTGCGTGTCGCCGCAAGCTGTCTGTAACTGCGCAATGGTCGCGACAAGGCGCAGATCGTCGCCACAGGGAGTTCATCATGGACGCATCGTCCTCCGCGGGTGCAGCGCACCAACCCGGCCGCGGCCGGATCTATGACTCGATCGTCGACGCCTTCGGCAACACGCCCATCGTGCGCTTGCGCCGGCTGCCCGGCATGCACGGTGTGAACGCGACCATTTTGGCAAAACTTGAATATTTCAATCCTGCCGCAAGCGTGAAGGACCGCATCGGCGCGGCCATGATCATCGCCATGGAGAAGGCCGGCATCGTCAAGCCCGACACCGTGCTGATCGAGCCGACCTCAGGCAATACCGGCATCGCGCTCGCTTTCGTGGCGGCTTCGCGCGGCTACCGGCTCAAGCTGGTGATGCCGGAGTCCATGTCGATCGAGCGACGCAAGATGCTGGCTTTTCTCGGCGCCGAACTGGTCCTGACGCCGGCAGCGCAAGGCATGAAGGGTGCGATCGCGGCCGCCGAGGAGCTGTTGAAGACCACACCGAACTCGGTAATGCCGCAGCAGTTCAAGAACCTCGCCAATCCCGAGGTGCACCGCCGCACCACCGCGGAGGAGATCTGGAACGATACGGCAGGCAACATCGATTTCTTCGTGGCCGGCGTCGGCACCGGCGGCACGATCACCGGCGTCGGCCAGGTGCTCAAGCCGCGCAAGGCCTCGCTGCGGGTGGTGGCGGTCGAGCCGGAGGAGAGCCCGGTGCTGTCGGGAGGACAGCATACCCCGCACAAGATCCAGGGCATCGGCGCCGGCTTCGTTCCCGACATCCTCGACCGCTCCGTGATCGACGAGATCGTGAAGATCAATTCGACGACGGCAATCGAGACCTCGCGCGCGCTGGCGCGGCACGAGGGCATCCCGGGCGGCATCTCCTCGGGCGCCGCGATCGCGGCCGCGCTCGAGATCGGCAAGCGCCCGGAAGCGGCGGGAAAAACCATCCTGGCGATCGTGCCGTCTTTCTCCGAGCGCTATCTCTCGACGGCTTTGTTTGAAGGAATCTAGGACATGGCGGAGCAACCACCGAGGCGGCCGCGTACACTAGGCGATGCCAGGACGGAAGCAGAGGCAGCGTTCAAGAAGGTGACGGCCAAGGTTGCCGCGGCGCCGCCTAAACAAACTGCTGTTCCCGGCATCAAGGAGCAGGTCACGCTGCGCATCGACCAGGACGTGCTGGAGTTCTTCCAAGAGGGCGGCCCTGGCTGGCAGGACCGTATCAACGATGCGCTGCGAAAGGCGGCGGGGAAGTAGCTCAACCGGTCCCCTCGTGGGGAGGCCTGTCAGCGCCGACAAAGAAAAAGCCCGGCGTGAGCCGGGCTTTTTGTTTGAGAGTCGGGCCTCGCCTCAACGGCGGAACATGCCGCCCATCATGCCGCCGACGACACCGCCGACGAAGGCCGCACCGGCTGCGTCGCCGGGGCTGCTGCTGCGTTGAGGTGGCGGCGGCGCGCTGCTCGGAGCCGGGGCGCTAGCCCGCCGGGCTGCCTTCTGGCTGTTGTCGCTCGCCGTCGCGGGGGCAGCCACGACCTCCGAGAGCAGGGCCTTGTGCTGGTTCTTGTTGAGGTACCCGGAAGACGGATATCCGCGCGCGGCCTGCCAGCGCTTGAGCACCGCGCGGGTCTCGTCGCCGAAGACGCCGGTCTGCTTGGTGTCGAAGCCGAGGGCGTTGAGGCGGCGCTGCACGTCGCGGCGCTGCGTCTTGTCGAGGCCGATCTGGTCCTCGGTGAGCTGAGTGGCCTCGTCGGTAAAGGTCGCGGGATCGACGCCCGAATTGAGCGCGCGGGTCGCGGTCGAGGGGCCGCTCTTGATCGCCGCGAGGCGTGCCAGCGCCAGCGCCTTGAACTGACCGTTCGGATAGGCGGAGAGATAGGCGTTGAGCTCCTCCGGCTTGTTGGACTCCTTCACCGAGCGCCAATATTCGAGTTCGACACCGTCCGAGCTCGCGGCCGCCGCCGGCACGATGCCGGTAGCGGTCGGGGCCGCGTTGGCGACCTGGGTCGTCGGTGCCTGATTGAGGTAGACGGAGCCCGTCAGGTTGGTGTGACCCCAGGGCAGCTGGCCCTTGCGGGTCTCTTCATTGACCTGGGCGCGCACCGACGTCATCGCCTGCTGGATCTCGACGCCGGGCTTGGTGATGTTGTCGATCAACGCGCGGGTGAACGGGCTGTTGTTGCCCTCCTGGCCGTCGAGCGCGGTTTGGCCAGGGCCGGTGGCGAACGCGATCAGCGTGCCTTCGCCGGACTTCATTTCAGCAAGGCCGCTCTGGACGTTGACGCTGCGGGTCGCGGCGTTCGACTTGATCTTGGCGGCGAACGGATTGTCGCGGCAGGCATCGAGGAAGACCAGCTTGACCTTGGCATCCCCCATGGTCTGCTCGAGCGTCAGGTCGATGTTGATGGCGGCCCCCAGCTTGACGTCCATCTCCGACTTGATGTCCGCATCGACGGGCAGGAGATAGTTGGTGCCGCTGACGGCGATGCCGTGGCCGGCATAATAGAACAGCGCGATGTCGGAGCCCTGCGCCTTGCGGCCGAAATCGAGCAGCTTCTCCGTCATCTGGTCGCGGCTGAGATTGGAGCCTTCGATAACCTCGAAGCCGACATTGCGCAGCGTGGCCGCCATCGCCTTGGCGTCGATCGGCGGGTTCGGCAGTTGCGCGACGTTCTTGTAGGAGCCGTTGCCGACGACGAAGGCGACGCGGCGATCAGCCTTGGCGGCACTGACCGACAGCGCCATGCACATCAGCGAAGCGAGGAGGGTGAGATAGCGCATTCTGAAATCCCCAGAATCGAATTGCAGGCAGCAACAAATTGACAACGAACCTACACGAAGTGCCCGACTTCACGCCACCAAAACGGCCAGTCCGCTGCGTCAACCCGCTGCTGTGTGGCCGAATGTGCACGATGGGGTGTCTCTCCAATGTGATCCAAATCACACGGCCACTTTGTTTTGTCGCAGGAGGCGGCGCGAGGTTCACTGCGCGCGGGCTGGAACCGGCGAGGCGGGCTTCAGGTTCAGGAGATTTCCGATCAGGATGAGCCCGGCGCCGAGCACGGTCCAGGCGTCGAGCCGCTCGGAATAGAGCAGCCAGCCGGCGGTCGCGGTCAGCGGAACCCGCAGAAAGTCCATGGGAACCACGATCGTCGCGTCCGCGTAGCGCATCGCGCTGGCAAGACAATAGTGTGAAAAAGTACCGCAGACGGCAATCACGCCGACCCAGGCCCAGACATAGGCGGATGGCCAGGTCCAGACGTAAAGCGTCGGAACGAAGCCCGCGACCGATTGCACCACCAGCATCCAGAACAGGATCGAGAGCGCACTTTCCGTGCGGGTCAGCGATTTGACCAGTGCCATCGAGACGCCAAATCCCATTGCGGCCCCGAGCGCGATGAGCTGGCCCGGATTGATCTCCCCGGTCGCGGGACGCACGATGACGATCACTCCGACGAGTCCGAGCACGATGGCGGCGATCTTCCATGGCGTCATCCGCTCGGACAGGAAGCTTGCCGCGAGGATGGCGGTCCAGATCGGCATTGTGAACTCGATCGCCACCACCTGGCCGATCGGGATCAGCGTCAGCGCGAAGAACCAGCCGAGCTGGGCAACATAGTGCACCAGATTGCGGCCGACATGCTGCGGCAGGCGCGATGTCCTCAGCACCTTCAAGCCGCCGGCGCGGTAGATGAACGGAGCAAGCAACACGAAGCCGACCAGCGACCGCACTTCCATGATCTGAAAAACGTTCAGCTCGCGCGTGGTCTCGCGCCCGGCAACCGCCATGACCAGCATCAGCGACAGCCAGCCGGCCATCCACAGTGCAGCCATCGTTTTGGACGGGGTCGCGCTCATTGGGGAGGATGCCGGAGGATGGAAACACGAAGGGACGGCCGGTATCGGCGACATCGCCGGTGTTTGCAACGGTGAAATCTGCGGATGCCGCGATGGCGGGTGTCGTGCTAGGCATCCATGAACAACGAGAAGATCGGGAGAGCCTCGCTCATGCAAATCTTGCAGCCGGCCGAGTGGAAAAAACCGCGCGGCTTTTCACATGGCGTCGTCGTCAACGGCCCCGGGCGCTGGGTGATCCTGGCCGGTCAAACCGGCGGCGACGAGGCCGGCAACTACGCGCCAGACATGGCGGCGCAGGTCGCGACTGCGTTGAAGCGGATCGTCAAGCTTCTGGGGGAGGCCGGCGCCGGCCCCGAGCACATCGTCCGCCTGACCTGGTACCTGACCAGCCGCAGCGACTATGAAGCGGCCGGTGCTGGCATCGGCGCGGCCTGGAAGGAAACGCTCGGACGCAATTTCCCGCCCTCGACGCTGCTCTATATCGGCGGCCTCGTCGACGACCGGGCCAAGGTGGAGATCGAGGTCACGGCGTTCGTGCCGGGCGGATAAAAAATCGACCTGGCGAGGTTGCCGGGTCGATTGTCCTACGGTCCGCTTTAGCGCGACATCGAGATGTTGGCGCCGCGGAACTGGCTGTCCGCGCGCATCGTGACGGTCTGCCTGTTGCCGCTCGTCTTCAGCGCGATGTTGGCGTTGAAGCCGGCGGCAGAGGCGACCACCTCGAAGTTTCCGCCGCCGCCGCGCCCCTGGAGCGAGCCAGAGATGTTGCGGCTGGCCTCGCTCCAGCTTCCCGAAACGGCATTACCCGCCGACTGAACGTTGGCGGCGAGGTTGAACTTGTAGGCGTCGCTGGCGCAGGTCAGCGACATCTCCATGGTCGGACCGATCGGGGCATACTTGGCCCGACAGCGGATCCGCTCAGTCGAACCGTCATCCAGCGTAACCGTGCCGCTGCCGCTCCAGCTTCCCGCCATCGCGGCGAATGGACCGGACTGGGCGTTGCTCTCGGAGTTGGCAATTCCCGCTGCAAACAAGACGGCGGCCGCGATCAGCAGCCGCCGGTTACGGGCACGAACCTCCATTGGCTTATTGGCGCGATGCTTCCCAGCGCCCGCTGCACGGTATGCCTGCTGATGCTCCATTCCACTTCCCCGATCCGGCGTTGCCGTTGAGTTGACCGTTCGCATATGCACCATTGATCGAAACTTTCACAAGTCCCCCGCTACCGATGGTGCCGGAAACGTTAGCACCGGGCGCGGTGATCTTGCCATCGGCGACCGTCAGCATAGAACTCGCAGTCGGTTCGCACGAGCCGGTCTTGGTCACGATGGTGACCTGCCAATTGCCGTCATAGGGGCTCTGGGCAAAAGCGGGGGCGGTGAGAGTGCCGGCGGAAACTGAGGCGGCACAAATCGCCGCAATGCGAGCAAAACGCATGAATTCGTCCTTGAATCTGTCTGATATGCTGACGCTTATTCGGACGAAATGTGACGGAAATTTGTTGCGTTGCCAAAACGAAAATTGTTCCTTTTGGAACAATGGTTTATTTGCACTCTTGATCTCGGTTTTCGAAGTGGAATCAAGGCCTACTCACGTTAAGGGTAAACGTGAGGAAGACTCAGGAAAGGCTCGGTGCGGCGGTCGCGAACTGCTCGTCCTGAGCTTTGGCTGGCAGCGCCTTGTGGACCTTGGCGTAGTCGATCACGTCGGCCAGCAGCTTGAGCCCGAGCGGCGCCAGGGCGCGCTCCCACAGCTCCCGTGCGGTCTCGCCCTTCTTGACGAAGCACCAGTCCTGGGCGGCGATCGCGCCCGCGTCCATGCGGTCGGCGAGGTGGTAGATCGTGCCGCCGGCGATTGGATCGCCTTCCTTGATGGTCCATTCCACGGCGGCCTTGCCGCGATGGCGCGGCAGTAGCGAGGGGTGATAGCCGATCCCGCCGAGCCTGGCGGCGGCGAGCGCGTCCTTGCCGATTCGGGCGTGGCTGTGCGCGGTGATGATCAGATCGGTATCGGGGGCGATTTCGGAAGCCACCACCAGCTTCGGATTGGCCTGGACCACGACCTCGATGCCGGCGGCCTTGGCAGTTGCGGCGAGGCGATCCTCGGCATCGGCCACCACGACCCGGACGACCGAGACGCCGTGCTCCCGGAGCATGTTCAGGGTGGTCACGCCGAAATGGCGGGAGCCGACGAGGGTAATGCGCATGGGGGTCCGATCCGTCTCGCAACTGCGTCATCCCCCGATAACACGTCCGCACGCCCTGTCACCACCCGCGCGGGGTTTGCATGGGTTATCAACAATGGGCCGGGCGCCGGCTGCAATGATCGCCCCCTATTTCGGATTGCCTTGCACCGATTTCTGCGTCGCCGGCCAGCGTTGCCGCGCCGCCACGGTCGGACGGTGAGCGGACCGATAAGCGGTTCCTGTGTTTCATTTTTAACAGAGACGTCGCCGATCGGCTGATAATCTGCGCCAACCGGGGCTGGCTACATTTCAATCCGCATCCGTTTTCGAACCCGGTTTTTGGCCGCTGGCGCGATCGCCGGCGGCCTTTTCGTGCCACACGTCACGAAATACGTCGGACGGTAACACGATCTCAACCAGCTTGGCGTATCGACGAATCTGTCGCGGATTTGTATTGCGTACCGCGACATTGAAAACGCCGCCGGCGTGGGCGCGCCGCCGGGCCTTTTCGCCGGGACAGATTCATGCCGAGCGCAATCGAGCAGATCGTCGACGCCTATGTGCGCCTGAGAAACCGCCGCGGCCTCGACGAGCTGATGATGCACAGGCAGCGCCTCGCCGTCGATCTGAAGAGCAGGTCCGGCTATGATTTCAGCCTGCCGATCGGCCAGATCGACGAGGAGATCGCGATCATCGAGGCGGGGCTCAGCCGGCTCAAGGCGGCCGACTAGATGTCTGCGTCGTGCGCGTGTTTGGGCCGAGCATCGTCGCGCAGCCAGGTCCGGTTCATATGCAGTTCAGGCCGGCCGTGTCTCAATCGCCACGTTGTTTCGTGGGACACGAATCCTGATAGGCTTGTCCCCGTGATCTGGAGGAGTCGTCATGATCGAGCTTGCGCTGGCCGGCCTGATTGCGTTTGCAACCGTGCCAGCGGCACCGCCGGCGCCCATGGCGGAGCAAGTTCAGTTCAGAGGCGGTCCGGGCGGACAATGTCCGCATGGCTATGATTTCAACCACTCGAACGGCCGCTGCTATCCCAATGACTATCACGCGCCGGGCGTCTACACCCGGGATCCCGGACCACGCTACGGGGGCGGCGGCCTTTGTCCGCACGGTTACGATTACAACTACTCGAACGGTCGTTGCTATCCGAACGGGGCGCATGCGCCCGGAGCCTACGGCGTTCCCGAATCCTACGGACGCCGCGGCGGGCTCTGTCCCCACGGCTTTGCGTATAATTATGCTGACGGCCAGTGCTACCGCAACGGCATGCAACCGCCGGGCCTGTACGGCCGCTAGCCGATTGCCGCGCCGGCCGCGTTGATTGCTCAGTCGCGCCGGCCGCCGTCAATCACCGTGAAGAGTGGGCGCGCCGGCGTCGGCTCGACCAGCAGTTCCTCCACGAGTGCGGTTGCCGCGTCGACATATTTGCGGGTCGGCTTGTCGAGAGGGCGCTTGGCCTCGTCGTCGAGCGCGACTTTTGCCGCCTCGACCAGCTTGCGCATGCGTGCCGCATGATCGTCGCCCGCCGTCAACGTGGCGCGCGCCAGCGAGCGCAGCACGAACAACTCGCCCTCGAGGCGGAGCAGACGGTCGTTGAGCCTGGTCAGGACGGCGTTGAGGTCGGCCATGGGATTCGACGTGGAGGATCCATCCTGATCTAAAGCGCGATGCGATGGGGATGAATCGTCATTTCGCTTTATGTGGTTGTTCAAGCACGATCTTTTCGGAGAGCCGCTGCGCACTTTTCCGGATCATGCTTTAGCGGCGATCGGTGAACGGAGTCCAAACGGCGCCGGTGCAATTCGGCCGATCCTGCGACCCGTGGACCTTACCACTCGACGCCCGCCCAGCGCTTCCCGAACACCGGCGGCCTCGTCTTCACCGCTTGCCAGCCGAAGAAATGATGCTTGCCGGACCAGGTGTGCACGACACCGCTGCAGATGCTGCATTTGAAGCTGCCGGTGTGGACTTCGCTGTGCTCTTCTCTGGTCGCGGTGTAGTTCATGCCGCAACCCGCACAGGTGAACTCTTCGATCGTCCAGATGCTGTTGGCCATGGCCCAGAATGCGTTTCGGTGACCTCGATCCACCGTAGTCACCGGCTTTTGCAGCGGCGTAAATTCGCGCGGGGAAATCCGGTTAACGCGCATTAGCCACGCCCGGCTGGCGTCGAGGCGATGCGAGATCAGCGCCGCTTCGAATGTCCAGGCCGATGAGAATCTGCACCTGTCGAAGGGGAATATTGTCGCTGGCCGCATAGGAATAGCGCCAAAAGCCAGACGCGGTGTTCTGCTTTCAGAGCTAGGAGGCGCGCCGGCGCCTGCCCGCGCGCATGGGGCTCTCCGGAAGGGGCGTCATCGTCTCGGAATGCGGAGTGGCCCGATGTACTCCTGACCGGCAGCGTGGTCAGTTCCAGTCGTCTTGACGCCGGATGCGTTGCTGGCAATAACGGCCCGGCCCTCGCAAGCGCCGGAAGTTGCGTTCATGCCGCAAGGAAAGCTGTGCCCGTGAAAAGCCTCCGTCAGCTCCTGACGGGTGAGGACGTCATCCAGCTCGTGATCCGGCTCGGCCTGCTCGCCCTCCTGATCATCTGGACCTTCCTGATCATCCGCCCGTTCGTGCCGATCCTGGCCTGGAGCGGCGTGCTCGCGGTCGCGTTCTATCCGGCGTTCAGCTGGGTCGCCAAGGCCCTGGGCGGCCGCCCCAAGACCGCAGCAGCGATCCTGACCCTGATCACGCTCGGCATCGTCATTGGTCCGGCGACCTGGCTCGGCATCAGCGCGGTGGACGGCGTGCGCGAGCTGGCGCACCAGCTGGGCACCGGCGACCTCGCGCTCCAATCGGCGCCGGAGCAGCTCAAATCGTGGCCGCTCGTCGGCCCCTGGCTCTACGACCTCTGGGATCAAGCCTATAACAATGTTCGGGCGGTCGTGCGCGAGGTGGCGCCGTATCTCCAGCCGCTGGCAGGCCCGCTGCTCTCGCTCGCGGGCGACGCCGGCGTCGGCACGCTCCAGTTTCTCGTCTCCGTGTTCGTGGCCGGCTTCCTGTTTCCGCACGGACCGCGGCTGGTTGCGGCTGGCCGCGGCTTCCTGTTTCGCATCGTGCCGGAGCAGACCGAGCATTTCCTTGGGCTCGCGGGCGCGACCATCCGCGCCGTGGCGCAGGGCGTGATCGGCGTCGCGATCGTGCAGGCGCTGCTCGCCGGCATCGGCTTCAAGCTGGCGTCGGTGCCGAGCGCGGGCCTTCTCGCCTTCATCGTGCTGCTGCTCTCGATCGTGCAGATCGGTGCTTTCCTCGTGCTGCTGCCGGTGATCATCTGGATCTGGACCGCCAAGGACGTCACTACGGCGCTGCTGCTCACCGTGTTTCTCGTCCTCGTCGGCTTCATCGACACCATGTTGAAGCCGCTCGTCATGGGACGCGGCCTGACCACCCCGACCATCGTGATCTTCGTCGGCGTGATCGGCGGCACCCTGGCCCATGGCATCGTCGGCCTGTTCATCGGACCGATCATCCTGTCGGTGGCCTGGGAACTGATGATGGCCTGGATCAGGACCGAGGACCGGGCGGAGCCGGGGAAGGGCTGACCTCGCGCCTCGAAGGGCGCAGCCTGTGATCAAGGCGTGCCGCGAACTTGTCTATTCGACTAGACAAGTTACGATGGGTCGATTCTGTTCTCGATGACGGCTGCAATGGCGAAGTCTTCCAAGCTCGTCGCCGCCAGGCGCGGCAAGGTATTGTTGGTCAGACGCCGATCGGATGGGCTCTGGATGTTCCCGGGCGGCCGCAGACGCGCGCGCGAGTCGGAGAAGGACTGCTTGCGGCGGGAGATCAAGGAGGAGCTTCCCAAGCTGAAGCTCGGCAGGATCAGCCTCTGGAAAGAAGTGAAGGCAAGGAACAAGCGCTCCGGCCGCAAGATGAGCGACGCGATCTTCATTGCCAAGGCGGCCAAGGGCAGGCTGGCGATCGGTGACAAGAAGGAGATTGACCGCGCCGCCTGGCACAAGCCCCGCGGCATCCGTCTGACGCCGACATCGCGCTACATTCGCGACCGCCTGTTTCCGAGGAAGCGGCGGCGGAGCTAGTCCTCCCGTTCCACCGATCGCGACCGCCCTGCAAATGACCTCGACCGGACCGCGCGGGGCCCCGGCGCAGCGAGCTTGGCGGCCTCGGCTTCCCGCATCTCTTTGCGGACCTTGCGCGCATTTCGCATCGCCCGTTTGATGAAGGGATGTTGGGAGTCCTCGGCGAAGAACAGCACCACTTCGCAACCCGGACATTGCCTGGAATAGCCGTCCTGCAACCGTCCGGCGCGATCGCGAAACACGCTCTTGCACCGCGTGCACTGAATCTGGACCGAGCTCATACGCGGACGACAACGACTTCGAAAATGGATCGTCAGCTGAGCCCAAATCCCTAAAGAAAGCTTGAATGCCTTCGTGGTTGAATGCTGGCAGAACACGGCCAAGCCATCATCGCTGGATGCAGGCAGGAACGCTCAGTCAGCCGCTATTGCTTGGCAGCAATCGTCTCCAGGCAATGGTTGAGAAAGGCGGTGCGATCCCTGGGCAGCACCTTCTGGAGGTCCGCCTTCATCGCACATTCGCGCTGGCGCAATTGCTCGGCTCGGCGCTTCTCGGCCGCCTCGCGGAATTCGGGAGCAACCTTGTTGGGATCGACCAGCGTCTGAGCATGGGCGGAGGCCGTCGCAAGCAGCGCGATGGCGGCAATGAAAATGAGCGGCCTCAAAATGTGCCTCCATCAAAGCGGCATCCTAGCGCGCGCCGTGCGCGCGCTCAAACCGGAAGGTGCGGTACCCCGTTCCGGCGTTGTTGAAGACCTCAGGGCCGCCCGTGCTGAGGTCATGTGCATGGCGTGTGAACCAGTTCACAAATGCGCGGCGAAACCGCTGCTATGAAGAGGTCATTGCTCAACCGTTTCATTTTGAACGAGACGCCCCAGCGTGGCTCCAAGCGCTGGGGCTTTTTCGTTGCTCCATGTGCGCAAGGCGTCTTCAATCGCCAAACGCTTGCATCGAGCGATGCTGCTCTCGGGCCACATGAGTTCCGTTCTGCGCCGCGCCGCCTTGAACGTTGCCGCGAGGGGTGCGTTCGCGGGGCAAATCCCATATGCATGGCGGCGAGTTGCCGATTCGAGATGAGGGCGGCTCGCATTCTGTTGGCTACAATCTAAGACCAGAAACGGGTTCAAGTGAGGCTTTCCAAAAAGGCGAGGGTGGCCAAGAAGGCGCCGAAGAAGAGCAAAGGATCGCAGCGCGCCACGATCTCGTCGTCGTCGCCCCTCGGCATGATGGCTCTTCACCTGCTTGCACAGTGGAAGCAGTCCGGCCCCAGCGGGATCGTCTTTCTCGCCGAGAGCGAGAACAGGGCAGAGCGGCTGGGCAGCGTCATTCACGCGCTCGACCCGTCCTGCGAGGTGCTGGTGTTTCCGCGATTGAACACCTTGCCGTTCGATCAGCTCGAGCCGTCGCACGAGCTTGCAGGGCGCAGAGCTTCCGTGCTGAGGCGCCTCGCAAGATCCAAGAAGCCGCTGTTTCTCGTGTCGACCGCGGAAGCGGTGATGGAGCGCCTGCCGCCGCCGGCGACCCTGTCGCGCTTGAGCCTGAGCCTGAAAGTGGGCGGACCGTTCTCCGAGCGGGAGCTCGAGACCAGGCTCGAGGCGCTCGGATACGATCTCGACGACGAGCCGGACTATCCGGGCGGGGCGCTGTTCCACGGGCAGACCTTCGAGATATTCCCCGCGGGCGCGCTGGGCCCATTCCGGATCGAGCATTCGGAGCATGCGATCGAACGGATCGTGGCGTTCGACCCGAACGAGCACAGGATCATCTTCGAGACCAGGGAGCTTCTCGTCGATCCCATGTCGGAGCGGCTCGGTCTTGCCGGCAAACGCTGCAAGCGCGCGAGCCTGTTCGACTATTGCGGGAGCGCCAAATGGATCGCGGACGCCGGCGTCCCATTGCACGCCGACCGATGGCTCGACACGATCGAGGAGGCCGCAGGCCGGGCGGAGCGGGAGCGCGAATATCTCGGACGGCGTGACTGGAAGCTGCTCTCCAAGGGCATGAAGGTGCTGCCGCGGACGGCGCCTTTCCGGCCCATCCCGGAGTTTTCCAAGCTGACCTCTTCCAGAAAGGCGTTGCGGGCCTTCGTCGAGGAGACACGCCGGGCCGGATCGCGACTGATCCTCGCCGCCGCGCATGAGGACGATCTGCGCGTGATGGAGCGGATGAGCGGCGTCAAGGCGGAGCGCTGCGACGACTGGGACGAGGCGGCACGCGGGCGGGGCGGCGAGGCGGTGCTTCTGGCCGATCTCGACGCCGGCTTCGTCTTGCCGGGGAAGAAGCCTCTGGTCGTGGTGACGGCGTCCGACGTGCTCGGCAGCCGCGCGCATCATCCTCAGCCGATGGCGCGCGCCTGGAGCGCGGCCTTCGATCATGCCGACGTGCCCGAGCAGGGCACGGTGGTCGTGCACCTCCAGCGCGGCCTTGCCGTGCTCGACGGCTTGCAGACCGTCAACACCGGCGGCGGCGCCATGCGCGAGATGATCCGCCTGAAGTTCGCGGGCGACAATGCGGTTCTGGTGCCGCCGGCCGATCTCGCCTTGATGTGGCCTTACGCGACCGAACTCGGCAAGCTGACGCTCGACAAGGCGGATGGCAGCACATGGTGGACCCGCCGCGGCGAGGCCGAGCGCGAGATCCGGGCCGCGGGCAAGGTGCTGGCGAAGCACATCAGCCAGCGCCGCCGGCGCCGCGCCGAAAAGCTGGTGCCGCCGGGATCGGCCTACGAGAAGTTCGTCGCGCGTTTCCCTTACTTCACGACGATCGACCAGGCCCAGGCGATCCGCGACGTGCTCGACGATCTCGCCTCCGGTCACCCGATGGACCGGGTGATCTGCGGCGACGTCGGCTTTGGCAAGACCGAGGTGGCGCTGCGCGCGGCGGCCGCGGTGGTGCTGTCGGGCAAGCAGGTGGCGATTGCGGTGCCGACGACGGTGCTGGCGCGGCAGCACGTCGCAACGTTCCGGAAGCGCTTCGCGCCGTTCGGCATCGAGGTGGGTAATCTGTCGCGGGCGACGTCAGGCGCCGAACTGCGCGAGACCAGGGAGGGACTGCGCAGCGGCCGGATCAAGGTCGTGATCGGCACGCAGGCGCTCACGGGCAAGGACGTCAGGTTCGACGATCTCGGCCTCGTCATCATCGACGAGGAGCAGCATTTCGGCGCGGCCGAGAAGACCAAGCTCGGCGGCCTCGCCAGGAACGTCCATGTGCTGATGATGAGCGCCACGCCAATCCCGCGGACGCTGG
Organism: Bradyrhizobium sp. CCH5-F6; assembly: GCF_001556045.1. Taxonomy (GTDB): domain Bacteria; phylum Pseudomonadota; class Alphaproteobacteria; order Rhizobiales; family Xanthobacteraceae; genus Bradyrhizobium. The sequence continues at coordinate 82,123 of NZ_LSIC01000190.1, forward strand.
CCGCGGGCCTTGCCGGTTTCCGCGACCTCAGCGTGATCGCCTCGCCACCGGTGCACCGGCTGCCTGTCGCAACCAGGATCGCACCGCTGTCGGACGCCGCCATCGCCACGGCGCTGCTGCGCGAGCAACGGCGAAACGGCCAGAGCTTCTTGATCTGTCCCCGCATCCAGGATCTCGATCCCATGCTGGCGCGGGTGCGCGCGGTGGCGCCCGACCTTCGCATCGTCTGCCTGCACGGCAGGTTGGCGGCCGACGAGATCGACGACCGGATGATGAGCTTCGTCGAGGGCGGCGCCGACGTCCTGCTCGCGACCAACATCGTGGAGAGCGGCCTCGACATTCCCCGCGCCAACACCATCGTGGTCTGCTGGCCCGAGAAGTTCGGCCTTGCCCAGCTGCACCAGCTGCGCGGACGCGTCGGCCGTAGCGGCATCCGCGCCTTCGCCCATCTGCTGACCGAGACGGAGTCCGGTCAGTCCGAGAAGCGCCTGGCCGTGCTCGAGGAGTTCAGCCGGCCGGGCGCCGGCTTTGCCATCAGCGAGCGCGACCTCGATCTCAGAGGTGCTGGCGATTTGTTCTCGGAGCAGCAATCCGGCCATGTCCAGGTATTCGGACCCGTGCTCTACAGCCATCTGCTGAAAATGGCCTCGGAGAAGGCCGACGAGGAGCGCGCCGCGGTCTGGGTGCCCGACCTCAACCTGCCGGTCGGGGACATGCTCCCCGAGACCTACGTGCAGTCCGAGCCCGTGCGGCTCGAACTCTATGCGCGCGCCGCACGGTGCAATGACGAGGACGAGCTCGACGACCTCGAGGAGGAAACCTCCCGCCGTTTCGGACCGCTGCCGGAAGTGGCGCGCGATTTCTTCGCCGCAGCCAAGCTCAGGATCGAGTGCAAGCGCCGCGGCATCGTCCGGCTGGACGTCGGGCCGGGGGCTGCGGCCGCGACGTTCCTGCCGGGCCGCTTGCGGAAGTCACGCGGGAAGGCGCTGCAACGCGACGGCGACCGCGTCGTCCATCACAGCCCGATGCGCAACGCGCCGTTCGAGCGGGTGGAGGAGCTGCTCGAGCTGCTGGACGAGGGGTGAGCTTCAAGAAAGCGCGAAAACAACCCCATGCACAGTAGCCAAGTGCTTCCGGCATAACGACTTTTGCATCCGCTTTTTCTGCGTCGGGCGCAGGACCCGGTTTGACCCGTCGGGCAAAACAGTGGCATTCTGTCAGCTTCGGAAAATCCGCCGCGGCTTGGCTGGCGGGCCACTCGGGCACATCGGCGTTTCGCACAGGCCGTGTCCCAACGCCGAGAAGCCGATGAAGGCCGGCCCGGCGCAGCACTCGAACAACGCTTCTGTTCGCTGCGGAAGGTTTCGCGACGTCGCTCTGCGCAAGCTGGGCTTGTCAAACTGACGACAGCCATTGGCTGTTCCGTTCGAGCGGTGTGAGGAGTTGCAACTCCAGGGAGATCCGTACTCGACCGGGGGCGCCGCGTCCGTCGGCCGCCCAGGCCGCTAACGTGGAATTAATCCGAAATGCTCACAATTTTACACAGTTGGAGATGGGTGCTGCGTAGAGGAGCCGTCGCGAGGACGATCCGGCGACGGCTTCCTCTTGCTCGCTCATTTGGGGTCAATGCAGATGACCGCGACTCTCGAAACGCAAAGCTTCGCCGAAGAACTCGACGCGGTAGCACTTGCAGCCGCCGCAGCAGCGCCCGAACCCGCAGCCGCAGAACCTCCGGCGCCGATCATGCGGTCCAGCCGGAAATCGGTGCTGGCATTGTCGGTGTGCGCCCTGGCCATCAACGGCGCGGCGGCCATCTATACGTTGCCTTCCGACTTGCCGTCGCTGGACGTCAGCCGCCTGGCTGAACTGCTTCCGCGCCAGGAGGCGCCGGCGCCAAAGCCGGATCCGGTCGTTGCCGCCTTGAAGGACATTCAGTCGGCGCAGCAGCAGCACTCGGCCTCGCTGAAGGAGAACAGCCAGGTCTTGCAGCAAAATGCGACTCTGCTGCAGCAGGATTCACTGGTGCTGCTGTCCCTGCGGCAGAGCATCACGGACGAACGGGTCGATGTGAAGAAGATATCTTCGCAATTGTCGACGCTGATCGCAAAGGTCGACTCGCTGCAGAACGTGATGATGTCGGACGTCACGTCCTCGATCCGAAGAGCGAATGCGCGCTATGGGCTGTCCGCAGCGATGCGCAAGCGGATGGTTCGGCAGCCGAAACCTGCGGGGCCTGTGTCGATCGGAGGAGCCCCCCTGAGTGTGCCGGCAACCGTTTCAGCTCCGGAAAGCTGAAGACAGGGCAATCAAACCATTCATAGACGATGTCCGCTTCGACCTCGTCTATGACGGGGGCGGTGCACCGTCACCGTCCTCCGTCACTTCAAGGCGTGATCTATCTTGTGCCCCAGATGCCCGGTGTCGTGATCGCGACGCAGCTGGCTCAGCGACGTCTCGTTCAACTGGGCCAGGACCTCGCTGAGCAGCGTCGCATCGGGATACCCGGCCGCAAAGCCCTTGCCGTAGATCTTGCGCAAGGTGCCGACGAGCGTGTTGCCGTGCTTCTTGCTGATCCCGCCATCCTTGTCCCGATGGCGGCCATCCAGACCCGGTTCCTTCATGTGTCTCTCCCTGGCGGCGTCTCGAGCGCCTGAAGAGAGCGTGCGCCCAAAGGCGTTGATTGGCAATGGCATGCGCGCGAGTCGAGCGTTGGTCCGTGCCGCCGCGAGAGCGTTGCCGTTGTGCGTCCATCGCCGAGCCGTGATGCCGCGCCAGATTGCGGCGGGACCCTTGGCGCATCACATCAACCCGGTGTTCAATTGGAGCTGTACGATGCGCTCAGTTCTGGCCATCGGCCTGTTGATTGTCCTGTGCACCGCCGCAAGCGCTGCGACGGCGCATCGCACACGTCATTCGCACTCTCCCGCGGTCGGTCGTTCAGGCGTGGAGGTGAATCCCCGGGCGCGCTTCGCGGTCCCAGGCTGGAGCGATGAAGCAACCCAGCGGTGGCTGGATAATGCCTCCTCCAATGTCGGCCGAGGGGGATAGGTGGATCGGTTGCGCTTTCGGCCGGCGGCGGCAGGCATCCGCAGAGAGCGAAGTGCGCTTTGACGAGGTGCTTTTGCGGATGATGAAGTCCGGCGCTACGCGGCCTGTTCCTCGAACGAGGTGTAGACCCGGCCAGTCGGATCGACGATCTGAACGTTCCAGCACCCGTCCTGGACCAGCTCTCTGGCCTTCTTGAGGGCGGCCGCAAGCGAGGCCCGCTTGAGGCTGACGATGCCTGCCGTGTCGAAACCGCTGATTTCAAACATGCCGCTCCCTCCTGTGATTTCCGTCAAGCCTACACATTTCCAGCGCGTTGTCGCGCGGCTTCTGGGGGCAGGGCTCTTGGAACAATCGAGAGGGTGCACTGTCGCCGCAATTGGACGCGCATCGCCAACGTGGACGCGGCGCAAAGCCATGATGCCGATATGCGCAGCGGTTTTCCGGAAAGATCATGCTCGAACAACGACCTAAAGCGCGATGACGATTCATCCTGATCTCATGGCCCTTAGGGCGGGCGAGAGATCGGGCCGTTCATCGGCAGGACGTGCACGGAACGCGATCGACTGATGCATCCGCTTACTTCATTACCATCGGCGCGGAGAGACGGCCTGGCTCGGCTTTGAAGGGCCTCGAGGGCCATTCTGCAAACTCGCCGGCGGGTTCCAATTCAAGCACGGGCCGATGCTTGTTCCTTCGAAGGACCGCCGATTTCTCAGGCCGCTTCGGGGCGCAATTGTGTCATCTAGGTCACCTTATGATCGTGCTATCCATGTTAATAGTCCGATTTTCAGGCGCGTTATTTGAGGTCGTGATGAGTATCTCTGATCAGACTGCCCATGCCGCCATTGCCTTGCACCAACGTGTCGCCTTTCTCGAAAGTCAAATTGCCGAGCTGAGCGTCCTGCGAGATCGATTGGCGCAAGCCGAGTCGCGCCGCTCTCGGTCGAAATCGGATCGGTCAGCCTCCAAGAAAACCAAACCGCCGCCGAAAATGTAGATAACCTTCCGCAATCAACCGACGCATCGTTGCCGGTCTCGTCCGGACGCTCCAAGCTATGGCCCGCACGTGAGTCGCGGGGGAAGCATGGAACGGGAGCGGTTTCAGAACATGTCTCTCGAGGAGCTGTGGCAACTCCACGCGATCGTCAACGATATTCTGGCGGTCAGGCTGAACGCCAAGAAGGAAGAGTTGGAGCGGCGGCTCGTGATGCTCAGACGAGAAGACAAGAATCCCCCCAATCGAGTCTGAGCCAAAGGCCAGGCCATGGCTCGCTCACGAGTGTTTGCCATGGCCACGGCGTTGCGAGCCGTTTCGTGAGAGGTCGTGCGTCGCATCCAACTCGGGATCGTCGGGTGAGGCTGCATCCCCGAGCCTGCCTTTGAGGATGGCTCCGGCACCAGGGCGCCACTTTCCGGCGCCTAATGCAGGACGCGGGAAGCCTCGGCGGCCTTAACCTTTGCTTTCAGCTCTTCGAGCTCATCAATCGCGTCCACCAATCGGACCAGCTCGCGCGCGATATGTTTCAGACTGGGCCTTGCGCGTCTAGGAACAGGAACTCGTTGTGCCATCGGTGCACGCCTCCATGCTTGGAAGCTCTCAATCGCAAGAAGCGCGCCAGTGCTCCTTCGACTTGGAAGCGTGGCAAGGCCTTCAATTTGGTTTGGTTATTGGTGAGCGCGCTGGAGCGCAAGCCAGGTGGGCCCAAGGCGGCGCAGACGACACCGAGGACGAGCACGATGGGGCAGAACCGGACGAAGCCGATAATGAGCCCAGCATCGGCTATGACGCCTGCACGATCATTGCCGAAGACGATACCGGACAGGGAGCCCAGCTTAGGTTGGACCGTGGACGGCTACACCGGTGGCACCACCGAGCCGGACCTTGAGGAGGCTTATGACACTCCGAGCAAAGCGAAGCCGCCAGCAACGTCAAAAAAGCACCAACCCACTAACGCACGGCTCAACGCCTGACGGGCAGTAGTGCTCAACGCCTTGCGACCAGGCCGGCGGTTTTTCTGTTCAGACCTCATCAGTGAGCCGAGGTGCGACGCTGGCCGGGGCTAACGATCGGTTAATGAAGAACCAATAGCATGGTCCGCCGTTGACATGCATCCCGTCAGCGCATGACGGTGGGTCTAGGATCGAGCCGGTAACATGGCGGACCTAACGGAAAGATTGGACAAACTCCGTGCTGATGCTGCGGATTTGGCCAGTATGAGTAGGCGAACGAGCGACCCGCAAAAGCGCGCACTTTTCGGACGCTTGGCAGATGAGCTTGCCATAGAGGCTCTCGAACTTGAGCAGGTGGTGAAGCTGCAAAGCCGGCGCTCCGGTCACGACGACATGGACAAAGTCGTGCCCCTCCAGGCGCGTCCAGATCGCTGACCCAATCCCGCCTCTCTTTGTGCGCTCCCGATTCAACTTGCGGCCGAGAGGCCCGCCGGTTCACGCTGCGGGCCGAGCACTCCCGGCGCTCTAATCCGCAATTAGATCGGCAGCCGGGAGGCATTGGGGCTGGAATACGAGCCGTGGCATGTTCGTGTCTTAACGACAATGGGTAGAAGGGCGGACTCCGGTAGTTATACGGAGTCCATTTTCGGAACGGGGTGTTCTACTTTGAGAACACCGGTGCGATTTAAGCATCAGCTCATTCAAGTTGCCGGGAAATGGCCGCAGTGGGGCTGGAACCACGCTGCGGCTTTTCGGTTTTTCCCTTGGCCGATCCCCGGTTTCGTTTCTAGAACGGATCGCCACTGTCGCCGTTTTGAGCCGTTTCTGTTTGCTCAAGGAGAGTGCGCCATGACAGAGCGCCGCCGGGTGAAGCAAACCCGTACTCTGGAAGAACGGCTTGCCGAAGAAGCGAAGCGTCTGCGCGAACGAGCCGAATTGCTCCCCCACGGCCCGCTACGCGAGGAAGGGCACGACAGGCAGAAACTGGTTCGAATGTGAGCAGGTGGCTGGCATCCCCCGGGCTGCAGTCGCCGAAATGATACTGCGTACAACGGGCAACTTTGGTACGTCGGAACCTCGCCCATTGCGAGGTGATTCGATGCTCGAAATGGTTTTGATAATGTTTTGCCTTGGGACAACGCTGGTCGCCATCACGGTCGTGGTGTTTGAGTGGCGCGCTTTGATCGGTTACTGGCGCGACGCAAGACGCAGACACCCATAGATTTCCCGTCTGACGGCCGCACTCTGCAACAGACGATCTCGCCGCGAACGCCGATGGGCATAACGAACGCGAGCTACTGACTGTCGTGGGTGTTGATAGAGGCGTCGTCGCGACGATGGATCCTTCGCTGCTTTACGCGCTCCCTCCACCAAATAACAGGAAACAGAACGGCGCCTACTGCGATCTGACCCGCGAACGCGGCCAAGAGAGCGCGGAGCATTACCGCTCTCCCGTGTGCATGGCGTGTGCAGAAGGGCCTTCGCAGGTTGGAAGACTTAAAGTCGGGCCAAAGTGCTTGATCTTGTGTGGTGAGCGCGCTGGGGCTCGAACCCAGGACCCCGTGATTAAAAGTCACGTGCTCTACCGGCTGAGCTACGCGCTCCCATGGCCGCCGATGGCTTGAAGAGATCGCCATCGTGTTCGGACATTCGAGAAGCATGTCTTGCCGCCGCGCTTCATTTGCGTTGCGGGGAAAACCGGCTGTTTCCGGATCATGCTCTCGGCCCGCGCTGTGTAGGGTGATGGGACGCGCAGGTCAATAGTGCGGGTGGCTGCTGAAGTTCGCGGCAGGAGCGGGATTTTCTCGTTGCTTCTGCGGCTTAGGGCGGGATTTTCAAGCCAATTAACGGGCGTCATCCAGGCCGGACTGCTGGGGAGGGTGTCAGTTCGTCTCCCGCCGCACCTCGGTCGACACGGCCTGCGGCGCGCCGACGGGGGGCAGCGCGACCGGGCGCAGGCCGATCAGCTCGGCGGTGCGGATCGCGCTGTCGTGCCAGAACTGGAACGAGTTGATGCGGCTGAGCTCGAGGATGGCGATGGCGACCGCGGCCAGGAACGGCAGGCTTTGCAGCACCAGCACGCCGGCGAAGATGTAGATCTCGGTGATCTGGCGGAAGCTGTTGGTGGCGATCAACACGCCGGCGCCGATCAGGAGCAGGGCGCCGATCACCGCTTCCCAGAATGCCTGGAACTCGATCGACATCCTGCTGAGGCCGCCCTTGGACGTGCGCGCGAACGCGATGTGCTCGGTGATGAGGCCCTGCGCGACCGCGCGCGACACCGTCCATTGCACGCTCATCGCCGCGATCATCGCGCCCAGCATCTGGCCGGGCTTGATGGCGACGCGGGCGCGGTACATCGACAGGAAGTGCGCCAGCGAGACGACGAAGGCGCCGATGATCGGCAGCGTCAGGATCTTGTCGGGGATGGCGATGTCGGCGAAAGCGACAATCGGCACCCAGACGAGGTTGAGCAGCGCCACGACCACGCCGAGGCTTTCGGCGCCCAGCCAGTTCAGCCAGCCCAGCCCGTATTCGCGCTTCTGGTCGGGCGTGAGCCGGCTCTTGCCGGGCAGGAACTGGCGCCAGTGCTTCTTGACGATCTGGAGGCCGCCATAGGCCCAGCGGTGCCGCTGCTTCTTGAAGGCCTCGTAGGTGTCGGGGAGCAGGCCCTGACCGTAGCGGTGGTTGGTGTAGTGGGTGACCCAGCCGAGCTCCTGGATCGCAAGGCCGAGATCGCTGTCCTCGCAGATCGTATCGGACGACCAGCCGCCGGCCATGTCCATCGCGGCGCGGCGGATCAGGCACATCGTGCCGTGCACGATGATGGCGTTGGCCTCGTTGCGCTGGACCATGCCGATGTCGAAGAAGCCGGCATATTCGCCGTTCATGATGTAGTGCATGATCGACAGATCGCCGTCGCGATGCTCCTGCGGCGCCTGCACGAGGCCGACGCGCGGGTCCGCGAAAGCAGGCACGAGGTCCTTCAGCCAGTCGGGATCGACGACGTAGTCCGCGTCGAGGATGCCGATGATCTCGGCATCGGCGGCGGTGCGGTCCATCGCGATGCGCAGCGCGCCTGCCTTGAAGCCCTGCACCTTCTCGGCGTTGATGAACTTGAAGCGTTCGCCGAGGGCGCGGCAATGGTCCTGGATCGGCTGCCAGAAGGCGGGATCCGGCGTGTTGTTGATGATGACCACGCATTCGTAGTTCGGATAGTTCAGCCGCGACAGCGCATCCAGCGTCTGCTTGAGCATCTCGACCGGCTCGAAATACGCGGGGATATGGATCGAGACCTTCGGATAGTAATTCTCCGGCACGTTCTCGACGGGCTTGTCCTTTTTGAGCAGCCGCTGCGGCGGCCGGCCGAAGGCGACGGCGGCGATCTCGTCGATGCGCGCCATCGCGATGAGCACGAGGGGAACGAGCAGGATCATGCCCAGCGTCAGCGCGAAGGCAGAGCCGAAGATGAAGTAGTGGGTGTTCCAGAACGCGAATACGGTCGCAGCCCAGGCACCGACGCCGTTGGCGGTCGCCGAGAGCAGGAACGCCTGTTTCGCGGTCGCTTTTTCAATGCGCAGGATCGGCAGTGACAGCAGGACGCCGACCAGCAGCGCGATGCCCATCAGCTTCCAATAGTCGGGATTTTCCACCGGGCCGGTCCAGGCGAATTTCGGCTCGCGGCTGGCGTTGAGGATGCCCCAATACGGGCCGACGCCGCCTTCGAAGAACTTCCAGGGCTGATCGATGGCTTCGACGATGTTGTATTCCATGCCGATGGCCTCGGCACGGGTGACGAAATTGCGCAGGATCACCGCCTGCTGGAACGGGCCCGGATCGGCGTTGCGCAGATTGTAGCCCTGGCTCGGCCAGCCGAATTCGGCGATCACGATGCGCTTGCCGGGGAACAGGTTGCGCAGCAGATTGTAGCGGTCGACGGCCTGGTCGACCGCCTGGTCCGAGCGGAAGTTCTCCCAATAGGGCAGCACGTGGGCCGCGATGAAATCGACGTTGGAGGCGAGGTCGGGATTGTCGCGCCAGATGTTCCAGATCTCGCCGGTGGTCACGGGCACGCGGACCGAGCCCTTCACCTTCTTGATCATGTCGATGAGGTCTTCGACCTTCTGCTCGCCGCGGTAGATCACCTCGTTGCCGACGACGACGCCGACGACGTTGCTGTTCTTGCGGGCGAGCTCGATCGCGGCCTTGATCTCGCGCTCGTTGCGATCCTTGTCCTTGTCGATCCAGGCGCCGACGGTGACCTTGAGGCCGAACTCGGCCGCGATCGGCGGCACCAGTTCCACGCCGCCCGTGGATGAATAGAGACGGATCGCGCGCGTCATGGTCGACAGCGTCTTCAGGTCGGAGCGGATTTTCTCGACCGTGGGGATGTTGTCGATGTCGGGGTGGGCGGAGCCTTCGAACGGCGCGTAGGAAACGCTGGGCAAGAGGCCCTTGAAATCAGGCGCGGGTTCTTTCTCGCGCAGGACTCCCCAGATGCCGGCGTGGAGCGCGGACACGAGCAACAGAACGGCGGCGACTACGCGCATCGCGGCTAACCAAAAGGGGCTGAGGTGGCAGGGAAGCGGATCCGACCCCGAGATCCGACCGAGTCCGCGGCAAAAGGAGCATATCTCGGCCGCGCGGTTTCACAACTGTCATGGCCTCATGTCCTCATGAGGGCATGGCCTTGTCGAACGACGCGCAGCAGTGCCAACCGTGTCTATGGCCGATCGTTCCTGAACGGCAGCTGAAACGATCGCGGCTATTTCTGGGGCGCCGGGGAGGGGCTTGCCGCGGGCGAGGGGCTCGCGGCCGGCTGCTGTGCGGGCGGATTGCCTGCTGCCGGTGCTGCGGGCTGGGGCGTCGCGGCCGCGGCCTGCTGCGGCTGTGCTGCCGGGTTGATCCAGCACGCGTGCACGCGGCTGTCCAGGGTCTCGGCCACCTTCGGATCGATCTGACCGCCGAACCGGGTCAGGCAGCGGAACGCGGCCTGGATGTGGCCGCCGGGGCAGCCGAAGCGGTCGTAGAGGTCGAGATGGCGGAACGCGGTATCGAGGTCATCCCGCCACATCAGCCGCACCACGCGCCGGCCGAGCCAGACGCATTCGGGGTTGCCGGCCGGGCCGTTGATGACCTGGGCCGCTTCCGCGAACTCGTCGGTGCGGCGCTGGTTCTGGGCCGTATCCTTGGCGGCGTCGGCGGGCTGGGCGGCCGCCTTGCCCTGGTCGGGGGCCGGTGTGCTGCTCTGGGCGGAAGCGCCACCAAGACCGGCGAGAACGAGAAGGGAGGAAACGGCCAAGGTGGCGGCGAACTGCCGCAGGACCGCATTTCTTAACTCGAACACCCGTTGCCGCATGAATTCCCCAATATATCCGCTGACCGTCCGCGCCGAGACCTCGCGGACGCGTAGCTGATGGCGTCCAAATGGGTCTCCAATGCGGCGGAAAATTCCCGTCGAATCCCATGACCTGTATTTCGAATTTTGTCCAGCAAAGTCACGATGCTAGCTCGCGGCCGAACGGTCGCAGCCAAATTCCGCGGGAGGCGGAACGGCTCGGTCGCCTGTTACCCCTTGGCAGACGACGTGCAAGCAGGTAATCGACGGACCCTTCGCGGAGGACGGAACCGATTTCTCTTCGTACGCCACTGGCGCTTCTGCTCGTTTCACTGGGCGCGATTGCTGCCGTGTGGTGGTGGCTGGCGACGCCAATCACGCTCGCACGCGCCCCGATCGATCCCGCCGAGAAGGTCCAATGCGTGTCCTATGCGCCGTTCCGCGGCGAGCAGACGCCGCTGGAGCCATGGACCCATATCGAGGCCGAGCAGATCGAGCAGGACCTGCGCCAGCTCAAGGAAATCACCGACTGCGTCCGCACCTATTCGATGGAGAACGGGCTCGACCAGGTGCCGGCGGTTGCCGCCAGGGTCGGCGGGCTGAAAGTGCTCCAGGGCGTCTGGCTCTCCAGCAACCGCAGCAAGAATCTCGAGCAGGCCGCGCTCGCGGTTCGCCTTTCGAAGGAATTCCCCGGGGTCATCACCAGTATCATCGTCGGCAACGAGGTCTTGCTGCGCGGGGAGATGACGACTGCGGACCTCGTCTCGATCATCCGTTCGGTGAAGGCGCAGGTCAGCGTGCCCGTCACCTATGCGGACGTCTGGGAATACTGGCTGAAGAACCGCGAGGTCTATGACGCCGTCGACTTCGTCACGATCCACATCCTGCCCTATTGGGAGGATTTCCCCGTGAAGGCGAAATTCGCCTCGACCCATGTCGAATCGATCCGCGAGCGCATGGCGGTGGCGTTCCCCGGCAAGGAGATCCTGATCGGCGAGACCGGCTGGCCGAGCGAGGGCCGCATGCGCGACGGCGCGCTGCCGTCGCGCGCCAACCAGGCGCGCGTCGTCTCGGAGATCCTGAGCCTTGCGAAGTCGCAGAAGTTCCGCGTCAATCTGATCGAGTCCTACGACCAGCCCTGGAAGCGCAAGCTGGAAGGCACTGTCGGCGGCTATTGGGGGCTGTACGACTCGGTGCGGCGGACCTTGAAATATCCGCCCGGGGAGCCGGTCAGCAATTTCCCGTACTGGAAATGGTACATGGGCGCCGGCATGGGCCTCAGCGTGCTGGTGTTCGCCGTCGCGCTGATCACGCTGCGGCGGCGGCCGTGGACGCCGCGCTTCTCGGCCTGGCTCGGCGTCGGCATCTCGGCGACGACGGCGGGGACCCTGCTCGGGATCGGCGTCGACAAGATGTATTACGAGAGCTACGGCATCGGCGGCTGGCTGATGTGGGGCGCGCTACTGCTCGCCGGCATCCTGTCGCCGATCTTCTGCGCGCAGGCGATGGTGATCGGCCGCAGCCTTCCGACCTTCCTCGACCTGCTCGGCCCGCGCGAGGGCCGCAAATGGTCCAAGCTCACCGCCGTGCTCGGCCTGACGCTGGCGGTGACGGCGGTGATCGCGGCGCAGACCGCGCTCGGCTTCGTGTTCGATCCGCGCTACAAGGATTTCCCCTACGCCTCGCTGACGATGGCGGTGGTGCCGTTCGCGCTGCTGATGCTGAACCGGCCGCAGATCGGCAAGCGTCCGATCGCGGAAGCGGTGTTCGCGGGCGTGCTCACGCTGTCGGCCGCCTATGTGCTGGTCAACGAAGGCCGCGACAATTGGCAGTCGCTGTGGACCTGCGCGATCTATCTGTTGTTCGGGCTCACGCTGTGGCGGGCGCGGGCCGAGCAAACCCAAGAATGAACAGGCCGATCGCCAGGCCCGACAGCACGACATTGTAGAGCACGATGCCGAGACCGGCGGCCACGATGCCGACGGTGAGCAGCACGATGGACGGCCGCATCAGGTTGAGCGTCGCCACCACCAGCGCGACGATGCCGAACACCGAATTCTTGAACAGCACGGTCCCGACCGAACGTGCCTTGCAGATCGCGGTCTGCAGGCCGGCGTCGCAGGCGAGCGCGACCTGCGACAGCTCGATCGCGAGATAGCGCAGATAGAGTGCCCAGCCGACGGAGACGAAGCCGACGACGATCAGGAACTGCACCTGGTAGGGCGTCAGGCGAAAAGGCTTCTTTGTCATGGGGGCAATATGGTCGGGATGATGCGGGCAGGCAACAGGGCAGGCGATGTTTCTGTTGATCCGATATGAGCGGTGTTTCCTGCCGACGCGGAGTTATTTCAAGCCCAACCGGCGCTCGACCCAGCCCAGCACGAACAGCACGAGCAGCGTCACCGTGATGGCTGCTACGACAAGCAGCCAGGCTCCCAACGCGCAGGCGATGCCGAGGCCGGCCGCGATCCAAACGGTTGCCGCCGTGGTGAGGCCGTGAACCGTCTTCGCCTTGGCGTCGTGCAGGATGACGCCTGCGCCGATGAAGCCGACGCCGGTCAACACGCCGGCAACGACGCCCTGAATGACCCTCGAGATCGCATCCGGGTGGTCGCGCAGATTCTGGAACTCGATCACCGAGATCGAGACGAGCGCGGAGCCGAGCGCCACCAGCGACAGGGTCCGCATTCCCACCGGCTTGTCGTTCATGTCGCGATCGATGCCGATCAGCAGCCCGGTTCCGGCCGCGACCAGAAGCCTCAAGACATCATCCAGCTCGTTCATTGAAAGCCCGCGGGTTCGGAAACAGGATGACGCAGCATTGCGCCGGCGATGATTGCGAACTTGCTGCGAAAGGGCGGCTCAGGTCCAAGCGGCTGTTCGTCGCATGAGGCTGTTGCGGCGGGCCGTCCGAGAGGCGTCCTCGACAAGGACGCGGTAACTGCCGACGCACCGGGCGTCGTGTCTACCGCCTGAAGAACGATGACAGCGTCGATCCCGCCGATGGTGATGCGGCCTCCGGTTTTGCCGGCGCAGGCTGTGCCGCGGGAGCGGGCGCGGGCTCCTCGCGCTTCGAGCGTTTCGAGGAATAGCTGCGGCGGCGCTGCTTCTCGGGCTTGGCGTTCGGCGCCGTTTCCGCTTGCGGGGCTGCGTCCTGGTTCTTCTCCGAGCTCTTCTCCTGAACCCTGTCCTGAGTCTTCTCTTGCCCCTTTTCCTGCGCCTTCTCTTGTCCCTTTTCCCCGCGCATCGACAGGCGCTGGCCATCGAAGACGGTGGTCTCGCAGTGACGATCGTTCTCGGCGAGGGTCGCGCAGAATTTCGCGGCGGCGGCGGCGTTCACCAGGGGGCCGGCGCCCAAACGGAGCTGCATGCCGAGGCCGGTGGTGCCTTCCTTGACCATGATGATCGGCCGCAGCGCCGCGATCTCCGGATTGGATTTGGTCAGGCCGCGCCAGAGCGCGCGCAAGCCGTCGACCGAGTTGGCGCCGCCGAGATCGATCGCAAAGCGCGTCTGTTGAACCGCGATGGCAGCGGATTCATTCTCGGCTGCTTCCGCTGGCTTCGTTACCGCCGCGACGACCTCGCTCGGGGCGGGCGCCGGCTCGGCCTTCTTCTCGGCTGCTTCGGGTTGAATCAGTTTCGATGCGGCTGAATCCGGCGGCGCCATGATGGACCTGGACGGAACCAGCGGAATGGTCGGCAGGGCCGAATTCATTGCCGGCGTCTGCTGCACGAGCGAAGCGGCGGCGGCGGACTGCGGCGGCGGGCTCGACGACTCCTTCGGCGTGTCCTTCTGGGAATCCTTCGCGGCTTCGGTGCGCGGCTTCTCGTTCGTCGCGGCAGGTGTCGAGGCGACCGGCGCGACGCTGGGCGCCGCGGGCACGGGTGCAGCGTCCTGCGGCTTTGCGCCCTGTGCCGGCGCTGCAGCTTGCCGTGCGATGGCGCCGGTCACGGAATCGAGGCCTTGCTCCAGCACGGTGACGCGCGAATAGAGCCGGTCGCGGTCGCTGTTCAGCGTCTCGATGGCGGCGGCGAGGCGGCGGGCCTCGTTCTGGCTCTCCTTGGTCAGCATCTGGAGCCGGTCGGCCTGGCGCGCGAGATCGGTGGCGGCCATCTGGTCGCGGCGCCAGCCGAGCTGAGCCTGGTTGGCCATTACGGCAATGACGACGGCGCCCACGGCCGCCACGCTCCACGAGCCCAGCCGCCACATCATGCGTCGGTCGAACGCATTTTCCTCGGCCAACAGTCCGGAGAACAGCCCGCCGGTCTCCTTGGTGCCGAAGGCATCCGCCAGTGGGTCGGAATCCTTTGCCATGAACGTTAAATGCCCAGCCCCGTCAGGCTTCCCCGAATCAATCAGGGAACATTAACAGGAAAACCCCGTCGCACTTGAATTCCGGGCGTTTGCGGGGGTAGCAAGGCGATAGCTGAGAGGCTCGCCACCCGTTTGCGCCAATTGATTCGGCTCTATCTGTGAGGATTGCGATGACCGCCCGTTCCAGCCTCACGATCGTGCTCGCCGCCGGCGAAGGCACGCGCATGCGATCGAGCCTGCCGAAGGTGCTGCACCCCGTCGCGCATCAGAGCCTGCTCGCCCATGTGCTCGCCGCCGCACCCAAGGGAACCGGCACCGCGCTCGCCGTGGTGATCGGTCCCGATCACCACGCAGTGGCAGAGGAGGCGAAGCGCATTCGCCCCGACGCGCTCACCTTCGTGCAAAGCGAACGCCTCGGCACCGCGCATGCGGTGCTCGCGGCGCGCGAGGCGATCGCGGGCGGCGCGGATGATCTCCTGATCGCCTTCGGCGACACGCCGCTGGTCTCGGCCGACACCTTCGCACGGCTGCGCGAACCGCTCGCCAGGGGCGCCGCGATAGCCGCGCTCGGCTTTCGCGCTGCCGATCCGACCGGCTATGGCCGCTTCATCGTCGAGGGCGACCGCCTGGTCGCGATCCGCGAGCAGGCCGATGCCAGCGAACAAGAGCGCAGGATCGATCTGTGCAATGCCGGCGTGATGGCGATCGACGGCCGCCGCGCGCTCGACATCCTCGGGCAGATCGGCAATGCGAATTCCAAGGGCGAATATTATCTGACAGATGCCGTCGAAATCGTCCGCAAGCAGGGATGGGAGTCCGTGGTGATCGAGACCAGCGAGGACGAGGTGCGCGGCATCAACACCAAGGCGCAGCTCGCCGAGGCCGAAGGCGTCATGCAGGCGCGCTTGCGCAAGGCGGCGATGGAAGCCGGCGTCACGTTGATCGCGCCGGAGACCGTTTATCTCTCCGCCGACACCGTGTTCGGCAAGGACGTGACGATCGAGCCGTTCGTGGTGATCGGCCCCGGCGTGTCGATCGCGGACGGCACCGTGATCCATTCCTTCTCGCACATCGTGCAGACGACGCTCGGCAAGAACGTCTCGATCGGTCCCTATGCGCGGCTCAGACCCGGCACCTCGCTCGGCGACGGCGCGCGGATCGGCAATTTCGTGGAGACCAAGGCCGCGACGCTGGAGGCCGGCGTCAAGGTCAACCATCTCTCCTACATCGGCGACGCCACCATCGGCGCCAATTCCAACATCGGCGCAGGCACCATCACCTGCAACTACGACGGCTTCAAGAAGCACAAGACGATGATCGGGAAGGGTGCCTTCGTCGGCACCAACTCCTCGCTGGTCGCTCCCGTGACGATCGGCAACGGCGCCTATATCGGCT
The DNA here is from genome assembly GCF_001556045.1 of Bradyrhizobium sp. CCH5-F6. GTDB lineage: Bacteria > Pseudomonadota > Alphaproteobacteria > Rhizobiales > Xanthobacteraceae > Bradyrhizobium. Next base: position 98,169 of record NZ_LSIC01000190.1, read on the forward strand.
CCGGCTCGGTGATCACGAAGGATGTACCGGACGACGCGATGGCGCTGGAGCGCAGCCAGCAGACCATCCGGGAAGGTGGCGCGGCGCGCTACCGCGAGCTGAAGACCGGCGGCAAGAAGCCGGAGAAGTGAGCGGCGCTATTCGTCGTCGGCGAATTCGGAGAAGATCGCACGGGTCAGGCGCCAGCCGCGCGGCTTGGCCCGCTTCACCGGCTCGCCTTCGGCATGCTTGATGAAGAGGGGCTTGCTTTCCTTGCCGCGCTGGGGCGGCGGCCAGTGCGCAAGATGCGTGCCCGTGGTCTCGCTGGCGCGCAGATGCATCGACGACTGGCCTTTGCGGTCGGACGAGCCCTTCATGGCGTAACTCTCCTGTACCGGAATCGTTGGCCAAATCCGTTGACAAGAGGTTAATGTGAGCGGCTTGAAGTCGGCCAATTCGACGCAGGCGGAGCTCAGGTGGCTATCCGGCGCTGTCTCAATCAGCAATAATTATTGAGTATCTGGTTCCTTCAGAATTTCGCTAAAAACCGAGCGCGTCGTTTAGGCGATTTTTCGACGATTTGGGGGATAGTGATCCGCATGTGCGGAATTGTCGGCATTCTCGGGCGCGAGCCGGTTGCAGAGCAATTGGTGGATTCGCTCAAACGTCTCGAATATCGCGGCTATGATTCCGCGGGCGTCGCAACGCTCGAAGGGGCGCATCTCGAACGCCGCCGCGCCGAGGGCAAGCTCAAGAACCTGGAGAAGCGGCTGGAAGCCGAGCCTCTGAAGGGCACCACCGGGATCGGCCACACGCGCTGGGCCACCCACGGCAAGCCGACCGTCAACAATGCCCATCCGCACGCAACCGAGCGCGTCGCAGTCGTTCACAACGGCATCATCGAGAATTTCCGCGAGCTGCGCGAGGAGCTCGAGAAGAACGGCACGGTGTTCCACACCGAGACCGACACCGAGATCGTGCTGCATCTCGTCGACGATTTGCTCGCACGCGGCAACAAGCCGGTCGAAGCGGTCAAGCTGGCGCTGGCGCGGCTGCGCGGCGCCTTCGCGCTCGGTTTCATCTTCGCCGGCGACAACGACCTCATGATCGGGGCCCGCAACGGCCCGCCGCTTGCGATCGGCTATGGCGACGGCGAGATGTATCTCGGCTCCGACGCCATCGCGCTCGGCCCGTTCACCGACACGATCAGCTATCTCGAAGACGGTGACTGGGTCGTGCTGACCCGCAAGAGCGCGACGATCTTCGACAAGGACGGCTACACCGTCCAGCGCGACAAGATCAGGCACGCCGCCTCGACCTCGCTGGTCGACAAGGCCAATTACCGCCACTTCATGGCCAAGGAAATCCACGAGCAACCCGAGGTGGTCGGCCACACTCTGGCGCGCTACGTCGACATGGCGACCGAGCGCGTCGCCCTGCCGGTGGAGCTGCCGTTCGACTTCAGGAACATCCAGCGCATCAACATCACGGCGTGCGGCACCGCGAGCTATGCCGGCCTCGTCGCGAAGTACTGGTTCGAGCGCTTTGCGCGCGTGCCGGTCGAGGTCGATGTCGCCTCCGAATTCCGCTACCGCGAGGCGCCCTTGCGCAAGGGCGATCTCGCGATCTTCATCTCGCAGTCCGGCGAGACCGCCGACACGCTGGCGGCGCTGCGCTATGCCAAGGCCCAGGGCGTGCACACGGTCGCCGTCGTGAACGTGCCGACGTCCACGATCGCGCGCGAGAGCGAGACCGTGCTGCAAACGCTGGCGGGACCGGAGATCGGCGTCGCCTCGACCAAGGCTTTCACTTGCCAGCTCATGGTGCTGGCAAACCTCGCGATTGCGGCCGGCAAGGCCAGGGGCGAATTGTCCGACGAGGACGAGACCAAGCTCGTCCACGGCCTCGTCGAGGTTCCGCGCCTGATGGCGGACGCGCTCACCACGGAGCTGCAGATCGAGAAGCTCGCGCACCGGATCGCCAAGTCCAGCGATGTGCTCTATCTCGGCCGCGGTACCAGCTTTCCGCTCGCGCTCGAAGGCGCCCTGAAGCTGAAGGAGATCTCCTACATCCACGCCGAAGGCTATGCCGCGGGCGAGCTCAAGCACGGGCCGATCGCGCTGATCGACGAGACCATGCCGGTCGTCGTCATCGCGCCCCATGACCGGGTGTTCGAGAAGACCGTCTCCAACATGCAGGAGGTCGCCGCCCGCGGCGGCAACATCATCCTGATGACCGACGCCAAGGGCGCGGAAGAGGCGACCGTCGAGTCCCTCGTCACCATCGTTATGCCCGACATGGCGGCGGCCTTCACGCCGATGGTCTACGCAGTCCCCGTGCAGCTGCTCGCCTATCACACGGCCGTCGTGATGGGCACCGATGTCGATCAGCCGCGCAATCTCGCCAAATCGGTGACCGTGGAATAGGCAAAACGGATATTGGTCGGTCGCTTCGTGGTCTTCCAAAACCTGCTAGAAGACCCTAGCTTGTTGCTAGCGACCGACCTGGAACCCGAATGACCACCCGCGACGACGCGCCTGCGCCTCTTGATCCCGTCCCGGAACCGCATACCGGCCTGATGGGCCGCTTTCGTAATTATTTCCTGACCGGCCTCGTGGTGACCGGGCCGATCGCGATCACGCTGTATCTGGTCTGGTGGTTCGTCACCTGGGTCGACGGCGTGGTGCGGCCCTTCGTGCCGCTGGCCTACCGACCCGAAACCTATTTGCCCTACGTCATTCCCGGCTGGGGGCTGGTCGTCGCATTCTTCACGCTGACGCTGGTCGGCTTCCTGGCGGCCAATCTGATCGGCCGGACGCTGGTCGATGTCGGCGAGACCTTGCTGGGCCGGATCCCGGCGGTGCGCGCCATCTATCGCGGCCTCAAGCAGGTGTTCGAGACGCTGTTCTCGGGCAAGGGCTCGAGCTTCCGCAAAGTCGGCCTCGTCGAGTTTCCCTCGCCGGGCATGTGGTCGATCGTGCTGATCTCGCAATCGCCGAACGAGGACATCGCGCGCAGCCTGCCGGGCCAGGAGGAGCACGTCTCGGTGTTCCTCCCGTGCTCGCCGAACCCGACCACGGGATTCTTCTTCTATGTCCCGAAGAGCAAGATCATCGAGGTCGATCTCACGGCCGAGGACGCAGCCACGCTGATCATGTCGGCCGGCGTTGTGCAGCCGGGCTCGGCTCCCGATCCCAAGAAGGCGGCGGCACTTGCCGGCGTGGCCAACGCGGCGCGTATCGCCAATGCCTCCAAGCTCCAGCCCGAGCCTGCGAAGGCGGAGTAGGGCCATTCCCGCGCGGGATGGCCGCATTCACGCAAGCGTTTTCGTCATCTGCTAGTCTCCGATGGATCGAGCGCCTCGCTCGAACGATTTGGAGTGCACGATGTCCAAGACCATTGCGATCCTCGCTCCCGGTGCCATGGGCAGCGCGGTGGCCCGTCGGCTCAGCGAACATGGCGCGCGCGTGCTGACCTCCTTGAAGGGACGCAGCGAGGCGACGCTGAAGCGGGCCGCGGACGCAGGCATGGTCGGCGCCGAGGACGATGCGATCGCTGCGTCCGACATCATCCTCTCGATCGTGCCGCCCGGCGAAGCCGTCGCGCTGGCCGAGCGGCTGGCGGCCCTGCTCGTCAGGCGCGAGAAGAAGCCGATCGTGGTCGATTGCAACGCCGTCAATGTCGATACGGTGCAGAGAATCGAGGGGATCATCGGCTCGGCGCAGGCGCCCTTCGTCGACGCCGGCATCATAGGATTTCCGCCGCAGCCAGGCGGCAAGAGCCCGGCGTTCTACATGTCAGGCGAGCACGCCCAGGAGGTCGCCATGCTCAGGGATCTCGGCCTCGACGTGCGGATCGTCGCAGGCCCGGTCGGCGCGGCCTCGGCGCTGAAGATGTCCTATGCCGGGATCGTCAAGGGCCTCGCCGGCATCGGCTCGGCCATGGTGATCGCGGCAACGAAAGCAGGCGCGGCCGATGCGCTGCGCGACGAGCTTGCGCTGAGCCAGCCGGCTATTTTGGCGCGACTCGAAGTGGCGCTGCCCGACATGATCCCGAAGGCGTATCGCTGGGTCGCGGAGATGCGGGAGATTTCCGGATTCCTCGGCCCCGATCATCCGGCGAGTCAGATCTATGAGGGATTTGCGCGCTGGTTCGAGAATCTGGCGGAAGATGCGAGGGGCGAGGCGGCGGATGCGGAGCTGATGAAGGCGTTTGCCAAGAGCATCGTGCAGAAGAAGAAGGACTGATCGACGGCAGCTCACCCCCACGGTTGGGCTGAACGATAGAGGTCTCTCCATGCGTCATTGCGAGCGTAGCGAAGCAATCCAGAGTCCCCCCGAGGAAACATTCGGGATTGCTTCTCTGCGCTCGCAATGACGAGGAGGAGACGGCGCGTCTGAAGCCTCAGCCCGCCCCGATCAGCGGGATCGCCTCGTCGCGTTCGTACAGATACAGCAAGCACCGCAACGCCTCGCCGCGCTCGCCCTTGAGCTTCGGATCCTCCTTCAGGATCCGCAGCGCCTCGTCACGGGCCTGGGCGATGAGCTGGCCGTGAACCTCCGGGCGCGCGATGCGGTAGCCGGGCAGGCCGCTCTGGCGTACGCCGAGGACGTCGCCTTCGCCGCGCAGCTTGAGATCTTCCTCCGCGATGCGGAAGCCGTCGGTGGTTTCGCGGATCACCTTGAGCCGCGCCTTCGACATTTCGCCGAGCGGCTCGGAGTAGAGCAGGAGGCAGGTCGAGGCTTCCGAGCCACGCCCGATGCGGCCGCGGAGTTGATGTAGCTGCGCAAGGCCGAAGCGCTCGGCATTTTCGATCACCATGATGGTGGCGGCCGGCACGTCGACGCCGACCTCGACCACGGTGGTCGCGACCAACAGCCCGATCTCATGAGCCGCGAACCGGCCCATCACGCGGTCTTTCTCCGTGCCCTTCATCTGGCCGTGGACGAGGCCGACACGTTCGCCGAAGCGCTTTTGCAGGCTCTCGAAACGTTTGGTCGCGTTGGTGAGATGCTCGGTGCCCTCCGCCTCGGATTCCTCGACCAGCGGACAGATCCAGTAGACCAGCTTGCCCGACTCCAGCGCGCGGCCGACTCCTTCCATGACCTCGCTGATCCGGCTCATCGGTACCGCGCGGGTGTCGATCGGCTGGCGGCCGGCCGGCTTTTCACGCAGCTCGGAGATGTCCATGTCGCCGAAATAGGTCAACACCAGCGTGCGCGGGATCGGCGTCGCGCTCAGTACCAGCACGTCGACGGCTTCGCCCTTGGACGTCAGCGCGAGACGCTCGCGCACACCAAACCGGTGCTGCTCGTCGACGATGGCGAGGGCGAGATCCTTGAAGATCACATCGTCCTGGATCAGCGCATGGGTGCCGACGAGCAGGTCGATCTCGCCCTCGGCGAGCTGGGCGATGATTTCGCGCCGCTCCTTGCCCTTCTCCCGGCCGGTGAGGATCGCGACGCGCATGCCGGCGCGCTCGGCGAGCGGGGCGATGGTCTTGATGTGCTGGCGCGCCAGGATTTCGGTCGGGGCCATCAGCGCCGCCTGCTTGCCGACCTCGGCGACCGCGGCGGCCGCCAGCAGCGCCACCACTGTCTTGCCGGAGCCGACGTCGCCCTGGAGCAGGCGCAGCATGCGCACGGGCTGCTTGAGGTCGTCGGCAATTGCTGCTGCGGCGCTGTGTTGTGACGGTGTGAGCGCGTAGGGCAGGGCGTCGATGATCTTGTTGCGCAGGTGTCCGTCTCCGGCGTTGCGCACGCCGGCGGGACGGCGCAACTGCGCGCGGATCAGGGCGAGCGCGAGCTGGCCGGCGAGCAGCTCGTCGAAGGCGAGGCGCGACCAGAACGGCTGGTCAGGCAGTATGTCCGTGAGTTCGACCGGCTGGTGCACGCGCGTGAGTGCTTCCGCGATCGGTGGAAAATTGCAGCGTCGCATCACCTCGGGGCTGATCCATTCCGGCAGGCCGGGCAGTTTCTGCAGCGCCTGCGCGATCGCGCGGCGGAGCGAGCCGAGCGCGAGGCCCTCGGTCAGAGGATAGACCGGATCGATGCCCGACAGTTTCGAGATCGCTTCCTCGTCGAGCACGCGGTCAGGATGCACGATCTGCGGGATGCCGTCGTACATCTGGAGCGTGCCGGAGACGTAGCGCTTCTCGCCGACAGGCAGCAGCTTCTCGACATAGCCGGGCTTGGCGCGGAAGAACGTCAGCACGACGTCGCCGGTGTCGTCGCTGGCATAGACGAGGTACGGCGCGCGCGCGTTGCGCGGCGGGGGCGGGCGGTGGCGATCGACGGTGACCTCCAGCGTCACCATGGTTCCCTGGACCGCGTCGCGGATTTTTGGCCGGGCCCGGCGGTCGATGACCTGGCTCGGCAGATGCAGCAGCAGGTCGACCAGCCGCGGCGTCTCGTTGCGGCCGAGCAGGTACTGCAGCAGCTTGTCCTGCTTCGGACCGACGCCGGGCAGGCTGGTCACGGCAGCAAACAGCGGATTGAGCAGGCTGGGGCGCATGCGTGGAAACTAGAACCGTTTGCAGCCGTGATGGCCGGTTTTGTGCAAGACGTCCACGGCTTTATTCCGTCCTGACAATGATGGGGCCGGCCCGGATCGGCAAAAGGATGACGATCCGGACACGACCATGGCTTAGGCACATCGAAAGTCGGCGCCCTTGAACCTCTTGACGGGCCTGCCGCGCTCGAGCTGATCATGTGTTGCATGAGCCTCGCTTCGGGCCGCAATCGCCGCCAGCTCCCCTTGCAACCTGAGCAACGCCGCAAGCCGGTCCAGCGCCAAAGCCTTGTTGCGATGTTGCGAGCGTTCTTCCCGTGCGACGATCGAAAGGCCGCTTGGAACGTGAACGGCCCGCACCGCGCTTTCGGTCTTGTTCTGGTGCTGGCCGCCCGGACCACCGGCACGGAACGCTTCGTAGCGCACATCCTGAGCGCTGACGGCCTTCGGAGCGTCGGGCAGCGGTGCCAGCTCGAAGATGCCGATGAACCAGTTCTTTCTCTTGTGATGCGGCCTCACCGGGCTCTGCGCCGTCCATTGAATCACACCGATCCACGGACGAGCAAAGGCCGCCGCGGCATCGCCATGGACGACGACGATCGCCGATGCCGGACCATGCGCGTCCGGATTCGGTCCCTCCAGGTAGTCTGTGTCGAGGCCGAGCGCGGTCGCCTCGGCAACGAGGACAGCCGCCGCTTTCGCGACCGCGATCCGGCATTCCGCCGGACCGCGCCCGCTCGTGAGCAGAAGCCGGATCATCGACGATCCTCCTTCCAGCTCTTGTCTCGTTTGGCGCCGCCTGCCGCGGCGACCGTTTGCGCCTTCTTGAAGGTCAGCAGTGGTCGGAAGGTCGCCACCACACGCGCCAGCCCAAACTCCACGAGGTCGGCGATGACGCGCTCGATGCTCTTGTACGCATCTGGCGCTTCCTCCGCGAGCAGCCCGCGATCCCCACAGACGACGATGCCGCCGAAGGGATTGCGCTCCAGCCTTGCGATGTCGGACTTCTTGACCCGCACGCGACCGTGCATCGAGGCGCGATCGTACTTGCGGCCAGCTCCGTGCGCGAGCGATGCAAGTGCTTCGCTCGGCATGTCCCTCATCGGCTCGACCAGATAGGAGAGCGTTCCGCGCGATCCCGGCACCGGCACCAGCCCGCGATCGGCGGCGGCTGCACCCTTGCGATGCAACGCCACGACATCGCCGACTGTGCTACGACGACACTCGACTATGTTGTGTGCGAGGTCGTTGACGAGACGCAAGCTGGCGCGCGCTGCCACGCCTGTCCGCTCCGCGATGATCCGACGATTGAGCTTTGCCCATTGCACGGCGTGATCGTGTGCCGCCAGATAGGCATGTCCTTCATCGCTTTCGACGGCGAGACTGCCATGGCCCTCACGCAGGGCCTGCTCCAGGATCGAAAAGCCAAGACCTCGGGAGCCGGAATGGACCAGGACATAGGCAAGGTTCCGGTCGAGGCCGGCTTGCGCGGCCACATCCGGCGCGAGGATTTCGTCGATGGCCTGGATCTCGCAGAAGTGGTTGCCGCCGCCGATGCTGCCGAGCGCGGCATCAAAGGTGGTGGCGCCAAGCCCGGCGTCAGCCAAGGTGCTTTCCACGTCGCCGTCCCAGGGCCGGTCGAGCGCCTGCATGCGTTCGGCAAGGTGATCGAGGCGCAGCTTGCGCGGCGCGACGTCCAGCGCGAACAGGCCCATGCCGCAGCCGATGTCGGAGCCGACAAGCTGCGGATGAATCCGGTCTGCCAGAATGGCGCAGCCGACGGGACCATATTTCCCGGGATGGAGATCGGGCATGGCGGCGAGAGCTTGGACCCCGGGGAGCCCAGCGACGTGTTCCAGTTGAAGTGTTGCGTTGCCTTCGATCCATGATCTGGACGAGGCGAAGATGTGGACCGGCGCGCGGCCGTCCACTTTGGCAGGAGTGCCCATTGAAAAGCTTTCAGCAGATAGGGATCGTCGACACGCGCAAGGAATGCGCATGGTTTCCCTAACGGCGCGGCCAGCGCACGCGCAGTTTAGGCGATGCCCTCGACGGGGCGGCGAGACATGATCGTCATCGAGCCTTCTCCCTGATGATCGCGCCAAAGGGCGCCTGATCGGGGAGACACATAGCGGCGAAATCGAAAAGCCGCAAGTCAGGCGCGATGGGCGCGCGCTTCCGACGCAGATGGGATCGATCGGGCCGGCAGGCCACACCGGCATTTTTGCACGTCGCGGCACAGGGAAGGCTGCTGACATTTAGAGGCACAGGGCCTATATCAACCCCGCCCGGCACGTCCGGGCTTTCTGCGTTTGACTGGATTTGAGACATGACGGGAACGACACGATCGAGCGACGGGCTGGACGATCGCCGCAAGCGGCTTCTGTTCCGCTGCTGGCACCGCGGCACGCGCGAGATGGACCTGATCCTCGGCCGCTTTGCGGATGCCGAGATCGGCAATCTGTCCGACGCCGAGCTCGACGAGCTCGAGCGGCTGCTCGAGGTCAACGATCCCGATCTCTATGCCGCCATCAGCGGCGACAAGGCGCTGCCCGCCGATGTTACCGGCGCGCTGTTCGCCCGCATCAAGGCGTTTCCGATCGCGGACCGTGACGCATGAAGCAGGGGATGAAATCTCCAGCCGAGCTGCTCACGCCCGGCCGCGCGCTGACGCTCGCCAATGTCGCGGAAGGCGCCGAGGGCCTCGTCGTCTCCGATCTCGCCCGCGCCATCGCGGCGCGGCCGAAGAAGCCGGCCGTCAGCCTCGCCGTGGTCTGCCGCGACGGCGGGCGCATGCAGCAGCTCGAGCGGGCACTTCAGTTCTTCGCGCCGGATCTGCCGGTGCTGACCTTTCCGGCCTGGGACTGCCAGCCCTATGACCGAGTCTCGCCGCATGGCGGCATTCTCGCGCAGCGCCTGACCACTTTGGCGCGCCTGGCTTCGCTCACCGGCAGCGACAAGCCACTGATCGTGCTGACGACCGTGAACGCGGTCGTGCAGCGCGTGCCCGCGCGCGAGCTCGTGGCGGCGCAGGCGCTGTCGGTTGCACCCGGCAACGTCGTGCCGATGGACACCATCGTGGCCTGGCTGGAGCACAATGGCTACAACCGCTCCTCGACCGTGCGCGAGCCCGGCGAATACGCCGTGCGCGGCGGCATCCTGGACCTTTTCCCGGCCGGCCTCGACCAGCCGGTGCGCTTCGATTTCTTCGGTGACAGCCTGGAATCGATCCGCACTTTCGACGCCGAGACCCAGCGCACGCTGCTCGACATGCGCTCGCTCGACCTCGTGCCGGTCTCGGAATTTCAGCTCGTCACCGATACCATTCGCCGCTTCCGCATGGGCTATGTCGCCGAGTTCGGCGCGCCCGAGCGCGACGATGCGCTCTACGAGGCCGTCAGCGAAGGTCGCCGCCATCCCGGCATGGAGCACTGGCTGCCGCTGTTCCAGGACCGGATGGACACGCTGTTCGACTACCTGCAAGGGGCGGTCGTCGCGATCGAGCCGCAGGCCGAGGACGCCGTGCGCGAGCGCTTCAAGCAGATCCTCGACTATTACGAGGCCCGGCGCGAGGCGATGGAGCATCCCGGCGGCGGCGCCATCTACAAGCCGTTGCCGCCTGACCGGCTCTATCTGACCGAGGAGGAGTGGGGCAAACGCCTCGGCGATATTCCGCTGGCACGGCTGACGCCGTTCTCCGTGCCGACCGACGGCACTGGTGTCGTCGATGCGGGCGCGCGCAAGGGCCGCGACTTCGCCCCGGAGCGCAACGACACAAATGTCAACGTGTTCGAGGCCGTCGTCGCGCACGTGATGGCCTTGCAGGCCCAGCGCAAGAAGGTCGTGATCGCGCTGTGGACTGAAGGCTCGCGCGACCGCATGACGTCGATGCTGCGCGACCACAAGCTGGCTCACACCACCAGCGTCAACAGCTGGCGGACGGTGCAGGCGACCCCGCGCAACGAGACCATGCTCGCCGTGCTCGGCCTGGAGAGCGGTTTCGAGACCGACGAGATCGCGCTCATCAGCGAGCAGGACATCCTCGGCGATCGCCTGGTGCGGCCGCGCAAGGCGAGCCGCAAGCTCGACAATTTCATCTCGGAGGTGACGAGCCTCACCGCCGGCGACATCGTCGTGCACGTCGATCACGGCATCGGCCGCTTCATCGGCCTCCAGACCCTCGACGTCGCCGGCGCGCCGCATGACTGTCTCGAGCTGCATTATGCCGCCGAGACCAAGCTGTTCCTGCCGGTCGAGAATATCGAACTGTTGTCGCGCTACGGCTCCGACCAGACCGATGTCGAGCTGGACCGTCTCGGCGGTTCGGGCTGGCAGACCCGCAAGGCGAAGCTGAAGAACCGCATCCGCGAGATCGCGGGCGAGCTGATCAAGATCGCCGCCGAACGCATGCTGCACGAGGCGCCGAAACTTCCGGTGCAGCAGGGCCTCTATGACGAGTTCTGCGCGCGCTTCCCCTATGACGAGACCGAGGACCAGCTCGGCGCGATCGAATCCACGCTGAAGGATCTCGAAAAGGGCCGGCCGATGGACCGGCTGATCTGCGGCGACGTCGGCTTCGGCAAGACCGAGGTGGCGCTGCGCGCCGCCTTCGCGGTTGCGCTCGACGGCAAGCAGGTTGCGGTCGTGGTGCCGACCACGCTGCTCGCGCGCCAGCACCACCGGACCTTCAGCGAGCGGTTCAAGGGCTTCCCTGTCAACGTCGCACAAGCCTCGCGCCTGATCCCCACCAAGCAGCTCAACGAGGTCAAGAAAGGGCTCGCTGACGGCTCCGTGGACATCGTCGTCGGCACCCATGCGCTGCTCGGCAAGGCGATCAAATTCCGCGACCTTGGCCTCCTCATCGTCGACGAGGAGCAGCATTTCGGCGTCAGCCACAAGGAGCGGCTGAAGGCGCTGCGCGCCGAGGTTCACGTGCTGACCTTGTCGGCAACGCCGATCCCGCGCACGCTGCAACTGGCGCTGACCGGCGTACGCGAGCTCTCGATCATCGCCTCGCCCCCGGTGGACCGGCTCGCGGTGCGCACCTTCGTCGCTCCGCATGATCCCTTGATGATCCGCGAGGCGCTGCTGCGCGAGCGCTATCGCGGCGGCCAGGCCTTCTACGTGGTGCCGCGCATCGACTATCTCGCCGAGGTCAAGGACTTCCTCGACAAGAACGTGCCGGAGATGAAGGTCGCGGTCGCGCACGGCCAGATGCCGCCCGCCGCGATCGAGGACATCATGACCGCATTCTACGACGGCAAGTTCGACATCCTGCTGTCGACCACGATCGTGGAATCCGGCCTCGACATCCCCAACGCCAACACGCTGATCGTGCACCGCGCCGACATGTTCGGCCTCGCCCAGCTCTATCAGCTGCGCGGCCGCGTCGGCCGCTCCAAGCTGCGGGCCTATGCGCTGTTCACGCTGCCGGCGCAGCAGAAGATCACGACGCAGGCCGAACGCCGGCTCACCGTGCTGCAATCGCTGGAGACGCTGGGCGCCGGCTTCCAGCTCGCCTCGCACGACCTCGACATCCGCGGCGCCGGCAATCTGCTCGGCGAGGAGCAGTCCGGCCACATCAAGGAGGTCGGCTTCGAGCTCTATCAATCGATGCTGGAGGAGGCGATCGTCAACCTCAAGGCCGGCGTCTCCGAGCCCGCCGCCGACCGCTGGTCGCCGTCGATCACCATCGGCATGCCCGTGCTCATTCCGGAGGACTATGTCAGCGATCTCTCGGTGCGGCTGTCGCTGTACCGGCGCCTCGCCGATCTCGACACCGAGGAGGAGATCGAGAATTTCGGCGCCGAGATGCGCGACCGCTTCGGCGTGCTGCCCGACGAGGTGCGCTACCTGTTCAAGGTCGCCGCGATCAAGGCGTTCTGCCGCAGGGCGAACGTCGAGAAGATCGACGCCGGTCCGAAGGGCGCCGTCATCGTCTTCCGCGACAATTCCTTCGCCTATCCGGATCGCCTCGTGACCTTCATCCGCAGCTACGGCCAGGCCGCCAAGGTGCGGCCCGACATGAAGGTGGTGTTCCTGCAGGACTGGGAGACCCCGGAAGAGCGGCTTGCCGGAACGACCGAGATCATGCGGCAGCTGGCGCAGCTCGCGGAGAGCAAGAAGGCGGCGTAGGAAAGAAGCAAGATCTCGTGGGGTGGGCAAAGCGAGGCGTGCCCGCCGCTTTCGTCATCGTGGAAGGATGGTGGGCACGGCGCAGAAGCGCCTTAGGTCACCCAACGAGAAAACTACGACGCCGCCCGTGACGCATCCGCCGACAGCCGGGCCAGCAATGACCTTGCCGTATCCGATGGCGACAGCGAGTCCACGCTGACGACGGGATCGCTGCGCATCTCGTGCTTGCCATTCGAGGTGTGCCGCATCACCGCCGACAAGCGCCGCGCGATCATGTGCGCTGTGCGGAAGTCGGTCTCCGCGAACACGACGATGACTGAGCCGTCTTTCTGCGCGACGCCGAAATCCATCTGCCGCATCAGACGGCTCAGGATGCGCGCGGCGTCGAGCTGGGCGCGGGAATTGCCGGGATCGAAGGCGAAGCGCGCGACCGAGAGGCCGCCGCCGCGGGCCAGCGCCTGCTCGACTGCCTTGGCGAAGTCGCGGGCGAAGGCTTCCACCGTGAGCAGGCCGCTGCGCGGATCGAGCCAGCCGCCGGCATCGATCGAACGCAGCGTGCGGCTCAGCTGCGCTTCCATCGCGTGCTGGCGGATCAGCGGGAGCGCACTGGCGGCGACCTTGGCAGGCTCGCCCGGAATGAGCTCGAGATTGGGCAGGTCGTAACTCTGGGTGAGCTGATGCGCGGTGACGACGACAGGCAGGCTGCGGAAGCGGGTGTCCTCGGCGAGCACCGTCAGGAAGGCATCGGTGACGCGCGCGGTGAATCCTTCCGCGAGCACGACGCCGTCGAGATCGCGGGTGTTCAGATGCTTCGCTGCGGCTTCGATCGAGAGCGCGCCGATGACGCCGACGCGTTCGCCGAGCGCCACCGAGAGTGCGGGATAGGCCGCGCCCCGGCCGATCAGGAGCACGGTGGCATCGCGGGCGGGATCGGCCTCCGGCAGCGCGACCTTCGCCTCCGGCAGCCGGCGCAGAACCGTTGCATGCAGTGTGCGCACGCGCAGCGCGGCGCGCAGCCGTGCGATCAGGCGGTCGGGATGGCCGCCGCGCGAGGAGAAGGGCAGGGCGTTGTGAGGCAGCGCGCCCGTTGCATCCAGGGCCACGAAGGGAAGGTAAGGCGATTGGCCGACGATCTTCTTCGCCAGGACCGCCATTTGCGGCTCGTGCCCGGCGGACACCGCAGCGAGAACCGCGGCGGGCTGCACCTCTTCGACCGCGCGCACCGCGCTGGCCCAATCGGTGTCGATGACGGGAAAAAGCCGGCCTTCGTCCAGCGCCGCAACGAAGGCGGGGCGCTCGGCGTCGGACACAAACAGGATCGGGCCCGCTTGGGACATCGAGAAACTCTGATCACGCGACAGATGCCGCGCAATCTAGTTTGGCCGCCTTAATGCGGCGTCAACGGAACGGGTGAAACCGGCCCTAGATCGGCCCTGAGCGGTCGCGAAAAGCCTCGACCATCAGGGGGTTAAGCCCGAGCTCGCTGAGTGCCTCGCGGGCGCGGGCATTGTCCTGGGCCCTTCCTGCCAGGCGGTGGCCGGAGAGGCGGTCGGGCAGTGCGGTGAGCAGGGCGCCCTGGCCGAGCCGGCGGGCCCATTCCTGCAGGTCGTTGGAAAGGAAGCGATAGCCGCCGACGGCCATGATGCCGGAGGGCGGCGCCGTGATGCAGATCGCGCCGCTCGGACGATCGAGCCGCGCCGCATAGCCGGTGTCGACATAGTCGCGCGGCGGCTGCGCCGTCAGCGTCTCGCCGACCGGCTGCGGTGGAGCGTAGGCTGCGATCGGCACCATCGGTCCGCGCAGGCCGAGCGTGCCCTTGGGCGTCAGCAGGATTTCGCCGGCAATGGAGGAGCCCGACTGCTCGCGCGGCGCGCCGTGAGGCCCGGGCATGACCGGCACCGGCATGCCGTCCTCGCCGCGGCGGGCGCCGAACAATCCGGCCTCGCCGAACAGATAGACGTCGGTCAGCGGCGCGTGCGGCGCGATCCAGGCATCGCTTGCCGTCACCTGCTCGGGCGCGCGCCACAGGCCGATGACGTTGCGCAAGGTGGGCATCCGCGCCGCGAGGTCGGAATCGCCGAGCCGCAGCGCGAGCTGCGCCGGCGCGATCAGCACCTCGCATTCGTGCGCGTTGATCTGCTGCTCCAGCACCTCGTTCTCGAAGGGATGATGCAGCGCCAGCGTGCCGCCCGAGAGCAGCCACACCGCCAGCGAAGAGGCGAGGCCAGCGAACGACATCGGCGTGAACGCCGCCATCACGGTCGCGCCCTGCTTGATGTCGGCCTCCAGCGACATCGCGAGGCCGCCGGCGATCAGGCTGAAATGCGGTCGCGGCACCGGACGGAAGCCTTCCGCCGTGACGTCGAACGAGATCATCGCCGCCTTGCGGCCGTCCTGGATCACGGCGCGTGTGGTGCCGGGCGGGCGGGCGAGCACGTCGTCGAGCGAGGCCATGCCTTCCGGCAGGTCGGTGCCGAAGCCGCAGACGTGACGAATTGAGAAAGCCTCGGCGGCCGCATGCATCGCGAGGTCGGCATAGTTGACGCCGTCGACCGAGCTCACGGTGACAATGGCGCGCGCGGCGGTGCGGTTGAGGGCGGCGGTCAGTTCCGCGTGTCGCCAGAGCAGCGGCAGCACCGCGACCACGAGGCCGGCGAGCACCGTGAGCACGAACTCGACGGTGTTCGGCAGCTGGATCGCGATGACCGAATTGGCCGGCAGGCCCGATTCGACGAAATGCGCCGACAGCGCTTCGATGGCCGTATCGGCCTCGGCATAGCTCATGCGCCGCGGCTGGTGCCCGGTCACACGCGCCTTGTTGAGGGGATCGAGCAGGGCGACCGCGTGCGGCTGCCGTATCAGCGTGCGCTGAAACAGCGTGTCGAGCGTCGGCGATATGGCTGGCTGGTTCACGGCGTCACTTTGCTTGATGAGCTTGCGGCTGCCCCTTCGACCACCAGGTTTCCGGCAAGTAGCCGGACAGCGATGTGGCCTTGGGCCGTTCTATCCGATTCCAGCGCGCGATCCATTGCACGGATACGTTAAACAGGGGGATTGTGTAGAACCCGGCGATCAAGGCGCGGTCGAGCGCCCGCACCGCCGGGACGAAATCCGTATGTTCACGGGCCTCGAGCAGGGCGGCGATCATGGCGTCGACCGCCGGATCCCTGACGCCCATGTAGTTGCGGGTCCCCGGATTGTCCGCAGCGGCGCTGCCCCAATAGAAATACTGCTCGTTGCCGGGCGAGAGCGACTGGTCCCAGCGGTTCTGGATCATGTCGAACTCGTAAGCGAGCCGGCGCTGGTCGAACTGCACGGGATCGACCGAGCGCACCGTCGGCTCGATGCCGGCGCGCCGGAGGTCGCGCTGGAACGCGAGCGCAATACGCTCCTGGTCGCGGGTCGTGACCATGATCTCGAAGGTGAAGGGTGCCCTGGTCGCACGGTTGCGCAGCACGGTGCCGTCGAGATCGTAGCCGGCTTCGGACAACAGCTTCAGCGCGGCGCGCAGCGTGTTGCGGTCGCGGCCCGAACCGTCGGTGACCGGCAGGCGATAGCTGCCGTCCAGGATGTCGGGCGGGATCTGTGCGGCGAACGGTTTCAGCAACTCTCGCTCGCGCGGGTCCGCAGGGCGGCCATAGGCCGACAGCGCCGAGCCGGCGAAGTAGCCGGCCACGCGCGTGTAGAGCCCGAAGAAGTAGTTGCGGTTGACCAGCTCGAAATCGAACAGCAGCGTCAGGGCCTGACGCACGCGGATGTCGGCGAAGATCGGACGGCGGGTGTTGAACACCAGGAATTCCGAAGGCTGCGGTACGCCGGGCTTGAAGGTGTCGCGGATCACTTCGCCGCTTCTTGCCGCTGGAAAATCGTAGCCCTCGTGCCAGCGAAGCGGCTCGTGCTCGATGCGGAAATCGTAGAGGCCGCGCTTGAAGGCCTCGAACTGGCCGTTGGCCTCGCGAAAATAATCGAGCCTGATCTCGTCGAAATTATAGAGCCCGCGATTGATGGAGAGTTCGCGACCCCAATAATCGGGATTGCGGGTGAGCATCACGCTGGCGCCCGGCTTCACCGCCGTGATCCGATAGGGGCCCGAGCCGATCGGCGCCGTCAGCGTCGTCTCCTCGAAGGTCGCCACGTCGACCGCGTGCTTCGGCAGGATCGGCATCAGGCCGAGAATCAGCGGCAGCTCGCGATCATTGGCGCCTGCGAGGTCGAAGCGGACGGTGAGGGGATCGGTCGCCTCCGCCCTGGCAACTTTGGCATAGTACTGCCGGTGGTTCGGGCGCCCGTGGTCGCGCAGCAATTGCCAAGAGAACAGCACGTCCTCGGCCAGCACCGGCTTGCCGTCGGAGAAGCGGGCGCGGGGATCGAGGCGGAAGGTGACGAAGGTGCGGCCCTCGTCGGTTTCGACGGTCCTGGCGAGCAGCCCGTAGAGCGTGAACGGCTCATCCTGGCCGCGCGCCAGCAAGCTCTCGACCACGTAGTTGCGCACCGGCTGAACCGCCAATCCCTTCACGATGAACGGATTGAGGCTGTCGAAGGTCCCGAGAATGCCCCAGGTGAGGCGCCCGCCTTTGGGGGCATCGGGGTTGGCGTAGGGCATGTGGGTGAAATCGGCAGCCATCGCGGGCTTGCCGTGCATGGCGATGGCATGGGCTTCCTCGGCCCGGACGGCGCCTGCCGGAAGCCCGACGGCCACAGCAGCGGCGAGGAGACAGAGGCGGACGCCGGAGCCGTCGAGAAAGCGCAGGAACATGAACATCGGCACACGGTGATTCGAGGACCGGCGGGCCTGAATCCTATCACAGGGAATTTGATGGAGCGTTGGCACGATGCCGGCCAAACACGCTTGTTGGCATTGATCTTTTCGTCGGCCACGTTAAGAAGGCGGTCGATCGCGCAAGAGCGTCGAGCCCGTCACTTATCCGCCTCAATTGACGGGGAGAGAGCCGCGCCCAAGGCGGCCAGGTTCGGCGCTTCGGAGCGGTTCGGGCACTTCCCGTTCAGAAAGGGTTTTCCGCAATGAATTTCCGTTACTTGGCCGCGTCCGTCCGGCCGCGCGGGCGACTTCTCGCCTTGTTGACGGCGACGGCGTTGGCCGTGCCGTTTGCCGCTGAGGCCCAAGCTCCCGCACCGGCTCCCGGCGCCCCCGCGCCCAAGGCGACTCCGGCCCCGAAAGCTGCTCCGAAGGCCGCCCCCAAGGCTCCGGCGCCCGCAGCGTCTCCGCAGGCTCCCGCCCCGGGCGCACCCGCGCAGCAAGGCGCGGCGGCCCAGCCCGCCGACCAGCAGATCCAGCTGATCTACGCCCCCTGGACCAAGTTCTGCCTGAAGGGCCAGGACGCCAACGCCAAGCAGGTCTGCTTCACCGGCAAGGACGGCCGCATCGAGTCGGGCCAGCCGGTCATCGCCGCTGTGATCATCGAGCCTGAAGGCGAGCCGAAGAAGATCCTGCGCGTGACGCTGCCCCTCGGCATGCAGCTCGTGCACGGCACCCGCATCATCGTCGACAGCAACGCACCGCTGCAGCAGCCCTATGTGATCTGCTTCCAGAACGGCTGCATGTCGGATTACGAGGCGACGCCCGAGCTCATCAACAACATGAAGAAGGGTCAGAATCTCGTTGTCCAGGCGATCAACGCCAACGGCGCGCCGCTGACGCTGCCGCTGCCGCTCGCCGGCGAATTCCAGAAGGCCTATGACGGTCCGCCGACCGATCCGAAGGTGTTCGAGGAAACTCAGAAGAAGCTTCAGGAAGAGCTTCAGAAGAAGGCCGACGAGCAGCGCAAGAAGCTCGAACAGCAGGGCGGTGCCCCTGGTGCGGCTCCGACCGGTCAGAAGTAATCAGGCCAGATTCCGATATGAAAAAGGCGCTCGCTTCGAGCGCCTTTTTTGCTGGCCGCCAACCGGCGACGATCAGTTCAGTGACGAGTTGCGGGGGCGATAGCCGCCGGCCTTGTCCTTGATGAAGATCTCGGCGACCTGGGAATGCCGGACCGGCTCGCCGGAATCGTCCGGCAACAGGTTCTGTTCCGAGACATAGGCGACGTATTCCGACTCGGCGTTCTCCGCGAGCAGGTGGTAGAACGGCTGGTCCTTGTGGGGCCGTACCTCTTCGGGAATCGACAGCCACCACTCTTCGGTGTTGTTGAATTCCGGATCGATGTCGAAGATCACGCCCCGGAACGAGAAGATCCGGTGGCGCACGACCTGTCCGATCTGGAATTTGGCGGTCCGCGCTTTAATCATTCCCCGTCGATAGACCAGGATTGTGGCCGATGCTAGTGGCCTTAGCGGGAATTAACCTTCGCGCCCGGAGCGGATAGCCCGCAGGTCCTCAGAAAACGCTTCAATAATGATCGATATCCTCAATCTGGCTCTACCGTATTTCGGCTTGATCTTTGTCGGTTTCGCCTGCGGCAAGGTTAAGGCGCTGCCGGAATCGGGCCTCGCCTGGATGAACTTCTTCCTGCTTTACGTCTCGCTGCCGGCGCTGCTGTTCTCGATCATGTCGAAGACGCCGTTTGCCGAGCTGAACAACCCGCCGTTCCTTGTGGCGACCACGCTGTCGACGGTTGCGGCGTTCACGCTGGCGCTGGTGGTCGGCAAGCTGTTCGGCCGGCTGACGCTGCGGGAGGCTACGCTCGCGGGCCTCTCCGGCGGCTACGGCAATATCGGCTATATGGGGCCGGGCCTGGCGCTCGCGGTGCTCGGGCCGAAGGCGTCGGCGCCGACGGCGCTGATCTTCTGCTGCGACAGCATCTTCCTGTTCACGGTCGTGCCGCTCTTGATCGAGCTCTCCGACCGCGACCATCCCTCGCTCGTGCACGCCTTCGGCGTGGTGCTGAAGCAGATCGTGCTCAACCCGCTGATCATGTCTGCCTGCTTTGGCGCGGCCGTGGCGGCGCTGCACATCGAGTTGCCGGTCGCGCTCGACCGCACCATCACCTTCCTTCAGAACGCGGCCGCGCCGACCGCGCTGTTCGTCCTTGGCGTGACCGTCGCGCTCCGCCCGTTCGACCGCGTGCCCTGGGAGGTGCCCGGCGTGATCGCGGTCAAGCTGCTGATCCATCCGCTGATGGCATTCGCCCTGATGCTGGCGTTCGGCCCGTTCGCACAGCCCTGGGCCGCGACCGCGGTGCTGATGGCCTCGCTGCCGCCAGCGCTGAACGTGTTCGTGATCGCCCGGCAGAACGATGCCTGGATCGAATCCGCATCCGTCGCGGTGCTGCTCGGGACCTTTGCGTCGGTGGTCACGCTGACCACCGTGATGTGGGCGATCCAGAGCGGCCGGCTGGCGTTTCCCTGAGGGGGGCTTACCTGCGCCAGGTCGGCGTCAAGCCTTCGCGCATGGCAAAGCGGCGGAGCGGACCGATGGCGCCGAGCAGGTGCATGCCGACCGCGCGCACCGGCTGGAGCGGCAGGAAATCGTTGAGCAGGGATCGGTTGGCGATGTCGATCGCAAAGGTCCGGGTCAGTATGTCCGGACGCCGGGCCCGGTCGTAGCGCTGGAGCACGTCGGCTGCCCCGGGATCCTGTCCCGCTGCGAGGGCATCGCCGGCGAGCCGGGCGATGTCGGCGGCATCGCGCAGGCCGAGATTGAGGCCCTGCGCGCCGATCGGCGGAACCACGTGGGCCGCTTCGCCGACCAGCGCGATGCGGTCGCGGCCGAAGGATTTCGGACGTTCGATCGCGAGCGGGAACAGGTTGCGCCCGGCCTCGACCGTCATGCGTCCAAGGATCGAGTGCGATTGCCTCTCCACGGCGGCGGACAGATCCTCGTCGCTGAGGCCGCGCAGCCGCTCGGCTTCCGCGGGCGCTGCGACCCAGACGACGCTGCAGCGGTCGCCGGGCAGGGGCACGAACACGCACGGGCCATGCGGGGTGTGGAACTCGGTCGAGACGTTGCGATGCGGCCGTGCATGGCCGACGTTGAAGGTCAGTGCGGTCTGATGCAGCTCGCGCCGCGTCACCTCGATGCCGGCGGCCTCGCGGCACAGCGAGTGCCGGCCGTCGGCACCAACCACCAGGCGGGCCGAGAGAAACCGTCCGGACGCGGTGCGGATCGCGACGTCATCGGATTCGATCACGATGCTCTCGGCCTCGTCGTCGAGGCGGACAAGGTTTGGCAGCTCGGCCGCGCGCTCTTCCAGCGCCAGCATCAGCGAACGGTTGTCGATGTTGTAGCCGAACGCGTCGAGACCGATTTCGCGACAGGAGAAGCGGACCTCCGGGGCGCGGAACAGCCGGCCGGTGTCGTCGACGAGGCGCATGACCTCGAGCGCGGCGGCCTTGTCCTTGCAGCGCGGCCAGACGTCGAGGGATTCCAGGAGATCAACGGAGGCTCCCAACAGCGCGGTGGTGCGGTTGTCGGCATAGGGCACGCGCCGCGCCACCAGCGCGGTCCGTGCGCCCGCTTGCGCCAGTGCGACGGCTGCCGCGAGTCCAGCCGGTCCGCCGCCGATCACGGCCGTGTCATGCATTGTCGGTGCGTCTGTCATAGAACGACAATTGACATGCTCGGCGGCAAATTCAAGCCCACCTATATTTCTGATTTTATGACGAATTGTGCGACTGCACGCCGCAATGGCGGATGTGCAAATCGATCCCATTCTGATAGCAGAAGCCATGGATAGCCAGCAGGATTCCCTGAAGCCCACCCTCGCGATCCGCGCCGCCGCGCTGTCGGTGCATATCTTCACTGCGTTCGGAGCGGCGGTCGCGCTGCTCGCGATGCTGGAAGCCGTGCGCGAGCACTGGGCGGCGATGTTCCAGTGGCTGGGCCTCGCCCTGATCATCGATGCGATCGACGGGCCCATCGCGCGCCGTCTCGACGTGAAGAACGTGCAGCCGAACTGGTCGGGCGACGTGCTCGATCTCGTGGTCGACTTCGTCACCTATGTCTTCGTGCCCGCTTACGCGATCGTGGCCAGCGGCTTGCTGCTGCCGGTCGCAGCTCCCTTGCTCGGCGTCGCCATCATCGTCACCAGCGCGTTGTATTTCGCTGATCAGCGCATGAAGGCCGACGACAATCATTTCCGCGGCTTCCCCGCGCTGTGGAATGCGGCCGCCTTCTACCTGTTCCTGCTGCATTGGCCGCCGCTGTGGTCCACGCTTCTGGTCGCAGCGCTCGTCGTACTGACCTTCGTGCCGTTCCACGTGCTGCATCCGGTCCGCGTCGTACGGCTGCGCTGGCTGACGATGTCGCTGATCGCGATCTGGGCCGTGCTCGGCCTCTACACGCTGGAAATGGATTTTCGCGTTGGTACCGGCGTGACCGTCGTGCTCTGCGCCATCGCGCTCTGGATCAGCTTCAGTGACGCCTTGATCCGTCTGGGAAGATCGTTTGGATGATGGACCTCCTCACCAGCCCCGAAGCCTGGGCCGCGCTGCTCACCTTGACGGCGCTCGAGATCGTGCTCGGCATCGACAACGTCATCTTCATCTCGGTGCTCGTCTCGCGCCTTCCCGAGAAGCAGGCGCACCGCGCCCGTCAGATCGGGCTCGCGCTGGCGCTGATCTTCCGCCTCATCCTGCTCAGTCTCCTGGTCTGGCTGATCGGCCTGACCGCGCCCGTGCTCTCGATGATGGGCTACGATTTTTCCTGGCGCGACCTCATCCTGATCGGCGGCGGCCTGTTCCTGATCGCCAAGGCGACGCATGAGATTCACGGCGAGGTCGAAGCCAATCACGACGGAAGCGAGAAGAAATCCGCAGCTGGCGCCTTCTTCTGGGTGATCGTCCAGATCATCGTCGTCGACCTCGTGTTTTCGCTGGATTCGATCATCACGGCGATCGGCATGGCGGAGGACATCAAGATCATGGTCGCGGCGGTCGTGATCGCCTGCGCGGTCATGTACGTTTCGGCCGGGCCGGTTTCGCGCTTCGTCGCGGAACATCCGACCACGAAGATGCTGGCACTGGCATTCCTGGTGCTGATCGGCGTCGCGCTGGTCGCGGACGGATTCCAGTTCCATATTCCGCGCGGCTACATCTACTTCGCGATTGCGTTCTCGGCGGCGGTGGAATTGTTCAACGTGCTGGCCAGGCGCAACCGCAAGAAGGCCAGCACGCCGTCTGCTTGATCGTTGCGGCCGGCGCCGAGTTGACAAGGCTGGTGCGATGGCCTTCGCTCAGTCGCGAGAAGAGGAGCCAAATGATGACCAAAGCGGTCCGTGTGCACAAGGTCGGAGGCCCGGAGGCCCTGGTCTATGAGAGCGTCGATGTGCCGGCGCCCGGCCCGGGCGAGGTGCGCATCCGCCAGCATGCGGTCGGGCTCAACTTCATCGACGTCTATTACCGCACCGGCCTCTACAAGGCGCCGGGGCTGCCCTTCATCGCAGGGAACGAGGCCTCGGGCGAGGTCGTCGCGGTCGGGCCCGGCGTCACGAATTTTCATCTCGGCGATCGAGTCGCCTATTACCACAATCTCGGCGCCTATACTGACGAGCGCAATATCCCCTGGGAGAAGCTGGTCAAGCTGCCCGACCACATCACCTACGAGCAGGGCGCCGTCTTGATGCTGAAAGGGCTGACGGTCTGGTATCTCCTGCACAAGACCTTCAAGGTCGAGCCGCATCATCGCGTGCTGATCCACGCCGCCGCCGGCGGCATCGGCCTGCTGGCCTGCCAATGGGCGAGGGCGCTCGGGGCGCACGTCATCGGCACGGTCGGCTCGCGCGAGAAGGCCGAGCTTGCCGAGGCCAATGGCTGCGATCACGTCATCCTCTACAACGAGGAGGATTTCGTCGCACGCGTGAAGCAGATCAGCCGCAACGAGGGCTGCGACGTCGTCTATGACGGCGTCGGCAAGGCGACCTTTCCGGGCTCGCTGTCCTGCCTGAAGCCGCGCGGCATGTTCGTCTCGTTCGGCAATGCCTCGGGCCCTGTGCCGCCGTTCTCGATCGCCGAGCTCAACAATCACGGCTCGCTGTTCGCGACGCGGCCGAAGCTCAACGACTATGTCGGTACGCGCAAGGAGCTCTTGGAAGGCGCCGACACGCTGTTCGCCGCCGTCATCAACGGCAAGCTCCACGTGCCGATCAACCACGCCTACGCGCTCAAGGATGCCGCGAAAGCGCATATCGATCTCGAAAGCCGCAAGACCACGGGCGCGTCGATCTTGAAGCCGTAGGTTTTCCGTCATTGCGAGCGAAGCGAAGCAATCCAGAATCTTTCCGTTGACGCAGTCTGGATTGCTTCGTCGCTGCGCTCCTCGCAATGACGCACGTATTATGCCACGCGCCGTGCCGCGCCAGCCTTGGTCAAGATGCCGTCGAGACAATCGATCATCTCGGCGATCTCGACCTTCGCGACGTTTAGTGCCGGCATGAAGCGCAGCGTGTCGAGCTGCGGCGCGTTGAGCAGCACTCCGGCCTCGAACGCCTGCGCGACGATGCCCGGCGCGATCGGCAGCTTGAGATCGAGCGCGAGCAAGAGCCCACGTCCGCGTACGCCGCCGAGCCCGTGCCGGGCCGAGACCTTCTGCAACTCGCTCTCGAGCAAGAGGCCGGATTCGGTGACCTGTTTCAGGAAGTCCGGCTTGCTGACTTCCTCGAGCACTGCGAGGCCCGCGGCGCACATGATCGGGTTGCCGTTGAACGTGCCGCCCTGGTCGCCGTGTTCGAAGCAGGAGGCGCGCTCGGTCGCCAGCAGCGCGGCGAGAGGCACGCCGCCGCCGATGCCCTTGCCGAGCGTCATGATATCGGGCGCGATGCCGGTGTGCTCATAGTGGAAGAGTTTTCCGGTCCGGCCCATGCCGGTCTGGATCTCGTCGAAGATGAGCAGCAGGCCGTGCGCCTCGGTGAGCGCGCGCAGCTCCTGCAGAAACTGATCGCTCGCCGGCCACACGCCGGATTCACCCTGGATCGGCTCGAGCATCACCGCGACGGTGTTGTCGTTGATCAGCTTCTCGACCGAAGCGATATCGTTCAGCTTGGCCTTCTTGAAGCCGGCGACCTTCGGCTCGAACAGCGGCTCGAACGCCTTCTTGCCCGAGGCCGACATCGTCGCCAGCGTCCGGCCATGGAAGCCGCCTTCGAAGCTGATGATCTCGAACGCGCCGCCCTTGTGCAGGCTGCCATATTTGCGCGCGAGCTTGATCGCGCCCTCGTTGGCCTCCGCGCCGGAATTGGCGAAGAACACTTGGTCGAAAGCACTGTTCTCGACCAATGCCTGCGCGAGCTTGAGGCTCGGCTCGTTGTAGAAGGCCGGGCTCGGCGTCAATAGCCGCTTGGCCTGCGCGGCAAGCGCATCTGCAATCGCAGGCGGCGAATGGCCGAGGCAATTCACGGCCCAGC
This sequence comes from Bradyrhizobium sp. CCH5-F6, assembly GCF_001556045.1. Classification (GTDB taxonomy): domain Bacteria; phylum Pseudomonadota; class Alphaproteobacteria; order Rhizobiales; family Xanthobacteraceae; genus Bradyrhizobium. Next base: position 123,089 of record NZ_LSIC01000190.1, read on the forward strand.
CCTGCACGAAATCGAGATAGCGCTTGCGGCCGTCGTCCCAGAGGTAGGAGCCGGCGCCGCGGACGAACACGGCCTTGGGCCGTGCGGTGATGTCCATCAGCGCGTCATACGGATGCGTGGTCATGTCGAACTCCTCTGGAGGCGGGTGGAAAACGGGCGCAAAAAGCAGAAAGGCCGCACCTTGCGGGTGCGGCCTTCTCGAAAACTCGGCTGAATTCTAGTGGTTCAGCGGCGTCGTCGGACATGGCGCACCCTCTCGTCGTCGCGGGAGCGACGGCGGAGCATTTCGGTGCGCTGGTTGGTCCGGTTGATCATGGGGCGCGGCAATACATGTGAATGCCGGGCTTTGTCAAGCGGGCGTTTTGCCGAACACCCACCTGGCGTGCATCGGTCAGGTCAGGTGAGCGGCTTCCTCGGCGTCTTCGTCGCCCCAATCCGCGTCCGCAATCGCGGTGTCGATGAGCTCGCCGCGCATCAGCTTGAGCGGTGAATTCCAGTACAGCGCGATGTTGTGGAATGGGTCGGTCAGCACCTTGAACGCCCATACCAGGCCGGTCGTGAGGTCGCGCGTGACGAAGAGCTGGAGCATGCGCGCAAGTCCGCCGCCGATGCCGATCGCGAGCCAGAGCGTGCCAACGTGCCGGACGAAGTCGAGACGTCCGGCTGGCGGATCGAAAAGTCCGAACAGCGTCGGATGGAAATACAGCGCGATCGGCGCGCTGCCCCAGACGAGGAGCAGAACGATCTTGCGGGTCTGGTTGTAGCCGACCTTGACGGCTTCCTTGTACTCGTTGCTGACGCCGTTGACGGCGTCATAGCCGTTCGGCTCGAAGAAGAAATGCCCGGTCTGCCGCGTCAACATCGCAAGCCAGCCGACGATGCCGGCGAGCGCGGGGTCTATGAACAGCAGCGCGTAGCAGAACAGGAAGATCACGGCGCTGAAGAGGTGCAGCGTCTGGTTGACGGTGCTCTGGTGGTAGAAGCGGTAATCGTCGAAGCGCTGTGTGCGCAGCATGCCCGAGAGGCTCATCCTCGTTCCTCGCTCGCGTTGAAAGGCGCGGGCAGAGTTAGGCCGAGTCCGTGACCCCTGCGTGAATGCATTATAGTGTCACAATGCGTTCCGCAGGCGGTCTCGCGCGCCGCGCCGCGGCAGTCGAGACGACGCGAGCAAGGTCATGCGAATGCCCGGACATGCGTCGTCCGCTCCTGATACCGCCGGGTTCGCGCCATTTCATTGTCCGCCGGGCAGAAACCTTCGCGTCGCTGGCGCGTTTGTGATCAGGGCACGCGAATTGGTTCGAACCGGACGCACGGCGGCTCAGACCAAGAGGGCGGGACCAACAGACAGTTTGCAGCCTTGTCCGACACGCCTTACCCGATCGACCTCGACAGCATTCGCGGCGCATTTCCGCCCGGCATCGAAGCGCCGCGCCTGCTGGTCGACTTTGCCGACTGGCTCGAGGGGCGCCCCTGGGGCAGCGTCGGCTGTTTCTCCCTGCAAGGCCAGTTCTCCGATTCCGCGCCGATCTTCGACGGCAGTTCCCTGCGCGACAGGTTCTCGCTGTTCATGCGGCTGCCGGACGGCTCGGCCGTCGGCGGCTGGTATGGCGCGGGTCTCGATCGCGACAATCCGCCGATCGTGGGGCTGGGATCGGAGGGCGACTATGAGCTGCTGGCTCCGAGCCTCGACGGGCTGCTCGCCAAACTGACGTCGCAGCAATTCGACGACGCCTGGAGCGATCTGAAGCCGCGCGAGGAAGTCGAGTGCCAGACGGTCGAGCTCGCGCAATGGCTCGCCGGACGGCCGCACGGCGAAGCGGCGGCGCCCGACGAGGCGTCGCCGGAGCTACCCGACTTTCGCGGCTTCATGGAGAAGTGGAGCCGGGAACGCGAGGACTATTGGGCCAATCACCGGCTGATGGCCGAGCTTGGTTGGCGGCTGGCGGCGCATCTGCCGAAGGGCAAGAAGCCCTGGGACCAGACCCGCTTCGAGGTCGCGATCGTCGGCGCGCAATACCAGGCGCGCGTGCTCTCGCGCGGACCGCAGCCGTTCGAAGAGGCTGCTTCAATCGAGTCCTTGCTGCGCGATCTGCGCGACCAGATGCATCGCGCGCAGCCTGAGCTCGGGCTTTGGTACTCGATGCATTTCGGGCTCCATGCCGATGGCCGGATCATGCCGAATTTCGAGTACGATTTGCGGCCGACGATCGACGGCGAGCCGGCGAAGCTCTCCGAGGCAAAGGCCGATCTCGCGCGGGCGCCAAGGCCGGAGCGGTGGGTGCCGAAATGGCTGATGGGGGCCTGAAGCCTCGTTTCTGGGTCGCGCGTTCTCCGCCAAACATGCGACGCTGCCGTGTAGGCGGCGCGCCGAGATTTCCGCTGTTGCGCCATCGGTGCGCTGTAGCTCTTGCTTGACCTCGCGGCACCTTCGATCCCTCTTGACTTAGAGCGCGCTCGAAGGGGTATCTGTACGTGCGTCAGTACGAGAACGGGCACAATGAAGATCGGCGACCTTGCAAAACGAACCGGCTTGTCGACCCACACGCTGCGCTATTATGAGCGCATCGGGCTGCTTCCATACGCTGACCGGGATCGCTCCGGTCAACGTGATTTTGACGCATCAATCCTGACATGGATCGCATTCCTCGGTCGGCTCAAGACCACCGGAATGCCAATCCGGGACATGTTGCGTTACGCGGCGCTTCGTGACGAAGGCGACGCCACCGGGCCAGCCCGGCGGCAGATGCTGGAAATCCATCGAGAACAGGTTCGCACGCAGATTGCCGAACTCCAGGAATGCCTGCTCGTCCTTGATACCAAGATCGCCGGTTACGCCGGCGACGAACAGAGGACGAAGGAAAATGACGCACGCCCAAACACAAGCCGAAAGCCGCTTCGATCGCGGCCAGCGGGCCCTGTCACGCATTGACGGCAGTGCCGGCGAAAAAGTCATCGCTTCGCTCGCCGATATAGCTCCGGACTTCGCACGATACGTGATCGAGTTTCCCTTCGGCGACATTTACTGCCGCCCGGGCCTCGGCCTCCGCGATCGAGAGATCGCGACGATCGCTGCGCTGACGGCGCTCGGAAATGCCGCGCCTCAGCTCAAAGTGCATCTCGAGGCGGGTCTGAACGTCGGGCTTTCTCGCGACGAGATCGTGGAGATCATCATGCAGATGGCCGTCTATGCGGGCTTCCCGGCTGCGCTGAACGGGCTATTCGCAGCCAAGGAGGTGTTCGCCGCGCATGACGAACAGCGGGCGTCGGGAGAAGCAACATGACCAACTTGCCTCAAAGCCTCCTCTGCTCGGCAGCATTGGTCAGTGCATGCGATCTCTTCCGCGCACCCAAGCCGCAGCGCGCTGGGTACTGAAATGGCCGGCCTGACGCCGTGGCTCTCAGAACCCTGCGACGCTGCCGTGCAGATCGTATTGGTCTGCGCGCTCGATCTTCGCGGTGACGATCTCGCCGACGCGCAAGGGGCGGCGGCTCGTCAGATAGACCGCGCCGTCGATCTCCGGCGCATCGGCCTTGGAACGGCCCTTGGCGACGGTCGGACCGACCTCGTCGATGATGATCTGCTGGCGCGTGCCGACCTTCCGTTTGAGACGTCGGGCGGAGATCTTCTGCTGCCGCGCCATCAGCGCGTTGTAGCGCTCCTGCTTGACCTCTTCAGGGACGGGATTCTCGATCGCGTTCGACGTGGCGCCGGCGACCGGCTCGTATTTGAAGCAGCCGACGCGGTCGATCTCGGCTTCATCCAGCCAGTCGAGCAGATAGGCAAAGTCGGCATCGGTCTCGCCGGGGAAGCCGACGATGAAGGTCGAGCGCAGAGCGAGATCGGGACATTCCTCGCGCCAGCGTTTGATCCGGGCCAGCGTCTTGTCCTGCGCCGCCGGACGCTTCATCGCCTTCAGCACCTCGGGGCTCGCATGCTGGAACGGGATGTCGAGATAGGGCAGCACCGTGCCTTGCGTCATCAGCGCGATGACCTCGTCGACATGCGGGTAGGGGTAGACGTATTGCAGTCGGACCCAGGCGCCGAGTTCGCCAAGCTCGCGCGCGAGGTCGAGGAATTTGGCGCGGACCTGGCGGTCCTTCCACGGGCTCTCGGCGTATTTCAGATCGACGCCATAGGCCGAGGTGTCCTGCGAGATCACCAGCAGTTCCTTGACGCCGGCGCCGACCAGGCGCTCGGCCTCGCGCAGCACGTCGTTGGCGGGGCGCGAGACCAGGTCGCCGCGGAGTTTCGGAATGATGCAGAAGGTGCAGCGATTGTTGCAGCCTTCGGAGATCTTCAGGTACGCGTAGTGGCGCGGTGTCAGCTTGATACCCTGCGGCGGCACTAGGTCGAGATGCGGATTGTGCGCGGGCGGCAGCGCGCGGTGCACGGCATCGAGCACGCTCTCATATTGCTGCGGGCCGGTGATGGAGAGCACGCCGGGATAGGCCTGCTCGATCGCTTCCGGTTCCGCGCCCATGCAGCCGGTGACGATCACCTTGCCGTTCTCGGCCATGGCCTCGCCGATCGCCGAAAGCGACTCCTGCTTGGCGCTGTCGAGGAAGCCGCAGGTGTTGACGATGACGATGTCGGCCCCGTCGTGCTTCCGGGCGAGCTCATAGCCCTCCGCGCGCAGGCGCGTGATGATGCGCTCGGAATCCACCAATGCCTTGGGGCACCCGAGCGACACGAAGCTGACCTTGGGCGCAGCCGTCTGATCCATATCTGAACTGCCTGATTGACCGGCCTGAGCTAGTCCCAATTGCCCATAATTACAACCCTTTGCATCGTCCGCGGCCGTGCTATGGATGAATCACCCGCCGCGAGTGAGCTATGAGCGCCGAACAGTCGCCCAAAATCGTGATCGTCGACGAAAGCCCGATCCGGGCTGCGATCCTCGAGGAAGGGTTGCGGGACGCCGGATTCACGCAGGTCGTCCATATCAGCGAGATGCAGAGCCTGCTGGCCCGCATCTATGCGGTCGACCCCGACATCATCCTGATCGATCTGGAGAACCCCAGCCGCGACGTGCTGGAGGCGATGTTCCAGGTCAGCCGCGCCGTGAAGAGGCCAATCGCGATGTTCGTGGACCAGAGCGATTCAGCCTCGATCCAGGCCTCGGTCGAGGCGGGGGTCTCGGCCTATATCGTCGATGGGTTGAAGAAGGAGCGCATCAAGCCGATCCTCGACCTCTGCGTGTCCCGCTTCAATGCCTTCGCCAAGCTCCAGGAGGAGCTCGAGCGCACCAAGTCGCAGCTCGAGGATCGCAAGGTCATCGAGCGCGCCAAGGGCATCCTGATGAAGGTGAAGGGCCTCACCGAGGACGAGGCCTATGTGCTGCTGCGCTCCACCGCGATGCGCGAGAAGAAGAAAATCGGCGAGATCGCGCAGTCGATCATCACCGCGTCGGAGATGCTGAAATGACCGTTCCCCTCCGCATCGGGTTCATTCCGCTGGTCGATGCTGCGGCGCTGATCGTCGCCGTCGACAAGGGGTTCACCGCCGCCGAAGGCCTCGACGTCGAGCTGGTGCGCGAGGTGTCCTGGTCCAACGTCCGCGACAAGCTCAATATCGGCCTGTTCGATGCCGCGCATCTCCTCGCGCCCGTGGCGATCGCCTCTTCGCTCGGGCTCGGTCACGTCAAGGTGCCGATCGCCGCGCCGTTCAATCTCGGCATCAACGGCAATGCCATCACGGTGTCGCCGGCGCTCCATGCCGCACTGATGGAGGAGATCGACGGCGACCGCTTCGATCCCATGGTGACGGCCAAGGCGTTGGCGCGGCTGGTTGCGAAACGTCGCAAGGCCGGGGCCGAGCCGCTGACCTTCGGCATGACTTTCCCGTTCTCCACCCACAACTACCAATTGCGGTTCTGGATGGCCGCGGCGGGCGTCGATCCGGACGAGGACGTGCGCCTCGTGGTGCTGCCGCCGCCCTATATGGTCGACAGCCTCAAGAACGGCCACGTCGATGCGTTCTGCGTCGGCGCGCCCTGGAATTCGGTCGCGGTGGATCTCGGCATCGGTCACATCCTGCATTTCGTCTCCGACATCCTGGTCCGTGCGGCGGAGAAGGTGCTGGCCGTGCGTCAGGCCTGGGCCGAGACCAATCCGGACGTGGTCGCCAGCCTCGTGCGCGCGGCGGTGAAGGCCGCCGAGTTCATCGAGCATCCGGAAAATCGGACCGAAGCGGCGCGGATCCTGGCCCAGCCGGAGCGGATCGGCGTCGATGCCGAGGTCATCCAGCGCACCCTGACGGGGCGCCTGAAGATCTCGCCCGACGGCACCTTCCGCGAAAGCGGCCGTTACCTTCTCGTGGGACGCGAGGAGGCGGGGCGCCCCGACCCGATCCAGGCCGCCTGGCTCTATGCTCAGATGGTGCGTTGGGGGCAGACGGCGCTGACCCCGGACGGCGTCAAGACGGCGATGGCGGTGTTCAGGCCCGATCTTTACGACGCAGCCCTTGGCAACAGGGCGCCCCCTGAAGCTCCAGCAGCGTTCGGCGCCTTCGCCGGGCCGGTCTTCGATCCCGACAACATCAGGGGGCATCTCGAGGCCTTCGAGGTCGGGCGCTGGAAAGGCTGATTCGGATCTGCTCTGTTTTCGAGCACGTAAGTTCGCTGGCTAATGTTTGGGCTGACTGCTCGAATTTCGGGAGACTTCCCAGACGGGTATTTCCCGAGGGTGTCCTAATCCCCTGATATTACAATGCGATCTATTTCGACCAAGCTGGCACGCAACTTGAATGTTGCACTGCGGCCAGCTTGTCATTGGTGCCTGCTGAGCCAAGTCCCACAGCAACGAAGCTGAATGGACCGTCGGGTTGCAAAGCAGGCTCTTGAGCCGGCCGAGTTCCCCGCGGGTCGCACAATTTCCGTCGAAGCCACTCTGGTGGCCGCAGGAGCTTCGTTACCGACCATGAAAATCGAAACGCTCTCAGTCGACTTTACCGACGAGCAGAAACGCTATCTCGAAGGCTTCACGACCGGCTTGCAGATCAGCCGGGTCGGCCGCGGTCTCGGCGCCGGCGCTGCCGGCAAGGCGAATGCCGAGCCTGTTGGTCCCGATGCCGTGCATATCAAGGCGCAGGACAAGGTGATTGCGTCGGGCAAGAAGCTCGCCGATCAGGAGAAGTTCAAGCGCGACGAGCATCCCTTCGATGCCTATCCGCGGCTGCGCCAGCAGGCGCTCGACAACGCGCCGCCGAGCCCGGCGGACAATTTCCGCTGGCGCTATTACGGGATCTTCTACGTCGCGCCGACGCAGGACTCCTACATGTGCCGCCTGCGCATTCCCAACGGCATCATGAAGCACTGGCAGCTGTCGGGCCTTGCCGATCTCGCCGACGAACTCTGCGGCCCCTACAGCCACGTCACCACCCGCGCCAATCTCCAGCTCCGCGAGATCCCACCGAAGCACGCGGTGAAGCTGATCGAGGGCATCCAGGACCTCGGCCTGTGCTCGCGCGGCTCCGGCGCCGACAACATCCGCAACGTGACGGGAACGCCGACGGCCGGCATCGATCCGCAGGAAATCATCGACACGCGGCCCTATGCCCGCGAGTGGCACTATCACATTCTCAACGACCGCTCGCTCTACGGCCTGCCGCGCAAGTTCAACGTCGCCTTCGACGGTGCCGGCAGGATCGCGGTGCTTGAGGAGACAAACGACATTGCTTTCACCGCGTACGAGGTGAAGGACGGGTTCGGCGTTGAGCCCGGCGTCTGGTTCCGCCTCGGCCTCGGCGGCATCACCGGCCACAAGGACTTTGCGAAATATTCCGGCATCGTCGTCAAGCCGGAGCAGGCGACGGCCGTTGCCGACGCGATCGTGCGCGTGTTCATCGACCATGGCGACCGCACCAACCGCAACAAGGCGCGCCTGAAATACGTGCTCGACGCCATGGGCCATGACGGCTTCCTGAGGCTCGTCGAGGAGCGGCTGAAGACGCCGTTCACGCGCGTGCCGGAAGAGGCGTTCGCGCCGCGGCCGGCGGCGGACCGCATGGCGCATATCGGCGTGCACAAGCAGAAGCAGGAGGGTCTCAACTGGATCGGCGTGTCGCTGACACTCGGCAAGCTCACCTCCGATCAGATGCGGGGCCTCGCCAAGGTCGCGCGCGATCTCGGCGACGGCGATATCCGCCTCACGGTCTGGCAGAACCTCTTGATCCCGGGCGTGCGCGACGAAAATGTCGAGCTGGCGGTCGCGGCGATCAAGCAGATCGGGCTTGCGGTGGAGGCCTCGCACATCCGCGCGGGGCTGATCGCCTGCACTGGCAATGCCGGTTGCCGCTTTGCCGCGGCGAACACCAAGCGCCACGCAGCCGAGATAGGTGATTGGTGCGAGCCGCGCGTCCCGATGGACAAGCCGGTCAACATCCATGTCACCGGCTGTCACCATTCCTGCGCCCAGCACTACATCAGCGACATCGGATTGATCGGCGCGCGCGTGCCTGTCAACGACGAGGACACGGTCGAGGGTTATCACCTCTTCACCGGCGGCGGCTTCGGCCCCGATGCCGATGTCGGGCAGGAGGTCTATCACGACCTCAAGGCCGAGGACGCGCCGAAGACGGTCGAAGGACTGCTCAAGGCCTACATCGCCCATCGTTCGTCTCCCGATGAAACGTTCCTGTCTTTTGCGCGCCGCCATGACGGCGAAACGCTGCGCAAGCTTGCCGATGCACAGGTGTCCGCATGAACCAGATCACCCCTCCACCCAAGCTCGACATCATCCCACCCAGCGCGCCGTTCTCCGACGCGCAGCGATCCTGGCTCAACGGCTTCTTCGCCGGCCTGCTGTCGCCCGACGTCGCCGCGCCGCTTTCGGCGGAGCAGGGTGCCGCGGTCATGCAGGGCGCGGCCGGTGATGGCGACGACGGCGAGGCGCCATGGCACGACCAGACCATGCCGATCGCCGAGCGGATGAAGCTCGCCGAGGGACGCCCCCTGCGCCGCAAGATGATGGCGGCGATGGCGCAGCAGGATTGCGGTCAGTGCGGCTACAACTGTCACGATTACTCGGAGGCGATCGCGAGCCGCAGCGAGGCACGGCTCAACCTCTGCGTTCCCGGCGGAAAGGAAACCGCGCGGATGCTGAAGTCGCTGTACGAGGAGCTCGACAAGGCTCCAGCGGCCAAAGCGGCGGACAAGCCGGAGACGGCGGCGCCGGCCGTGACCGTGACGATCGCAGAACCGGGCCGCTCGCGCGACAACCCCGTCAGCGCGACATTCCTGTCCCGCCGCCTCCTCAACAAGGGGAAGTCGGAGAAGGAGACCTATCACGTCGAATTCGATCTCTCCGAGAGCAAGCTCGACTACGTCGTCGGCGACAGTTTTGGCGTGTTCCCGCGCAATGATGTCGGCCTCGTCGACCAGATCATCGCGCTGCTCGGCGCCTCCCACACCACCAAGGTCAATGGCAAGACGCTGCGCGAGGTGTTGATCGACGACGTGTCGTTGTCGCCGGCGCCGGACACGCTGTTCGAGCTGATCTCGTTCATCACGGGCGGTGCGGCGCGCGAGAAGGCGCGGGCGCTTGCGCAGGGCGAGGATCCCGATGGCGATGCCGCCACCCTCGACGTCATGGCCGGGCTGCAGAAGTTTTCCGGCACGCGGCCGCATCCCGAGGCCTTCGTCGAGGCGCTGGAGCCGCTGCAGCCGCGACTCTATTCGATCTCGTCTTCGCACAATGCGACGCCCGGAAAGCTGTCGCTGACGGTCGATTCCGTGCGCTACGTCATCGGCAAGCGCAAGCGCCTCGGTGTCGCTTCGACCTTTCTCGGCGATCGCATCAAAGATGGCGAGAAGCTCAAGGTCTATGTGCAGAAGGCACACGGCTTCGGCCTGCCGCGGGACCCGAAGACCCCAATCATCATGGTCGGTCCCGGCACCGGCATCGCGCCGTTCCGTGCCTTCCTGCTCGACCGCAAGGCCACCGGAGCCCCCGGCAAGAACTGGCTGTTCTTCGGCCATCAGCGCAGCGATTGCGACTTCTTCTACCAGGACGAGCTCAACGCGATGAAGACGGCGGGCGTGCTCACGCGCCTGTCGCTGGCTTGGTCGCGCGACGGCGAGAAGAAGTTCTACGTGCAGGACCGCATGCGCGAGGTCGGCCGCGAGGTGTGGACCTGGCTTGCCGAAGGCGCGCATTTCTACATCTGCGGCGATGCCAAGCGCATGGCCAAGGACGTCGAGCGCGCGCTGGTCGACATCGTCGCCCAGTTCGGCGCACGCTCGACCGACGAGGCCGTCAGCTTCGTCGCCGAGCTGAAGAAGACCGGACGCTTCCAGGCCGACGTTTACTAGGGCCGCGTAGCCATAATTCGTCATGCAGCTTCCGGCATCGCTTCGTCCGCTTCACGCCCGCAGCGGACGAGGGACGCCATAGCCAACGTCCTGATGTGGTCATCGGTTCAACGTAAGCTGGCGTCGCCGGGACCTATGTCATCGCTTTCCGTATTCCGTGAACAAATAATCCCGTGACTGCACCACGGTGTGACAAGCGTAGCCGCATTTTGCATCGTTTGATTGCGGAGGCTTGTCTGCTTCGGTGCCGGGAGTGAAGTTGCCGCTTGCAACGTCGTACTTGAAGACTGCCCATCCCCAGCCGCCGCTGTCTGCGAACCTCTTGGAGTCCTTCACCATGAAATCGACGTCATGCAAGGAGCCCGGCACGATCGTGTCCTGAAAGTGCTGGTTCATCTTCGGGGTCCAATGGACCTTCGCCATTTTGGCTCCATCGGGGAAGGGCTGTCCATTTTCGGGGATTCCAGCCTTGTATGCCGCGATCATCTCTGGATTAGCCAAGATTACGGCGACCAGCTTCAGGCCTGGGCTTTGGCTGGTAGCAACCACTTCCCAGCTTTCGTATCCTCTGAATTCAGCGAATGCGAGACCACCAGGCACCTTCAAGGCGTACTTATCCTGTTGAGCAAAGACAGAGCCGGCGGCTACTGCCAGGCTTGTTGCGGCAAGGATCATTGCGGAGAGTCTTGACCTCATGTCTGCCTCGCGCCAATGAGCTGTGAACGTGGAAAGTCACTTCCCCCAAATCGATTGGGAGATCATCTATCGAGATCAGCAACTCCGAAGTGAGGGAGCTGGTCGCAACAAATATTGGCAAGTTCGGCTGGTAAGACGCGAAGTCGCTTGGCTCATGGCCTGGCGAACTTGGCGGTGGCGAGTAGCGCTTCCGGGTAGTCTGTCAACCGTCGAACACTACCACTGTACCAAAGAGACTCGCCCGGTCAAGAGATATGCTTCGATCCGTCATAGGCGTAGCTCGTTTCGGAAATTAAGAACACGTCAATCCAAGCGAGCTGGAAATCTGCGATATCTTCGAGACTCGCGTTCAAATTCAAAATTGACTTGCGCAAGCAGCGTCCTTTGGTCGACACCCGATCCGCCATGACTACCCGACCGGAGTCGGTCGGCAGACCTTCCCTAGCAGGTGATCGGTGACGCAATGGCCAATCCGGCCGAACTCGACAAGCTGAAGCTCCGCATTCAGGCGTTGCGCGCCAAGACGATCGCCAATGGCTGCACCGAGGACGAGGCGCTGTCGGCCGCGGCCAAGGTCGCCGAGCTGCTCGATCGCCATGATCTGTCGCTCTCCGACGTCGAGCTGCGCGCCTCGCCGTGCGAACGGCGGGTCTTCGAGACCCATCGCAAAAAGCGCATTCCCTTGGAGGACTGCATCGGCGCGATCGCTCATTTCTGCGATTGCAGGGTCTGGCGCGAGAAGAACGCGGCCGGCGAGAGCAGCTACGTGTTCTTCGGTCTCGGCGCCGATGTCGAGGTCGCGCATTATCTGGCCGAATTGATCGACGGCGCCGTGCGCGCCGAACTCGGCCGCTTCAAGACCTCGGCCGACTACGCCACGTTCCGTCACCAGGAGCGCCATCTGGCCAATGCCTCCTTCGCGCTCGGCATGGTGGCGTCGATCGCGGACAGGCTGGTGGCGATCAAGGCCGGTCGCGATCAGGTCAACGCAAGCACCGGCCGCGGCCTGGTCGTGCTCAAGACCTCGGTGGTCGATGCGGAATTCGACAAGCTCGACCTGAAGATCCGGACCCAGCGCAGCACCAGCCGGATGGTGTCGATGACGGCCTTTGAAGCCGGCGGTGCCGCCGGCACCTCGCTCGCCATCAATCCCGGGCTTGGCGGGGCGCGCAAGGGAAGCTGAACGCAGCGAGGACGGCGCGGCCTGGGCCGTCCAGAGCACTGTGATGTCCTTCCAGTCTAATGCACTGCGACATCGACCAAGAATATGCCTTTGCGTGGCGGCGGCGGGGCGTGGCGCGGTCTGCCACAATTACTTTGCATGGGGTTGTTTTTCGACCCTTCTGATCGGGAGCACCTGAGGCGGGTTCCGGTTCGCTCGAATGCCGCCGAATAGCATTCTCGGCGAGGGCAGGTCGGGAGAATTTGCGCCTTCTGGACGGCGGCCTCGGAGCAGACATATCGTTTTTTCTGCCGGCATCTTGCCGGCCACCCCGGTTGATCCTTCATAATCCGCACATGGGCTATTGGAGATCGACCATGCGCGAACTCTCGGCGGAAGCCCGCCTGCACGCAACCGCGCAGTCGCTGTCGCGGAAGACAGCGGCCAGCGCCCATCACATCGCGCTCTACAGCGCCTTCGCCGTCATCGCCGCGATCGTGTTCGGCACGCTGTCGGTGCACCCGTTCTGATCACGCCCCACGCTTGAACGGCGCGACCTCGATCCCCGCATCCTTCAGCGCCTGACGAACCCCGCGCGCGATGTCTACCGCGCCGGGCGTGTCACCGTGGATGCAGACCGTATCCGTGCGCATCTTGATGACCTTGCCGGTCACCGACACCACCGCGCCGTCCTGCACCATCCGCACGACGCGATCCGCGATCGCTTTCGCATCGTGCAACACCGCGCCGGGCTTCTTGCGCGAGACGAGGTTGCCGTCGTCCTCATAGGCGCGGTCAGCGAAGACCTCGTGCACCATCGGCAGGTTGGCGTCCTCGCCGGCCTTCACCAGCTTCGAATTGGCGAGCACGACGAAGATCAGGCTGGGATCGACCGCCTTGATGCCGGCCGCGATCGCCTTCGCGGTCATGTCGTCCTCGCAGGCGACGTTGGAGAGCGCGCCATGCGCCTTCACATGCGTGACCTTGTGGCCGGCCGCGGTCGCGATCGCCTGCAGCGCGCCGATCTGATAGGCGACGAGGTTCTCGATCTCCGAGGCCTTGAGCCCGGCGATCGGATGCCGGCCGAAGCCGTGCAGGTCACGGTAGCCGGGATGCGCGCCGACAGAGACGCCGCGCGCCTTCGCCAGCTCCACCGTCCGGCGCATGATGTCGGGGTCGCCGGCATGAAAGCCGCAGGCGACGTTGACCGAGCTCGCCAGCTCGATCATTGCGGCGTCGTTGCCCATCTCCCACGCGCCGAAACCTTCGCCGAGATCGCAATTGAGATCGACTGTCTTCATGGGTGCTCTCCGCCTCTGGTCGTTGTAGCTTACGGCTCGGCCGGGACCTGCCAAGTCCCGGCGTCCACGGCGCTCACCGCAAAGCCCGCAACATTGGCATCGCTGAGCGCCGCGATGTTGAGTGCGACGGTGTCGGCAGAACGCAGGCGATCGGGCAGGGTCCGGATCAATTGCGCATACTTGCGCGCCTCTTCCTGCGCCTCGGCCATGCTGACGGCCTTGAAGCGGAACGCGGTTCCCGCCGAGGTCTGGGCGAGGCGGCCGACATCGGCCGTGATGACGGTTGCGATCTTCGGATAGCCACCGGAGGTGCCCCGATCCATCATCAGCGCGATCGGCGCACCGTTGCCGGGCACCTGGATGCTGCCGTTCACCGTGCCGTCGGAGACGATGTTGTGGCCGTGCAGATGCTTGATGGCGGGACCTTCGAGCCGGTAGCCCATGCGGTCGGAGGTTGCCGAGATCTTCCACTCGCTGTTGAGGAACAGCGACTTGTTGGCCTCGTCGAACTCGTCATCCTGCGGACCCAGCAGGACCCGGATCGGACCCGTCGCAGGCTTCGGCAATTCGATGCGGAGCTCCGCCGCACCGCTCGCCGCATCAACGCTGAACTCGTCGCCGGCCTGGAGGGGGCGCGGGTAGGGGCTGCCGAGGCCGGCGCGGGCATTCACCGCGAGGCTGCCGAAGACCAGCTCGCCCTTGATGGCGCCCTCGATCGCGAGATAGGTGAAGGCGCCGCCGCGGGCAAAACCGAGCGTCAACGTCTCGCCGTCCTTCAGCGTCACCGATGTGTCCATCGCGACCGGGTTTCCGGCGATGTCCGCATTGCGCGGCGCGCCAGATATCGCGACGCGGACGGCGCCGTCGCGAGCGGTGAAGGAGGCGCCGAACGGGCCGATCTCCACGGCGGCCGCGAACGGCTCGTTGCCGACGAGCGTGTTCGCCGCCGCGAGCGACAGGCGATCCATCGCCCCGCTGACGGTCAGGCCGTAGCGCTGCGCGCCGAAGCGGCCGCCATCTTGGACCGAGCTTGCTGGGCCGATGCTGGCGACGACGAGCCGGCTCATGCGTCCACCTGCTCGGCGACGATCTCGCCGGCTTCCGCTGCGCGATCCAGCTCCGCGAACGTCTTGTGGTCGATGGCGAAAAACGTCACGCGATCGCCGGGCTCGGTGAGGAAGGTCGGATTGCGGTGGAGCTGATAGGTGCGCACCGGCGTGCGGCCGAGCAGGTGCCAGCCGCTCGGCGCGGCGAGGCACTGGATCCCCGCCTGGACACCGCCGATCGAGATCGTGCCGGCCGGCGTCAGCAGCCGCGGATTCTGCCGCCGCGACATGTGCAGCGATTTGTCGAGGCCGCTGAGATAGGACCAGCCCGGCGTGAAGCCGATCATGGCGACCTTGTAATCGCCGCCGGCATGCCGGGCGATGATGTCGTCAGGCGTGGTGTTGAGCGCCTTCGCGACATCCTCGAGGTCGATGCCGTGCTCGCCGCCATAGGCGACCGGAATGCGCCAGCGGCGCGCCTTGGTGACCGGCGGCAGCGGCCGGGTGGCGATGGGGAGGATCTTTTCGCCGAGCGCGTCGAAACCGATCTTTTCGGGGTCGTAGTGGACCAGCAACGAGCGATAGGTCGGCACCGTCTCGGTGATGCCCTCGATGGGGCTCGCGGCGAGCGCCTTGTCGAGCGCGAGCACGCGCTGGTTGGCGTCCTCGTCGATGGTGCGGCTGAACTCGACCGTGACGGCGCTGTCGCCACTGGGCAGAAGGCGGGGCGGGGGAAGCGTCGCGGCCATTGAGCTGTCGAAGAGCTGTCGAAATCGGAGTTTGGGAAGCGCGCGGGCTCGACCTTGAGTTCCGCGTTACCCTGCTTCGCGTAAATGCGTCCGCAAGTCCAATAAATTAATGCAAGGGCATCCGATAAAGCCTTGTTATCGCGTCGCATAACAGCTCAGCGGCCCTGCGTTATTGGGCCCCTCTTGGCCCTTGACGCAAGGGCTGCGGCTCGCAAGATGCGCCCGTTCTTTCCCGCCTTTCCGGAGCTCGTTCTCGTCCATGTCGCCCGAAGCCCGCAAGACCCTCGCCGGCATCACCACCGCCACGATCACCACGGTCCTGCTGAAAAAGGGGCTGCGCAATGTGTGGATGCGCGGCGCCCGTCCGCTGCGCCCCGGGCTGCCGCGGCTGGTTGGGCCGGCATTCACGCTGCGTTTCGTGCCCGCGCGCGAGGATCTGGCGACGCCGGAATCCTGGTCGTCGCCGATCTCGACCCGCACCGCGATCGAGGCGATGCCGGAAGGATGCATCGCCGTGGTCGACGCCATGGGCATCACCGATGCCGGCATCTTCGGCGACATCCTGTGCGCGCGCATGGTCAAGCGCGGCGTCACCGCGCTGGTCACCGATGGCGTCGTGCGTGACGTCGAGGGTGTGCTCGGCACCAACCTTCCGGTGTGGTGCGACGGCTATGCCGCGCCGCCTTCCGTTGCGGGGCTCACCTTCGTCGGCTGGGGCGAGCCGATCGGCTGCGGCGGCGTTGCCGTTTTCCCGAACGACATCGTCGTCGCCGACCAGGACGGTTGCGTGCTGATCCCGCAGGCGATGCTCGATCACGTCCTCGCCGAGGGCGTCGAGCAGGAGCGGATGGAGGCCTGGATCGTCAACGAGGTGAACAACGGCGCGGTGCTGCCGGGCCTCTACCCCATGAATGCCGAAACCAAGGCGCGCTACGCCGCGAGCAAGAAGTAACCGGGAAGAAGAGAGGTCATTTCGATGGAGATCACTGTTGCAGGCACGCGGCCGACCCGCCACGCGCCCAAGGAACACTTCACCGGCACTGTCTTGCAGGACCCCGTGATCATGGCGCCCGCGCCGGCACGGCTGAACTGCTCGCGCGTGTCGTTCGAGCCGGGTGCGCGCACCAACTGGCATCACCATCCGCTGGGGCAGACGCTTTACGTCATTTCCGGCGTCGGCCGCATCCAGGCCAAGGGCGGGCCGATCCGCGAGATCCGTCCCGGCGACACCGTCTGGATTCCGCCGGGTGAGCTGCACTGGCATGGGGCATCGCCGACCAACGCCATGTGCCACATCGCCATGCAGGAAGCGCTCGACGGCGTCTACTCGACCTGGCTCGAGCCGGTCACCGACGCGGAGTACGGCGCCGCAGTCGGCTGAACACTCTCGTGCCCCGGACAAGATGCACGGCCGAGCCGGGACGCAGAGCGTTCCAAATTAGCGGTCAAGATTGCCGGGTCCCCGCCAGCGCAGCAACGCTGGCGCGTTGCCGCGCGTCAGGGACACGGAAGCTCACATTCGCTCCGCCGTCCACGTTCCCGCGCACATGGCGCCGCGCCACGTGCCGGAGCCGGACGTGCCGTTCAGCCGGCCGAAGCCGACGGCGCGCCTGATGCCGGTGCTCAGGGTGACGTTGATGCTGCCGGCACCGGCAACGCGGCCCGATGCCGTCACTGCGGCGCTGCTCGATGCGATCTGGCCGTTGTTGATTCCGATCGAGACGGTCGCACCATTGCCGCAGGCCTCGCTCGAGGAGGCGATGCGCACATTCCATGTGCCGTCGAAGGTGCTCGTTGCGGCGCCTGCTTGCGTGAGCGGGAAGGCGATGGCGACAATGGTGGCGAAAAGACCCTTGCGAAATCCAGTCATGACACGCCCCTGCGATTGATCATGCGGGGAGCGTCGCACGGGCGCGGAACCGGCGATGTGAGGGCTGTCACGGGCGCTAGACGCTCTGTGAGGTTGCGCACCTCATGAGGGCGAAAGCAAAGGGGCCCCGATCAGGGGCCCCTTCGTCTTGCCGGGAGTGCGCCCCCGAATCTAGTTCACCCGCGTCCAGGTCTGGCCGCCGCAGAACATGCCGCCGAAGGCACAGCCTTGCACGCGCAGCCGGTCGGTGCCCTTCATGGCGATCGTGGAGTCGTAGGTCGATCCGCTGTTGGGGTCGACGATGCGGCCGGACCACTTCTGGTCCTTGCCGGGCTTCATGTTGATCAGGACCTGCTCGCCGTTCTGGTTCGACTTGCTGTCGACCGAATAGCCGCAGAGGTTGCTGCCGCATTGCTCGATGCGGACCTTGCCTTCCTTCTCCTCGGTCAGCCAGACGCCGAGCGGCGAATTGAGATCGCGCGTCTGCGCAGTTGCCGGCGCGGGCGGCGCAACGGCCGCGGCTTGAACCGGGGCGGGTGCAGGGGGCGGAGCGGGCGGCGGAGGCGCTGCAGCCCTGGCC
>NZ_LSIC01000191.1 GCF_001556045.1 Bradyrhizobium sp. CCH5-F6
CGGCACGGTCACTGGCGTCAACCAGTTCACCTACACCGCTGACTTCGGTCAGGGCGTGACGGCGTCGTTTTCGGCACAGGACCAAGTGGCTTACTATCAGGCTGGCGTCAATAACCTTGGGGTGCCAGGCACGTTCGGCTATGGCACCAGTGACTACGGTGGAGCCGTTGCTCCCGACCTAGTCGCCATGGTTCGTGTTGATCAGGCTTGGGGTCTGTTCCAGGCGTCGGTCGCTGCGCACAACAACCATGTTGCTTACTACACTGGCGCTGGCGAGCCCTCCGGTCATCCGACCGACAAGTGGGGCTGGGCTGCCCAGTTGGCCTTGTCGATCAAGAACATCCCGACCGGTGCGGGCGACACGATCAACGTCCAGGGCGTCTACACCAACGGCGCGACCCGCTACAACATTCAGGATCTGGCAGGTGCGGCCGGTGCGGCCACGGTTTATGGCAGCACGGGCTTGGCCGGAGCCTACCAGAGCCTTGGCATTGGGTTTGCGCCCGACTCGGTGTTCGCAGTGGGCGGTGAACAGCAATTGGTCACCACTTGGGGTATGCGCGGTGCGTACACCCACAACTGGGATCCATACTGGAACACGGCCATCTACGGCGCTTACGCTGCTGTCTCGTTCAACAGCACGGCCAAGACTTTGATGTGCGGTGCAGGTGGTACCGTCGTGACCGCGCTCGGTGCCGGTCTCACCAGCTGCAACCCCGACTACAACATCGCCCAGCTTGGTTTGATCACTCGGTGGACTCCAGTCAAGAACCTGACGTTCTCAGCTGACTTTACCTACACCCGCCTGGATCAGAAGTACGCAGGCACCACGGGTGCCGGGGCCAGCGCGACAGTTGCCAAGCCTGTCGCTGCTTACCAGCTCAAGGATCAGGACACGTACCAGATGTTGATCCGCGCTCAGCGCAACTGGTAAGTTCGGTCTAACGACCTAACCTCCAAGAGCTCTCGGCGGGAAACTGCCGGGGGTTTCTTGCATTCTTCAGAGCAATGGCGGAAATTATGGCTCACGATCAGTCTGACCCTCGAGGAACAGAGGTTGTCGGACAAATCGTTCGAGTGGTGAGGTCGCTCGATTGCTCAATCTCAGAGGTGCAAGCTGTTTGGGCGAGCAAACTTAAGCTGACCGTTCCGCAATGGAACATCCTTGTGATCATTGCAGAGGCTCACGAGCAAGGCGGCCTCCCGGTCAAGTCCGTTGCTGAAGCCTTGCGGGTAAATCCCTCGTTCATCGTGCACCAATCAAGACCGTTGGAAGACCTCGGTTTCATCCGAAGAAAAGGTTCGAGTACCGATAAGAGGGTTGTGTACCTTTCTATTACGCCGAAGGGGCTAAAAGAGCTTAACGGTTTGACCAAGAGTAGAGACGCTGTAGGTGCCGCAATCAAGAAAAAAATGGGGGAGGCGGCCACGTTACATACGGTGGAGCTACTGCAGCAGCTAAACCGTTGTTTTGAACGTTGTCGTCTCAGGTTGCAGATTGAGGATTAGAGCGCAGCTTGGACCTTGGTCACATGATCATCTTTCCCTTCGGTTTCTACATCTTGGATGGTAAGCGGCTGATCCATTTGGGTAACGACTTGGAAGCGCGAAAAGCCAGCACTGCTTGGCTGGAGGCGAATAATAACGGCCGTTTGCGCTCTGACGTAATCGCTGGAGCGCAACTCCTAACCAGGTTCTTGGGCTTTGATCAGAGCGGCCGGTCTGCGGCGATGAATTATGCGTTGCTTTTGTTCGAAACAGCCCTTTCCGATGATGGGAAAATAACACGATGCCGGCTATACAGCGATTACGATGCTGCACTCGCCGGGCACGCGGAATTGTTCGACATCAGCAGAAGATTGCACTGACTACAGGTGGAGGAGCGAACCTCATCGGGCATCGTCAATCACCCAAGCCGCCAGTCGGGATTGGTGACGACGGCCTTGAGGTAACCAGTCGTCCGTGAAGAACCCCCAAGCCGTTGATTTGGAATCTGGAAACGGCATTATTCCGCAACTGGATTTGCCGGAAACTGGGCCTTTGGAGCGGGATTCCTTGCAAACTTGATTTGTGATTCACTCGCCCCAGAACCGGCATTGGCGGGGAATTCGATGCGACCACCAGAGCGTCGCGAGACGGGAGAGCAGGATCTGTTCCGCTCCCGGCTCGATCAGATCATCGACATGAAACATCCGCTGGTGACGCTTGGGCGCACCGTGGACTGGGGCTTTCTGGAGCAGCGGTTCGGCGAGGTTTACGACGACGACCCCGGCCGGCCGCCGCTGCCGACGCGTCTGATGGCGGGGCTGGCGATCCTCAAGCACACATACGACCTGTCCGACGAAGTTCTGTGCGAGCGGTGGGTCGAGAATCCCTATTACCAACACTTCTGCGGCGAGGAGTTCTTCCAGCACCGGCTGGTGTTCGATCGCTCGTCGCTGACGCGCTGGCGCAACCGCATGGGCGAGGAGCGGCTGGCGGCGCTGATCCAGGAGAGCCTGTCGGTTGCCGTCAAGACCAAGGCAATCAAGCCGTCCGAGTTGTCGCGAGTGATCGTCGACACCACGGTTCAGCCCAAGAACGTGACGTTCCCCACCGATGCAAAGCTTCTGAACCGGGCGCGCGAGAAGCTGGTGCGGTTGGCGCAGCGCCATAGCGTGGCCTTGCGCCAGTCCTATGCGCGGGTAGGCAAGTTCGCCCTGATCAAGCACCAGCGCTATGCCCACGCCAAGCAGTTCAAGCGCGCCAGGCGGGCGCTCAAGACGCTGCGGACCTATCTGGGCCGCGTGATCCGCGACATCGGCCGCAAGATCGAGGGCAACAGCGGGCTCGAAGCGGCGTTTGCAAAGCTGCTGGCGCTGGCGCGGCGTGTGCGTGAGCAGCAGCAGCGTCAACGCGGGCCGAAGGTCTATTCCCTGCACGCGCCGGAGGTCGAGTGCATCGGCAAGGGGAAGGCTCACAAGCCTTACGAGTTCGGCGTCAAAGTCTCCGTCGCCACCACGATCGGCCACGCCAAGGGCGGCCAGTTCGTCACCCATGTGAAGGCGCTACCCGGCAATCCCTACGACGGTCACACGCTGGCCACCGTGATCCCGGACATGGAGGCGCTCATCGGCAACATCATCGCGCGCCTCCTCGCCGACAGGAGCTATGCGGGAAAGTGGGTGATGACGGGTTGAGAGAGGCGGCGTATCGAGGC